>NZ_CP085953.1:1200000-1890620 GCF_020735385.1 Granulicatella elegans | reverse complement strand
TGATAATCAGAGATTTCTAAATGTTTTGCTATAGCTTCGGCAGTTGATTCTGAATCCCCAGTCATCATAATTGTTTGAATGTTTTCTTTGTTAAAGTAGTGTAGTACAGATTGGCTACTTTCTTTAATTTCATCTGTAATGGCATAAAAACCAATTAATTGTCCATTTTTTTCAATTGCTAAAACAATTTCACTTTGTTCTAAGTGTTTTTCAATGTCAGAAGCTAATGCTGTGTGTTGTTTCCATTCTGCATCAATCCAAGCTAATTTACCAATTTTCCAAGTTGCACCTTGAGCTGTTGCTATTAATCCATTTCCAATTACTTCTTCAAAGCTGTCAAATGAAATTGCATCAGAATTTTTGTAAGCATGTGTATAAGCTGTAATAGATTTTCCTAATGGGTGAGTTGAACGGATTTCCATTTCATACATCATTGCATGAACTTCTTCTTCATTTTCATTTACAATTACTGCATTTTGAACAGTTGGTTTTCCTTTTGTTAATGTACCAGTTTTATCTAAAACAATTGATTCAATTGAAGATAATTGTTCTAAAGCTTCTCCACCTTTTAATAAAATCCCTTGTTTTGCTGCATTGGATAAACTTGCTAAAATAGCAGGGCTAGCAGATGCAACTAAGGCACATGGAGACATAACTGTTAATAAGATCATTCCTCTATAGAATGATTCTTGCCAAGTCCATTGGAATCCAAAGTAGAATAGAGCAATTGCTAATGGGACTAATACTAATACAACTTTTACATATGAGTCTTCAATTTTATTAATAAAGCTACTTGTTTTTGTTTCTTGTTCTTGTGCTTCTTCTACTAAACGAATAATTGAAGCCATCACAGTTTCATCTGCATTTTTGTGAACAGTAGCTGTACAAGATTGATGTAAATTAATACTTCCTGCAAAAATTTCATCGCCTACTTTTTTATTTGCTGGAAGTGGCTCACCATTGATCATACTTTCATCAAATAAACTTTCACCTTCTGTTAGAATAGCATCCATTGGAACCGCTTCACCTTTTTTAATGAAAATAACATCATTAATTGCTAAATCTTCAACGTCTACTGTTTCATAGTGACCATCACGGATACGAGTTGCAGTTTTTGGTTGTAAGTTTAATAATTCTGTCATTGATTTTTCACTTTTTGCCATAGCATATTCTTCAAGAGCTCCACTTAATGAGAAAATAAAAATTAATAAAGCTCCTTCTAACCAGTAACCAATAATAGAAGCACCGATTGCTGCTAATACCATTAATAAGTCAACATTTAAATGTTGTTCTTGAATTGTTTCTTGGATTCCTTCAATGGCTGATTGATGTCCTCCAATTAAAAATGCTAGTAAGTAGCAAATCACGGATGCTAGATTATATCCGTGGAAGCTAGTAGCTAGTCCTGAGATAATGAAGGTTCCGCAGGCAATTGTATAGCGGATTTGTTTTTGTTCTAAAATGTTCATAATTTATTCACCTCATGTTTTATTTGTGAATAAAGCATAACATAAAATCTCCTAGATTAGAATGGTTCTAAACTAGATGAGAGTGAAATTCATTCTCAATAAGCTAATTGAGAATGAAAGAAGATAAGAAAGTCTTAATTTTTAAGGATTTTCTCTTTATAAATTTAAAAATTCATAGTAGAATGATTTCATATCTTAAAAATGAAGGTGGGAGAACAAATGAGTGATAAAAAACCATTAACTCGTGAAGAAGTTCCTGTAGAATTAACATGGGACTTAACATTAATTTATCCAGATAATTCTGGTTTTGAGGCTGATTTAGCTTTTGTATCAGAAAAAATTCCAGTAATTGCTGCAAGTAAAGAAACAGCTTTACAATCTGGTGAAAATTTATATAACTACTTATTATTATCCAATCAAGTAGAAGAAAAAATTGAAACAGCTTATGTGTATTCACACTTAAAAGCAGACCAAGATACTACAAATGATGAAAATCAAGTATTAAATCAACGTGCTTTCTCAGTATATGTTGAATTATCAGGTGCTTCATCATGGTTTGAACCAGCTATTTTAGAAAAATCAGATGAAGAATTTGAAAAATTCTTTAAAGAAGAACCACGTTTGGAAGAATTCCGTGTTGCATTAGAAGCAGCTCGTATTCGTAAAGGTCACGTATTATCCGATCGTGAAGAAGCACTATTATCAAAAGCAAATGAAGTTTTCTCTGGGCCAGGAAAAACATTCAATTTCTTAAATAATGCGGATCTTAAATTTGGTTCTATCAAAAACGAAAATGGGGAAGAAGTGGAATTAACTCACGGAAATTACACAACTTTCTTAGAGTCAACAAACCGTGATGTGCGTAAAAATGCATTTGAAACAAAATATAAACCATATATTCAATTGAAAAATACATTCGCAAGTACATTAGGTTCAGAAGTGAAAGCTCATAACTTTAAAGCGTTAGCTCGCAACTATGAATCAAGCCGTCAAGCAGCATTATCTTCTAATCAAGTTCCTGAAGAAGTGTTTGATGCATTAGTAAAAGTTGTGAATGAAAAATTACCATTATTACACCGTTATATTGCTTTACAACAAAAAGCTTTAGGATTAGATGAATTACATATGTATGATATGTATGTTCCAATTACTGGTGAAGCTCCAATTACTTACAATTATGAAGAAGCTTCTAAAGCAACCTTTGAAGCATTGAAACCATTAGGGGAAGAATATCAAGATATTCTTAAACAAGCCTATGATCAACGTTGGATTGATGTTGCTGAAAATGTTGGTAAACGTAGTGGTGGTTATTCATCAGGTGGTTATGCAACTGCGCCTTATATTTTATTAAACTGGCACGATGATTTAAGTAATTTCTTTACATTAGTGCATGAATTAGGACATAGTGCGCATAGTTATTTCACTCGTCATACTCAACCATTCCAATATGGGGATTATTCAATTTTCTTAGCAGAAATTGCTTCTACAACGAATGAAAACTTATTAACAGACTACTTATTGAAGAAACATACGGATAAAGAGAGTCAAAAATATATTTTAAATAATTATTTAAATCGTGTGAAATCAACTATTTTCCGTCAAACTCAATTTGCTGAATTTGAGCATCAAATTCATGTGGCGGATCAAAAAGGTGAGCCATTAACTCAAGCAGCAATGGCTGAGATTTATGCTGCAATTAATAAAAAATATTATGCAAATGTGATTCAAGATGAAGAGATTGCGTATGAGTGGACTCGTATTCCTCACTTCTATATGAATTACTATGTATATCAATATGCAACTGGTATGGCTGCTGCAACTGCTTTAGCAGATAAGATTTTACATGGTACTCCTGAAGATTTAGAGGCTTACTTAAACTACTTACGTGCTGGACGTAGTGACAAACCGATTGAGGTTATGAAAAAAGCAGGGGTAGATATGACTCAAACTCAATATCTATATGATGCAATGAATGTGTTCGAACAACGACTAGAACAATTAGAAGCGTTGATGAACGAAGAGTAATAGATTACGTATAGAGTTTTCTATATAGCAGTACTAGGACGCCAGAAGCCCTGGCGGTCTCTTGGCTAAAAATCAAGCCTAAGGTCTTGATTTTTCCAGTGATAGAATCTGTGTAACAGATTCTATTACTTGTACTACTGCAAAAAGTCATTTGTATTTGTACGGATAAATATTAGAGTACGTATAGTTAATTAGACTTTCCTTGTATGGCAGTATTAGGACGCTTGCAGCCAGCTTTGCTGTCTCATGCATATACTGCTATGGGAAGTCTTTTTTGTTTATACTATTTGTTATTCCTCCTTATTTAAAATATAATAAATTGGTATAAAAAATATTTTAAAGGAGAAGGTTATGGCGGTAGTAAATTTTGGAAATTCTTGTTCGTGGATTAATATAAATTCTGATTTAATTAGTGAGTATTCATCTATCTATGATAAGTATGAAATTGATAGTGAAATGTTAGAGTATGCCCTTGATGAACATGAGCGTGCTCATATTGAATATGATCGACGTAAAGAAACATTGATTGTTATTTATAATGTGATTAAGCAATCATTAAATTCAAGTCAATACGAAACAATTCCTATGACATTTATTGTACGTAGAAATCAAATTATTACGATTACAAACCATCATAATGAATACATTGTTCAAGCAATGAAAGAGGAATTAGAAGAAAGACCAGATATGTCTCTGTTTACATTTTTATTTTCCAGTTTGTTTATGATTACGGAATATTATTTTTCAAAAATTGAAAAATTAAAAAAAGAACAAGGGTTATTAAGTCAGATGTTACGAAAAAAAACAACAAAGAAAAACTTGTTTGCTTTATCTGATTTGGAAATCGGTAGTGTGTATTTAGTTTCAGCTACTAAACAAAATGCGATTGTATTAGAGCAATTGAAAACTCAATCTGTATTTAAGGTTTTAGATGATGTAGAAAAAGAAGAGTTAGAGGATAGTTTAATTGAAGCAAAGCAGCTAGTGGAAATGACTTCGATTAATCTTCAAATTTTGCAGCAATTATCGGGTACGTATAATAATGTTTTGAATAATAATTTGAATGATACGATGAAATTATTAACGGTTATTTCTATTCTTTTAACGGTTCCGGATATTGTGACGGGATT
Source organism: Granulicatella elegans (assembly GCF_020735385.1). Lineage (NCBI taxonomy): Bacteria > Bacillati > Bacillota > Bacilli > Lactobacillales > Carnobacteriaceae > Granulicatella > Granulicatella elegans. Next base: position 1,885,996 of record NZ_CP085953.1, on the reverse strand, counting down.
TTTTGGAATGAATGTGCAAATTCCTTTTACAGAACATTCTCATGGTTGGGGAATTGCGTTAGGAATTATTTTAGGAATTTGGATATTAGTCAGTGCGATATTGGCTCGTCTTATGAAAAAGTGAAGGGCGTGGAAAGAGAGTGTTTGGTATAGTAGTACGAGTGCTACTATATCAAAAAACTCCTTTTCTACCATATAATGATAATCATTAGAAATCGTAAAAAACAGGCGTGCAATCAGGTGTTTATACTTGACTGTACGCCTTTGTTCGTTGCGGGATTATTTTGTTAAATCAATGGCTTTTTGGGTGTTGGCAAAGTGTAGTTTGGCAACTTTGTTTAGTACTTTCATACCATCGTATTCTAAAATTTTACTAGCTAATTCATCGACTGCTGAGTTAGCACCAGATAGTAGTTTATAACCATATTCTTTAGATAAAGTTTGTAATCCTGTTAGAAAGGCATCTCTAGCAATCATTGATGCTGCAGCAACTGCAATATGATGGCTTTCACCTTTTGTTTTAAAATACGTCATCGATTTAAGCGGTGTCGTTTGCTCTTTTAAATAACGGTAATAATTTTTTGGCGAACAAAATTCATCGATTAATATAGCTTGAACCGTTTCAGGATTTAATTGTTGGTAGAGTAATTTGATGGCTTGATTATGAAGTAGTGCTTTCATTTCGTTTAGATTTTTTGTTTGTTGAACTTCATTGTATTTTTCAGGCCAAAGGGTAAGAAGTTTATAAGGAATTAATGCTTTAATTTTTGGAACAATTTCTTGTATTTGAGCATCTGTTAAATTTTTAGAATCTTTTACGCCAAGTTGTTGTAATGTTTGAATATGATTTTCAGGGACAAAAGTACAGGCAACGGTTAATGGACCAAAATAACTTCCTGTTCCAACTTCATCGCTACCAATCACACTCCAGTTTGAAAATCCTTTTGGAAGTTCATTTGAATCGTATTTTGTTTTCTTTGTACTTGTTGAAGCTGTTAAATTATGTTTCTGGATAAATTCATCTACAGCACTTCCTTGTAAAACAACTTTTCCAGAGTGATAAGCTGTTACACTAAGAGAGGGGAGCTTTAATTGATAATGTGCATGAGGGGGAATTTGATGGATGGAATTTTTATAAATTTCTCCCAATTGTAGAATCGTTTGTTCATCTAATACTAATACTGATGTTGCCATAAAAACCTCCAATGAATAAAAAGAGACTGAAACTCAGCCTCTTTAAAAATGAATTAATGTACCATTTGAATGACACAACACGCTTGATGACGACGTGTTTTTGGGGGACAGTTGTCCAAATCACGATGTAAATTATTACAGACATGTTCAATCATATCTGCTGTAATGTTTTGATGTAAAATGACACCATATTGTTGATTTAAATTATCAAAAATAACAAGAGATGGATTCATTTCAACCATCATTTCTTGTGCAATTTGTTGATCTTTTTCATATTCTTGATGAACGAGTTTACTCGCTTTATCTTCGTAAAACATTTTTTCATCAAGCCCAATGGTTTGAATAATTTCCTGTAATAATTCAGGAGTGTATTCTTTATGAAGAAGATGTAGTTGTGTTTGCAATTCCATTAAAAAGGCTCTGCCTAATTTTTTTCCTTGTAAAAGGGCAGCCTTATAAGATAGGGAAGCATCATAGATTTTTGTATAGATTTCGTTTCGTAAGTCGATATTCTTGTCATTTAAATGATTCTTTTTCATATATTGCGTTACTGATTTAAAATTATGAAAAGGTAGGAAATGAACGTGTACTTTATATGGAGTTCGTTCGATAAATTTCATCACTTCTTGTTCACAATGATAACATTGTTTTCCAATAGGATTAATAAATAAGTAACAGTCGAAAATTCTCTCAGTAGATAATGGACTAGGTTGAACATGACTCAGTTCACTATTCTTCACTTCTAACTAGCTCTCCTTTCGTTGGTTTGTATCTTTATTGTATCAGAAAACTGAAAAAAGTCTGAATAAAAAGCCTTGAATTATCCAAGATTTTTAAAAGCTTGTAAAGCTCGTCTAATTTTACTAATTGGTTTTTGCGGAGTAATACCATGACGATGTAAAATTTCTAAGAAAATTTCTTTTCCTTCTTCTAAATCTTCAACTTCCATTTCAATTTCATAATCGGTTTGACCTGCATAGTGACTTTCGTCTAATACAAGTAAACAGCCAGGTCTTAATAGCCCTTCTAATCGATGGGTTGTTAGAGTAGCAGTTGGAGAGATATTAGATAATTCAATCCCTTGTTCTTCAAGTGCTAGTTTAATACTTGTTGGAAGTAAGAAAATATCTTCTTCAACCCACCATTGTAATTGTTCGTTTGGTAATTCCTCAGTAATTTCAATTACTTCGCAGTCTGATTGAGGAATTTTTAATGTAATTTCTCCCATTTGTTGTCCTTCAATCAGGCGAATTCGTAAAGCAGAACAATTATTTTCTAATTGTTGGTGACAATCATAATATTGATTCGTCTGCGTAATATCTTTCGTGAAAATAGATTGGAATTCTTCTTTTAAAGTTTCATATTGCACTTTTGTTAGAAGATTTTTATATTCTTTTTCTAAATGGGCCATGTTTCTACCTCTTTCTATCACAAAGCTTTTTCTACTTTAGCTTAATTTTTTTAGAATTACAAATAATAACTATTGAATAGTTTAAGAATATCAAAATTCTTTTAGACTCAGTAAAAAATATGCTATGATAAGAAGGATGAGATTAAAGTAGGTGAGTAAATGGAAGAAAAATATTTACCAGAAGTTGAAGACTGGGATGCTTTTTTAGCACCATATAGTCAAGCAATTGAAGAATTAAAAATTAAATTAAAAGGCATTCGCCTTCAATATCGACAAAAAGGAAAACATGCACCGATTGAATTTATAACAGGACGTGTGAAAACTCCTGAAAGTATTCGTGAGAAAATGCAAGTGAGAAAGATTTTAACAGAAGACTTTTTAGAAGGAGTACAAGATATTGCAGGGTTACGGATTATGTGCCAATTTGTAGATGATATTTTTGAAGTCGTAAGATTACTTCGTCAACGAAATGACTTTACGATTATTATTGAACGTGATTATATCCATCAAAAGAAAGCAAGTGGTTATCGTTCCTATCATGTTGTATTAGAATATCCTGTTCAAAGAATTGAAGGAGAAGAAAAAATTTTAGTAGAAATTCAAATTCGTACATTAGCGATGAATTTCTGGGCGACAATTGAACATTCGTTAAATTATAAGTATAAGGGAGAATTCCCAGAAATTATTCATGAACGATTAGAAAGAGCAGCAGAAGCGGCCTTCTTATTAGATGAAGAGATGTCACAAATTCGAGAAGAAATTCAAGAAGCTCAATATATTTTCTCAACGAATAAGGAAAATCAACGTAAGAGAAAATCTTAAATAGTTGAAAAAAAGAGAAGGGTGGGTGAATTGATGAAAGTAGGGTTGTTTTATAATCAATCAGAAAAAAGCCAAAAGGTAGCAGATGAATTTTTGAATTTATGTTGTAATAAGGAATTTGAACGAGATGATGATAATCCAGATGTTGTGATTACAATTGGGGGAGATGGGACTTTACTTGGTGCTGTCCATCATTATAAATCTCAATTAGACCATATTCGTTTTGCAGCGATTCATACAGGACATTTAGGTTTTTATACAGATTGGCGTGATTTTCAAGCAGGTGAATTAATTGAAAGTTTGAAGCATGATCAAGGGGAAAGTGTCAGTTATCCTTTATTAGATGTTACTTTAGAAAAAAATGACGGTACGATTGATTACCATATTGCTTTAAATGAAGCAACTTTAAGAAAAGTAAACGGAACTCTTGTCTGTGAAGTGTTGATTAATGGAGAATTATTTGAGAACTTTAGAGGAGATGGCGTTTGTGTAGCTACTCCAACAGGTTCAACTGGAGTGAATAAGTCATTAGGAGGAGCGATTGTTCATCCAAGAGCAGAAGTGATGCAAATGACGGAAATGGCTTCGATTAATAATCGTGTGTATCGTACATTAAGTTCTCCAATGATTTTTTCGCCCGAAGAAGTACTTACCTTATTACCTCATAGTGAAAATGGAATGGTCTTATCAATGGATCATTTAACATATGATGCGAATGATATTGTTAAAGCACATTTACATATTAGTAAAAAACGTGTTTCTTTTGTACGCTATCGACATACTCATTTTTGGGATAGAGTAGAAAACTCCTTTATTGGGGCAAGAAAAATAGATTTATAAGAAAGATAATGAGGGAAATCATTGAATTTAACATGGACTTATCCGTATTCATCACCCATGATGATGCGTAGTTTTTTAAAAGAAAAAGGAATTACAAAAACATTTTTAGCCCATGTCAAACGAAATGGGAAATTACTCGTCAACGGTCGAGAGGAAATTGTTTTAAAGACTTTAGTGCCTGGAGATGTACTGACGATGGTGATTCCTCCAGAAGGTGAGCATGAAACAGTTGTTCCCAGTCATATTCCTTTGGATATTTTATTCGAAGATGACTACTTATTAATTGTGAACAAGCCACAAGGAACAGCTTCGATACCGTCACAATTACATCCCGACCAATCAATGGCGAATCGTGTAAAAGGTTATTTACAAACGACGAGAACACAAGATTGTGTGACTCATGTTGTGACGAGATTAGACCGTGATACAACGGGAGTGATGATGTTTGCGAAACATCGTGTAGTTCATGCGTGGATGGATCAAGCGCTTCGAAATAAAACAATTCAGAAAACGTATCATGCGATTGTGAAAAAACAAGACGTTTTAAAAGAGCATGATTTGATTGATGCTCCTATTGGGCGAACGGATGATTCGATTATTAATCGTTGTGTGAGACCGGATGGGAAGCCGTCTTTAACGGAGTATTGGTTAGAGGAGACGTATCAGCATAGTCAATTGGTGAAAATTCGTTTGCATACGGGGCGTACGCATCAGATTCGTGTGCATTTTAGTTGGTTAGATTGTCCGTTATTAGGGGACGATTTATATGGTGGCGCGAAAATTGAGCCATTAGTGAGGCAGGCGCTTCATTGTAGTCAGTTGGATTTTGTTCATCCGATGACGGGAGAGAAGATGTGCGTTAAGGCTCCAATGCCGACGGACATGGCGGAGTGGATAGAGAACGATAGATATAAATAGATAGATACAAATAGACTGTTCCTGTTGTACTAGGACGCCAGTAGTCAGCTTTGCTGTCTCTTCGTGCTGAAGGAAAGTTTTACGTACACGAATAAAACCCGAGAGAGCTTGATGCTTTCTCGGTTTTTTGTCTTAGTTATTATAATATTGTTGGATTCCTTGAGTGATTCCGTCTACTAATTTTTGTTGGTATTCTCTGGTACGAATTTTTTGTGATTCTTTTGAATCGTCCATATATCCTAATTCTAATAAAACAGCAGGTTTGTTTGTTTCACGTAATACGGCAAAACTCTTCGCTAATAATCCAGCATCTTTTGCTTGAGTTGTTGCTAAAACAGATTGATGAATATAAGAACCTAGTTTATAACTATATTTCAAGCGAGTCGGATTATCATGCCATTTTTTATTAATGACAGAAGGAATATTACCCGTTGGTTGATACATATAGGTTTGAATTCCATCTTCACCACTATCAAGTCCATGACCTGTTGCATTAAAATGAATACTAATAAACATATCTGCATTTGTTTCATTCGACATTCTAGAACGTTCAGTCACGAAATCAACAAAAACATCTGTTGAACGGCTCATAATGACTTTGTAACCAAGGGATTCTAGTTTTGTTTTTAATTGCTGAGAAACTTGAAGGTTTAAGTCTTTTTCCTTTAATCCTAAATATTGTGCGCCAGGATCTTTACCACCATGACCAGGATCTAGGAAAATCACTTTTTGATAGTTGCTTGTAGCAAATGGTAATTCATTTGAAGACGTTTCTTCTTTGATTTCTCGAATCCATTCTCCATTACCTTTAAAGCTGTGAAGAGCACCATTAATGACGTGTGAATCTGTTACATATAAACCATTTCTATCTAGATAGAACCATGCTTGATAAGAAGAATCATAAATCCACTCATTTTTTGCCATATATCCACCTGATTTTAAGTAATAATCATCTTTCCAAGTGTTTTGAGCATAACGGCCATTAGCAGTCATATAGAACCATGATTGATACGTAGTATCAAAAATCCATTCGTTTTCTGCCATTGCGCCAGAAGGTTTTAAATAGTAGGCATCTTTCCATTGATTCGTCAATAGAATTCCTTGTGTATTAAAGATATACCAATGTTGGTTAATCATCATCCATTCATTTTTAGCTAAAGTTCCAGAAGGCTTTGCATAATACCAATGATTATTTTCAAAAATCCATTCGCTACTTGCCATCTTTCCGTCTTTATGGAAGTAGTAGGAATTCCAGAATGTTTGTTTTAAGCTATCGCCTCGTTCATTGTAGTAGTACCAAGCACCATCTATTTGTTTCCACTGATTTTTGATAGTTGAAGTAGAAACTACAGCCTTACTCGTTAACTCTTGCTTAGCATCTGTTGTTTCTTGAGCAAAAATTGGAACAGAATTATATAGGCAAGCACCCACTAGTAAAGTTGATAAGAAAATCCTTTTTTTCATAACGCATCTCCTAATCATTTATTTGTTATCAGTGTAGCAAAATCAATGAATAAAATCTATAAAAATAAAGGCGTTCATATTGTCAATTTTGTAGGATAAAAGGTATAATTATTTCAAGTGAAAAAAAGAATGATTAATAGAGGTGATTCGATGCCTGAAATGGTTTATGAATTTGATGAAATTTTAGAACAAATTCATCATACGTTAAAAACAGATGATAAACATCAATTTAAAGAAATATTTTTAGAAAATCATACTTATGATCAAGCGCAGATTTACTTGTCTCTTAGTGTGGAACAACGTCAATTGGTGTATCAATATCTGTCACCTGAAGACATGGCACCTGTATTTGAAATCATTGAAGAAGATGTCGAAGATGTGGAAGAATATCTTCGAGAAATGGATGAGCGGTATGCTGCAAGAATGTTAGCAGAAATGTATGCCGATAATGCGGTAGATATTTTGCAACAAGTACAAGAAGATGAAGTTAGAAAATATTTACGCATGATGCCTCATAAAACTTCCAATGAAATCCGCGAATTATTAAATTATGAAGATGATACAGCAGGCGCGATGATGACTACAGAAATTATCGCCATTCATGAAAGCCAAACAGTTGGAAGTGCGATGACAACTGTTAAAAAAATGGCAGAAGAAGCAGAAACAATTTATTATGTGTATGTTGTAGATGAAGAGAATCGTTTAAAAGGTGTCTTAACATTGAAAGATTTAATCGTTCATAAAGAAGATGTGAAAATTAGTGAAATCATGGTAGATCGTGTCGTTTCTGTAGAAGTGCAAGAAGCACAAGATGCCGTAGCAAAAATGATTCGAGATTATGACTTCTTAGCTATTCCAGTTATTGATGAAGAAGAAAAATTAATCGGGATTATTACAGTCGATGATGCGATTGACGTTATTGATGAAGAAGCAACAAGTGACTATTCTGGTTTAGCAGGGGTAGACGTAGATGAACAATCGGTGAATCCATTTATTGCAGCCTCTAAACGTTTGCCATGGTTAATTAGTTTATTATTCTTAGGATTAACGACGGCAGCCTTATTAAGTCGTTATGAAGGAATTATTGGACAAGCTAGTGTATTATCTATCTTCATTACATTAATTACAGGTACAGCAGGGAATGCGGGAACACAATCGTTAGCCGTTGCGGTTCGTAAGATTGGATTAAATGAAGACAAACCAGTGTTTATGAAGACAATTTTATCAGAAGTTGCAACAGGGATTATTAGTGGGATTGCGACAGGATTCATTATTTTTGTTGTAGTAGGTTTGTGGCAAGCAAACTGGATTTTAGGTGGAATTATTGGAGTGTCAATGTTCTTTGCCATAACAGTTGCAACAATCGCGGGAAGTTTAATTCCATTATTAATTGATTCCATGGGATTTGACCCTTCATTTGCGAGTGGTTTATTTATTACTACTGTAAGTGACTTAACGAGTGTATTTGTGTACTTTACCATCGCAAGTATGTTTCTTGAGAAATTTTTAGGAAATTAAATAGAAAATGGCTCAGCCTCAAAAAGGTCGAGCCAATTTTTATTATTCTGAAACTTTGTAATACATTGCTTTTTTCAGTGATTCTGAAGTTAGGGCAGCTTGAGTACCGAATAAACGATCTTTAGTAGTATCAGAAGTATCTTTATGTCCTTCAATGAGACCATATGTTACGACTTGATTTTTAGGAACAAAAGTCATAATCGCACTTCCAACTGCAGGTTGATTATCTAATGGAGTGAAAATCCAGTTTAACAAACCTTCTTGATATTGAGTTTGAGTTGGTTGAACTTTTAAAGTAGAGTCTTTAACAGAAACTGTTCCATTTTCATGGAACGTTAATTCTTGACCATAGTCATTTCTCCATGTTCCTTTAATACTTGCTAAATTTCCAGTTTTGATTTCCTCGATATTCATTGAAGTAGGAGTTTTAGTAGTATTATTTTGAACAGTGGCTTTCTTTGCTTCTTGAGTAGTCGTTTCTTGTTTCGTTTCGGAAGCAGTTTTAGCTGTTGTAGGTTTTTCTTTAGTTGTTGTTTCTTTTGTAGTTGAGGTTGTTGTTGAAGAAACAGTTGTTTGAGTAGTAGATTCAGTAGGAGTAGAAGTCTGACTCTTACAAGCTGTTAAAACAAATAAAGTAGATAATAATAGTAAATACTGTTTTTTCATAAAATTTCCTCCCTTAATTATGTATATTATAGAACAAAATGAATAAAAAGACGATGGAGTTTGAAGAAAATTTAAAAAATATAAAATAATTTTTCGTAAAATTGTTGACAGAGATAGAGAATTACTGTAGACTATAGAAGTTGAGAAAACAAGCAGAAGCATCCCGCTTCTCGCCTAAGTTGACTAAAGTCCTTGGGCTGATAGTAATGTTTAATTAATGAAGACATTGGCAGCGGGGATAGTTTGTTCTCGTTGCTTTTTTGCTTTTTTCTCTCAAAAATTTTGGAGGTGAACAATCATAGCAAAAGATATGATGGTCAATGATGGAATTCGAGCTCGTGAGTTACGTGTTATTGACAATAACGGTGAACAAATTGGTGTTCAAACAAAAAACGATGCATTGCGTTTAGCAGAACAAGTTGGACTAGATTTAGTTTTAGTTTCGCCAAATGCAAAACCACCAGTTGCTCGAATTATGGATTATGGTAAGTATCGCTTTGAGCAACAAAAGAAAGAACGTGAAGCTCGTAAAAATCAAAAAGTCATCAATATCAAAGAAGTGCGTCTAAGCCCTACAATCGATGAAAACGACTTTAATACGAAATTGAAAGCAGCACAAAAGTTTCTTGAAAAAGGCGACAAAGTGAAAGCTACAATCCGTTTTAAAGGACGTGCCATTACTCACAAAGAGATTGGACAAAAGGTTTTAGAACGTTTGGCAGAACAAGTTATCGAACTTGCAACTGTCGAACAAAAGGCAAAAATGGACGGACGAAGCATGTTCTTGATGTTATCGCCCAAAAAATGATAAGTAAAAAGTAACAGGAGGAAAGTCTCATGCCAAAACAAAAAACACACCGTGGTTCAGCTAAACGTTTCAAACGTACAGGTGGTGGAGGATTAAAACGTTCACAAGCCTTCACAAGCCACCGTTTCCATGGTAAAACTAAGAAACAACGTCGTCACTTGCGTAAACAAACAATGGTTCACGCTACTGACATCAAACGTATTAAACAACAATTAAGTCAAATGCGTTAATTCAGCACGCAAAACTATTACATTTTCTAGACAGTCGCAAGAGACTGAAAGACCAAGGAGGAATTAATTATGCCACGTGTTAAAGGTGGAACAGTTACTCGTCGTCGTCGTAACCGTGTTTTAAAATTAGCTAAAGGTTACTACGGAGCGAAATCAAAATTATTTAAAACAGCTAAACAAGCAGTCATGAAATCATACATGTATGCTTACCGTGACCGTCGTCAAAAGAAACGTGATTTCCGTAAATTATGGATTGCACGTATCAATGCGGCAGCTCGCTTAAACGGATTAAGCTACAGCAAATTAATGCACGGCTTAAAATTAGCTGGTATCGAAATGAACCGCAAAATGTTAGCCGACTTAGCAGTTAACGATGCAGCAGCATTCACTGTTTTAGCTGAACAAGCTAAATCAGCATTAGCTAAATAATTATCTGAGAGATTACTTACATTTAGTAAAGGAATCACTCGATATTCCAATTAGATAAACCACCATTGAGCCCCGTTAAACTCAATGTGAAGAAATACCAAGAAGAATTTGGAGGAAAAAATCGTGCGTACAACATTTATGGCAAAAGCTAGCACTACTGAACGTAACTGGGTTGTAATCGACGCTACTGATGTACCATTAGGACGTCTTTCAGCTGTTGCTGCAAGCATTTTACGTGGAAAAAACAAACCAACATTTACACCTAACGTTGACACAGGTGATTTCGTAATCATCATCAACGCTGATAAAGTTGCTTTAACAGGTAAAAAAGCATCTGATAAAGTTTACTATCACCACTCAAACCACCCAGGTGGATTGACTGCTCGTACAGCTGGTGAATTACGTGCAAACAACTCTCGTAAATTAGTTGAATTATCAATCAAAGGCATGTTACCTAAAAACTCTTTAGGACGTCGTCAATTTACTAAATTACATGTTTACGGTGGAGCTGAACATCCACATGCTGCACAACAACCAGTAGCAGTAGACATCCAATCACTAATTTAAGGAGGAAAAAGCATTGGCTCAAGCACAATACCGCGGCACTGGACGCCGTAAAAACTCAACTGCCCGTGTTATCTTAGTACCAGGGACAGGTAAAATTACTATTAACAAAAAATCAATTGAAGAATATATTCCATTTGCTTACTTACATGAAGTAATCAAACAACCTTTAAACATTACTGAAACAATCGGAACTTATGATGTATTAGTAAACGTTAATGGTGGTGGATTCACTGGTCAATCAGGAGCTATCCGTCATGGTATCGCTCGTGCATTATTAACAGTTGATCCTGATTTCCGTGGCGCTTTAAAAGCTGCTGGTTTATTAACTCGTGATCCTCGTATGAAAGAACGTAAAAAACCAGGTCTTAAGAAAGCTCGTAAAGCTTCACAATTCTCAAAACGTTAATATTTTATATATCAACATTTCGACACTCTGTGGATTTTCACAGAGTGTTTTTTCATTTCCGGGAATAGAAATTGACTTTTCCTTTGGTAGCATGGAAACAAGCAGCTTCGCTTTGCGAATCTCATTTTTAATGTGAAAAGTCATTTTTATTTTTACGTTTTTTGAGTGGGATTTGAGAAGTAATTATTTCCAAATATTTAGAAATAACTATCAATTTTATAAGTTATTTTCAAAAAATAGAAATAACTTTTGATTTTTATCTTTATTTTCAAATGTTTGAGAATAATATTTCTGGTTGTTTAAACATCTTCAGGTTAGAAAATAATAATAGTAAAATTGTTTGAATTAACACGAAGTAGCAATGGATGCAAGTAAGTTTGTAAAAGTGAGGATTATTCTCACAAAAACATCATTTCTATTTCACGTGAGTTTATGGAGAAGCATTTAGAAGATAATTTTTTTCGTATTGTTACAAATAGTTGTTTTTTGAAAAATTTTAATTTATAAGATATTCGGTATATTGACGTACATTTTCATTAGGTTTAGAATTTGTATTGTAGAATAGGAGTATTTAATATGGATGCAAATTTGTATGAGATTTTAACTAGACTTTCTGAAAGTGAATTTAAGACTTCACGTGATTTATCAAAAGAGTTATCGATTAGTGATAAAACATTTAGAAATAGGATTAAAGAAATAAATGAAATTATAGCAAAATATGGTGCGAGTATTATTTCAAAAAAACATTACGGATATTTATTAGAAATTAAGAATCATCAATTATTTGATAAACTTATTGAAGAGTCAAAGGAAATTAATTTTCCAAATACAACAGACGAGAGAAAAAAATTTATTTTAAGAACACTATTGAATGAAGAAACGTTTGTGAAAATTGATTATTTGAGTGATGAATTATATATATCTAGAAATACTATTTCAAATATTTTAAAGAAAATTGAAAACGATGTAGCTATATATAATTTAGAAATTGAAAGGCGACCTAATTATGGTGTTAGAATTGTTGGTTCAGAATTAAATAAACGAATTTGTATTATAAATAACTATAGTGACGAATTCGATATTAGAGAATATGAACAACTAATTAAAAGTATTATTGAAGAGAATAGTAAAAATGAAATCTCAATGTCAGAAATTTCATTCGACTATTTTATGAAATATATTATTGTTTCAATTAATAGAATTAGTAAAAATTACCGTATTTTAGCTTTTTACAAAAATGAAAAGTTTAGTGAAAAACTAAAAAATATTACAGATGAATATATTAATATTATTGAAAATATGTATGGTATTTCCTTTTGCAGAAAAGAAGCGGATGCTTTTATGTTACAGTTCGTTTCTGTACTACCTTCTGATTCATATATTCAATTTGCACCAAATTTTATAATTACTAATAGAATTAATAATCTCGTATTAAAAATTTTAGAAATTATAAATAGTACTCTAAGAATTGATTTTAGTGATGATTTAGACTTAATTTTATCACTAAGTAAACATTTAGTATTAATGGATATTAGAATGAAATATGATATTTTTATCAAAAATCCCTTATTGGATGAATTAAAAAGAGAATATCCTTTATCATATACAATTGCGCTTACAGGAAGTATTATATTAGAATCGTATTATAACAAGCGACTTCCAGATGAAGAGATTAGTTTAATTGCTATTATTTTTGCATTGTCATTGGAACAAAAAAGTGAGCAGAAAAGGAAGAAAAATATAATTTTAGTTTGTGAATCAGGATTGAAAAACAGTAATCTTTTAAAACTTAAATGTAAAAGAAACTTTGGAGATTTTTTAGGAAACATTTATGAATGTAGTGTTGAAAATATAAAGAAATTTGATTTTAAAAAAAATAATATTGATTATATTTTTACGACAACAAACTTAAATATGAAGTTTAATATTCCAATATTAGAGATAAATTTATTTCCAAAAAAAGAAGATATAAATAGATATCGGAAACAGTTAGAAAATTCCAATTCTAAAAGTTGGTTAAAATATTTTTCGAAAGAATTATTTATTTCAAATTTAGATTTAGAGAAAAAAGAAGATATAATACAGGAAATGTGCAATTGTGCTATGAAAAATAATTTAACGTCTGATAATTTTTTAGAATCAGTTCTTATAAGAGAAAAAATGGGCAAAACTGATTTAGAAAATTTAGTAGCAATTCCTCATCCATATGAAATGATGAGTGAGTCTAGCTTCGTTGTAGTTGCAACATTAAAACGTCCTATTTTATGGGAGAGTCGTAAAGTTCAAGTTATTTTCTTGATTTCTATAGGCAATGAAGAAAATAAAAATCTTGAAGAATTTTACGATAAAATTAGTAATGTTTTTTTTGATGAAAATAGAATAAATTATCTAATTAATAATTCCTCATACGAAGCTTTATTAGAAATATTACACTAAACTACCGTTTTATATACGGTAGTTTTTTGTGTGGAGTTTAATTTATACCAGAACTATAATAAAACTATAAATAAAGAAGGAGGAATAAAAGATGAGTAAAAGATATGTAAGTGATCCTTGGGCTCGTATGAGAACAAGAAATGATTTAGCTGCTGATGAGGTGATTTCCTCATTACAAAAAAGTATACGTAGGGGGAAAGAAAGAGAAGCATGCGAATTTGCGTATGAAATGTATATTACCTCTCCTCAAATGGAAGAAAAATTATGGAGAAGATTATTAGCAATTTCAGTAGAAGATATTGGGATGGGAAATCCACAGATGGCTGTGATTGTTCAGTCTTTAAATACAATGAGAAAAGAATTTTTGTATGCTGAACCCGATCGGGCAATGTTCTTTATCCATGCGATTAGATTAATGTGTGGATCTATGAAGGATCGTTCTTCTGATTTATTAAAAAATATTATTATAAAAAATTTTGCATTAGGATATGTTCCAGAGATACCAGATATTGCTTTAGATAAGCATACTTTAAGAGGACAAGAACTTGGTAGAGGTTCTGAACACTTTTTAAAAGAAGCAAGTAAAGTTTTTCCTCAAGCAGAAGTCGACAATAATTATAAAGAAGAATATGAGAAACTGTTAGAAAAATATTATTCAAGTAGTAAAACTGAAACGGAGTTTAAATTTAATAATTGGCAAAGTTAAGAGAGGAGTTTTATCATGAGTAAAAAAAATTTTCTTGAGAAGTTAAATGATTTATTAAGCCCATTCGCCTATAAGTTGGCTAATCAGAGACACTTAAAGGCTATATCATCAGGTATGTTCTTTTCTTTACCTTTTATGGTAATTGGTGCATTCTTTTTGATTATTGCAAACCCTCCTATAAATATGGATAATTTTGATTTTAATAATGCAAATTTTCTTTTGAAATTTCTAGCTCTATGGAAAAGTTGGGCAGTTCAAAATTATGATTTAATTACACTACCTTATAATTTAACATTTGGATTGATAGGAATTTTGAGTGTATTCGGAATTGCTTATTCGTTAGCAAAACAATATAAACTTGATGCTGCTACAAATGGTTTAATTGCTATTGTATCGTATTTGTTAGTTTGTACGAAGGTAGCAGAAGGTAAAATCGACACTGAATTTTTAGGTTCTAATGGTTTATTTATTGCTATTATTATCGGATTAATTTCAGTAGAGTTAACAAGATTATTTGAAAAAAATAATTTTAAAATTAAACTTCCTGATACAGTTCCACCTATGGTATCAAATTTTATAAATTCATTGTTACCTTTATTAGTAAATATAATTATTTTTTACGGAACAAATTTATTATTTATTAGTTATTTAGGTGATAAATTCCCAGCAATTGTTATGAAAATTTTAACTCCAGGAATAAATGTTGCAGGAAGTATCTGGGGCTTTATAATCATTGTTACTATTGGACAATTATTATGGTTATTTGGAATAAATGGAAGTTCAATTATATTCCCTATAGTATTTACATTGGGAATTGCACAAACTGGCTTAAATGCAGAACAATTTTCTAATGGGGAACTTATGACTCATGCTATGAATCTACAGATGTTTAGAATTGCAGTATTAGGTGGTGCGGGAAATACATTAGGATTAGTTTTATTAATGATGAAAAGTAAAGTTCCTCAATATCGAACAATAGGTAAGTTGTCTCTTATTCCGGGGATTTGCTCAATTAATGAACCAGTAATATTTGGCCTTCCAATAGTGTTTAATCCTATTTTAGGTATTCCATTTATTTTAACACCAATTGTTTCATTATTACTAACTTATGTTGCAGAAAATTTAAATATTATATCAAATGGTTATCTTGTTGATCCATCTTTCACACCATTTTTTGCTCAAGCATATTTGTCTAGCTTTGACTGGAGAAATGTAATATTCACATTGGCTTTAGTAGTAATTAGTGTATTTATATACTATCCTTTCTTTAAAATACAAGAAAAAAATCAAATTCTTTTAGATAAAAATGGAGTAAAATAATATGAAAAAAATAATGTTAGTTTGTTCAGCTGGAATGAGTACTAGTATGTTGGTATCTAGAATGTTAAAAGTAGCTGATGAAAAAAATATAGAAGTTTCAATCTTTGCAAAAGCAGAGGCACAAGCAGAAGAAGTGTTAGAAACTGAAAAAATTGATTTAGTTTTATTAGGACCTCAAGTTAAGTTTTTGGAAGAAAAATATAAAGAAAAATGCTCTCAATTAGGTGTAAAATTGTCAATCATTAATATAATGGATTATGGTTCTATGAATGGTGCTAAAGTATTAGATGACGCATTAAATTTAATTTCAGAAGGTTAAAGTTATGAATGATGAACAAGTACAAACTGTTATGTCTATTATAATAAATGCAGGTGAGGCGAGAAGTAAATCAATAGAAGCTATCGAAAGTATAATTAAGAATGATAAGAAAAACTGTGAAGAGTGTTTGAAGCAAGCTCATTTATCTCTTGTAGAAGCGCATAATGATCAAACAAAATTAATATGTTTAGAAGCAAATGAAAGCGATGTAGAGTTAAATTTAATCACTATTCATAGTCAGGATCATTTAATGACAAGTTTGGTAATAAATGATTTAACGCAAGAAATCGTAAAATTAACTGAAAAAGTAAACATGTTAGAGACAAAATTAAATTCAAAATTATAAATTTTGTAAAGTGTTAGATGATTAAATAGCTAACTTATTTGAAACTACTTTAAAAATTATGCTCATTGTAAAATTGGAATTATAACGCAGTATTATCGGAGGAATTAATTAATTTCAAGTTAATTAATTCCTTTTTTAGTGACGTTATTATATTCGTGAATTGTCAAGTCAAGTGCAACTATAAATGCTACTATAATAATGCACACATTCGGGAATTTAAAAATGTACAAAATTGATTCATCTGTCATAATGAGACTGAGGTGAAAATCATTATGACAAAAATAGATAAAACAATTATTTTAAAACAATTCCAGGTAAATGAATTATCTGATTTACCAAAATTACGCATGATTATGGAGGCACAACACATGAAACCTAATTTCTCTCTTTTAGCTAGAGAACTTCAGGTAGATCGTAGAACTGTTAAAAAGTATTATAATGGCTTTACTAAACCTAAAATCAAAGTTAGAAAATCAAAAATCGATTCATTACATCCAGTTATTCAAGAATTACTGAGTGACGACACCTTACAAACGTTTTACTACAAAGCTAATTTATGGCGTTATTTAGTAGAAAATCATGATTTGACTATCAGTGAATCGAACTTTAGAAAATACATTTCCAATCATCAAGAATTTCAACAATATTTTAATAAGCGTCAATCAACGCCTAAACAACCTGCTTTATTACGATTCGAAACAGAATCAGGAGAACAACTTCAAATTGATTGGAAAGAAGATATTCGCTTTACAACCTCTGATGGAGAAATTCATTCTTTAAATGTATTCGTTGGAGTGCTGGGTTATTCTAGATATTCTGTGTATCTTCTTACATTCAATCGAAAACAAGAAACTTTATTCCATGCTTTAGATAGTTTATTCGAAAAATTAGGAGGAATTCCTAAAGCAGTCATTAGTGACAATATGAAAACAATTATGGATGAAGCTCGTACAAATTATGCTTCTGGAAAAGTAAATGTAAAATTTGATCAATTTTCAAAAGATTATCAATTTATCTTAAAGCCATGTGTGGCAGGACGTCCTTCTTAAAAAGGAAAAGTAGAAACACAAATGAAACTATTAGATGAAATTCATGCCTATCAAGGAAAATTAACGTTGGAAGAATTAAATGAAAAAATACAACAAACTCAACATCAACTGAAAAAGATAGGAGATTTTTATCATCATGAAGCAAAATAGCCAGTATTTACGACTACAAGAAACTTTATTGTATTTAAATTTAAAACAGATGCATCTTCATTTAGATCATATCCTTGATAGTAATGTATCTTTTCTAGAAGGATTATTAAAACTAACGGATTATGAGATTGAAATTAAGCGTGAAAATGTTCTAAACGCTATGGTAAAAGTAGCACACTTCTCTCATTATAAAACCTTAAAAGATTTTGATTTTGAGTTTCAACCCAATATTAACCAAAATCAATGAATGAATTTAAGTGGATTAGGATTTATTGAGAAAAAAGAGAATATCTTATTTTTAGGGAACAGTGGAGTTGGGAAAACTCATTTAGCGACCGCTATTGGAATAGAAGCCGCTAAAGCACGATATTCAACTGATTTCATCAAATCTCATGAATGACTAACCAATTTACGACAAGCTCAACACGAAAATCGATTAGAATCCAGATTAAAATTCTATACACGTTGTAAATTGCTTATCATTGATGAATTAGGGCACTTACCACTACATAAGGGGGATGAGCGATTACTATTCCAACTCATCGATAAACGTTATGAGAATAAAAGTACGATTATCACAACGAGTCTTCCTTTTGATAAATGGAATGAAAATTTTAATGACTCATTTATTACGAATGCGATACTCGATCGCCTATTACATCATTCTCATGTCATTCAAATAATGGGTGAATCCTACCGTTTGAAGGATGTATTGAATGAGTAACATTGTACATTTTTAAATTCTCACTTTTGTACATTTTTAGATTGGCGTTTATATTTCTCTTTATCATATTCAGTAATCTACTACTTCTTTTTGTAAAATACTTTACAAAAAACAGTAAAATGTTATAATAAATCTATAAGTAGTGCAAACGTTTGCTTAAAATTAAAAAATAAAGGAGATTTGGATGATGAAAGATACATTTAAAAATATCTTGTCTTTCGAGTTTTGGCAAAAATTCGGTAAGGCTTTAATGGTGGTTATCGCTGTTATGCCGGCTGCTGGTTTGATGATTTCAATCGGTAAGTCGCTTGTTATGATTAACCCAACTTTTGCACCACTTGTAATTACAGGTGGAATTCTTGAGCAAATTGGTTGGGGTGTTATCGGTAACCTTCATATTTTGTTTGCCCTAGCGATTGGAGGAAGCTGGGCTAAAGAACGTGCTGGTGGTGCTTTTGCCGCTGGACTTGCCTTCATTTTAATTAATCGTATCACTGGTACAATCTTTGGTGTATCAGGAGATATGTTAAAAAATCCTGAAGCAATGGTAACAACTCTGTTTGGAGGTTCCATCAAAGTTGCTGATTATTTCATCAGCGTTATGGAAGCTCCTGCGTTGAACATGGGGGTATTCGTAGGGATTATTTCTGGATTTGTAGGGGCTACAGCTTTTAACAAATACTACAATTTCCGTAAACTTCCTGATGCACTTTCATTCTTTAACGGGAAACGTTTTGTACCATTTGTAGTTATTCTTCGCTCTGCTATTGCAGCAATTATTCTTTCAATTCTTTGGCCACTTGTGCAAACTGGTATCAATAGTTTTGGTATTTGGATTGCTAACTCACAAGAAAATGCTCCAATTCTTGCACCATTCTTGTATGGTACTTTGGAACGTTTACTATTGCCATTTGGTCTTCACCATATGTTAACTATCCCAATGAACTATACAGCTCTTGGTGGTACTTATGAAATTATGACAGGTGCAGCTAAAGGTACTCAAGTATTTGGTCAAGACCCACTATGGCTTGCATGGATTACTGACCTTGTGAACCTTAAAGGTACAGATGCAAGTCATTACCAACAATTGTTAGATACTGTTCATCCAGCTCGTTTTAAAGTTGGACAAATGATTGGTTCATTCGGTATCTTAATGGGTGTGATTGTTGCTGTTTATCGTAATGTTGATGAGGATAAGAAACACAAATACAAAGGTATGATGATTGCAACAGCTCTTGCAACATTCTTGACAGGGGTTACTGAGCCAATCGAATACATGTTTATGTTTATCGCAACACCTTTATATCTTGTTTATTCACTTGTTCAAGGTGCTGCCTTCGCTATGGCTGATGTGGTGAACCTACGTATGCACTCATTTGGTTCAATCGAGTTCTTGACTCGTACACCTATTGCGATTAGTGCTGGTATCGGTATGGATATCATTAACTTTGTTTGGGTAACAGTTCTTTTCGCTGTAATTATGTACTTTATCGCAAACTTCATGATTCAAAAATTCAATTATGCAACTCCAGGACGTAACGGTAACTACGAAACTACTGAAGGTTCAGAAGAATCTAGTAGTGAAGTGAAAGTTGCAGAAGGTTCTCAAGCTGTAAATATTATTAACCTTCTTGGTGGGCGTGCAAACATCGTTGATGTTGACGCATGTATGACTCGTCTTCGTGTAACTGTAAAAGACGCTGATAAAGTCGGTGATGCAGAACAATGGAAAGCAGAAGGAGCTATGGGTCTTGTCATGAAAGGACAAGGGGTTCAAGCTATTTACGGTCCAAAAGCCGACGTATTGAAATCTGATATCCAAGATATCCTTGATTCAGGGGAAGTCATTCCTGAAACTCTTCCAACTCAAATGACGGGAGCACAACAAAACGCTGTTCACTTCAAAGGTCTAACTGAGGAAGTTTACTCAGTAGCAGATGGGCAAGTCATTGCCTTAGAACAAGTAAAAGATCCAGTATTTTCTCAAAAAATGATGGGGGATGGATTTGCTGTAGAACCTGCAAATGGAAACATTGTTTCTCCAGTTTCAGGTACTGTATCTAGCATTTTCCCTACAAAACATGCTTTAGGGCTTGTGACTGAAGCAGGTCTTGAAGTACTAGTTCACATTGGATTGGACACAGTAAGTCTTGAAGGGAAACCATTTATAGTTCATGTTACTGAAGGACAAAAAGTTGCAGTTGGTGACTTACTTGTCACAGCTGACTTGGATGCTATTCGTGAAGCAGGACGTGAAACTTCAACTATCGTTGTCTTCACAAATGCTGATGCGATTCAATCAGTTCATTTAGAACAAACTGGTTCTCTTGCAGCTAACACAATAGTTGCAAAAGTAGAATTGTAATAGTCTTGAGGTTGGAAGCTTTTTCCAACCTCTTGTTTTAGGAGAAAAATATGAAATTTTTAACACTGAATACTCATAGCTGGATGGAGAAAGAAGCAGAAGAAAAATTCAACCTTTTACTTCAGGATATTCTTGACAACAATTATGATTTGATTTGTTTTCAAGAAATCAATCAGGAAATCACTTCGAAAGAAGTAAAAGTTGATGATTTTTATAAAGCTTTGCCATCTGCAGAACCTATTCACCAAGATCACTTTGTAAGACTTTTGGTGGAGAAATTAGCTGAAAATGGCAGAAATTATTACTGGACTTGGTCTTATAATCATATTGGATATGATCGCTATCATGAAGGTGTAGCAATCTTATCTAAAACACCGATTGAAGTCAGAGAAATTTTGGTTTCAGATGTGGATGATCCAACAGACTACCATACACGTCGTGTTGCCTTAGCTGAAACGGTAGTGGATGGTAAGGAACTTGCAGTTGCTAGTGTACACTTATCTTGGTGGGATAAAGGTTTCCAAGAAGAATGGGCAAGATTTGAGACTGTATTGAAATCATTGAACAAGCCTCTTTTATTAGCTGGAGATTTTAACAACCCAGCTGGTCAGGAAGGGTATCAAGTTATTTTAGCTAGTCCATTAGGCTTACAAGATGCATTTGAAGTTGCTAGAGAGAAAAGTGGTAGCTATACCGTTCCGCCAGAAATTGATGGATGGAAGGGAAATAAAGAATCACTTCGCATTGACTATGTTTTTATTACGAAAGAGTTAGAAGTAGAGAATCTACATGTCGTTTTTGACGGAAACAATAGTCTTCAAGTGAGTGACCACTTTGGACTAAATTCTCTTTTAAATTGGAAGTAAAAGTATATAGAATAATATTTCGACACTCTGTGGATTTCCACAGGGTGTTTTTTCATTTACTGCATAGAAATTGACTTTTCTAATGTAGCATGGACGCAAGCAGCCTCGCAAAAGCGAGTCTCATTGCTAAAATTTGAGCCTTGGTCTCAAATTTTCCAGTACTAGAATCCGATGGGACGGTTTCTAGTACTCGTGCTACTGAGAAAAGTCATTTCTATTTTGACGTTAGTTTATGAGAGGCGTTTAGGAGAATTGACTTTTCTAATGTAGCATGGTCACTATCTAGATTATGCTTTTATTCATTTATTCCAACTTACTCCTCGTATAAACTTTATTAGTTTACGGAATTCCGATTATACGTTAGAATTATTATAAAAATCTAAATCAAGTGAGCAAGATGCGGAACGTAGAAGACAACAAGACATTGATCGTTATGAAAAAGCAGCTTATGAATATCAAAGCCGTGGCTTAAATCGTGCTGCAGATGAAATGAATCAAAGAGCGAATAATTTGAAATAGAACTAGTTAACTAAAATTTTTAAATAATCAAAGAATAGAGGGAAATAACCATGACAAATTATGAATTACCACGAGTGTGGAGTGCAGCAGATAGTAATCAAGGAAAATTTTCAGGAATTAACCGTCCAACTGCGGGATCTCGTTTTAAACAAGTATTACCAAAGGGGGAGAAACCCTTCCAATTATATTCTCTAGGGACTCCAAACGGTGTAAAAGTTACGATTTTATTAGAAGAGTTATTAGCGTTAGGAATAAAAGAAGCAGAGTATGACTTATATAAAATCTCAATTATGGATGGCGAACAGTTCGGAACTGGCTTTGTAGAAGTGAATCCAAACTCAAAAATACCTGCGTTATTAGATCAATCTAGTACGAGCAATATTAGAATCTTTGAATCAGCGAATATCCAATTATATCTAGCTGAAAAATTTGGACAATTTCTTCCAAAAGAAGTTGAAAAACGTACAGAAGTATTAAACTGGCTATTTTGGCAAACAGGATCTGCACCATTTGTCGGTGGAGGATTTGGACATTTCTTCAATTATGCTCCTGAAAAAATTGAATATGCCATTAATCGCTTTACAATGGAAACAAAACGTCAATTAGATTTACTGGATAAAGAATTAGCAACAAGACCTTATATTGCTGGAGACGAGTATACAATTGCGGATATTGCGATTTGGTCTTGGTATGGACAATTAGTATTAGATAAATTATATCAAAATTCAGCAGAGTTTTTAGATGCATCTAGCTACACGCACTTAGTGAAATGGGCAAAACGAATCGAGAATCGACCTGCTGTTCAAAAAGGATTAGAAGTAGAATATAAGAGTTTATAGTCCGTAATTGAAATAAAAAATTAGAAAAGGAATTAGGTGCTATTCAGTGGCTTAATTCCTTTTTTGTATCAAAAAAATATTTACTTATCTCAAATTAACGGTTATCATTCGATTATTATCTTAATAAAAAGGAGAATTTATGAAAATTTATACCCATCGTTCAAAATTAATGTATTTTGCAATTTTCTTAATGATATTCGATAGTTTTAGACCATTGCTATTTAGTTTGAATACCTCTCTTTATTTGTCAATCATAGGTCGTATTGTTTATCCTATTTTGTTATTTTTATTTGCAGATATATTCTACTATGTAACTAATAAAAAGAAATTAATGATTGGATTGCTCCTATTCAGTTGGTTGCTATCTCTTGGCTATGCATTGATTGATCATTTTATTGTACCGATAGGATGGTAAAATTATAAAAACATCTTTACGACATTACTAATTGTTGCTATGTTCAATGTTGGGACCGACTGTTTAAGAAAGTATCGTAAACAATCATCAGCCATTTCTCTGATTCAAGGAATAGGAATGATTTTATTACCTTTTATCCTATCGTTTTTAGTATTACAAATTGGAATGTTCTTTATGAAACCTACGTTATCGCAAGCTATTGTGTATTATATCGTGGGAGCAGTAATTTTAATGTTACCAAGTCTCTTTGTAGTTCATACTGGATTAATGATGGTAATATTAGGATGCTTATTTTATATTTTTAGAGAAAAAAGAGGAATTCAATATTTATTAATCCTTCTTTATAGTATCTTTAGTTTTCTTTTACATCCATATAGCCTTCAATGGACGATGGTATTCTCAACTTTAGCGATTCATTTCTATCATCGAGAAAAGAAAGAAAAAGCAAGTCAAACTTCAGATATTTCTGAATAAAGTATCTTTATATGTTTATGATTGAAATATTAAATTCATAAAAGAAAAAAGAGGCTGGGCAAAAAGTCTCAAAAATAGAAGAAAGCACGTCCCGATTTTGACTGAAATCAAAATTAGGACGTGCTTTTTAATAAATTCAGTAAAATCAAGGGGGATAAACCACCCTTGATTCATATTATTTAAGATATATTTCCTTAATCTCTGCAAATTCATCCCTAAAAAGAGCAGACCAATGTCATTATGAACTGCATTTTTACCTCTAACATGAGTTCTGCGCATGCCAAAATTGCGCTTCATTTGACCGAAAACTGGCTCAACTTCAATTTTTCGTTGAGCATATATACTACTTCCACGGTCACTATGTAACGCTTCTTTAATCGTTTCTTTATAAGATTCCCAAACTTGGTTTACACGGATTTGACGTTGTTGTCCAGTAGGAGTTTTCGCTAATTCATCCAATGCTTCTGTTTCTTGAATTGAATCTGTCTCATACACTTTAAATCTACGAGTAAATCCATTCTTATCGTTTCTTGTTGAATAATATTTAAAACTAAATTTTACACCTAAATGATCAATATAATAATCTTCCTCTTCATTGTAATACCAATTTTGTCTATTAGATGGATCATTTTTAAATTTCTTCGTTTGTTCTTTTTCGTACATTGTGTAAGGAATCAAAGGTGTCTTTTCATACTCTTCAAGAATCAATTGATAGTTTTCTTCACTACCGTATCCAGCATCCGCAATAATAATAGAAAATTTGTCTAATAGTTTAAATGAATTTAAAAATGGTTTAAGAGTACGCATATCTGTAGGATTAGGAAATACATCAAAACCTAAAACATATTGATGATTCGTTGCGATTTGAAGATTATAGCCAGGTTTTAATTCTCGATTTTTCATGGCATCTTCTTTCATACACATAAAAGTAGCATCGTTATCTGTTTTAGAATAACTATTCCGGTTATCAAATGTTTCCTTAGCTATCGTATATTTTTCTTTACGAGGCAGAAAATCTTTTTCAAGTTGACGTTTAAAAGAATTTAACAAGCGTTTTTTCTGTTTGTTTTTAGAACCACCAACAATATGTTTAGGTTCTTCTTCAATGAGTTCTTCTAACTGTTCTAGAGAGTTATTAGTAGCTTCAATCATGGCATGAACACCATATTCAGTAATTTTTTCTTCTTCTGATAAAGCAATATTCACTTGATTTTGAATTAATTGATCATATAATGTACTAATTTTTTCATTTAAAGCTTCATCATATCTTTCAATAGCTTTACGCCATACAAATGAATAACGATTGGCATCTGCTTGAACTTTTGTACCATCAATAAATAAACTATCTGAATCAATAATATGATAGTGTTGGAGTAATAAAGTAAAGTATACGAAAATGTTTTTAATGATAGAGGAAAACTGTTCATTACTTCTAAAATTATTAATAACATGGTAACAGACATAAGTTTGTTGAGAAAGCCACTGCATCGGAATATTTTCTTCATTTAATTGAACAATTTTTCTACCACTATACGTAGAACGAGTATAAGCGAAGAGAATCATTTTTAATAACATACGAGGATGATGAGCAGGTCTACCCATTTTTGATGTTGTATTAGGAAAGATAATAGAATCTGGAATAGAATCTACAAACTGATTAATAAATTGAGCAATGTGGTTTTTAGGGACGGTTAATGTAAAATTTAGTTCTAAAGTATCTGTTGGTGTGGTATAATTTTTGTACATAGGAGTCACCCTTTCTTATTTTATTTCATTCAAACTTATTATAACAGAGGTAGACTCCTATGTTTAATTTATAAGACTAAAAAGCACTATAAAATCCTGTTTCAGAATTTTATAGTGCTTTCTTCTATTTTTGAGACTTTTTGCCCAGCCTCTTTGATTATTGTTATTAATCTTTTTTAAAGGTGTTTTTAACACCTTCAATAGCGCCTTCAACAGCATCTTTTGCATCTTCAGCAACTTCTTTTACTTTAGAAACTACTTGTTCAGTAGCTCCTTTAGTTTCAAGTTTTTTGTCGCCAGTTAATTTACCAAAACCTTCTTTGATAGAACCAGCAACTTGGTTTGATTTTTCTTCTGCTGACATGAGATTACCTCCATTTATTAGTTTATACCTAGTTCAAAGAAGAGTAATCATCGTTAAACTAGATAGTAGCTAAAGTATATAAATTCTGATTTCTAAAAGCAAATTAAATGCTCAATCAATTTATGGATCATCCATTCAATGATTAATAAGTCACGATATTAATTTTACCTCTATCATATTCAGCAATGAAAATATCTGCTACATTATCATAGCCTTCTTTTTGTAATTTTTCCATCAACCATTCTTCAGATTTACCAATTGTATCTAAAATTTTCGTTTGAACAACACTGTCCGTAATAATTGGTTATTTAGGATTTTCATCGCCCATTTTTACAATAATAAATTACCCATTTTGTTCAATGACAGCTCTTTTTACATCTTTTAATTGGAATACACCTTGAGAACGTAATTTAAGAGCTACATCTGAAGCAGATAAACCTTTAGAACGACAAGCTTCTGGGTCTAATTTTCCATTTTTAATAATCATTACAGGTTTACCGTCAATTAATTGCTTAATAACTGCAACATTTGTATTTAACCATTTCAACAGTAAGATTAAAATAGTCCAAATAATTAAAATAACTACATACTGAAGAATTGAAATCGAACTATTGTAAATAATCCCACCAATAATTCCCCCGAGAACAAAGTTTTGTACTTGGTCTACTGCAGAACTTGGTGCTAACTTTCCTTTACCAGTTATATTAATAACAAATACTAAAGAAATAAGACCTAAAGCTAACTTAATCGCAATTGTAATAAAAAAGCTCATTATTTTTTAACCTCCACAAGTTCAACATCTGATTTATATAATTCCATCTTCTCTAATAAATAACTATCCTTGTTAGAGCCATTTAAAGCACGATAAAATTGATTTCCAACTTTGATAATAACTCCATCAGTCGTAGAAGAAGTATTCACATAAATCTTTTCTTTATCTACCCCTAATTCTTTTGAAACAATTTCAATAAAGTTTAAAGAATTACGGAATTGATTATTTGTAGATTGATTACTTTGTAAATTAGAAATTCCTATCAAAACAATCGCTACTAAAGCTAAAATTGAAATAATTGATAATTCACGAAACTTACTACCACGTTTATCTTGATAAGCTAAAAATCCAGTCACAAAAATTAATAACGCAGAAAGAATAACCATTACCCAATCCTGCTGACTAATTTGCCCTAATACATATTCATAAGAATAAAATTTCATAACGAATCTCCTTTTTTAAATGTAATTTATTATAAGACAATTATGACATAACGGCAATGGTTTGAAAATGGAAAGAAGAGGTGAGAATAATATAGAGAAGAAATAGAATTAAAAGAAAATGTTAATCATAGGATACATGTTTTGATGATTAGATGCGCTTTAGAAAAAATATTTACTAATAAAAAGGAATAAAGTACAATTTGCTTAAATTCAAGAAGGAGTGGCATCAAAATGATGGAAAAACAACAATCATTAACACTAAAACAGAAGATAGTGGTCGCTATCGTATTCTTAGTCTCTGCACTAGCAACGATGAAAATGGCTCTTCTATATATTGAAATGAATGGTGAATATGAATATTCCATATTTAGATGGATATTAGTACATCAATGGAGCATCGTACCAGCAGTTGGAAGTGTCTGGTTATTAAATTGGAAAAAATAGAATTCATCAAACAAAATTTTTTTGTTAAAGTTTTGCTAAACTGGATTCTAATACTAGCATTGACTTATATATTAGAAATCGTTTTATTTCTCGTTGTATTAATGTTTATTCGTTAAAATTGTTCAGGCATAGCTTGTTAGGAAAAAATAAAAATAATCAAAGTACTTTACGATCAGTAGAGTACTTTTTTGTTGGAGAAATGTGGGAGGTTTAATGCTATACTATAAGTACAAAATGAAAAGATAGGAAGTAGAAAACTGGAATTTTTAGAAACAAAAAGAACTATTGAAGCAATGATGCAAAAAGATTACAAAACATTTGTAACAGCATTAATTAGTATCGAAAAAGATATCAACAATCAAGAAGCATTAGACATGATTTACCAAAAATTTATGGATACAGATGAAATGCATTTGTTGAATGATGAATTTGAGGAAATGATTGAAGTAGTAAGAGAAAACTGAGGAAATTTATTTAAATACCTCAGTATTATTAGTTATAATTAACTTTTAGAAAAAATTAACACCAAAATTATAAAACTTTCTTCACTCCTTTTTAAATATAGTCGTAAATTTCCTTTAAAAGTTCAAAAAAATCTATTTCTAACAAATTAGCAAGAAGTTTTAATGTAGGTAGACTAGGTAATGTATTTCCGTTTTCTATATTTTTTAAGGTTTCTAGAGAAATGCCATTCTCATTTAAAATACCTTTATTTATTCTATCAACAAGAAAATTTTCTCTGCTACTGTTTAAAGATAAGTTTAATCGATGAAACTTAATAATTTCTCCAATTTTAAATAAGTTATTATTATATTTTTTCTCTTAGTCATGTGTACATTATATCACAAAAAGGTACCAAGGTTTCTTTGTTTTTAGGAAAAAATATGATATTTTTATAAAAAATAACACAATTAAAGGAGAAATTCTAATGACTGTAAACAAATTTAAAGTAAAAGCTTTGAGAACTTTCAGTTCACCATCTGATGAAAATATTACAACCTATTTAGCATTAACTGAATTTAGAGACTTACCAAATAATTTATCTTTAGAAGTTAATCCTAGAAAACCAAAAATGAACACTTCCGTTGCTAAACAATTAATTAACGCAGTGAAATCTAATTCTAATATTAATTTTGATATTAATAATAGAGGGATTGTTTTAACTGCAAAATCAGTTCATTTTAATAATTCTACTAGTGAAATTTCTGTTGATTTTTCGGATGATTCATCAAAATATGGGATTCTAGATGGAGGTCATACTTATACAGCGATAATAGAAAATCGTGAATCAATGATAGATGATATTAATAAATATGTTAGATTGGAAATAATTGTAGGTGATACACTAAATGTAACTGAATTAGCAGATGCGAGAAATACCTCAATTCAAGTAAGTGATATAGCACTATTTGAGTTAGATGATAAATTTGATTTTGTTAAAGAAGCTATTAGTGAAATGCCTTTTAAGGATGATGTTGCATATAAAGATAATGAAAATAAGCCTATTCCGGTAGTAGAATTATTAAAGCTTATGTTTATGTTTAATGTAAAAAGATATCCTGATGATTCATCAGCCCCTACTCAAGCTTATTCAGCAAAAGCTAGTGTTTTTAAAGATTTTAAAAAGGAATTAAGTTGTGAAGACAATATCTACTTAAGTTTATCTCCGTTATTACCTAAGTTAGTAGAATTATATGAATGTATTCAAATTGAAATGTCACAGAAGTATAAAGAATTTAAAGAAGAGAACGGATTTAAAGGATCATTTGGAAGAGTAAGAGGGGTAACTTCTGCTCAAGAAAGTAAGTCCTCATTTCATTCAGATTTTACTCGAGAAACTATTCCTTATGAAATTTCTTCTGGATTTTTATTACCAATTTTTGGAGCTTTTAGAGCATTAATTAAGAAAGATGAAAATGGAAGTATTCAATGGAGATTTGATCCAATAGAAGTTTGGCAAGAATGTGGAGTTAGGTTAGTTCAAAATACATTTGAAACAGATACTAATCCACAAAGTGTTGGAAAAATGAAAACTTTATGGCAATCAAATTATAGAATTGTTGAAAGTACTATGAAGGATAAAGTTATTAATGAATTAATTAATAGAAATTAGAAGAATACTTCTATGCTAAATGAGTATTCGCAAGATTAATTATAATTTTAAAATGTTTAAAAGTTACTGTACAATCTTTCGAACGTTTACTCGCAGAATATATTTTGTAAAATGATTTGCCGTGGATGAATGTTGTCCACGGTATTTTTATTAAAAAGAACGTAAACGATTTTTAAGAGAGTTTGTTAGTAGAGTTGATGAAGAATCATTACAGCATGAAAATCCTTCTGCCTTTTAAAAATGATATAATAATTGAAACAATTACGAGTTTAAAACTAAAATAAAAAAATTGTTAAAAATTGAAGCAAAACGTTTGCTTTTAATTGAAAAATTTTATACGATAACAGCTGTAGATGAGAATCATTCTTATTTATCATGAAAATTTAGGAGGCTAACATATAATGAAAGTTGTAGTAGTTGGCTGTACTCATGCGGGTACTGCTGCAGTAAAAACAATTTTAAATGATAACCCAGGCGCACAAGTCGTAGTATATGAAAGAAATGACAATGTATCATTCTTATCATGCGGTATTGCGTTATACGTAGGAGGAGTTGTGAAAGACCCTCAAGGCTTATTCTATTCTAGTCCAGAAGAATTAGCTTCATTAGGTGCTGAAGTTCATATGGAACATGATGTAACAAGCATCGATACAAAAGGTAAATCTTTAACAGTTAAAGATTTAAAATCAGGAGAAGAAAAAACAGAAACTTTTGATAAATTAGTTTTAACAACTGGTTCTTGGCCAATTCTTCCTCCAATCCCAGGACGTGAATTAGAAAACGTTCAATTATGTAAAAACTATAACCAAGCTAAAGAAATCTTTGCAAAGCAAACTGACAAGAAGAAAATCGTTGTTGTCGGTGGTGGATACATCGGTATCGAATTAGTAGAAGCATTTGCTTTAGAAGGTAAAGAAGTAACATTAGTTGACGGATTAGACCGTATCTTAAACAAATACTTAGACCCAGAATTCACTGATATCTTAGAAGAAGACTTACGTGAACGTGGTGTACAAGTTCGCTTAAACGAAATGGTTAAATCATTCGAAGGCGAAAACGGAGTTGTAAACAAAGTTGTAACTTCAGGTGGCGAATACGAAGCTGACATGGTTATCTTATGTGTAGGTTTCCGTCCAAACAACGACTTAGTAAAAGACCAATTAGAAACAATGCCTAACGGTGCAATCATTGTTAACGACTACATGGAAACATCTGTTAAAGATGTATTCGCAGCAGGAGATAGCTGTGCTGTTAACTACAACCCTAACGGAGGACACGCATACATTCCATTAGCAACAAACGCTGTACGTATGGGCGCTTTAGTTGGTAAAAACATTAACGGACACAAAGTTAAATACCGTGGAACACAATCTACATCAGGATTACACTTATTCGGATGGAACATTGGTTCAACAGGTGTAAACGTAGGTAGCGCACCTCACTTTGGTTTAGATGTACGTGCTGTATACGTGGTAGATAACCACCGTCCAGAATTCATGCCAACATACGAAAAAATCTACATGAAATTAGTTTACGAAGTAGGTACAAACCGTATCGTAGGTGGACAAGTAATGTCTAAATACGACTGTACAGCTTCTGCAAACACATTGTCATTAGCAATCCAAAACAAAATGACAATCGAAGACTTAGCATACGTAGACTTCTTCTTCCAACCAGTATTCGACCGTCCATGGAACTACTTAAACATCTTAGGACAAGCTGCAGTAGAACAAGAACGTGTATTAGCTGAAGGTAAATAATTTAGTTAAATGATGAAAAAAACGACAAGTATCCAACCGGCACTTGTCGTTTTTTACGTTTCTTATTTCTGTTTCTATTCATGAGCTTTTCTAAAAAAGAATAAAGACTACGATTGAATTAGCATTTCCATTCGTTTCTATGTTACAATAAGAAGGCAGATTATTAGATACAATAACAGAAGAGGAGAACAAAATGAGAAGAAAAATCATGTATGACGAACAAGATGCAAGAATAGATTACGGAATCATTCTCCCCGTCTTATTACTAGCACTTATCAGCATAGCAACACTACTATCAACCACCTACCTTCAAGTAGCAAACGGCTCACTCAGAACCGTCTTCATGCAATTTGTATGGTACGTCATCGGAACAATCGCCATAGTCATCATTATGCAATTTGACTCAGAACAACTATGGAAACTTACAAACCTGACTTACATTATAGGACTCTTACTCCTAGTAGCTGTCCTATTCTTTTACGACAGAGGAACCGCAGCCGCAACCGGTGCAAAAAGTTGGTTCAGAATCGCCAACTTCTCCTTCCAACCATCAGAAATCGTAAAAATATTTTACATTCTGATGCTGGCAAAAGTAGCGACCAATCATAACCAATTCACGAAGTACCGAACAAGAAGTACAGACTGGTACCTATTTGCGAAATTAATCGCCGTTTCATTACCAGCATTAATACTCGTTATCTTACAAAATGACTTAGGAACAACATTAGTATTCTTAATGATTCTAGGCGGCGTCATGATTATGTCAGGAATAAGCTGGAAAATCTTATTACCATTAATTTTAACAGCCGTTTTAGTTGGTTCATTACTCATTTACTTAGTAGTTTACAACCGACAAATATTATTAAATATCGGATTCAAAAATTATCAATTTGGTCGTATCGATTCATGGTTAGATCCATATCGAGACCAAGGTGGAGCAGGATTCCAATTGTTCCAAAGCTTGAAAGCTATCGGTTCAGGGAAAATGTTCGGTAAAGGATATGGACACTCAGAAGTGTATGTTCCTGTTCGTGAGTCAGATTTAATTTTTGCAACCATTGGTGAAAATTTTGGATTCCTAGGTGGAACATTCTTAATTACCGTGTATTTCATTTTAATTTATCAAATGATTCGAGTGTGTTTTGATACAAAAAATGAATTTTATTCTTATATTGCAACGGGAGTTATTATGATGATTTTATTCCACGTTGTAGAAAATATTGGAATGACGATTGGACTATTACCATTAACAGGGATTCCATTGCCATTTATTTCGCAAGGTGGATCTTCTCTATTAGGAAATATGATGGGGATTGGATTAATGATGTCAATGAGATATCATTTCAATAGTAATATTTTCGGGGAAGATGAAGATGAATTTACTCAAAAACCAAGACAAAAACAATTATCAGAAGAATTTATAAAAGCAAGAGCATAGGGAGAGAAAGAACATGATCATTTATAGCCATCCAAAATGTACAACTTGTAAAAAAGCTTTAAAATGGTTAGAAGGAAACAATATTGCATTTGAAGTAAAAGATATTCGTGAAGTTTATCCATCCGCAGAAGAATTACAAGCTCTAGTTGAAAAAAGCGGATTACCACTCACAAAAGTGTTTAATACGAGTGGAGAATTATATCGTAAATTGGGATTAAAAGATGTCATTAAAACAATGGAAACTTCTAAAGCGATGGAATTACTAGCCAGTGATGGAATGCTTATCAAACGTCCATTATTAGTATCTGAAGAAGCGGTGTTTTTCGGATTTAAAGAAGAACAATATGAACAATTATTGAAAGGCGGACTAAATGATTAAATATAGTGAAAATGGTTTATGGATTAAACAAGAAGAAAATCGTTATACAGTAGGAATTTCTCCAAAAGGTCAAGATGATATTGGAGATGTTAGTTTTGTTGAATTATTGATTCAAGAAACCTTAACAACAGAAGATTCATTTATGAGTGTGGAAGCAGCAAAAGCTGTCACAGAATTCGTTAGTCCATTATCTGGAAAAGTAGTTGCTTGGCATACGGCATTAGAAGATAATCCTGAAATGTTAAACCAAGTCGATACAACTGTGAACTGGATTTATACATTAGAAGAAGTGGACGAAGCTACATTTGCGAGCTTATTAGACGAAGATTTACCAATCGTTTGTGAGAAGAAAGAAGGGTGTGGAAACTAGCATGCAAGTACAATTGATTACAGCAGAAGTTTTTGAACAACATCAAGAAAGTTTTAAGAGTGTTAATTTTTTACAAACGAAACAGATGGCAGAAGTGCATCAAAAACGTAGCGTATTTGAAGAAGTATTCTTTATTGCTTGGACAGAAGGTGACGAATGGATTGCTCAAGGTTTAGTAGGAACCCGTAGACGTTTTAGATTTTTCAAAGAAGCCGTTATAATTCAAGGACCGTTATTTGCAGAAGATAAAATTTCTGAACTTCCTCAAATGTTAGAAAGTTTAGAAGAATTCTTGAAAGAACAAGGCATTGCCAGAGTGGAAATGAATCCATATATGATGAATAAAGTCATTAATGAATCTCTAGAAGTTCTAGAAGAGTGCCGTTATCCAGAATTATTAGCGAACTTTGAACAAGTTGGATATGATCGTTTTCTTGATTTAGATGGTCGAGCAGTTATAGGGCAATTATTTAGAAAAGATTTATCAGAATATGAAGATAGCGAAGCGATTTATAAAGATTATTCGAATTCATTAAAACGTGACTTACGTAAAGCGGTAGAATCTCATATTACCATTCGTGAATTAGAATTAGATGATTTAGAAATTTTCTATTCGATTTTAAGTGAGACATCTATTCGTAAAGGATTCCGTGTACAAGATTTTAGTTATTTTCAACAAATGAAAGAAGCTTTCCAAGATAAAGTAAAATATATGGTTGCCTTCTTAGATGTAAATGCGTATAAAGCTTATTACGATGAAAGAATTGAATTCTTTACAAATCGAGTAGAAGAGTTGGAAAAAGAATTAGCAGTCCGTGAAGCAGAAGGAAAACATGTGAAGAAAACACGTGGATTGATTACGGATGCTAAGGATCAATTAGCGAGTTATCAAAAACGTAAAGCAACATTTGAAGCATTAGATATTCATAATCCAATGTTAGCTTTATCAGGATATTTATTTATGTGTTATGGTGATGAAGTTATTTCAGTATTTGGTGGTTCTCATGAAGAGTACTTAAACTTTGGAGGTTCAAGCTTATTGAATTGGGAAATGATGAAATATGCGAAAGACAATGGGTTTAAGTATTATAATTTCTATGGAACGATTGAAACAAATCAAGCGAACCAAAATGAAGGAAACTTTAACTTCAAACGTCAATTTGGAGGAAGACTTGTTCAACCAGTTGGAAACTTTACAAAAACACTAAGCCCAGTATTAGCATTCATTGCGAAATTTAAGAAGATATAACAATCTACAGAAATAGACTTTTCTGTGAAGTAGCAAAAAGGACGCCAGCAGACCTTGCGAGTCTGCTGGCGTCCTAAATACTACATATCAGAAAAGTCTTCTCTCTCTTATGTATTGTACAAAATGGTTGAACAATTCTTGCATTCCTTTATCTGTACTAATCATAGCTTCTGGATGACCTTGAAGAGCAATAATATACTGTCCTTCTTCATTAGACTCAAAAGCTTCAATTAATCCATCGGCACTCCAAGCAACAGCTTTGAAATTTGAAGCAAGCTCTTTAATCCCTTGATGATGATAAGAATTAATCGCCGCTTTAGTTCCAAGAATTTTAGCTAATTCACTATCTTCTGTAATTTCAATGGAGTGTGTTGCCATTGAAGGCATCGTTTTTTGCAAATGTAAAATATTCGATTCTGTATATTGCGATTGTAAGTCTTGATATAAGGTTCCTCCAAAGGCAACATTTAAAATTTGAAAGCCTCGACAGACTGCTAGAATAGGTTTACGTTGACGATAAGCTTCTTCAATGAGTGCAAGATCAAAGGTATCTCTTACTGGATAAGTTCTTCCTAATTTTAAATGAGGTTCTTCTCCATACAGTAGAGGTGAAACATCTTGTCCTCCAGATAAAACTAATGCGTCAACTCGTGAAATATATTCGTGAGCTGTTTCTCGAGAAACAATCGGTAAAATTACTGGAATGGCTTTTGCTTTTTCTAATCCAGTAACAAATCCATTTGGTGCATAGGATAATAAATAGGGATCTTGTTCAGTATGATCTTGACAATGATTCCCTGAAATTCCTATTAAAGGATATTGTTGCATCTGATTTTCCCCTTTCGCATTGTAAGTAGTTTATATAATACTCCATTTTCATAAAAATGAAAAGTTTTTATATGAAAATTAGTGAAAAAGTTGCAGTAGAAGATATGAATTCGAAACGTTATTTTTTGATAATCGTTCTCATTTAGGATAAAATATTTTTAATGTGACAGAAAAAATTCTGTTATATGATTGAGGATTTAGTTTGAAAGGGGCTTAATAATGGCAACATTAGAAATTAAAAATTTACATGTGTCAATTGAAGATAAAGAAATTTTAAAAGGTGTGAATTTAACTATCAATACTGGAGAAATCCATGCGGTTATGGGACCAAATGGAACAGGAAAATCAACGCTTTCAGCAGCGATTATGGGACATCCAAGTTATGAAGTAACAGAAGGTGAAATCTTATTAGACGGAGAAAACGTTCTTGAAA
Source organism: Granulicatella elegans (assembly GCF_020735385.1). Lineage (NCBI taxonomy): Bacteria > Bacillati > Bacillota > Bacilli > Lactobacillales > Carnobacteriaceae > Granulicatella > Granulicatella elegans. Next base: position 1,849,856 of record NZ_CP085953.1, on the reverse strand, counting down.
TGGAAGTAGATGAACGTGCTCGTGCAGGTCTATTTTTAGCAATGCAATATCCAAGTGAAATTGCTGGGGTAACAAATGCGGAATTTATGCGTTCAGCCATTAATGCTCGTCGTGATGAAGACAATAAAATGGGTGTTCGTGAATTCATTAAAAAATTAGATGAAAAAATGGCGATTTTAGATATGCCAGAAGAAATGGCAGAACGTTATTTAAATGAAGGATTCTCTGGTGGAGAAAAGAAACGCAATGAAATTCTTCAATTAATGATGATTGAGCCAAGTTTTGCGATTTTAGATGAAATCGACTCAGGGTTAGATATTGATGCGCTTAAAGTTGTTTCTCGTGGGGTTAATGCGATGCGTGGAAAAAACTTTGGATCATTAATTATTACTCACTATCAACGGTTATTAAACTATATTGAACCAGATGTTGTTCATATTATGATGGACGGACGTGTGGTAATGACTGGAGATGCAGCATTAGCAAAACGTCTAGAAGCAGAAGGATATAAAGGAATTAGTGAAGAATTAGGAATTTCTTTAGAACATCAAGAATAGGAGAAAGAGAATGGCAGAGAAATTAACCGTAACACCAGAACAACTGACTTCATTCTCGCTTCTAAAGAATGAACCAGATTGGTTTTTAGACATTCGTTTAAAAGCATTGGAATTAGCGAAACAATTACCATTACCATTTATTGAACGTGTAAAATTCCATCGTTGGAATTTATTCCAAAGTGAAATTGGAGAAGCAAACTCAATTATCACAGAATTAGAAAAAGACATTCCAAGTGCAGTAGGAAGTGCAAAAATTGTTCAATTAGGAGCTGTTTCTTACTGGGAAGAGATGAATGTTGAAACAGCTATGCAAGATGTATTAGTAATGGATTTATTTGAAGCATTGCAACAATATCCAGAATTAGTGAAATCATACTATATGACAAAAGCTGTACCAGTAGATGAAGATAGCTTAACGGCGTATCATGCAGCAATGGTCAATTCAGGAATTTTCATTTATGTTCCTAAAAATGTTGTTTTAGAAGACATTGTTGAATCTCATTTTGTACAAAATAATACAGTAGACGAAGCGTTTGTTAAACACGTCTTAATTGTAGCAGAAGAAAATAGTTCACTATCTTATGTGGAACGTTTTGAAAGTATTGGAGACAGTAAAAATACAGCGAATATCATTGTAGAAGTAATTGCAAAAGAGGGAGCAAAAGTTCATTTTGCAGCGGTTGATACATTAGGTCAACCAACAGATGCCTACATTAATCGTCGTGGTTATTTAGAAAAAGATGCGACTATTGAATGGGCATTAGGGATTATGAATGACGGAAATGTAATCGCAGACTTTGATAGTGAATTACGTGGAGTAGGTTCTACTGCAAAAGTAAATGTTGTTGCTATTTCAACTGGTAAACAAGTACAAGGAATCGATACAAGAGTGACAAACTATGCAAACCACTCAGTGGGACATATTTTACAACATGGGGTTATTCTTGATAAATCAACGTTAACATTTAACGGAATTGGCCATATTATTAAAGGAGCAAAATTCGCAGATGCACAACAAGAGAGCCGTGTATTAATGCTTTCTGAAGGCGGACGTGGAGATGCAAACCCCATTTTATTAATTGATGAAAATGAAGTAACAGCAGGACATGCGGCAAGTGTGGGACAAGTGGATGATGAACAATTATTCTACTTAACAAGCCGTGGAATTAGCCAAGCAGAAGCGAAACGTTTAGTGATTCGTGGATTCTTAGGTTCTGTTATTAGTGCAATTCCAGCACAAAATACGCAAAAAGAATTAGTAGAAATGATTGATCAAAAGTTGGCGAAAAATGATGAACAGTAATCACATTCGAAAAGATTTTCCAATTTTAACAAGAACTGTTAATGATGAACCATTAGTGTATTTAGATAATGCTGCTACAACGCAAAAGCCTGAAAGTGTGATTCGTTGTATGGAAGAGTATTATCGTCATTATAATGCCAATATTCATCGTGGTGTGCATACACTAGCCCAACTAGCAACAGATTCCTATGAAGCGAGCCGTCAAAAAGTGCAAACCTTTATTCATGCTTCTTCGATAAAGGAAGTATTGTTTACAAGAGGAACAACGACTGGATTAAATTGGGTGGCGCAAGGTTTTGCTAAATATCGCCTGCATGAAGGAGATGAGATTTGGATTAGTAAAACGGAGCATCATTCTAATTTTGTTCCATGGCAACAATTAGCACTTCAAACAGGAGCTAGTTTAAACTTCCTTCCATTAACTGAGGAAGGGGAACTAGATTTACAAGCTACAAAAGAAGTTTTAACGCATCAAGCAAAAATTGTTTCAATTGCGCATGCTTCCAATGTATTAGGGACGATTCAACCGATTAAAGCATTAGCACAAATCGTTCATGAAGTTGGAGGAGTATTAGTTGTCGATGGAGCTCAAGCAGCACCTCATATGAAAATTGATGTGCAAGACTTGGATTGTGATTTTTATGCGTTTAGTGGTCATAAAATGTTAGCTCCAACAGGTATTGGTGTCTTATATGGGAAGCAAGCATTATTAGAAGAAATGAAACCCATTGAATTTGGCGGAGAAATGATTGACTTTGTTTATGACACAGAAAGTACATGGAATGAACTTCCATGGAAATTTGAAGCAGGGACACCCAATATTGCCGGTGGAATTGCATTAGGAGCAGCCATTGATTACTTAGAACAAATTGGAATGAATCAGATTCATGCTCATGAACAACAATTAGTAGCGTATGTTTATGACAAATTAACACAAATGGAAGGTGTGACTGTTCATGGTCCGACGGATGTTTTAAGAAGAAGTGGCGTGATTTCATTTACAATGGATGGCGTTCACTCTCACGATTTAGCGACAGCCTTAGATATGGAAGGCGTAGCGATTCGTGCAGGACATCATTGTGCACAACCTTTAATGAGAGATTTATGCGTTTCTTCGACTGCTCGTATTAGTTTTTATATTTATAATACAATGGAAGAAGCTGAATTTTTCATAGAAGCATTACAAAAAGTAAAGGAGTTTTTCTCAGATGGCTTTATCTAAATTAGATCAATTATATCGTCAAGTGATTTTAGATCATTCGAATTTTCCTCGTCATAAAGGAATTCAAACTGAAAAAACAGCTGAAGTTATCGAGTTGAATAATCCGACTTGTGGCGATGTATTACAGTTACAATTAGAATTATCAGACGATGGTCATATTACAAGTGCTCGATTTGATGGACAAGGTTGTTCGATTAGTATGGCGAGTGCCAGTATGATGTGTGATATTTTAGAAGGAAAAACTTTACCCGAAGCTTTGGAATTAGCAGAAGATTTCTCAAAATTAGTGCAAGGACAAAGTGTGAATGAAGATCGATTAGAAGATGCTGCCTTACTAAGTGGAGTTGCTAAATTCCCAGCACGTATCAAATGTGCAACATTAGCATGGAAAGCATTAGAAAAAGCAGTTGAACAGAAAAACAAGAAAGGAATATAAAAATGAGTGGAGTTCCAGAATTAGAAGATTACAAGTATGGCTTTCATGAAGAGGTAACGCCCGTATTTGATAGTGGAGTTGGATTAAGCGAAGAAGTCGTTCGTACAATTTCAAAAATGAAAAAGGAACCAGAATGGATGCTTGAATTTCGACTAAAATCTTTAAAAGCATTTGAAAAAATGCCAATGCAAACATGGGGAGCAGATTTATCAGATATTGATTTTGATGCGATTACCTATTTCAAACGTGCGAGTGATAAACCAGCTCGTTCTTGGGATGATGTTCCTGAGAAAATCAAAGATACATTTGAAAAAATTGGGATTCCAGAAGCAGAACGTGCTTATTTAGCAGGGGCATCTGCACAGTTCGAGTCAGAAGTTGTGTATCACAATATGAAAGAAGAATTCGATAAACTAGGAATTGTCTTCACGGATACAGACTCAGCATTAAAAGAATATCCAGAATTATTCGAAAAATATTTTGCAAAATTAGTACCACCAACAGACAATAAATTAGCAGCATTAAACTCAGCAGTATGGTCAGGAGGAACGTTTATTTACGTACCAAAAGGTGTAAAATGTGATGTTCCACTTCAAACCTATTTCCGTATTAATGACCAAAATATGGGTCAATTTGAACGTACATTAATTATTGTAGATGAAGGCGCAAGTGTACATTATGTTGAAGGTTGTACAGCACCAACTTATTCATCTAACAGCTTACATGCTGCAATTGTAGAAATCTTCGTAGAAGAAGGTGGATATTGCCGTTATACAACGATTCAAAACTGGTCTGACAATGTTTATAATCTTGTAACTAAACGTGCTCGTGCAGCAGCTCATGGAACAGTTGAATGGATTGATGGAAACTTAGGAGCAAAAACAACAATGAAATATCCTTCTGTATTTTTAGAAGGACCTTATGCAAAAGGGACAATGTTATCCATTGCCTTTGCAGGAGAAGGACAACATCAAGATACAGGAGCAAAAATGATTCATAATGCACCTCATACATCAAGTTCGATTGTTTCAAAATCAATCGCAAAAGATGGTGGTATCGTAAACTATCGTGGACAAGTAACATTCAGTAAGAAATCTGATTATTCAATTTCTCATATCGAATGTGACACGATTATTATGGATGATTTATCGAAATCAGATACGATTCCATTTAACGAAATTCATAATGATAAAGTCGCTTTAGAACATGAAGCGAAAGTATCAAAAATTTCTGAAGAACAATTATTCTACTTAATGAGTAGAGGAATTAGTGAATCTGAAGCAACAGAGATGATTGTAATGGGATTCGTTGAACCATTTACAAAAGAACTTCCAATGGAATATGCAGTTGAATTAAACCGATTGATTTCTTATGAGATGGAGGGCTCGGTTGGTTAATCGATAAAAAGAAAAAAACTTTCCTTACGTAGCAAGGTCGCCAGCAGCCAGCAAATGCTGTCTCATGGCTAAAATTTGAGCCTAGGTCTCAAATTTTCCCTGTATAATGTACTTTTGCTACGAAGAAAAGTTTTTTCTTTTTATCATGAAGTAATCTTCTTTCAATTAAAAACTTGCCAATTTTTAGTCTTCATGTGAAAAGTACCAGATAAAGTACCAGAGAATCACTACTTCTATTTCAATGTAAAACTCATTGAAACTGGGTTGTGGTCGGAATGTTGGAACTCCAAGTCATGTGCTTGGACATGATTGAATTGTATATTGTCTGAAATAATGAATCCATCGACTAATGTTACAAAAGTTCTTCCTTTTTGGTACCCTTCATCTAATGCACGAGCAGATGGGATTTTTTGTTCTGCTAATCCTTGAGTGGCTAATGTAAAATGCTTCGAAAGATTATCTACTGGGAATGGATGAGTCCAAGTTTGTGGTTCATCGGATGTTTGGAAGACTTCAGGACTTTTTCCAAGTAAAATATCATGATTAAAGTCTCCACCGACAATGACATAGTTTCCTTTTTCATATTCACTTTCCATATAGCTGAATAGTTTTTCTAATTGGCTTTTTCCAATTGTTGGATCTTTTGTATAAGCTGATAAGTGAATATTGATTAAAGCTAATTGTTTCTGATTGGAAACGGGTAAGTAACTAACGGTGAAAGCTCGGTCTAAATCGAAAAATTTATTGAAATTCGTTTCAACGGGTAAACTATATCGTTGGCTAGATTGAATTGTGTATTTCGACATCGTTAAGAGTCCAGAAGTTGCCTTTCCAATAGGATCTAATATTGGATAAAATAAATAAGGTGAATCATAGTTTTGTCCAAATACCCAATTTTGTTTTTCAAAAGCCTGAGTTATAAATTTCACTTCATCAACATGTTGGGAACGATCTCCATCCGTGTCTATTTCTTGGAATAGAGCAATATCTGGTTGAATCATCTGAATAGCATTTTTGATTCCTTGCATATTATCTAATACGGTTTGTCGATTATAAGCTCTTGAATATTTCCCTCCATCCATAAAAAAGCTATAGTCTTGAGGATAAGCTCCATATCCGATATTAAAAGAGGATATGGTGTAATCCTTTCCAGTGTTGAGAGATTGATCGGTATGGCTTGTAACGGATAAAGTCAGATTATCTTCTAAACGATAGTAAGCCGTATAACCATAAATAAAATATCCAATAATCAGACTGATAAGAATGATAAGAGGACTAAAAAAATAAAATAGTTTTCGTTTGAAAGATGTTTTTCTTTTCATAATCATTTCCTTTTGCTATTAATAAATTTCTTTATCAATTATACCATGATACTTCTAAACTACATAAAAGGATGAATTGTATTTCATTGACAGTGCTTTCTATTTTGGTGTATAGTGGCTCTGTTATAAAGATTACTAGGAGGTTTTGTTATGGCAGAAGTAGAAAGCTTTACATTAGATCATAATAAAGTGATTGCACCTTATGTGCGTAAAATTACAGAAGAAGTTGGAGAAAAAGGAGATTGTATTACGAATTTCGATATCCGATTTTTACAACCAAATAAGCAAGAAATGCCAACAGGTGTGATTCATACATTTGAACATTTATTAGCGGACTTATTAAGAGATAGAGTTGACGGAATTATTGATGTTTCTCCATTTGGATGCCGTACTGGCTTCCATTTAATTACATGGGGAACACCAAGTGCAGAAACAATTGCCGTTGCATTAAAAGCAACACTAGAACAAATTGTTAATGAAATTCGTTTTGAAGATATTCAAGGAATTTCAGCTATTCAATGTGGAAACTACAAAGATCATTCATTGTTCGGCGCAAAAGAATACGCAAAACAAGTATTAGAACAAGGAATCAGCATCGACCCATTCGAAAGAAAAGTAATTTAGTAGACGGAACAATTGTCGTGAAGGAAAGAAGGAAAACTTCCAACTTCACGTTTTTTAATAGTTAGAGGTTAGAAAACTATTTTTTCTTTCACTTTTTTTGTATGCTTATTAAAGATGAATAAAATAAAAAGGTCTTTTCTTTAATAGCATTAGGACGCGAAGAGACAGCATAGCTGGTTACTGGCGTCCTAATGCTATTAAGTAAGAAAAGACCTTTTTGTGATTGTGTTATTTTCTATTTTGTTTTCCGCTGTTTTTTCCTGTTGATGTGCGGTTCCTTTGTGCAAATGTTTGTTGAGCTGGTGCAGTAGTGGCATGATTAGCACTCTTAGCAACGTTTGAAGTCTCTGGAAGAATGACTTTATTGCCTTGAGCTTCTAATTCCGAATCGATTTCAGCTTTTACTTTTGGACGAATGAATTGGTTTTGAATCCAAGTTTGTAAGATTGCAGTTAATCCAGAAGTGAAGAAGTAAATCCCAATCCCTGCAGCCGTACCAACCGTGAACATTAACATCATCACTGGCATCATATATAGTGTAGCTTTAGCTTGAGCTTTTTGCGTTTCATCCATATATAATTGGCTGATATAACCTTGAATTAAATAAATCACAGCAGTAGCAATCGCAATTGGTAAATACGTGCTTCCTAATGAAACTCCCATAAAAGTACTATTTGAAATTTCTGGAGAGTATAAAATCGCATTATATAGAGCACTATAGACTGGCATTGTGACTAATACTGGAAGACATCCAGAAGCAAGCCCACCTGTTAATGACACATTATTTAAACGATAAATTTCCATTGTATATTGTTGAACTTCCATACGTTGTTCAGGTGTTGGGTCATCCCCATAACGTTCGTTCATTTTATCAATATATGGTTTTACTAATGCCATTTTTTCTTGGTTCATTAACATTGTTTTCATTTGTTTAAACATAGTTGGCATTAAAATAATACGAACTACAATTGAAACAATCATAATAGAAATGACATAGTTTCCACCGATTGCTGAAGCAATCCAGTTTAAAATAGTTTGAGTCGGTACCGCTAAATAATCATACACAACCCCATATGGTTGATTAGTGGCTTTGTCGATTTGTACACATCCGGATAGGAATAGCACAAGTAAGCTTGATAGAGCTGCTAATTGAACTTTTTTTGTTAATTTCATGAATCACATTCCTTTATTTTTTTCTGTCAAACACAATCATTTTACTTTATATTGAATAGAATAGCAATGAAAATTAGACGTATGTAGCTTTCTCTCTTTCATTTTTTCCTTAATAATAGATTGAGAATCCTTTATAAATCGGTTCATTTTCGATAATTTCTAAAGTTGATGTATGGATTTTTGCATACGGGGATGGAGGAGAAGTTTTTACTCGATCTACAAAAGCATAGGCTCTCTCGGGTGTATCCTGGACAATTATTTCGACGGAAGCATCGATTTTATTTTTTATCATTCCGTTCATCTGTAATTGGTCTGCTAATCGTTTTGTATAAAAACGAAAGCCAACTCCTTGAACAAGTCCCCAAACTCTTAGACGTAATGTAATCATTTGAATTCCTCCTTTTAATCATACTAACAAAAATATATGAATTTTCAATGGATGAAGATAACAAGTTTTGAAAAAGTTTGGTATACTGTTAGTAAGAGGTGATTTGTATGTATTGTGTTATCCAAACAAAAGGAGTCGATGAACCTTGGTGGATGATGGACGACTGGAAAGAGATGATTGCTTTAGAAGAATTTTGTTCCAGTATAGAAGAAGCAAAAAAACGTTATCAAGAATTAGTAGAAACATATACAGTGCAATATCAAAAGAAACGTGAGAAGCAGTTTTCTTGTGCATTTTGGAATGAAAATGAATGTGAATATTGTGAGTCCTGTGAAGATTGTTTGCAACTCTATTATGGAGTCCTCATTTTAACACCAGAAGGAAAACTATATTCAGAAGGAGAGTAAAGTGGCTAAGCAAGAACAAAAAAGAAAACGAAAATCTACGAAAAAGAATACGGATTCTGCAATGTCGATTGAAATTGTAATGGCAATTTTGATTCTAATTCAATTTTTAGCCATTTTTAAATTAGGATTTTTAGGAAGATTTTTTGCCAATAGTATTCGTTTTTTTGTAGGAGATTTATTGATATATGCGGGGATTGTTGGAATACTCGCTTCAATAGGAGTTTTATTCCGCGGGAGAATACATTCCATTCCGAAAAAATGGATTTGGGTCGTTACGTGTCTGTTGATTGCGATTTTTCTTTGGGTAGAAGTGGCTGTATTTAGTAATCATGTTCAAGAAGGCGGTCAGTTATTTAAAGAAATTATAGCTCGTTATGCGATTGATTTTAAAGCAAATGCTATCGAACAGAATTTGGGTTCCGGAATGATTGGGGCATTGTTTTATACGGTGACGTATTTCTTAGTTTCTCAATGGGGAACTTATTTGACCATTGGCATCCTTTTTTTAATGGCTATTTTTGTAGCATTTGAGATTCATTTAAAAGATGTTTTTGAAGTGTTAAGAAATTGGACTGCTCAAATTCAACATCAACTGGAAGAAAAAAAAGTAGAAAAAGAATCTCGTGTACGGGAAGCTGAAGTAGAAGTTGTTGAAACAAAACCAAAAGAAAAGAAAGCTTCTTTAATCGACAAGATGAAACATTTTGTTTTTGATGAAGAGGAAGAAGAGTGGGAGTTTGAAGAAATTTCTCCTGAAGTAACATCACCATCTGTTATAAAACCAGTTGTAGAAGAAGAATTTGTTCAACCGAAAAGAGAAGAGCCAACTTCTTTCAGTCCTTTTATCGAACCAACACAAGAAGAGGAAGATACAGAAGACTTAGAAGACTTTGCCATTAATGGTGGAACGGATGATTCCGATTACCAATTACCACCATTAACGTTATTAAATCCAATTCCATCTTCTGATCAATCCGATGAGAAGATGATTGTTGAGAAAAATCTCAAAATTTTAGAACGAACATTTGAAAGTTTTGGAGTAGAGGCAAAAGTGATGCCAAATCCATTAGTAGGGCCTGCTGTAACGAAATTTGAAATTAAGCCTGCTATTGGAGTGAAGGTTAGTAAAATTGTGAATTTAAGTGATGATATTGCTTTAGCTCTTGCTGCAAAAGATATTCGTATTGAAGCGCCAATTCCTGGAAAACCTTATGTAGGAATTGAAGTTCCAAATAGTAAAACAAGTTTTGTGGCCTTCAGTGATGTCATTCAAGCAGCTCTTCAATCACCAAAACCATTGGATGTCCCATTGGGAAGAGATATTTCTGGAAATGTTCGATTATGTGATATTTCTAAAATGCCTCACTTATTAATTGCTGGTTCAACTGGTAGCGGGAAGTCAGTGTGTATTAATGGGATTATTACAAGTATTTTGATGAAGACAAAACCTCATGAAGTTAAATTAATGATGATTGACCCGAAAATGGTAGAGTTAAATGGCTATAATGGGATTCCTCATTTATTAACGCCTGTTGTGACAAATCCAAGAAAAGCAGCGCAAGCTTTGAAAAAAGTTGTGACTGAAATGGAAAAACGTTATGAAATGTTTGCCGCAATGGGGATGAAAAATATCGATGGTTATAATGCGCATGTAGCTTCTTATAATGCTGAAACTGGAGAAGAGAATCCATTACTCCCATATATTGTAGTAATTGTGGATGAGTTAGCTGACTTAATGATGGTTGCAAGTAATGAAGTCGAAGATGCGATTATTCGTTTAGCACAAATGGCTCGTGCAGCGGGGATTCATATGATTTTAGCAACGCAACGTCCATCAGTTGATGTTATTACGGGAATTATTAAAGCAAATGTGCCTTCAAGAATTGCCTTTGCAGTATCTAGTGGTACAGATTCACGTACGATTATTGATTCAAGTGGTGCTGAAAAATTACTTGGTAGAGGGGATATGTTATACATTCCAATGGGTGAGAATAAGCCGATTCGTGTACAAGGAGCTTATTTAACCGATGAAGAAGTAGAAAGAATTGTTGAGTTTGTAAAAACACAACAAGAAGTGGAATATGATGAGACAATGATGCTACCCGAAACATCAGAAGGAAGTTCGGATGATCCTGAAGATGATTTATTTTATGAAGTATTAGAAATGATTCGAGAATTAGAAACGATTAGTACATCTTATATTCAACGTCGATTTAAAATTGGATTCAATCGTGCCGCTCGTTTAATTGAAGAATTAGAAGCAAGAGGTTACGTAGGGCCTTCAGAAGGAAGTAAGCCAAGAAAAGTAAACTTGGATGCTTTTAGTCATGACAATGAACCGCAAGACCCACCAATTGGATAATCAGTAAATGCTAGGATAAGTGTTGCCAAAATGTTAGAATAATACCTAACGATAAAGCTTCACTAACCTAGCATTTTTTGAAATCAGTCTTTAGATGGATAGTCAGAGAAGAAGGAATATGGTACTTTTACAGTGTGAAAGTTTTCTAAGAAAGAAGGATAAAAATGAAAAATAATCGATTCATCTTCATTCTATTTATTATAGTAGTTGGGATGTTTTTAACAGGATTTCAGTTATTTACCAATGCCCATTTATTCTATTTATTTGTGTTAGGAATTATTTTTGTAGGAATTGCTGTTCAATTAAAAAATCGTTTTATTCGTACGAATGGACTTTTCTTTGGAATATTAATGATTCTTTTAGCGGTATTTTCTACATGGGGAATTTGGCTAGCAGGAAGTATTTTAATCGTTTATGTTCTATCCTATGGAAGAAAATTAATTAAAAAATATTTTTCAGATGGCAGTGAATGGATTTGGAAGAAAAAAAGATATGTTTCTGTTAAGTTAGAAGAACCATCTGAACGATTTGATACGCAAAGACAGGAATGGATTGGAGTCCAAAAAATTGGAAAAGATACATTTGAATGGGATGATATTAATATTAGCCAATTGATGGGAGATACGATTATCGATTTAGGAAATACCGTTCTTCCTAATGAACAAAATACGATTATGATTCGAAAAGGAATTGGTCGAATTCGTGTCATTGTTCCAATTGGAATTGGTGTAAAACTTTGTCATAATGCGTTTATTGGCGAGGTAAAATTTGATGACCAACAGATAGAATTGAAAAATGAGACGATTACCATGTATTCAGAACGTTTTGAATCGAGTAATAAGAAAATTACGATTATCTCATCAGTCCTTGTAGGAGAAATCGAGGTGATTGAAGCATGAAGAAGTGGTTTTTACGAATCTGTTTTGTCGTGTTTTTATTTGTCTCCAGTATTTTTCTAATTGGAGTTAATGTCCTACATTCATTATTTGATATTGAATTATTAGAAAAATTATCTTCGAATCAATTAATCGTATTATTTTTAGTAGTGACGATAATCGTCTTTATTATAACTTTTATGGCAGCAAGTATTGTATTTTTCATACAAAGATTAACGGATTCTGTTATTTATAATCAACTAGAAGCTATTAGAAATCAGCAATTTTCAAATGTTAAAAAGTCGGTGGATGAAATTTGGTATCATCTTTTATTAATGATACGATTGGATACATTTTTCCAAGAAACTGCTAGAATTGTAGAGATGCAAGAGCAATTTGTTCAAAAGCTTCAACAAATTTCTTCTAGACCGGAATATATCGGAGAAGAAACGAAGGAAGAAATTATTGAATTAGAAAGACATCGTATTGCTCGAGAGTTGTATGATTCAGTGAGCCAACAATTGTTTGCAGCGATGATGATGTTATCAGCTATGAATGAGCAAAAAGAACAATTATCTCCAGCAATCCAGCAACAATTAGCATTAGTAGAGAAAGTTATTAATGATTCTCAATCAGAAATGAGAGCTTTATTATTACACTTACGTCCAATTTCACTTGAAAATAAAACATTAGTTCAAGGGATTGAGAGTTTATTAAGAGAATTAACTACAAAAGTGCAATTATCGCTTCATTGGGAACTGGATGAAGTGACACTTCCAAGTACATTTGAAGATCATCTTTTTAGAATTGTACAAGAATTGGTATCGAATACATTACGACATGCAAAAGCTAAACAATTAGAAGTCTTTTTAAAACAAATGGATGATTATATTATTTTGAAACTAGTTGATGATGGAATTGGTTTTGATACAAGTGTTTCCAAATCTGGAAGCTATGGTTTGAAAAATATTGAAGAACGTGTTGCAGGAATGGGAGGACAATGCAAAATTATTAGTATTGTCAATCAAGGAACCATTATAGAAATAAAAATTCCTCAAAAGTAGGAGAAGGAGTAGTTGAATGATTAAAGTTTTATTAGTAGATGACCATGAGATGGTTCGATTAGGGGTATCAGCTTATTTATCGGTTCAAGAAGATATTGAAGTGATTGCTCAAGCGGAAAATGGAAAAATTGGTGTTGAAAAAGCGTTGGAATTAAAACCGGATATTATTTTAATGGACTTAGTCATGCCTGTTATGGATGGAATTGAAGCAACAAAAGAAATTTTATCGAAGTGGAAAGAAGCTAAAATTATTATTGTGACAAGTTTTATTGATGATGAAAAAGTTTATCCAGCTATTAGTGCTGGGGCAAAAAGTTATTTATTAAAAACTTCGTCTGCTTCTGAAATTGCACAAGCGATTCGGGATACTTATCGTGGAGAAGGGGTATTCGAAAAAGAAGTGAGTGAGAAGTTAGAGCATCGTCATCAAGTGGAAGAAGAGTTTCGTTTGTTTGAGGAATTAACGATTCGTGAAAAAGAAGTGCTTTTATTGATTGCACAAGGAAAATCGAACCAGGAAATTGCGGATGAGTGTTTTATTACGTTAAAAACGGTGAAGACGCATGTTTCGAATATTTTATCGAAGTTGCAAGTTGAAGATCGTACACAAGCAACGATTTATGCATTTAAGCATCATTTGGTCCAGCCTTAATTTAAAATGACTTTTCTATAGTGATAATGGACGTCAGCAGCCCTACGGTCTCATGCCTAAACTACTATGAAAAGTCTTTGTGGTTTTCCATGTATACATTACAGAATGTCAAAGAGAAGGGGTGACTGTTTTAGTAGAAAAAATCTAAAACAGTCATTTTATTTTTTATTTTACAATGCTTGAAAAATATTGTACGCTTAGGGGAGAAAAAGTTTTCATGAAAGTAGGATATTATGATACGGAACAGTAAAAAATCAATTGGATTAAGTGATAAAATCCGTATGCAAAGAGATTCAAAAGAAATACTATTAGAAGGTTCTTCCTGGCTAACAATAGGTAGTATGGTTTCCAGATTATTAGGAGCATTATACATCATTCCATGGGGAGCAATGTTTGCTACTCAACGAGATGATGCCAACTTTTTATATTTCATTGCATACAATATTTATGCATTAGTATTACAAATTTCAACGGCTGGAATTCCAGTAGCCATTTCAAAAATTGTGGCGGATAATCAATCAAGAAAAGATTACGAGACAAGTTGGAATATTTTCAAAGGCGGAATGTTATTTATGACCGCAACAGGGATTGTCAGTGCAATTGTCATGTTTGTAACAGCTCCTTATTTTGCAAAAGGTGGTTCCGCTCAAGAAATTCAAGATAGTATCATGGTCATTCGTTCGCTTGTTCCAGCAGTGGTAATTATTCCACCATTAAGTTTATTAAGAGGGTATTATCAAGGGTATAGTGATATGGCACCTTCTGCTAAATCTCAATTATGGGAACAAATTGTGCGTATTATTTATATGTTACTCTTAACGTTCATCGTTATGAAGTTATTCGGTGGTAGTTATGCAGTTGCAGTAGCGCATTCAACGTTTGCTGCATTTGTGGGGGCAGTTGTCGCATTTATCTATTTAGGGTATAAAATGTGGAAAGATATTCCTGGCATGAAGCAATTAATGAGTGAAGGGCGTCCTGCTCGTAATATGAGTTTTGGTCGTATTGTATTTGAAGTGATTCGTGAAGCATTACCATTTGTCATTGTGACTTCAAGCATACAGTTAATTAGTATTTTAGATCAAGAAACTTTCCAACCACTAGCGATGACATTTACTCATTTGAATTTTGAACAAAGTAAAGAATTATTAACGATTTTTGGATTTAATGCCAATAAAATTATTATGATTATTTTATCTCTTGCCATTAGTATTTCAACAGCGGCATTACCATTATTAGCTTCTCATTATTCCGTGAAAAATCATGTAGAAGTGAAAAATGTGATCGAGGAAAATATTGGTTTATATTCCTTTATTATGATTCCAGCTTCTGTTGGGATGGCAGTTGTAGCAGAGCCAATTTACAATGTGTTTTATTCTCCAAGTAAAGATGGAACGTATTTATTAATGATTTCCTGTGTATTATGTATTTTTATGGGAGCTTTTACAGTCTTTACTTCGATTCAACAATCCATGCAGCAACATATGGTTGCGATTAAAGCTTTAGTGATTGCTTTAGTAGTAAAAATGTTATGGCAACCGATGATGATTTATTTCTTTGAAGGTGCAGGGCCATTATGGGCGACAAGTCTTGGGTTTATTTTAGCAACTATTTATATGGGGTATCATTTATATTATCAGACCTTATTTAATCTTAAAAAAGTCGCTATTCAATTAGCTAAAGTAGTGGGAATTTCATTGGTTATGATGATTGTCAGTTCCTTAACTTTGGTAGGATTAAAACAAATCATTAACATTGATGGAAAATTAATGGCGATGATTTCTGTTGTGATTGTTGGTTTTGTTGGAGCGATTGCTTATGCAGTGATGAGCTTGTATACAAGATTAGCAGACGAATTATTAGGGCAAAGAATGGTTGCGATTCGTAGAAAACTAAAAATGAAGGAGTAAGTTCAGTGAGACTAGATAAGTTTTTATCAGATTCTGGAGTAGCAACACGTTCCCAAGTAAAAGTAATTTTAAAACAAAAGCGAGTTCGAAAAAATCAAGAAATTGTAACGAATGGTAAGGTACAAATTGATGAGAAACTAGATGAAATCTATTTAGATGATGAACGAGTGTATTATGAGAAATATTTGTACTATGTGATGAATAAGCCAAAAGGGGTTATATCAGCAACAGAGGATACGAAACATGCAACCGTGTTGGACTTAATTGGTGAATTAGCACAGAAACGTGGAGTTTTTCCGGTAGGACGACTCGATATTGATACGCATGGATTTCTATTATTAACGAATAATGGATCTTTGAGTCATGCGATGTTATCCCCTAAAAAACATGTTGAAAAAACCTATGTTGCTAAAATCGAGGGGGTCATGACAGGTGAAGATCAAGTATCTTTTGAAAAGGGAATTACATTGGATGATGGTTATGAATGTATGCCGGCTCATTTAGAGATTCTTTCCGTGGATGATAGTCATCCAATGTCACTGGTCCAAATTAAGATAAAAGAAGGTAAATTTCATCAAGTGAAACGTATGGTGAAAGCATGCGGTAAAACGGTAGTAGATTTACAACGAATCAGTATGGGGCCATTACACTTAGATGAATCCTTAAAACTTGGAGATTTTCGTCGTTTAAATGATTCAGAATTAGAAGCCTTAAAAATGTTTAATGTAGAATTATAATCAATAGAGGAGTGAGAAATGAATGTTTCTTATTCCTTTTTTAGTTATCTCTTCTAGCAAAATATATGGAAAAATGATAAGATAAACCTAATGAATTTCGTAAAGGAGCGATAATATGACAATTGATTGGAAAAAAGAAGTTGAAAGTCGTAAAGAAGACTTATTAAAAGATTTATTTGACTTATTACGTATTGATAGTGTACGTGATGATTCAAAAGCAAGTGAGGATGAACCGGTAGGTCCTGGTCCTAAAAAAGCTTTAGAAGCCTTTTTAGCCATTGGGGAACGTGATGGATTTACAACAAAAATGGTTGGAAATTTAGCAGGTCATATTGAATTTGCTCCAAATCCTGATTATAAAGAAACATTAGGTGTTTTAGGACATGTAGACGTTGTTCCTGTTGGAACAGGTTGGGAAACAGATCCTTTTGAACCACAAATTATCAATGACCGTATTTATGCTCGTGGTTCAAGTGATGATAAAGGGCCAAGTATGGCAGCTTATTATGCATTAAAAATCATAAAAGAATTAGGCTTACCAGTTTCAAAACGTGTTCGTTTCATTATTGGTACAGATGAAGAATCTGGTTGGAAATGTATGGATCGTTACTTCCAAACAGAAGAAATGCCAGATTTTGGTTTTTCACCAGATGCTGAATTCCCAATTATTAACGGAGAAAAAGGAATTTTATCGCTACATTTTGAGTTAGCTGCAGGAGAAAGTAGTGGACAATTCCAATTGAAAAACTTCCATTCTGGCTTAAGAGAAAATATGGTACCTCAAGATGCTCATGCAGAAGTAGTCGTTCCAAATTCTTCAGAGTTTGTAGCAGCGTTTGACGCTTATATTGCTGAAAATCCAGTAGAAGGAACAGCTAAAGTTCAAGAAGAGGTAGTGGTATTAGATGTAGTTGGTAAATCGGCTCATGGTTCAACACCTCATGCAGGAATTAATGCAGCAACTTATTTAGCAGTATTCTTAAATCAATATGATTTTGCAGGGCAAGCGAAAAATTTCTTATCATTTGCTGCAGATGTCCTTCACTTAGATACAGATGGTGCAAAATTAAATGTAGCATTTGAAGATTCAGTAATGGGACCATTAACTGCCAATGCAGGTATTTTAACATTCACTCCTGAAGTAGGAGGAAAATTAGTAGTTAACTTCCGTTACCCACGTGGGATTGATGCACAAACATTACAAGCAAAAGCAGATGAAGTATCTTCTAATTATGGATTAACGGTTTCTGCTGGTAAATCTCAAGTGCCTCACTATGTTTCACCAGAAGATCCATTGGTAGCAACATTATTAGAGGTATATGCAAAACAAACAGGACTTCCAGCGCATGAACAATCCATCGGTGGAGGAACTTATGGACGTATTTTTGAACGTGGAGTAGCGTATGGAGCTTTATTCCCAGATTCAATTGATACAATGCACCAAGCAAATGAATTCTTTGCATTAGATGATTTATTCCGTTCAACAGCAATTTATGCTGAAGCAATTTATGAATTAATCAAATAAGAAATTAAAGAAACTTTCTAAAGGACTAAATATTCGCTATAAATTGCGGATTTTGGTTCTTTTTTTCGAAAAAATTTTTGCTATAGAGTATACAAACGTGATATACTAATCCTGTATGTAAATGAATATGTAGATAAATAAATTTGGAGGAAGAGATATGGGATTTTTATATTTCTTACTTATAATCGTGGTGTTAGGGGCCATTGGTTATGGAGTAGCACATTACTTAAGTCAAAAACAAAGTAAAGTTATCGAAGAATTAGGAGTAAAAAAACAAAAATTAATGACCGTTCCAATTGCAGATATTTTATTTACGTTAAAAAGTCTGAATTTAACAGGTCAAACAAAACGTACGTATGAAACTTGGCAAGCAACTTGGCAAACAATCACTCGTTTCCGTTTCCCAGAAATTGAAGCTTCATTAGTGAGTGCAGAACAATATACACAACGTTTAAATTTTGTAAAAGGCGCTCAAATTTCTAATCAGGCTAGTCAATTAATTGAGGAAACAAAAGCAGAAGTCGATAAAATTTACACAGCATTACAAAAATTATTAGATAGCGACAAGAAAAACCGTGAAGAATTAGAAGTGTTACAAGAACGTTATGCAAGTATGCGTAAAGATTTATTAGCTCATAGTTTTTCATTTGGTGAAGCGTTAGAGTCATTAGAAAAACGGTTATCTTATTTAGAATTAGATTTTACAAAATTTAATACTTTAACAAATGAATGTGACCACTTAGAAGCTAAAGAAGTATTAGGCCGAATCGAAACTGAAATGCAAGATTTTGAACAAATTGTAGAAGAAGTGCCTAAATACTTAAAAGAAATCGAAGAAGAATATGAAGATCAAGTAGCCGACTTAAAAGAAGGCTATCAAAAAATGGTGGAAGAACATTATCAGTTCCCTAAAATTTCTATTCCAACTGAAATTCAAAAAATTGAAGAAATTATTGCTGTTGCAAGAGAACATATTAAGGCAACTGAATTAGGAGAAGCTCGTCAACAATTGGATAAAGTAGCACGAGAAATTGATCAATTATATTTAGTAATGGAAACTGAATATGAAGCAAAAGTATTCGTGAAGAGAAATCGTGCTCAAGTAGAAAGAAAATTAAATCAAGTATTACAAAGTAACCGTTATGTAAATGTTGAAGTAGATCGTGTATCTCAAAACTTTGTATTAGCGAATAATGAATTTAATCGTGTACAAGATTTTGCAAAACAATTAGAAAAAGAACAAGAGGCTGTTGCATACTATAGTAAAGCATTACAAAATCAACAAGTTCCTTATTCTATTGTGAAAGAACATTATGAAATTGTATTAAATACATTGAAAGAAATTGATGAAAATCAATTAGCATTAGTGAATACATTGACAGATTTAAGTCAACAAGAAAAGAGCATTCGTGATGGTTTAGATGTATTTGAATTAGATTTACGTAATATGAAACGTACAATTGAAAAATATCATTTACCAGGATTACCAAAAGAATATTTAGAATTATTCTTTGCAACAAGTTCTCGTATTGAACAATTATCTCAATTAATGAATCGTGTAAAATTAGATATGATTGAAATTACAGGATTAAATCAAACAATTGAAGATGATGTTGAAAAATTAGATATTATGACTGAAGAAATAGTGGATAATGCTCAATTAACAGAATATATGATTCAACAAGCGAATCGTTACCGTTTAGAACATCCTGAAATGGATATAGCTATTCAACAAGCTTTAGAACAATTCAATCATTTCTATCGCTATGCTGAATCATTAGAGATTATTGAAAAAGCATTGAATCAAGTGGATCCTGGTTCTGCACAACGTGTACGTGATAATTATCAATCAGAAAAAAATAATAATTTATTCTTCTAAAACAAAAAAGAAGCCTCACGGCTTCTTTTTTTGTCTGAAAAATGGTAAACTTAACATAATATGGTAACGAATGAAAGGATGAAAGTTGTGTCTCAAAAGAAACAGCGTTATCGTGCAAATATTGCTGGAAAGACGTATACCATTTTAGGTACAAAATCTCATCAGCATATGCATAGCGTTATTAAATTATTAAATGAACAGTGGAATGAACTCAGTGAAGTTGCTAAAGAATGTTCTAATGAAGAAAAAGCCATTTTACTAGCGATTAATGCAGTGAGTGTACAATTAGAAAAACAAGAACAATTAATGAGGTTAGAAGAAGAAAATCAACAATTGAAGAAAAATGTTCCCCATCAAAGAGGAAGTAAACGTCAAAGTATTGCTCTAGAACGTAAGGAAGAATTTGAAAAACAATTTGCAGAACAAGAAGATTTATGGAGAAAGTAGGTGCTCGATGGTAACAATTGGCATTTTATTATTTTTATTATTAGGAATTTATACAGGTGCTAGAAGAGGATTAGCTTTACAATTAATTCATTTTGTTGGTTATATTATTTCTACTTTTATTGCTATATTGGGTTATCGTGCATTTTCTAAAATGATAGAAATGTATGTCCCTTTCCCATCTTATATTCCTGGAACGCATTTAGCGATTTTTTCTGAAGGTCAAGCATTAGGAATGGACCAATCATTTTATTACTTATTTTCATTTATTATCATTATGGTTGTGAACTGGGCAATCGTTCGTTTGATTACAACTGTGATTAAAGAAATGAAGAAATTACCAATTTTAAAGCAATTTAATACATTAGGAGGAGCGATTTTAGGATTTGTTTTCCACTATGTAGCCATTTTCTTTGTATTATATTTAGTAGCGATGATTCCTACAGATTCAGTACAAAAGATTTTTGAAGGACATACTCTAGCAAATTGGATTGTGACTAATACTCCATTATTCTCAGGAATTGTTAAAATGTGGTTATTTTCATAATCTATGATTAGAAATCCATTCAATGAAAAATAGTAGAATCTATAAGAGTGGAAAATAATTTTATTTTTCACTTTTTTTCTGTCTAAAGGAGGAGAAAGCATGAATCAAAAAATTGAAGATATTTTAGAATTTCATAAAATTCGTCATGCAGTAAGAGAATTTGCCAATACTCAAAAAGCAAAAACAATGATACTTCAATTACCAATTGAAACGAATGCTCAAAAAATTCGAAATAAAATTGAAGAAACAAGAGATGCAGTGACGCTGTTACGATTAAAACAAGGAATCCCTATTCCTAAATTGGCCGATATTAGTGTATCTATTAAACGATTAGAAGTAGAAGCAGGATTAAATGGAAGAGAATTAAGCGAAATTTTAAAAGTATTACAAACAACAAATCAAGTGGCTACATTCTTTGAAAAAGTGAAGGAAGAAGAGATTACATTAGATCGATTGCCACAATTAGTAGAAAAATTAGAATGTTTACCAGAAATTTCCAAACAATTACAGTTATCTATCCGTGAAGATGGGTATGTATTAGATGATGCCTCCATCACATTAAAAGGAATTCGACAAGGAATTTCCAGAACCGAACAAGAAATTAAAGGACAATTGAATACATATGTCACTGGAAAATATGCAAAATATTTAACAGACTCTTTAATTACAATTCGTAATGATCGATATGTTGTTCCTGTTAAAGCAGAATACAAATCAACTTTTGGAGGAATTGTTCATGACCAAAGTGCAACAGGGCAAACATTATTTATGGAACCACAAGCGATTGTAAACTTAAATAATAAATTACGAGATTATCAATTACAAGAGAAGAAAGAAGTCGAGCGTATTTTACTGGAATTATCAGAAAAATTAATGCCTCACACACCTTCACTAACACAAAATCACTATGTATTATCTCGTTTAGATATTGCAAATGCAAAAGCACTCTATGCCAAACAAATTAAAGCAAATGAGCCGATTATTGATGAAGAGAACCATATTGCCATTTGGCAAGCAAGACATCCGCTTATTTCACCAAAATCAGTAGTCGCTAATGATATTATTTTAGGGCAAGAATATCAATCCATTGTCATTACTGGACCGAATACGGGTGGTAAAACCATTCTTTTAAAAACGATTGGGATTATCCAATTAATGGCACAAATGGGATTATATATTCCAGCACTACCGGATAGTCGTGTAGGCGTCTTTACGAAAATTTTTGCAGATATTGGAGATGAACAATCGATTGAACAAAACTTGAGTACATTTTCATCCCATATGTCAAATATCGTTTCAATTTTACATAAAATTGATGAGAAAAGTTTAGTATTAATGGACGAAATTGGTTCAGGAACTGACCCGCAAGAAGGAGCTTCACTAGCCATTGCTATTTTAGATTATATTGGAACAAAACAAAGTTATGTGATTGCAACAACTCACTATCCTGAATTGAAAGTCTATGGATATAATCGAGTAGGAACGATTAATGCAAGTATGGAGTTTGATAGTGATACACTTCAACCAACGTATCGATTTCTATTAGGAGTTCCAGGACGAAGTAATGCCTTTGATATTTCGGCAAGACTAGGACTTCCAAAAGTTGTGATTGAACAAGCACGACAATTTATTTCTGTTGAAAGTCAAGAATTGAATGAAATGATTTCTGATCTAGAAAGAAAACGTCGCATTGTGGACCAAGAAAAATCTGTGATTCAACAGCAATTAAAAGAAAGTTCGCAATTATTAGAAGCATTAAAACTTGAAACAGAAAACTTCAAAGAAAATAAAGCTCGACTCATTGAACAAGCAAAAGAAAAAGCCAATGAATTAGTATCTCAAAGTCAAGAAGATGCAGAAAAAATTTTGTCAGATATTCGTGCAATGCAATTGAAGAGTAAGGAAACAGTTGTAAAAGAACACGAATTAATTGAGAAGAAAACAGCTTTAACAGATTTGAAACACGAACAAGCGTTAAAGAAAAATAAAGTACTAAAACGAGAAAAAGCTAAGAAATCATTGCGTCCTGGACAAAGTGTGGAAGTTACAAGTTTTGGACAAAGAGGAACATTAGTTGAAAAAATTTCCGAGCAAGAATGGGTTGTTCAAATGGGCATTATTAAGATGAAATTGCCTGTTGAAGATTTGATTAGTATTGAGGAAGAACCAAGTAAGCCAACTCAAGTTATTGTGAAGAGTCATCGTTCGAGTCATGTTTCAACGGAATTGGATTTACGTGGGAAACGTTATGAAGAAGCTATTAAGGATTTAGAATTATTCTTAGATGCAGCTTTATTAGCTGGATATCCTCGTGTGACGATTATTCATGGTCGTGGAACGGGTGCGATTCAACAAGGAGTTCATAAGACTCTAAAGAAACATCGTAGTGTGGCATCTTATGAATTTGCTCCAATGAATATGGGCGGAAACGGGGCTACTGTAGTTTTATTCAAATAGTTTAGAATTAGACTTTTCTGATGTAGCAAAGGACGCCAGCAGCCTCGTAAAAGCGAGTCTCATGGCTAAAAATTGAGCCTAAGGTCTCAATTTTCCCTAGTACTAGTATCCAAAAGATAGAAGCGGCCCTGCAAAAATGTTAGTTTCATTCTTCTTACTACTGTGGAATTTTTTCGTGAGCAGAATGTTTTGTAAATGGAATAAGGCTTGATATACTATGTTTACAAGTGAGAGAAAGGGTGATTTTAATGGTACAATCATTAAATGATAGCAATTTTGTAGAAAAAACAAATGAAGGAGTTGTGTTAGTAGACTTTTGGGCACCTTGGTGTGGACCATGTCGTATGCAAGCTCCAGTTATCGATGTATTAGACGAAGAATTGGGAGATAAAGTAACTTTTGCAAAAGTAGATGTTGATGAAAGTCCTAATACTGCTCGTCAATTTGGAGTAATGAGTATTCCAACTTTAATTGTTAAGAAAGATGGAGAAGTCGTAAATAAAGTTATTGGCTACCATTCTAAAGAACAATTAGAAGAATTGTTAGAACAATATTTATAGGAAATAGACTTTTCTAAAAGTAGCAAAGGACGCAAGTAGACAGTTTTTGCTGTTTACTTGCTAAAAGTCTTTTTCTTTTAGGTTGATAGATAAATTCTGTTGATGAATCAAATTGATTCTCGACAGGATTTTTTTCGTATGATAAAATTCAAAAAGAGAAAATTTCCTTTGTCTGCAACGTCGCCAGTAGCCACCTTTGGTGTTTCATGGCTAAAATTCGAGCCTAGGTCTCGAATTTTATTTTAGTGACTTTCAGTCCGTCACGCTCCGTAGGTGCGCGTCAAAGGTTATACCAAAAAAATTCCAATCTCGATACAATAAAGGTGTTCAAGCCTATCATATAGCGAGAGGAGAAAAAATATGGCTGAAAAAGCTAATAGTTTATCACATACAAAATGGATGTGTAAATACCACATTGTTTTTACACATCAGTATAGACGGAAAGTTATCTATAATCAATATAGGAAAGTTTAGGAGAAATATTTCGTCTAAGAAACACAAACATTTGTGACACGAACCAGTGTCAATACAACTTGTGGGACAATTGGCTTAGCCACAAAACAGTTTAACGCCTGGATTTGTCAAGGGCTTTAGAGCGAAGCGTCCCTTGACAAAGGAAGAAGGCGTTGAACTATAATACATTAAGCCGATTGTAACAAGTGCTGCTGTACTATTTGATTGGGAGATTTAAATTTTAATACACATCTAGCTACATGATTACCTCTACTAATATATCTTGTATGTGCTTTAACTAAACTATCTAAACTCTTAAATACTCGATTATAAAATCTTCTTCCATCTTCTCTATGACTACGTTCTACTTTTCCGTTTTGTCATGGTGAGTATGGTCTAGTTTTTATATGTTTGATGCCTTTTTCTTCTAATTTTTGTTCGAAAATCGTTTTTTTAGTTGTCACTTCTGGGTCATAGGATACGTTCTTTTTTTCTTTCTTTTCAGTTAATTGAAGTTTTTTAATCATTTTTTTCATAGCTCCATATGAACGTGTGTACCTTCTTCTTTGACATTGTACATAAACCTCTGCTAATCCATCTCTGTTATAACGTTTGTACATTTTACGTATCAGTTCTAATTCTTCTTTTTTATGTTCATTCGGATGATGTAAAGGTCTTCGACTCTTTGGAAGCAATGATTGTGCAGTGCCATCATATCGACTTCTCCATCGAGCAATTTGTTGTCTAGTTGTATGGTATTTTCTTGCTGCTTTAGCGTTATTATCATGTTTTATGGCATATTCTACTGCACGCTGTCTTAATTTGATTTCTTCTGTTATAATAGATTTCATAAGAGAACCTCTTTCCTGATTTTTTCCCAACTTCAGTAGAACATTGGTTCTCTTTTTTTGTACTCTTTTTGTCACAAATGTATTTTACCTTAATAAGATACTAGAACCTCAGATATTTGCCGTCATGAGAATAAAAAAATATATCCTATCTCAGAATATGAAGCAGGTCAAACTGCACCACCTTTTCATGTTCGTTGTCGTTCTACTATCATGCCAAGTCATCAATCAAAAGATGGAGAAAAGAGCGACAATCCTTATATTGATATTTTAATGAACGATCATAAAGTGAATGTAGCTCCGAGTGATAAGTCATTGAGTGATGTATTTGATGAATGGAAACGTGAAGGGGATAGATTACTTGGTAAAATTACATATCCTATCATTAATCAAGCCAAACAAAAAGGTAAAAAAGTTATGATTATGGAACAAGCGATAGAGAAAGTTAAATTAGTTGATATTCCAGAATATAACTTTGAAGAAAACACCAATATACAATTAATGCATAAACAATTATTGAGAGATTCAATGTTAAATAATAACTCAAATGAAATAGCTTATGTATTAACGAATAGTAAGCCAATAAAAATATGGGGAAATGAGAAATACGTTGATTTTTCAAGTTCTCTGATGCGGTTTATTTATTTAATGTAGCTCCTGAAAAAAGTTTAACTGTTTTACATAATCATCCGGGTGGGTCTACGTTTTCTGCAAATGATATTTATTTCTTTTTA
The DNA here is from genome assembly GCF_020735385.1 of Granulicatella elegans. Lineage (NCBI taxonomy): Bacteria > Bacillati > Bacillota > Bacilli > Lactobacillales > Carnobacteriaceae > Granulicatella > Granulicatella elegans. The sequence continues at coordinate 1,823,980 of NZ_CP085953.1, read as the reverse complement.
AGAACAAATTCTGTTAAAACATTAACTATTGTTACAAATCAAGGTAAGGTTATGTTTATAACTAAAACATCAAATTATAGTTATGATAGAGCTTTAAAATCAATTAGTAATATTAATTCAACTGGTGATATTAACAAAGACCTTGAGAAAGTGTTAGATGAATTGTATAATGTTGGTGTGAAATATAAATTAAGGTAGGTGACCCATTATGGAAGACCATTTTTTAAAATTAGACGGAAAACCAGAAGTAGACTTAATAGAAATGTGTAAAAAATTATGGGAGGAACTGCCCGAGGAAAACAAAATTAAAGTTTTAGAACTAGAACGTAAAGAACAAGAAAATAAAGCACTTAGTTAAAGCATTGTTTGAGATAGATAGGAAAAATATGTATAATTAAGATATGAATTCAATTCTGTTAAAGAAAGTCAAGGAGGTGTTATCGTGGAAGTAATGGCTATGCCTAGTAAAGAAATTTTGATTTTTACAAAAAAAATCCGGCATTGGATTATTGGTGATAAAACTATTTCAGGAAAGAAACAATTTATCTTCCGTGAAGATACTCCTCTTGAAATATTAGAACTTTATCAAGATATAAAAACCAAAATTGAATTTGCTTATTAGTAATTATAGAAGCACCTAGAGAAATCTAAGTGCTTTTTTTATACACTTTTTTAAACGAAAGGAGGGGTGTATATGTTGGATAAAGCTAGACGATTAGCGTCTGAAGAGTTTACTCGATTGTCAGGACGTGAAATCAAAGCAAAAGATTGCTATGTAGTGTGGTTTAGCAAAGTTCTTCAGAATTGGAAAGTGTTAGTAGGAACGAACGAAATTTCTTCTGACGAACCATGCGGAGATTACGCTGAAATTACTCATAATGGCGATAAAAACGAAACTTATGTTGATGTCTATTCAAAAGTTTCAAATAAAGTTTTTAAATAAAATTTGTCCTAAGCACGACATAAAAAAGGCTTTTTTATTTTGTCCGACAGCGTGGTCGTTGCCACGTTAAACAGTCGTAAGGAGGAGAAAGAAATGAATAGAAAATTTTTGGAAAAGATAGGGTTATCTGAAGAACAGATTGCTCAAATCATGGCAGAACACGGCAAGTCTACTCAAGAGTTGCAAAATATGTTATCTACTGCGGAGGGTAACGCAACTAGTCTGCAGAAATTATTGGACGAACGTGACAATGATTTGAAGGTACTCAAAAAAGAAACTGAAGGTAATGCTGAACTATTGCAAAAATACAATGATTTGGATAAGAAGTACAAAACGCAAAAAGAAGAATATGAACTAGAAATGGCAGATATGAAATTAAACTACGCTATTTCAATGCAAATTAGTAGCAAAGTTCATGATACTTCAATTGTGAATGGCTTATTAGACAAATCAAAACTGTTTTTAGATGAAAATGGATGGACTTATCGTGATACAGATGGTACTCCTACTAATCAATGGAAAGAAATCAATGGGCGTGGTATAAATTTAACTCGGAAGGCTACATTTTAACGAATGAATGGATTGCTCAAGACGATACATGGTATTGGTTAAAATCTGATGGAGCAATGGCGAAAGGTTGGCAATTCATTCATGGTAAGTGGTACTTCTTCCATGAAGATGGCAGTATGCACGAGGGTTGGTTAGAATATTATGACAAATGGTACTATTTGAATTTATCTGATGGTGATATGCTAGAATGTGCAAATATTACTGTGGACGAAAATGCCAAAATCCAATTTTAATTGAATCATGTGTTTCTAACTGGAAGACAAAATCGTTTAGAGTAGATTTCGAATCACATTAATAAATTATATTGAAAAAATCAATGTGCTACTAAAAATAGCACCTTTTTTCGTCTCACTGGTTGTTTTTTTAGTTGATTATTTATTTTGGATGTTTAAAAACGTTGAAATAACAACATTTCTTTTAATAGCACGTTTAAGAAGAAATTAAGAAAAATCGGCTTTTCCTACAAAATGGAACAATCCATGGTATAATGAATCAAGAGAAAAGAAGAAAGAGTGAACAACATGTCAAAAGCAATAGGATTCATTGATTCTGGTGTGGGAGGACTAACGGTCTTAAAAGAAGCTTTAAAACAATTGCCTCATGAATCAATGATTTTTTTAGGAGATTCTGCAAGATGCCCGTATGGAAATCGAACAGTTGAAGAAATTCAAAAATTTACAAAAGAAATGGTTCAGTTTCTTCTTAAAAAAGATGTAAAAATGATTGTTATTGCCTGTAATACTGCAACAGCAGTAGTCTTAGAAGAGTTACAAGGAACATTAGAAATACCAGTAGTGGGCGTAATTCAGCCAGGAAGTTTAGCAGCGATTAAACAAACAAAAACACAGAAAATTGCAGTATTAGGAACTCACGCAACGATTGAAAGTGATGTATATCGTAAAACATTACAAAAGAAAAACTATGAATTAAGGGTCACAAGTTTAGAATGTCCAAAATTTGTTCCTTTAGTGGAAAGTAATCAAACGGATTCACCGATTGCAAAAAAAGTGGTCGCACAAACATTACAACCTTTAATGGGAAAAGAATTTGATACTTTAATATTAGGTTGTACTCATTATCCTTTGTTAAAACAAAGAATTCAAGCAGTTGTAGGACCTCAAGTTACATTAATCGATTCAGGTGCAGAAACGGTTTCTACCGTTAGTGCGTTATTAGATTTTAATCATTTAGCAGAAAATTATGAAACAAATCCTTCTCCAACGTTAGAAATCTATACAACTGGTTCGCCCATTTTATTTAAAGAAATTGCGGAAAATTGGTTAAATAGAAGTCCATTAACCGTTGAGAAAGTTTGTTTAGAATTTTATATGGAGGAAAATATGTCTCAAAAAGAATTAGTCATCGCTACAAAAAATGTTGGAAAAGCAAAAGAATTTGCAAGTATTTTTGAACCAAAAGGATATTGTGTTAAAACGTTATTAGATTTTCCTGAACTAGAAGATGTAGCAGAAACAGGTCATACATTTGAAGAAAATGCCCGTTTAAAAGCAGAAACTATTGCAGAAAGACTTCAAAAAATTGTATTAGCGGATGATTCAGGATTATGTGTGGATGATTTAGACGGACAACCTGGAGTTTATTCTGCAAGATTTGCTGGAAATCAAAAAAGTGATGCTGCCAATAATGCAAAATTATTAGCTGAATTAGGGGAATTACCTTCTGATAAAAGAAGTGCACATTTCCATTGTTGCTTAGTAATGGCTGCACCAAATCATGAATCTTTAGTTGTTGAAGGTATTTGTGATGGAGAAATTGCAAAATTCCCTTCAGGAGAAGGTGGATTTGGATATGATCCATTATTTTACGTCCCAGAAATCAAAAAAACATTTGGGCAATTAACACGTGAAGAAAAAAATAAAATCAGTCATCGTGCAAAAGCTGTTCACTTATTAGTGGAACAATGGGAAGAATGGCTAGAATCGGTGAATCAATAGTCAGAGGTGAATGTATGAAAATTATTATCATGAGTGATAATCACGGTCAAAAAATGGCATTACAAAAAGTAATTGAACACTATCAATCAGAAGCAAATGTTCGTTTTATTCATTGTGGCGATTCAGAATTTCCATACGAAGATGAAGTTTTTCAAAACTGTCTTCGAGTAACTGGAAATTGTGATTATGATACAAATTATCCGGAAGTAGAAGTGTTTGAAGAAGGTGGCATTCGATTTTTAGTAACGCATGGTCATCTACAAGCAGTGAATAGTGGAGTGTATCGATTAGCAAAGTTTGCTAAAGAACAAGGAGCTCAAGTAGCTTTTTATGGGCATACGCATAAACTATACGAGGAAACTTATGAAGGAGTATTATGTATCAATTCAGGAAGTGTTTCTTATCCAAGAGGACATTTTGCCATGACTCCTACTTATGCTGTATTAACGATTCATTCAAAATCAGAAATTGAATTACAATATTTTGATATGAAACATCACCCGTTAGAAGGACTTCATTATCAGTATCACTTAGATGCAGAAAGAGGATTTATTCATGATTAATCGAGTAGTACAAGACTTATTACTAGAAGAAAAGGATAAATTATTTATTGCAGCAGACAAAGTAGCGATTTTGGAAGAGGATCATACATTAGATCATGCGATGTTAGTCTTAACTCATGTACGTTATTCTCTCATTCCAGTTGTCAACCGTCAAAATAAATTAACAGGATTAATTTCATTAGCGATGATTTTGAATCAAGTTGCAACATTGGAAGAGATTGATTTAAGTCAATTACATGATTTTCAAGTAAAAGAAGCAATGGAAACGGATTTTCCAACGATTACATTTGATACAGAAATTGAAGATGTATTGAATGAATTAGTGGATCGTAATTTCTTATGTATCACGAATGATGAAAAAGAATTTGTGGGAATTGTGACAAGAAAAGAAGTATTAAAACGAGTGAATTATATGGTTCATGAATTGAATAAAAAGTATGAATTAGTCGAAAAATAAGAAAATGTTACTCCTTTTTACGGGAGTAACATTTTTATTTACTAGTCATATTTAGTGCAGTATTACTTGTTGGAAGAGAAATACCTGCTTCAATTAAAGCTTCTTGATACAATTTTAAGAATTGATTATAAATCATATATTGTTTTCCATTTTTCGTAAAAATACTAATTTTGAAAACAAATTGTCCGTTTGGAAGAGTTTGTGGACCAATAATAGTTGGACCTTTTACAATTTCTGGATATTGTCCAGTATTTTTAGTGTTGACTTGATCGACTGTATCATAAACAATCGTTAAATCTACATCATTATAAAGAGGAATTTCAATTAAAGCTCTCATATCTCCTCTAGATTGATTGCTGACAACAGAAATACTACGGTTTGGAATGAAATGAAGTGTTCCATCAAATCCACGCACTTGAGTTGTTCTTACACCAACACTTGCAACAGTCCCTGTCACTGCTCCAATAATAACGGTATCTCCAACATCATATTGGCGTTCTAGTAAAATAAAGAAACCATTTACGACATCACTTAGAAATCCTTGAGCACCTAAACCAATAGCAACACCAGCAATCCCAGCTCCTGCTAATAAACTTGTAATTGGAATTCCTAAAATGACTAAAATCCAATAAATTAATACAAAGTAGAGTAAATAGTCTAAGCAGTTTTCCAATAATCTCATTAAAGTATGCTTTCTAGCAATACTTTGTGAGGATAATTTAATAGATGAAAGTACTGTTTTTTGAAAAATTTTATGTAAAACTTTTTTTCCAACTATAAATAAAATACATAGAATAGCTAACGAAATTAGTTTTGACAAAATATCGGATAAAATCATTTCCCACGGAATGGAAAGCCAATATTGTTCAAAAAAACTATGTACTGTCGAACGAATATCCATAGGTTTACCTCCTTTTATACTACTTGATATAGTTTATCATAATTACAATAATTTAGAAAATACTATATCACTTTTAGTAGCGTTTTATGCATGATAATGGTATTATGATTAATAATATCGGAAATTGAGGAGGGATGTTCAAAATGTCTGGAATAGAAGTTGCAGCTTTAATTGCAGCCTGTTCATTTTTAGGGTTAGTGGTCTTTTTAGTGTTAAGATTAAATCCAATTTTAAGTAAATTTGATCAAACATTGAACCATGTGAACAACTCTATTGAGGTTATTACAAGGGATGTCGATAATTTATCTATAGAAGTAGAGGGATTATTGAATAAAACAAATGCTTTAGTAGATGATATTAATGGAAAAGTAAAAAGAACGGATCCATTATTTACAGCTATTGGAGATTTAGGATTAACAGTTTCTGATGTAAATCATTCAACTCGTTCCCTTGCGACTAAAGTATCAAGTATTAAACCAACTCGAACTTTAGGGGTTTTATCTGTTGGAAAAGCGATTTTATCAAGAAAGAAAAAATAATGAACGGAGTGAAGAAAAATGGGTAAAAAAACAGGCGGATTTCTTTTAGGAGCATTTATCGGTAGTGTGTCAGCAGCTGCGACAGCATTATTATTTGCACCAAAATCTGGTAAAGAATTACGTGAAGATTTAGCAGTAAAAGCAGATGAATTAAAGGATCAATTATCTGATTATGTTGATATTTCAATTGAAAAAGGTGTTGAATTATCAGAAGTAGCTTTAAATGCTACAGAAGATATTCGTGTGAATTTAAAAGATTCAGCTTCTCAATTAAAAGATACTGTTACAAAATCTGCAATTAATTTGAAAGAAGAAGTTTCTCAAACGGTAAGTAAAGTTCAGGATACTTTTTCAGCTAAAAAAGAAGAAGCAGAAGAAGTTGTTGCGGAACTAAAAGAAGAGGTAAAATAGTAAATTAGACTTTCCTGAAGTAGCTAAAGGACGCAAGTAGCTTCGTATTTGCGAGTCTCATTGTTCAAGCTACGTCTCTCTATTTAAATTAAAAAATAAACCGAGGAAATTTTGGATTCCTCGGTTTTCTTATATCCTAATATTTTGTAACTTCTTGTGGGAAGTGAGTAAATAATTCACTTCCGTCTTTTGTGACAACTAAACAGTCTTCTACACGAACTCCATAGTCTTTTGCAATATATACACCTGGTTCAACAGAAAAGCACATGCCTTCTTCTAGCACCATATCATTGCCTTCCATAATAGATGGAAATTCATGGCAACTTTGACCAATTCCATGACCTAAACGATGGATAAAGTATTCGCCATATCCTTTTTCTGTAATATAATTGCGTGCAATTGCATCAATTTCACTAGCTTTCATTCCTGGTTTAACAGCTTGAATTGCTAAATCATGAGCAGTTTTTACGATGTTAAAGATTTCTTGATGACGAACATCTTTAGCATTTTCTTCTCCAAAGAAAATAGTACGAGTCATATCACTGGCATATCCATTATGCATGGTTCCTAAATCAAAGAGTACCCATTCGTTTTTTTCTAATGTTCTATCTCCTGGAAGTCCATGTGGATCAGCAGCATGGTCTCCAAACAACACCATCGTATCAAAACTCATCGAAGTGATGCCTAATTTTTTCATTTCATATTCGATAGTGGCAACCACTTCTAATTCTGTAATCCCTTCTTTTAAGCTTTGGATTCCAATTTCTACAGCCTTATCAGCATATGTTCCAGAATCTTTTAATTTTTGAATGGCATCAGCATCTTTTCTTAATCGTAAATCATTGATAACTGGAGTTAAATTATCTGTCCATTGAATGCTAGGAATTTCATTTTTCAAATTTTCAACAGTATGGAGTGTAATAAAGTTTTTCTCTACAGCCCATTTAGTAGGAGAATCAAATTGTTCTCGAATGGCAGAAGTTAAAATTGACCATGGATTCTCATGGTCTTGATAACTGATAACCGTATAGGTTGGTTCAGCAGTTTGAGCCATATTTTTTTCGAGAGCTGGCACAAAGAGAAGAGGTGAATGATTGGCAGATACAACCATTGCTAAAACACGTTCATGCGGGTCTGTTGTATAGTGAGTTAGTAGGCTAATCGTTGTTGGATCTTGAATGAATGCAATGTCGCAATTCAGTGTTTTTAAATTCGAAATAAAGTTAGAATAAGTTTGTTTATTACTCATAATGAAGCCTCCATGTTTATAGTTGTAAGCATATTTTATCACAAAAAATTCGAAAAATGTAAAGAGTTTCAAAAAATATGAAAATAGTTATATGAAACGCTTGCAAAACTTCGTGAAAAATGATAACCTTTACTTAGATTAGTGTGCAAATAAATAGTTTTTTAATAATTAGAGGAGAATTTATATGGAAAAACAAACAATTACAATATATGATGTTGCCCGTGAAGCAAATGTTTCAATGGCAACTGTTTCCAGAGTAGTAAATGGAAACCCAAATGTTAAACCAGCAACAAGAAAAAAAGTGTTAGATGTTATCGATGAATTAGATTACCGCCCAAATGCGGTAGCAAGAGGACTTGCAAGTAAGAAAACAACCACAGTAGGAGTGATTATTCCTGATGTAACAAATTTATATTTTGCAAGTTTATCAAGAGGGATTGATGATATTGCTACAATGTACAAATATAATATTATTTTAGCAAATTCAGATCAAAACAATCATAAAGAAATCCAAGTATTAAATACATTATTATCTAAACAAGTAGATGGTATTTTATACATGGGAAATAATTTAACTCCAGAGTTACGTGCAGAAATTGTACGTTCTAAAACTCCAATTGTCTTAGCTGGAACGATTGATTCTGATCATGTTGTGGCTTCCGTTAATATCGATTATAAAGTAGCAACTCAAGAAGCTGTACAAACATTAATTGAAAATGGGCATGAAAAAATTGCCTTCGTAACAGCCTCGCTAAAAAATACTTTTGCGTCTGATTTACGCTTAGATGGATATAAAGAAGCTCTATCTGTATTTAAAATTGACTACAATGAAAAATTCGTCTTTGAAATTCCATTGACTTATCAATCAGGAGAAACTTTATCAGAAAAATTATTGAATGCGGGAATTACAGCTGCAATTGTAACGGATGACGAAGCAGCAGTAGGTTTATTAAATGGATTGTATGATCACGGCGTAAATGTACCGAAAGATTTTGAAGTGATTTCAAGTAATAATTCAAAATTAACAAAAATGACTCGCCCAACATTAACAACAATTGCACCTCCTTTATATGATATTGGTGCTGTTGCAATGAGACTTTTAACAAAAATTATGAATAAGGAAGAAGTAGTTGATACTGAAATTACTTTACCTTATAAGATTGAGTATCGTCAAACAACTAAATAATTACCAAAAAAGACTTCGAGGTTAATCTCGAAGTCTTTCTTTTAATTTCTGGATTTCGTTGTCTGTGTTGAAGAAGAAGGTTTTGGTTTTTCAGATGAAGATTTTTTCTTATCTTTATCTTCACTAGCTTCTTTTTCCTTTTCTTCTTTTTCTTTATCGCTTTGTCCATTCCAGTATTTTTCAAGTTCAGCATTTGTAGCACCTACAGCAAAGTGATAAGTTGCTGCAATTGGACCGAAGTCTTTTTTGAATAAATCAGAAGTGGTGCTGCCTTCAATAGAATAAGTTTGTCCATTATAAGTGGCTGATCCTGATTTTGTTCCAGTTGCAGAAATAACGGAATCTTGATACACGGTTGAAGGTTGAACAAATTTTGCATTTTGCTTGAACAAGCTTGGTTTTGCACTATAAATGGCATTCATTAAACTAGTCCAGTTTCTTAAGCTTCTCATAGTTGGATGTCCATAACCATCCGCTTCAGTAATCGAGTAACGAGCACTATAGAAGTTATCGTATCCAATCCATGAACCAAGTGTTACTTCAGGAGTATAGCCAACGAACCAGTTATCGATTTCAAATTCAGATGTACCAGTTTTTCCTGCAATATCTGAAGTGAATTTTAAGTTTCTTTTAATATTATAAAAATCGGTTGTTGCTGCAACTTGACGTAAAATATCGGTTGTTAGATAAGCCGTTGCAGGAGAGAAGACTTCAGTAGTTATATCTTCGTGTTGATAAACAACTTTTCCACGAATATCTTCAATTTTTTCAATTAAGTAGGCTTCGTGATGCACACCACCATTTGCTAATGTAGAGAATGCACTTGTTTGTTCCATTACGGTTGGACCTGTTTTAGTACCTCCGATTGAAAGTGCAATATTTTGATATTCTTCTTCCCCTATTCCTTGAATGCCCATTTTCTTTAAATAGCCACCAGCATTAATGCCTTTAGAAAGCATTGTTTGGAAAATTTTAATGGTTGGATTATTTAATGAGTTCTTCAATGAATGACGAGCTGTTAAGAAATTATTGGAAATTCGGTTCCCGTAGTTCGTAGGTTCCCAATAAGTTCCATTTTGCTGTAAAATACTAATTTTTGTATCTGGAATAATACTTGCTGGATAAATAATATTATTTTCCATTGCAGGTGCATAAACGAGAATTGGTTTAATCGTAGAACCAGGTGAACGATGAGTTGTAAAAGCGTGATCCACTTGGTTTACTTGGAAATCTCGTCCAGCTACAAAGCCTAATATACGACCACTATTATTTTCAATTAAAACAGCACCATTTTGTGCCATATCCGTTTGTTTTTTTGCTTCGCCAGTATTTTGATCAATATAAGGTGTTTGGTAAGTCGGACCAATTTTACTTCCGTTAATAGCTGTGGATTCTTGCATCGCTTCATAGATGCCTTGATCAACTGTAGAAGTTATTTTGTATCCACCGGTTGCTAATTCTGCATTCGCACGATCATAATATCGATTGAATAATTCTGTGTCTTTCTTTAACTGCTCGTAAGTTAATCGATCTTTTTCAGCCATTTTTTTCATCAAAATTTTTGTAGCTTCACGATTAACTGCTTGATATAAATACGATTGACGTTGAGTTGAAATTTCTTCTGGTTCTAAAAAGTCTTGAGTAATATCATAAGCTAATGCTTCATCATATTGTTGCTTGGTAATTTTCTTTTCACGATACATACTAAACAACACAGTCTTCATACGAGAAAGACCTGCAGAAACATCTTCTTTTAGAGTAGCGTAGTTCGTATAAGGAGTATACGCAATTGGATTTTGAGGCATTCCGACTAAATAAGCCGCCTGTGGTAAAGTTAAGTCATTTGCTGATACTCCAAAAATACCTTGCGCAGCTTCTTCAATACCTGAAATATTTAATCCATTATGATTTCGTCCAAATGGAGAAACATTTAAGTAAGCTTCTAAAATTTGATCTTTTGAAAAATGTTTTTCTAAACGAAGAGCGTATAAAATTTCATTTGCTTTCCGTTTAAACGTAACTTCACTTGTCAAAATTTGTTGTTTAATTAATTGTTGCGTTAAAGTTGAACCACCAGAAACTCCTGAACTAGAAGAGGTCGCTTCTAGAAGTAGTGCACGGACTAGAGCTTTTGGAACAATTCCTTTATGTTGGTAGAAATAACTATCTTCTGTCGCAACGATTCCGTCTTTTACATATGGAGAAATCTTATCTAATGTAGTCACTAATCGAACTTCATCACTTGTTACATCAGAAATTTTTTCACCATCTTGATAATAGAAACTTGAAACTAAATTCAGATTTGTAATCGCATCTGCCATTTCTTCTTGTGTTAAAGATTTTTCATTGGCAGTTAAACTTGCAAAATAACCTAAACCAATACCCGCACCAAAAATTCCTAATAAAATACATCCGCATAAAAAGATAAATAATAGATTTTTGATAACGGAGAAACTCACATTAAAGATAAAACGTAAGTTTTTTTGCAAGGGTTGATTCCAAAAATTCAAGAATTCTTTTGAAACTTCTCGAAAGTTATTTAAATTTGGCATGCTTTCAACTCTTTTCTTTTTAAGTATAATATTAGCCATATTATATCAAATAATTCAAGAAAACGCTAATTTCTTCATGAAACAAGAGGGGTTGAGAGGGCAAGGTGGAAAATTGAACAAAAAAATAAGGGTGTAAAGAAAAAATACTTTACAACTGATTTCTTTTCTGATAATATTACTAACTGTGAGATGAAAACATGGAGGTGTAAAAAATGGCAGTTAAAATTCGTTTAAAACGTATGGGATCTAAGAAAAATCCTTTCTATCGTGTAGTAGTTGCAGATTCACGTTCTCCACGTGATGGACGTTTCATTGAAACAGTTGGTACTTACAACCCAGTTGCAAACCCAGCAGAAGTTTCAATCAACGAAGAATTAGCATTAAAATGGTTAGCTAACGGAGCTCAACCTTCAGATACTGTTCGTAACTTATTATCACAACAAGGTATCATGAAGAAATTCCACGAATCAAAGTTTTCTAAGTAATTATTCGCATCGAGATAATTCGGTAAAGAGGTGAAAAGAATGCCTGATATTCGTGAATTAATTTTAGCAATCGTTCAACCATTGGTTGATTTTCCTGATGATGTGACAATTGAAGTTGCAGAATCAGATGAATTTTTAGAATACACATTACGTGTGAATTCTGAAGATATTGGACGTGTTATTGGAAAACAAGGACGTGTTGCTCGTGCAATTCGTACAATTGTTTATAGTGTACGCACTAGAAATCAAAAACGTGTTCGTTTAAGCATTGAAAACAATGACTAGAAAAAAGTTCAACAATTTCTCTTAGAAGTTGTTGAACTTTTTTATTTAGTATTTCCATTAAAAATGGATTTTGTTTGCAATTTTGTTCAATTCTCACGTATGATAACAGTAATGAATTGTGAGGAGGAAGTAGAAAAAATGTCACAATATTTTAAAGTAGGAAAAATTGTAAATACACAAGGATTAAAAGGGGAAGTTCGTGTGATTTCTACAACGGATTTCGCAGAAGAGCGTTATCAAAAAGGAGTAGAATTAGCTTTATTTAGAGATGGTGAGTTTGAAAAATTACTTGTGATTAAAAGCCACCGACGTCATAAAAATTTTGATTTATTAACATTTGAAGATCATCCTCGAATTGAAGATGTGGAAGGCTATAGAGATTGTTTATTAAAAGTGTCAAGTGATGCTCTAGAAGAATTGGAAGATGACGAATTATATTATCATGAAGTTGTTGGGTTAGAGATTATTACTGATGAAGGAGAATATTTAGGAAAAGTATCTGAAATATTATCTCCAGGTTCCAATGATGTTTGGGTCGTCAAACAAAAAGGAAAGAAAGACTTATTAATTCCATTTATCGAACCAGTCGTTTATAAAATCGATAAAGAAAATAAACAAGCGTTTATCCATGTTCTAGAAGGGTTGTTTGACTAAAATGAGAATTGATGTCTTAACGTTATTCCCTGAAATGTTTGCACCGATGGAACAATCGATGATGAAGAGAGCTATTGAGAAAGAAAAGATTTCATTTCATACTATTGACTTTAGAGATTTTGCCTTTCATAAGCATAATCGAGTAGATGATTATGTCTTTGGTGGAGGAGCCGGTTTATTATTAAAAGTAGAACCGATTGACCGTGCATTAAAAGATTTAGAGCAGAAAACTCCAACAACTAAAAAGAGAGTAATTTTACTAGATCCAGCAGGGAAGAAATTTAGTCAATCCGATGCTGAAGAATTAGCTAAGGAAGAACATCTTGTTTTCATTTGTGGTCATTATGAAGGGTATGATGAACGTATTCGAACACTAGTAACTGATGAATATTCCATTGGAGATTTTGTTTTAACAGGTGGAGAATTAGGGGCAATGGTGATGATTGATGCGACGGTTCGATTAATTCCAGATGTACTTGGCAATTATGAATCAGCTATTGGGGATTCTCATTCGATGGGATTATTAGAACATCCTCAATATACTCGCCCAAGAGAATATGAAGGAATGGAAGTTCCGGAAGTATTATTTAGTGGAAATCATGCAAAAATTGCTACATGGCAGAAAAAAGAATCTTTAAGAAGAACCTATCAAAGAAGACCTGATTTATTAGAGAATTATTCATTAGATAAAGAAGAAGAAAAATTATTACAAGAAATTATTCAAGAAGAGAGCATAAATCATGAATCAGAAACAATCTCAGAATGATCAAATGCAAAAGGAAACAATATTTCAAGAATCAGAATTATGGCTACAAATGAGTCAATTATTTAAAGTTTTTGGAGATGTCACTCGTTTAAAGATTATTGCGTTATTATATGAAAAACAGGAAATGACTGTAGAAGAAATCGTATCTTTTATGGAAATGGAACAATCGGCCATTTCCCATCAACTCCGAAAATTAAAATCCAATCGTATTGTCAAATCAAGAAAAGTTGGAAAATATGTTTGGTATTCTTTAGATGATTCACATGTATTGTCCTTATATCGTATGGCTTTAGAACACTCAAAAGAAAATTTTAAAAAGTAAAGTAAAAATACTTTACAAGTATTCATTTATATGATAAACTCTCAAAAGTGGATAGGAGACTATCCATATAGAACGATATTCCGCTGATTGGACATTCGGCCAAATCATGAATGTTTGTTGGAAGGAGAAAAAACATGAGCAAATTAATCGATAGCTTAACACAAGAACAATTACGTTCTGATATTCCTGCTTTCCGTCCTGGTGACACTGTACGTGTTCACGCTAAGGTAGTTGAAGGAACTCGTGAGCGTATCCAAATCTTCGAAGGTGTTGTTATTAAACGTCGTGGTGCTGGTATCAGCGAAACTTACACAGTACGTAAAGTTTCTAACGGTGTTGGTGTGGAACGTACGTTCCCAATACACACTCCACGTGTAGCACAAATTGAAGTAGTTCGTTACGGTAAAGTTCGTCGTGCTAAATTATATTACTTACGTAACTTACGTGGTAAAGCAGCACGTATCCAAGAACGTCGTCGTTAATAGAAAGATTAACCTTCTTGAAAAATCAAGAAGGTTTTTTGTACTAAAAAATCCCTTCATCCAAAAGACGAAGGGATTCTTCTATAATTGATAAAAAATTCCAATTAAAATCGTTAATAATGTAGCGTACCAATAGAAATAGGTACCAATTCGGCTAGGTTTCTCAGATTTCTTTAAAAGAAGATGATACAAAATTGGAATAATTCCACTAATACTAATTAAAATTAAAGCAAATAATGAAAAGTGATCTCCTAAAACATAAAAACTAATTGGATAAGAAATGATCCAACATAAGTTTAATGCAAATGATAAGAATAAGCTCCAAACAGGAAATTCTAATTTTTCAGACTGATGACGCTCAATTGCCTTTTGTTTAAATTGAATGATACTAATTCCAAAAATTGCATAGCAGAGAAATACTTGGAAAATGCTGTTAGGAATTTGATGAGTAATTGTATAATACATTAAAAAGTTTCCAACTGTGAATTTTGCTAAAGCATTCAATAGTACATGATATGCATATGCTGGATGATTTGATTGTAAATGGAAAATCCAACTATGATTTACTCCGACAACTAAAGCTGCGATAATTCCAATTCGAATTCCAAAGGTTTGTACAAAATAAACAATTGGAAGAAGTAGCAAGAAGTTCGTAAAGAGTAGTACAACGGATTGCCCACGTTTTGGAACTTTATAAAATTTTGAATACATCATTTCTTGTAAGTTTAGAATAAACAAGAAAAAATATAATACGAGTACATCAGAAATTGGAATAGCATTTGTTTTAATGGCTAGAAAAAATCCTAAAAATGAAAAACTGATAGGAGCTAAAATGAAACTCCATAATGGATTTGTCAATTGCTTCATATAAGATATTTCTTGAGGTGCCAATGTATTTACGGACATATAAATTACCTCGAATTTACTTTTTTATTTTCATGATAGGTAAATTAATCCAGCTTGTCAAGCAGAATTTAAACGATTACATAACCTTTTCACAAAATAAATGAATAAAAAAGAGAAATAATACTAGGAATTTTGAAAAATAATGCTATAATGGTTGAGTCTTAAAAAAATATGATATTCCCGAGAGGATGCACAATGTGTAGATGCCTTGTAACCGGAATTGAATGGGGGAAAACAATGGAAAAAATTTTATTTACATCGGAGTCAGTTACAGAAGGACATCCCGATAAAATCGCAGACCAAATTAGTGATGGAGTATTAGATGCTATTTTAGCACAAGATCCAACCGCTCGTGTTGCCTGCGAAACAGTCGTTAATACAGGTTTAGTCATATTAGTTGGTGAAATTACAACAACCGCTACAGTCGATTATCAACAAATTGCTAGAGATACGATTCGCAACATTGGTTATGCTGATCGTAAGTATGGCTATGATGCGGATAGCATTGCTGTAATGGTTTCTTTAGATAAGCAATCACCAGATATCGCAATGGGGGTTAATGATGCTTTAGAAACTCGTGGACAACAAGAAGAGTTTGGTGCAGGAGACCAAGGGTTAATGTTTGGTTTTGCTACTAATGAAACAGATACTTACTTGCCAATGCCAATTTATCTAAGTCATCAATTAGCTTATCAATTAGCAAAAGTTCGTAAAGAAAAACAATTAGATTACTTAGGCCCAGACGGCAAAGTTCAAGTAACTGTTGAGTACACTACTGATCATAAAGTAAAACGTATTGATACGATTGTTGTTAGTACACAACATGATGAAGAAATTTCTCAAGAACAAATTCATCGTGATGTTTTAGAATATGTTGTTAAACCTGTTGTACCAAGTGAATTATTAGATGATGAGACACGTTACTTCATTAATCCAACAGGAAAATTTGTAATCGGTGGACCGGTTGGAGATTCTGGATTAACAGGACGTAAAATTATCGTAGATACTTACGGTGGATATGCTCGTCATGGTGGAGGAGCCTTCTCTGGAAAGGATGCTACTAAAGTAGACCGTTCAGCAAGTTATGCTGCTCGTTATATTGCTAAAAACGTAGTAGCTGCAGGTTTAGCAGATAAATGTGAAATCCAATTAGCTTATGCAATTGGGGTAGCTCAACCAGTATCGATTTCTGTGGATACTTTTGGAACAAATCATGTTTCAGAAGAAAAACTAATTGCCGCGATTCGTAAAGTATTCAAGTTAACTCCAAAAGGAATTATTGAAACATTACAATTACGTAGACCAATTTACCAACAAACTGCTGCTTACGGACATTTTGGACGTAAAGATGTAGATTTACCATGGGAACAATTAGATAAAGTAGAAGCTTTAAAAGCTGAATTTTAACGAAAGAAAAAGAGGCTGGGCAAAAAGTCTCAAAAATAGAAGAAAGCACTATAAAATTCTGAAACAGGATTTTATAGTGCTTTTTAGTCTTATAAATTAAACATAGGAGTCTACCTCTGTTATAATAAGTTTGAATGAAATAAAATAAGAAAGGGTGACTCCTATGTACAAAAATTATACCACACCAACAGATACTTTAGAACTAAATTTTACATTAACCGTCCCTAAAAACCACATTGCTCAATTTATTAATCAGTTTGTAGATTCTATTCCAGATTCTATTATCTTTCCTAATACAACATCAAAAATGGGTAGACCTGCTCATCATCCTCGTATGTTATTAAAAATGATTCTCTTCGCTTATACTCGTTCTACGTATAGTGGTAGAAAAATTGTTCAATTAAATGAAGAAAATATTCCGATGCAGTGGCTTTCTCAACAAACTTATGTCTGTTACCATGTTATTAATAATTTTAGAAGTAATGAACAGTTTTCCTCTATCATTAAAAACATTTTCGTATACTTTACTTTATTACTCCAACACTATCATATTATTGATTCAGATAGTTTATTTATTGATGGTACAAAAGTTCAAGCAGATGCCAATCGTTATTCATTTGTATGGCGTAAAGCTATTGAAAGATATGATGAAGCTTTAAATGAAAAAATTAGTACATTATATGATCAATTAATTCAAAATCAAGTGAATATTGCTTTATCAGAAGAAGAAAAAATTACTGAATATGGTGTTCATGCCATGATTGAAGCTACTAATAACTCTCTAGAACAGTTAGAAGAACTCATTGAAGAAGAACCTAAACATATTGTTGGTGGTTCTAAAAACAAACAGAAAAAACGCTTGTTAAATTCTTTTAAACGTCAACTTGAAAAAGATTTTCTGCCTCGTAAAGAAAAATATACGATAGCTAAGGAAACATTTGATAACCGGAATAGTTATTCTAAAACAGATAACGATGCTACTTTTATGTGTATGAAAGAAGATGCCATGAAAAATCGAGAATTAAAACCTGGCTATAATCTTCAAATCGCAACGAATCATCAATATGTTTTAGGTTTTGATGTATTTCCTAATCCTACAGATATGCGTACTCTTAAACCATTTTTAAATTCATTTAAACTATTAGACAAATTTTCTATTATTATTGCGGATGCTGGATACGGTAGTGAAGAAAACTATCAATTGATTCTTGAAGAGTATGAAAAGACACCTTTGATTCCTTACACAATGTACGAAAAAGAACAAACGAAGAAATTTAAAAATGATCCATCTAATAGACAAAATTGGTATTACAATGAAGAGGAAGATTATTATATTGATCATTTAGGTGTAAAATTTAGTTTTAAATATTATTCAACAAGAAACGATAAGAATGGATTTACTCGTAGATTTAAAGTGTATGAGACAGATTCAATTCAAGAAACAGAAGCATTGGATGAATTAGCGAAAACTCCTACTGGACAACAACGTCAAATCCGTGTAAACCAAGTTTGGGAATCTTATAAAGAAACGATTAAAGAAGCGTTACATAGTGACCGTGGAAGTAGTATATATGCTCAACGAAAAATTGAAGTTGAGCCAGTTTTCGGTCAAATGAAGCGCAATTTTGGCATGCGCAGAACTCATGTTAGAGGTAAAAATGCAGTTCATAATGACATTGGTCTGCTCTTTTTAGGGATGAATTTGCAGAGATTAAGGAAATATATCTTAAATAATATGAATCAAGGGTGGTTTATCCCCCTTGATTTTACTGAATTTATTAAAAAGCACGTCCTAATTTTGATTTCAGTCAAAATCGGGACGTGCTTTCTTCTATTTTTGAGACTTTTTGCCCAGCCTCTTTTTACTATTTATAATTCATAACAGTTATTGCAAATTGGAATACAATTACACCTAATGTTGCTAATAACATAAACCATACAACAACACGAGTGATTTTTTCCATTGTTGAAAGATTACGTTTTTGTTTTTTACTTGGTTTTCTTGACACTAATATCTCTCCTTTAATTAAAATCATTGTTAGTTTACATGAATTGTAAGAAATACTCAAGTAGTATTGTCAATGAAAATTTTCTTTAAATGCAAATAGCTTTCCTAAAATTACAAATTTTGGTATGATGTGTAAGTAAATTAAATTGAAAATTGGAGGAATTTTAAATGTCAAAACAACAAATTGGTGTCGTTGGTATGGCAGTAATGGGTCGTAATTTAGCTTTAAATATTGAAAGTCGTGGTTATTCGGTTTCAATTTTTAACCGTTCATCTTCAAAAACAGATGAGGTGATTGCATTACATCCAGAAAAAAAATTAGTTCCAACTTATACAGTGGAAGAATTTGTAGCTTCATTAGAAAAACCAAGAAGAATTTTATTAATGGTTAAAGCTGGAGAAGCAACAGATAAAACTATTCAAAGTTTATTACCACATTTAGATAAAGGTGATATTTTAATTGATGGGGGCAATACATTCTTCAAAGATACAATGCGTCGTAATGAAATGTTAGCTAACTCGGGCATTAACTTTATCGGTACAGGAGTTTCTGGTGGTGAAGAAGGAGCATTAAAAGGCCCTGCTATTATGCCAGGTGGACAAAAAGATGCGTACGATTTAGTAGCACCAATTTTAGAAGAAATTGCTGCGAAAGCAGATGATGGTGCACCATGTGTAACTTATATTGGTCCAAATGGAGCAGGTCATTATGTAAAAATGGTTCATAATGGTATCGAATATGGAGATATGCAATTAATCGCTGAAAGTTATGATATTTTACGCCGTGTAGGTGGATTGTCAGTAGAAGAAACTGCAGAAGTATTCAAATCATGGAATACTGGTGAATTAGATAGTTACTTAATTGAAATTACTGCAGATATTTTAACGAAAAAAGATCCTGAAACAGGTAAGCCAATGGTTGAAGTGATTATGGATACAGCTGGAAATAAAGGAACAGGTAAATGGACTTCTCAAAGTGCATTAGACTTAGGTGTTCCACTTCCGTTAATTACTGAATCTGTATTTGCACGTTATATTTCTACATTAAAAGAAGAACGTGAAATTGCTAGTAAAGAATTATCTCCAATTAAAGTTCCTGAATTATCAAATACTGAAAAACAAGCGTTAATCGAATCAGTTCGTAAAGGTTTGTATTTCTCTAAAATTATGAGTTATGCGCAAGGATTCGCTCAAATGCGTGTGGCAAGTGAAGAATTTGATTGGGACTTAAATTATGGGGAAATTGCGAAAATTTTCCGTGCTGGATGTATTATTCGTGCTCAATTCTTACAAAAAATCACAGATGCCTTTGAACGTGATCCAGAATTGAAAAACTTATTATTAGATAAATACTTCTTATATGTTACAGAATCTTATCAAGAAGCTGTTCGTGAAGTTGTTGTGACAGCTGTTCAAGCAGGAATTCCTGTTCCAACATTCTCAAGTGCGTTAGCTTACTATGATTCATATCGTTCAGAAGTATTACCAGCTAACTTAATTCAAGCGCAACGTGACTACTTTGGTGCTCACACTTATAATCGTGTGGATAAATCTGGAGTGTTCCATTTTGAGTGGGCGCAAGAACGTGAGATTGAACAATAATTACAATAAATATTTAAATAAGACTAATCTATAGTAGCTTAGGACGCAAGCAGCCTTGCGAAGCGAGTCTCACTGCTATTGAGCTACTATGAGTGGTTTTGTGTAATTTCTTAAAATAAAAAAAGCATCTCCAAGAGATGCTTTTTTTATTGATGTGTTTGTGGTGCTGTTTTGGTTGGTTTCATGAAGACATGTTGGATTAAAACAATTCCGCATGAAATTAATACTCCAACGACTACAGCATTTGTAAAGTTATATGGAGATTGAGCTAATGCAGAACCTAAATAATAGGTCACTTGACTTAAAATAAATCCCCAAACAAAAGTTACGAGGTATTTCATTTCGACACCTTCTTTCAATTTCATTATAGTCAATCCTACTAATTCATACAAGTAAAATTTCTTGAAGTTTGAGGAAACCTTTTATCAAAAACAACACCACAATATTTGTACAAAATTCTATTCAGCCGTTATAATGAATGAGAAGAAATGATAGAAAGGAATCATTATGACATTTACAATTTTACAAGTTACTAGTGGCTATAGCTTATTGAAAAGCACCATTGATTTATATAAATATGTCATGACTGCAAAATCGTTAGGATATCAAAAGTTAGCTTTAACAGATGAAGGTGTCTTGCATGGCGCAATTGAATTTTATAATTTATGTCGTCAGCAGAATATCGAACCAATTATTGGTTGTGTTTTTCAATATAAGCAATGGAGAAATGCTGAAGTCTTATCATCCATGATTGTCTATGCAAAAGATGAAATAGGATATCAAACCTTAATCGAATTATCGACTCAATATCAAAAATCCAAAGTAGTTACAAAAGACATGGAACAAAAAATGAAAGAAGGCTCCAAACATTTACAATTAGTTTTCCCACAAGAAAATAGTGAATGGGCATTGGAATGTTCGAATGGGGAAGTGGCTTTTCAACGATGGTTGTTTGAAGCTGAAGAGCATTATTTTTCAACTATTTATTTAGGGATTGAACCAAACCGCCCTTTGCTAATTTCATTAGAACAATTGGAAAAATGGGGACAAGATTTTTCGATGAAACTTCTTCCTTTTGTTAAAATATTCTATTTAAAAGCAGAAGATGATTTTAGTTATCGAGTATTAAAAGCTATTGGAGAAGGTGAAACACTTAGTACAACTCAAGCAGAAGTGAGTGGGCAATATTATTTGCAAGATGAGAAGACTTTGACGCAACAATGGTCAACTCTATTAGAAGGAAAGTTAGTTCATCAATTAAAAGAATTTGTTGATTCGTTGAAATGGGAACTTCCAAAGCATAAACTGTTACTTCCAAAATTCCAAACTCTTGAAGGAAAAGCGAGTCAAGAATATTTAAAAGAAATTTGTCAGCAATCTTTAAACGACAAAGAATTAGTGAATGAAGAGTATCAATCTCGACTAAATTACGAATTATCTATTATTCATCAAATGGGATTTGACGATTATTTCCTGATTGTATGGGATATTATGAAATATGCGCATGAAGCAGGTATTCAAACAGGCCCTGGACGTGGTTCTGCCGCAGGTTCATTAGTCTCCTATTTATTAAATATTACAAAGTTAGACCCCATTGAGTATCAATTATTATTTGAACGGTTCTTAAATCCAGAACGATATACGATGCCCGATATTGACTTAGATTTTCCAGATAATCGAAGAGAAGACATATTAGCGTATGTACGAAGAAAATATGGGGAAAATCATGTTGCGCAAATTGCGACTTTTGGAACTTTTGGAAGTAAGCAAGCGCTAAGAGATGTATGTAGAGTATTAGGTGTTACAACCGTGCAAGCCGGAGAATGGTCTAAGGCAGTTCCAAATCAGCTAGGGATTAATCTGAAAAGTGCATATGAACAGTCAAAAAGTTTACAAGCATTAGTTTCGAGAAGTCCAAAAAATCAATTGATTTTTGAAACGGCATGTCGAATTGAAGGATTACCACGACATTTATCCACACATGCTGCTGGAGTAGTGTTATATGATAAACCACTAACAGAAGTAATTCCTTTAATGGATAAAGATCAACAATTGCCAATTACACAATATACGATGAAATATGTGGAACAAATTGGATTGTTAAAAATGGACTTTTTAGGGTTAACGAATTTATCGATTTTACATGATTCAATTGAATTAACAAAATCAATTTATCAACAAGAAATTATTTTAAACGAAATCCCGTTAGATGATGAGAAGACTCTTGAATTATTCCAAAATGCTGATACAAATGGAATATTCCAATTTGAATCAGATGGGATTCGCCGGGTATTAAAGAAACTTAAACCAACGAATTTAGAAGATATTGCTGCAGTGAATGCATTATATCGACCAGGTCCAATGGAGCAAATTGATACTTTTATTAAGCGTAAGCATGGACAAGAAGTTGTGAAATATCCACATCCAATATTAGAGTCGATTCTTCAATCTACATACGGAGTTATGGTTTATCAAGAACAAGTTATGCAAGTAACATCTCAAATGGCTGGATTTACATTAGGACAAGCAGATATTTTACGCCGTGCTATTGGGAAAAAAGACGGTAAAGTAATAGAAAAAGAAAAATCTCATTTTATCGAAGGAGCAATCGAAAAAGGCATCGATGTAGCTAGTGCAACAGAAGTGTATCAATATATTGAGCGCTTTGCGAATTACGGGTTTAACCGTTCGCACGCATTTGCCTATTCCTTATTGGCGTACCAATTAGCTTATTTTAAGACACATTATCCACGTGCTTTTTATACGGCGATTTTAAGATTTGTTGGAGATCGTTCTCCAAAATTACAAACTTACTTTATAGAAGCAAAACAAAGAGGGATTGTTATTAAAAATCCATCGATTAATACAAGCTTAGAAGAATATCATGCAACGGCAGATGGGATTTTTATTGGATTAAATGCCATTAAAGGATTAAGAAGGGATCTTATTCAAGAAATTCTTACTCAAAGAAAACAAAATGGTCCATATAGTGACTTTATGGATTTTGCATTTAGAATTGGAAAACGATTTTGTAAAAAAGAAGTGTTGGAAGCTTTAATTGATGCAGGAGCTTTTGATGAATTAGGAAAAAATCGTGCTACATTACGAGCTACGATTGATGCTGTTGTTGAAAGCGTCAAGTTCCATGGAAGTAATCTCTCTTTAGAATTGAATGAAGAAATGTATCCAAAATATTTCGAAGAAGAAGACGGTAATATTATTGAGAGAATTGAACGAGAAATTGCGGTATTAGGATTTCCTGTATCAACATTTCCAACAGAACCTTATGAAATATTATATAAAAAGCAAAAAGCGAATCGAATTTCATCGATTTATGAATCAAAACAAGTATCAGTTTTAGGAATTCTAAAAAATATTCGTAAGACTCGTACAAAAAAAGGTGAACCCATGGCGTTCGGAACCATTCAAGATGAAACGGGTGAAATGGAATTTGTTGTATTTTCAGAAGTTTATCCAATAGTGTTTTCCGCATTAGAAGAAAATCAATTAGTCTTATTAAAAGGAAAAACAAGAAAAAATCTGCATTCAAAATGGCAAGTACAAGTTCAACAAGTGTTAAGCTTATTTGAAGTAGAAGGATTAGCGCAGGCAACTTCGATAAAATGCTATATTAAAATTACAAAAGATCTACAAAATAAAGAAGTGTTTGATCAAATTAGAAATGTCATTATTAATAATCCAGGAGACACAACCGTTCTTTTATACATCGAGAGTAAAGATCAGGTTCTAAAAATGAATTTTAACTCTGGAATAGTTGTCGATGCTGAAACTTTAAAAGCCATTTCTAATATTGTCGGAGAAGAAAATGTAAAAATTATAAAACGAAAACCTTTTCGCTAATGAAAAGAAAAGACATTTTTGTAGAAAAGTGGTAAAATAGGAAAAGAAATTGGAAAAGAGTTCCAAAATTAACTTTAAGAGGTGAATAGCTTGAAACGTATTGCTGTTTTAACAAGTGGTGGAGATGCACCAGGTATGAATGCTGCAGTTCGTGCCATCGTTCGTAAAGGGATTTATGAAGGATTTGAAGTCTATGGAATTAACTATGGATTTGCAGGATTAGTTGCAGGAGACATCCGTAAATTGGAAGCTTCTGATGTTGGAGATATAATTGCCCGTGGAGGTACTTTCTTATATTCTGCACGTTATCCTGAATTTGCACACCGTGAAGGTCAAGAAAAAGGAATCGAACAATTGAAAAAATTCGGTATCGAAGGTTTAGTTGTTATTGGTGGAGATGGAAGTTACCAAGGTGCGGTAGCTTTAACGAAATTAGGATTCCCAACGATTGGTGTTCCAGGAACAATTGATAATGATATTCCAGGTACAGATTTTACAATTGGTTTTGATACAGCGATTAATACTGTATTGGATTCAGTTGACCGTTTAAGAGATACTGCAACAAGTCACGTTCGTACATTTATTGTTGAAGTAATGGGACGTAATGCAGGGGATATTGCTTTATGGACTGGTATTGGTAGTGGAGCAGAACAAATTTTAATTCCTGAAAAAGAATTTGATATTGCTGAAGTAGCTACTGAATTAAAACGTGGTCGTTCAAAGGGTAAAAAACACACGATTATTCTTTTGGCTGAAGGTGTAATGAGTGGCGATGAATTTGCTAAGAAATTATGGGAATACGATGAAGATTTCCATACTCGTGTAACAGTATTAGGACACGTTCAACGTGGTGGTTCACCAACTGCTCGTGACCGTGTATTAGCAAGTCGTTTAGGTGCGAAAGCAATCGACCTATTAAAAGAAGGCGTTGGTGGAGTTTGCGTTGGTGTTCGTGGCGAAGAAGTTGTTTATAACGACATCGTAGAAACATTAGCAAATGGAAAACATGTACCAAACTTAGAATTATATCAATTAAATAAAGAAATTTCATTTTAATTAAGGAGTAATTTTTTATGAAAAAAACTAAAATTGTATGTACAATTGGACCAGCAAGTGAATCAATTGAAAAATTAACAGCATTAGTAGAAGCAGGGATGAACGTTTCACGTTTAAACTTCTCTCATGGAGACCATGAAGAACATTTAGCACGTATTAACAATATTAAAAAAGTACGTCAAGAAACTGGTAAAATGATTGCTATCTTATTAGATACAAAAGGACCAGAAATTCGTACACATGATATGGAAGGTGGAGCATTAGAATTCTTCACTGGAGATGTATTACGTATTTCAATGACACAAGTATTAGGAACTAAAGAAAAAATTTCTATTACTTATCCAGAATTAATTAACGATGTTCAAGTTGGATCTACTATCTTAATCGATGATGGTTTAGTAGGTTTAACAGTTACTGAAATTGACCATGCAAATGGCGAAATCGTAACAGTTGTAAATAACAGCGGTGTTGTTAAAAACAAAAAAGGTGTTAACGTTCCAGGCGTAAGTACTAAATTACCAGGAATCACTGAAAAAGATAGAGCAGATATTATCTTCGGTATTGAAAATGATATCGACTATATCGCAGCAAGTTTTGTTCGTCGTGCATCAGACGTTCAAGAAATCAGAGATTTATTAGAAGAATACGATGCAACTCATATTCAAATTATTCCTAAAATTGAAAACCAAGAAGGTATCGACAACATTGACGAAATCTTAGCTTTATCTGATGGTTTAATGGTTGCTCGTGGAGACATGGGTGTTGAAATTCCTGCAGAGGAAGTTCCAATCGTTCAAAAAGCTTTAATTAAGAAATGTAATGCTTGTGGTAAACCAGTAATCACAGCTACACAAATGTTAGATTCAATGCAACGTAATCCACGCCCAACTCGTGCGGAAGCAGGAGACGTAGCAAATGCTATCTTCGATGGTACAGATGCAGTAATGTTATCTGGTGAATCTGCAGCAGGGGACTACCCAGTAGAAGCTGTTAAAACAATGGCAAGCATTTGTGTACGTACTGAACGAGAATTACGTGGACAAGATAAATTTAAACTAAAAACTTATGATGCAACAGATGTGGCAGAAGCGATTGCTCGTTCAGTAGCTCATACAGCTAAAAACTTAGATGTTAAAACAATTGTAGCTGCAACTCAATCTGGTCATACTCCAAAAATGATTTCTAAATATCGTCCAAGTGCAAATATTATGGCTATCACATACACTGAACGTCAACAACGTGCGTTAGCATTAGTATGGGGTGTTCAACCTTTTGTAATCGATAGACCTACATCAACTGATGAAATGTTTAAGCTTGCAAATGATACCGTGTTAGAAAAAGGATTTGCTGAAAAAGGAGAATTATTAATTATTACTGCAGGTCTTAAAGTTGGAGAAACAGGTTCAACAAATATGTTGAAAGTCCAAAAAACATTTTAATATTTGAAATAGATCTTTCTATATAGTAGTAAAGGACGGTAGCAGCCTCGCAAAAGTGAGTCTCATGTCTAAATTTCGACCCTAAGGTCTCGAAATTTCCTAGTAAAAGTTGCCCATCGGCAACTTTTACGCTTACTACTATGAAAGATTTTTTCTACAAAATAAAAACTCTTCGTTAAAAAACAAAGAGTTTACTATAATTGTTATTAAAAAATTCGATTACGATAGAGGCTGACTACTTTTCCTAAGATAGTTACATTAGGTAAGATAATCGGATCTAGTTGATCATTTTCCGGTTCTAAACGAATATGGTCAGATTCTCTAAAAAATCTTTTACATGTGGCAGTGTCTTCTTCAGTCATTGCAATGACGATTTCACCATTAGAAGCAGTGGATTGTTTTCGTACGATAACAGAATCGCCATCGAAAATTCCTGCGTTAATCATACTGTCTCCTTTAATGGTCAGCATGAATAAGTCTTCTGCATCTTGTTGTAAGTCTGGTGGAATGGGGAAGAATCCATTTGCCTCTTCGATTGCTAAAATAGGAGCACCAGCAGTAACGGTTCCTAACATTGGAATAGCAGTAGCTGTAGCACCAATTGTTTTTAGACCAATTGGTGTTACTTCAATGGCTCTAGGTTTACTAGGGTCTCGTTGAATGTATCCATTTTTTTCTAAACGAGAAAGGTGTCCATGTACAGTCGATGTTGAAGAAAGTCCAACGGCATTACAAATTTCTCGAACAGTTGGTGGATAACCATGTTTTTTAACTTTTTCATATATAAAACGTAAAACATCGATTTGTTTTGAATCTTTTCCATTTGACATTGTATCACCTTCTCTATTTCTTTTAGGTAATCATAGCACAAATTGAACACTAAATCAAACAAATGTTCGCATGGTAGTGTGTTTTCTTTTTATACAAATAATGGTATGATAAAAAGGTAGAAATAGAAATGAGGAAAGGAAGTCTGATATGTTAGATCCTAAGAAAATTGCGAGAATTAATGAATTAGCTCGTAAGAAAAAAACAGTTGGATTAACATCTGTAGAGCAAGAAGAACAATTGTTATTACGTCAAGAATATTTAGAAGCGTTCCGTGGAGGAATGAAAAATCATATTGAAGGATTAAAAGTTGTCGATGAAGACGGTAATGATGTAACTCCTGAAAAATTGAAGCAAATTCAAAGAGAAAAAGGATTACATAGTCGTAACGAAGAATAATTTTTTCATCAAAATAGGAAATAAATAAAATAATTATTTGAATAGGAGTGTTAATATGTTTGATAAAGTAGATCAATTAGCGGTAGATACAATTCGTACAATGAGTGTGGATGCCATTCAAGCCGCAAATTCTGGACATCCAGGGTTACCAATTGGTGCTGCTCCAATGGCTTATGTATTATGGTCAAAATATTTAAAAGTAAATCCAAAACAATCTAAATGGGTCGATCGTGATCGCTTTGTTTTATCAGGTGGACATGGTTCAGCACTTTTATATTCATTATTACATTTATCAGGTTATCAAGTTTCAATTGAAGATGTAAAAAATTTCCGTCAATTTAATAGTAAAACTCCAGGGCATCCTGAAGTCGGTCACACTGATGGAGTAGAAGCAACAACAGGTCCTCTAGGACAAGGATTCGCCAATGGTGTAGGGATGGCAATGGCTGAAGCACACCTAGCTGCAACTTACAATCGTCCAGAATTTCCAATTGTAGATCATCATACTTATGTGATGTGTGGGGACGGGGATTTAATGGAAGGTATTTCTTATGAAGCAACTTCATTAGCAGGTACTTTGAAATTAAATAAATTAATTGTATTATACGACTCAAATGATATTACATTAGATGGTGAATTATCAAAATCATTTAATGAGAGTGTGAAAGATCGTTTTATTGCTCAAGGTTGGAATTATATTCGAGTTGAAGATGGTAATGACTTAGATGAAATTGCAGAGGCAATTGAAGAAGCGCAAGGTGAAACTGAAAAACCAACTTTAA
Source organism: Granulicatella elegans (assembly GCF_020735385.1). Lineage (NCBI taxonomy): Bacteria > Bacillati > Bacillota > Bacilli > Lactobacillales > Carnobacteriaceae > Granulicatella > Granulicatella elegans. The sequence goes on along the minus strand of NZ_CP085953.1, from coordinate 1,795,372 downwards.
TTGAAGTGAAAACGATTATTGGATACGGCGCTCCAAACCAAGGAACAAATAAAGTTCATGGTGCTCCTTTAGGAGAAGAAGGTATTAAAATCATGAAGCAAAATTATGGCTGGGAATATGCTCCATTTGAAGTGCCAGAAGAAGTAGCTCATCGTTTTGATAAATTATTAGTACAAACTGGGGAAAAAGATTATCAAGAATGGCAAGAATTATTCGAAGCATATCGTAAAGAATATCCTGAATTAGCGAAACAATTCGAAGATGCTTTCTTTGGAAAAATTGAAGTGGATTGGAAAGAAGTCTTACCAAAATATGAATTTAACAGTCCTGCAAAAGCTTCTCGTGTCACAAGCCAAGAAGTGATTCAAGAATTAGGAAAACATATTCCATCATTCTGGGGAGGTTCTGCAGATTTATCTTGTTCAAATAATACAATGAATAAAGCAGATACTGATTTTGAAGCTAGTAATTATGCTGGACGTAATATTTGGTTTGGTGTACGTGAGTTTTCAATGGGGGCAGCACTAAATGGTATTTTATTACATGGTGGTACAAGAGGATATATTGGTACATTCTTTGTATTTTCAGACTATTTGAAACCAGCAATGCGTGTAGCTGCAGTATCTAAATTACCAACAATTTATGTTTACACGCATGATTCTATTGCTGTTGGAGAAGATGGCCCAACTCATGAACCGATTGAGCAATTAGCAGCATTCCGTGCAACTCCAAATACAAATGTCTTTAGACCAGCAGATGGAAATGAAGTAGCCGCAGCTTGGAAAACAGCTTTAGAAGATACTACTAGACCATCCTTATTAGTTCTATCTAGACAAAATCTTCCAGTATTAGAACATTCGTTGGAATTAGCTTTTGATGGAGTTGATAAAGGTGCATATGTTGTGAGCAAACAAGAAGGTGAAGTTCCTGAAGGAATTCTTATCGCAACTGGTTCTGAAGTGAATCTAGCAATAGAAGCTCAAAAAGTATTACGAGAAACAGGATATGATGTTTCAGTAGTTTCAATGCCTGCGATGAATCGCTTCGAAGAACAATCAAAAGAATATCAAGAAGCAGTATTACCAAGTTCAGTTCGTAAACGTGTTGCTATTGAAATGGGTGCAAGCTTAGGATGGCATCGTTATGTAGGATTCGATGGAGAATTAGTAACGATTGATAAATTCGGAGCTTCTGGTAACGGAAATACAGTTATGAAAGATTATGGATTTACTGTAGAAAATGTAGTGGCAACTTATTTATCATTAACTTAAATAAAAAAATAGGCTCTTTGTCAAATAGGGTTGATGAAACAATTTTAGTGACTGAATACATCTATGATGAAAATGTTGAAATGGGTAAGGAAGAAGAAGTAAAACCTGGAGAAAAAGGAAAAGTTACTATAACAACTTCTTATGACAAAGACCAAAACAAACTTGTTACCAAGGAAGAAACTAAAGATCCAGTTAAGAGAGTTGTAAAAGTTGGTATCAAGCCAGTTGTTCAAGAAGAGAAAATTCCTCACGATACAGAATACGAATACAATCCTGAATTGAAGGCCGGAGAAGTTAAGAAAATTCAAGACGGCACTCCAGGTAAGGTTACTATTACAACTACTTTCAATAAGGAAACAGGTAAGATAGAAACTAAAGTTGAAAGAACTGAACCTACTAATGCAAAGTATGAATATGGTTCTAAGACTGAAGGCAAAGTAAAAGTTGAGAGTGAAATTCCTTTCGAAGTTGAAATTATCAAAGATCCTGAAATGGAAGCTGGAAAGACTGAAACAGCCCAAGAAGGTAAACTTGGTAAGAAAGAAATTACAATTACTATCGAAAATAGTAAGGAAGTTTCTAGGGAAGAAAATGTAACAGAAAAACCAGTTAAGAAGATTGTAAAAGTGGGAACTAAGTGCAAATGCGAAAAACCAGATAACCCACCAGCACCAGGTAAGGATCCAGAAAAACCGGAAAATCCAAAAGATCTGGAAAAACCAGGTAAAGAAAATCCAAAATATCCAGAAAAGCCAGGTGAAGAGAAACCAAATAAACCAGGTACACCAGGAGAAAAGCCAAACAAACCAGGTACACCAGGAGAAAAGCCAAATAAACCAGGTAGACCAAGTGAAGACCCATTCAAAGAACCTGGAGAAGATTACGCTTCTGATAACGAAGGTTCTGAATCTGTAAAAGGTAAAAACATAAAATCATCTAAGAAGGATTATTCAAAGGCTCCTAAGACTTATGACCCTGGAATCGGAGGATATGTAGGCGCTACAGGTATTGCGGGAATACTTCTTGCTTATCTTCAAAAGAAAAAGAAAGAAGATAAAAAAGACTAATTTTTAAGGAGGATTTATATTAAAAAAAAGATAATAAATTTTCTACAAATCCCCCTTCTAATAATAATCGCTTGGTCCGTTTATAAGATTTACGACTATCAGATGGATAATAAATCTTATAATATTTTGAAAAAGGACTATTCTTCTAGGGTGGAAGAAATATCTAGAGATATTATAGATAGTTCTGATGATGATATAGAAGAAAAAGAGATTCAGGCGGGCAGAGAAATTGTAGAGTCACTTAACAAACGATATCCAGAAGTGATTGGACGAATATTTATAGAAAATTTGGATTTGGATTTTCCTATCGTACAAGGAAAGGACAATTCATTCTATCTTGACCATGATTACACGGGCACTTATCATCCTTTCGGATCGGTATTCATGGATGCGAGAAACTCCAATAACTTCTCTGATCAAAACACTATCCTCTACGGACATAACGTAAGTTCGGGACTTGTATTCAATGCTCTTAATAAGTATAGGGATAGAGAGTACGTTGAAAAGAATCCATATATAATAGTAGATTCTTTGGAAGGAAGATTTGTATACAAGATATTTGCTGTATATGACGTTGGGGCTTACGAAGATTACAGATCAAAGTCCTATAATGAAGATAAATGGAGCGATTTTTTATCTAGAATTAAAGACAAAAATATTCTAGACTATCCACTGCCTAAGTTTGAAGACAAGATTCTGACTCTGTCAACTTGTTCCTACTTAGATGACAGAATGACGGTACAGGCTGTACTGCAAAAATAAAACTTAAGAGACATGCGGCTCTCTTTTTAGTACCATAAATAGTGTAAAAAAGGAAGTAATTCCTAACAATACATTAAACATTTCCAGAAAAAAAACTAATCCCTCATGGATCAGGAGGCTTTTCAAAAGGAAGCATTTTTGCTGTAGTGCTTTTGGTTCTATAATTTATAGTAGTAGAATTTGGTGACTTATTAAAATTTAAAAAATATCTAATATCTTTTGTTGGAATAGACGCACCATCATATGAATTAGAAAACTTTAAAGCAAATCAAAGGAAAATAAGTAAAAGAGGAAATGCAATACTACGAAAAGTAGGCTACCAGGCAATGAAATGTATGATAAGTGCTAAAAGTCCAGAAAACGAAATATATAAATACATGATAAAAAAAGAAAAAGAAAGAAAAACCAAAAAAGTTTATAAATTTGCAGGCTTAAACAAATTCTTAAGAATCTACTATGCAAGAGTCATGATTTCAAAAGCCGAGAAACAAGGATTAAAAAAAGCATAAGATTTGAAATAACACTAAAAAATAATACAATGTTTCTGTCTATAAAAGCAAAGATAAATATATAAAGAAAGGAGATGAAAGACATGAGTCAAAATATAAAATTCAAAAAAATATTTTTTCTTACAATTTTATTATTATTATTATTGCCAGCAAAAGCAAGTGTAGGAGCAGAATCTGAAAATCTAAATACTAGTACAGTACCAGAAAACACTGTAACTGTAGTAGAAGATAAAAATACTCAAAATGATAATCAAACAAAAACATCAACAGAAGAAGATGAAACAGTAATAGAGAAAATTCCAGAACCTATTGGGGGTGGTTCATCTGGCGGTGGTGGTGGCGGTTTTTTTTATAGACCCACAAATGGATTTCTTATAATTAAAAAAGATGAAAATGGAAATCCCATGAAAGTCGCTTTTAAAATAACAAATCTTATTACAGGAGAAACACATATCTTAGTAACTGACTCTAATGGCAAAAGCAACAAACTATTTTTGAATAAAAATGAGAATATTCATAAAGATGAATACGGATTATTTCCTGAGAATAGAGAGAATAGATATGAAGAAATTAGTGGAAAAGAGATAGAAAAAATAGTTGAAGAACTTAGAAAGTCTGGGAAAATTATAGACCCTGAAAAAGATAATCCTGATATATTTGGAAATATTAATGATTTTAGGAATCATAGATTTCCGGGTGGAGTACCAGGAAGACCACCAGTTCCAGTAGGACCAAAAAAACCACCAGTTTCAGGCGATTCACAAAATAAAGATGAACCACCAGTTCTAGGAGGAGAATCAGATGGACCACCAGATCTGCCATCACCAAATGCAAATGATAAGTTTCTTGAAAAAGGTATAGTTAAAGATCTTTATAAATATGAAGAACTTAATAAAGGTGAAAACACTACGACTAATTTTTATCATACTAATTATGGAGTAGGATCTTTAAAACTTGATATTTATTTTGATAAAATTACAAAAACAAATCCTGGATATAGAATTGATTCTGCAATGAACGAAATTACTATTAATTATGGAAAACTAGATGCAGAAAAATTCAATAAAGTTAATTATTCTAAAATAATTGACTACGCTAAAAAACGTTTAGCCTATAAATTAATAGAGGATTCTAAAGGTGGAAATATAATTTTTTCAGATGAATACGGATTCAACATTAATGTTTACCGCGATGAAATGACTAATGTAGATGATGTATATAAAGTAGAAGAGCTACGAACAGATACCAATAACGGATATAGCTTAAAAACTTTCTATATAAAAAGAGATATTCGTGATAGATTCTATATTGGAGATAATGAGAAAAATATAACAGAACCAGCTAAGCTTATTTTTGAAGGCAATCAAGGTGATTGTGAAAAACCTAATATACCTAATATACCTGCTCATGGACGTGGAGGTGAAGCTGGACAAGTTCCACCTATAAGCCCACAAGCAGTACCTGAATTAGTAGTAGGAGGAGGAGGAGGAAGCTCTGTAGGTGGAAGTGGAAGTGGATGTGGAAGTGAAAGTGGATGTGAAATTCCACCTACAGCGTGCCAAGGTATCCCGACTTTCACAATAGTTAATGAAAAATTTGACTTCAAAACTTATGCCTCTCATCCTAATCAAAAGGGCAAAAATTTAGATAAATCAACAGAAACAAAAGTGACTGATAAAATTGAATTTGATAAACTAAGTGAAGGTAAATCATATAAATTTGTAGGTAAACTAATTCATAAAGCAAGTGGGAAAGAAGTAAAAACAAAAGACCCTATAATTTATGAAACAGGAAAACTTACATCAGCAAAAGGTGAAGCATCTATAACAATAACTTTTGACGCAAGTGCATATAGTAATGGAGATGAGTTTGTTTTAACTTATGAAATCTTCGAAGATGGACTTCTAGCAGGAAAAGAATATGATTTGGAAAATAAGGACCAAACATTTTCAATAATCGATAAAGAAGTGCCACCACCACCGAAGGAAGTGCCACCACCACCGAAGGAAGTGCCACCACCACCGAAGGAAGTGCCACCACCACCGAAGGAAGTGCCACCACCACCGAAGGAAGTGCCACCACCACCGAAGGAAGTGCCACCTCCATCAGAGGAAGTACCACCTCCATCAGAGGAAGTGCCACCTCCATCAGAGGAAGTACCACCTCCATCAGAGGAAGTGCCACCTTCATCAGAGGAAGTACCACCTCCATCAGAGGAAGTGCCACCTTCATCAGAGGAAGTGCCACCTCCACAAGATTATATAGCTCCAGAAACATATGATCCAGGAATAGGTTTGGATATAATCATGTTAGCTTTAAGCGGAGCAGGACTTATACTTTTAAGAAAAAAGAATAAGTAAATGAAATCTATACAGGCATTGGTCTGTATAGATTTTTGGCTCTTTGTCAAATAGGGTTGATGAAACAATTGGCTCTTTGTCAAATAGGGTTGATGAAACAATTTTAGTGAAGGAATTAAGCAGCGTCAGGTTGCTTAATTCCTTTTTTAGTTGTTGGAGTAAATAGTTTAGACATTAGTAGAATTCTATTTCTAAAATGAGTGAAACTAGTGTAGCCATAAGCGTTTCTTTTAAGTACTTTAATCTTGTTGTTAATTCCTTCAATAGGTCCATTTGAAAGAGTTGGATACTCACAAGTATTTTGTAAATACGGTAAAAACTTCTGGTTCTATAATTTAGGCCGTAAAGTTACTTTGAAACTTTACGATTTTATTTTATTACGCGATTTCCATAGTTATTAGTTGCAAGCTTGTAGAAGATTAGGTACACTGTCATTTGTATATGAAAGAAAAGGAGCTAAGAAATGAAGGAATGGCAACAAGCATTTAAATTATCATTACCAATTTTCTTTGGTTATTTATTTTTAGGAATTGCCTTTGCTATTTTAATGGTACAAGATGGTTATTCCGGTTGGTGGGCAATATTTTCTAGTATTTTTATGTATGCTGGTTCGATGCAATTTGCCATTGTCAGCTTTATGAATGCTGGATTAGGGCTAGGAATGATTGCTATTATGACCTTGATTATTAATGCTCGTATGATGTTTTATGGGATTAGTTTTATTGAATTATTTAAGCGATTAGGATGGAAGGCATTCTATTTAATCTTTGCCTTATCGGATGAAACATTTTCTGTCATGGTTGGTATGAAACAAGAGGAAGAGGGAACTTATTCTGATATTGTTCACGTCTATCTTGCCTTTTTAAATCATGTGTACTGGGTGTTCGGAACAATGGTTGGTGTTATTGCTGGTAACTTTATTCCGTTTTCAGCAAAAGGAATTGATTTTTCAATGACGGCATTATTCGTGTTAATTGTTGTGAATCAAATCATGCAAAGTGATCGTTATTATCCATTCTTTATCGGTGGAAGTAGTGCCTTATTCTGGTTAATGACAGTTGGTCCAAAATATTTCTTACTACCAAGTTTAGCTTGTACAGTAATTTTATTAATGATAATTTTTGAAAGAAATATGAAACATTCATTGAAGGAGGAAGTATCAAAATGACACCAATGATGATTTTTTTAAGCATGATGGTTGCCACTATTGTAACATTCGGATTGAGATTATTCCCCTATGTGATGTTCCGTCATCATGATGTATTACCTCCTCGCTTGCAATTTATTGCGCAAGTATTGCCTAAGGCCATTATGACGACATTAGTCATTTACTGTGTCAAAGATGTAGCATGGACACAAGCGCCATTTGGGGTAGCAGAACTCATTAGTATTGCTTGTGTAGTAGTGTTACATTGGTGGAAGCAAAATACCTTATTAAGTATCTTTGTTCCAACGATGATTTATATGATTTTAATTCAAGTAGTATTTGCATAATGAGGGAAAAAACTCTTGAGGTCTAGTGAAGACTTGTACTGCACCCCAAAAGTTAGACATGAAAAATCTAACTTTTGGGGTGTTTTTTAATGAAATTAACTTATGAAGATAAAATAGAAATTTATCAACTAAGAAAACAAGGTGAAAGTTTAAAGAATCTTTCAAAGAAATACGATATTGCCGATTCTAATATTAAATACTTAGTTCGATTGATTGATCAATATGGAATAGAAATTGTTAAAAAAGAAAAAAATCGTTACTATTCACCAAAACTAAAGCAGGAAATAATGAATAAAGTTCTTTTAGAAGGTCGTTCACAAACAAGTGTGGCTATTGATTATGCACTTCCTAATCGTTCCCTACTTTCAAATTGGCTAGCACAATATAAGAAAAATGGGTATACTATTGTTGAGAAAACAAGAGGGAGACCAAATTCAATGGGACGTAAGCCAAAGAAAAAATTAGAAGAAATGACAGAATTAGAACATCTTGAATTAGAAAATCTATACTTAAAGGCGGAAATTGCTGTTCTAAAAAAGTTGAGGGAACTACGATTGAAGGAGGAAAAAGAGAAAGAAGAAAAACTGAAATTGTTCAAGAATTAATCAATGAATTTCCATTGGATATTCTTCTTAAAGTAATTAATTTAGCTCGTTCAACGTACTATTACCATTTAAAACAAATGAACCAACCGGATAAGGATCAACAGCTTAAAGATGAAATACAAGATATTTTTACAGAACATAAGGAAAACTATGGTTACCGTAGAATTCATTTAGAATTAAGAAATCGTGGCTTTAAAGTGAATCATAAGAAGGTACAACGCTTAATGAAAGCACTTGGTTTAATTGCCCGTATTCGTCGTAAACGCAAATATTATTCATACCAAGGAGATGTTGGAAAGAAATCAGATAATCTGATTCAACGTGATTTTGAAGGATCTAAACCAATGGAAAAATGTTACACAGATGTAACGGAGTTTGCCATTCCAAGTAGTGAACAGAAACTATATTTATCACCAGTCTTAGATGGATTTAACAGTGAAATTATTGCGTTCAATCTTTCTCGTTCACCTAACTTACATCAACTAAAGGCAATGTTAAACGAGGCATTTACAGATGAAAAATACAAAAATACTATTCTCCACAGTGACCAAGGTTGGCAATACCAGCATGATTCTTATCATCGATTTTTAGAAAGTAAAGATATAAAGCCGTCTATGTCACGTAAGGGGAACAGTGCAGATAATGGTATGATGGAATCTTTCTTTGGTATTTTGAAATCAGAAATGTTTTATGGATTTGAAAAAGAATTTAAGTCTCTTGAGGAATTAGAGAAAGCTATTATCGATTATATTGATTATTACAACAACAAACGTATAAAAATTAAACTGGATGGACTAAGTCCTGTAAATTACAGAATAACTCATTCAAACTCTGCTCGTATTGCTTAACTAGTAAATCTAATTGAAAGTTTAATAATATTTCCAAGAAAAAACGCGCCAAAAATTTTGGCGCGAACCCCCTAGGGGGTTATTCATACATTTTGTTTTATTAATCAAAAAGAGACGACTTAAGTCGTCTCAAAAAAGTCTAACTTTTTGGGGTCACTTCAACTTTAGGAGTTTTTTTCATTCCAATCGAATTTCTTTCAGCAAAATACTACCATTTCAAAACATTTGTTGTTACACTAATAGAAGATGAAATAGAAAGAGGAGTCACATGAAGCTATTATTTGTTGGAGACGTTGTTGGTGCTCCAGGTCGTCAAGCAATTGAAGATTATTTACCAAAATTAAAGAAAAAATATAAACCTCAAGTAACGATTGTCAATGGGGAAAATGCTGCGAATGGAAAGGGCATTACGGAGAAAATTTATAAGCAATTATTACAAGCGGGTGCAGATGTTGTGACATTAGGAAACCATGCTTTTGATAATCGTGATATTTTTGAATTTATTGATGATGCAAAGAAGTTGGTTCGTCCAGCAAATTATCCAGCAGGAGTTCCAGGGCAAGGGATGGTATTTGTGAAGTGTAATCAAGTGGAAGTTTGTGTGATTAACTTACAAGGTCGTGTCTTTATGAATACATTAGATGATCCATTCCAAGTGATTCAGTCACTCATTGAAACTGCTTGTAAGAGAACGCCCATTATTTTTGTGGATTTTCATGCTGAAGTAACAAGTGAAAAACAAGCGATGGCTTGGTTTTTAGATGGAAAAGTGACAGCTGTAATTGGAACGCATACGCATGTACAAACGAATGATGCTCGTATTTTACCTCAGGGAACGGCAGTCATGTGTGATGTTGGTATGACAGGTCCGTATAATGGAATTTTAGGAATGGAAAGAGAAGCGATTATTGGTAAATTTTTAAACCAATTACCAACAAGATTCGAAGTATATGATCCTGATGATATTCAATTATCTGCTTGTTTCATTGAATGTGATGATGCAACGGGAAAAGTGAAGAAAATTTTACCGATTAAAATTTCACCAGATCAACCATTTATGGAATAGTAAAGGAGAAAATTTTACAAATGCCTCAAAAAACGAAGAGAACGCCCATGATGGAACAATATTTTTCGATTAAGGAACAATATCCGGATTGTTTATTGTTTTATCGTTTGGGAGATTTTTATGAATTATTTTATGATGATGCGCTAGAAGCAGCTCGTCTATTAGAAATTACATTAACAAGGCGAAATAAAAATGCAAAAGATCCAATTCCGATGTGTGGAGTTCCTCATCATTCTGCTAAAGAATATATTCGAACATTAATTGAATATGGAAAGAAAGTTGCCATTTGCGAACAATTAGAAGATCCTAAATTTACTAAAGGAATGGTCAAAAGAGATGTTGTCCAAGTTTTAACGCCGGGGACTTATACGGAGTATTCTCAACAACATGCTAATAACTATTTAGTAGCATTAAAATTATTGGCGCAAGATTCTTATGCCCTAGGCTATGTCGATGTTGCGACAGGGGAATTAAAAGGGACTTGTGTCCAATCGATGGAAGAAGTGCGTAGTGAATGTTCGAGTTTAAAAACGAGAGAATTAGTGAAAGTAGGGGATTTTTCTTCGGAAGCATTAGAAGAAATGTGCCTGTATTTTGATATTTTACCATCTACCTTATCAACTGAAGACATTCAAAAAGGAACTTTTGATGCGTTACTAGAAGATATCGAACAGGAAGATGTCTATGAAGTGCTGGAAGGGTTATTGTCTTATTTAGCAAAAACTCAAAAGAAAAGTTTCACTCACCTTCAAAAAGCGAGTTATTATGAACGTGATTTTTACTTATTCATGAACTATGAAGCAAAAAGAAACTTAGAGTTAACGAGTACGATTCGTACACAGCAAAAACAAGGTTCTCTGTATTGGTTCCTAGATGAAACTCAAACAGCTATGGGTGCTCGTTTATTAAAGCAGTGGATTGAAAAACCATTAGTGCTTCAAACAGATATTGAAGAACGACATGATTTAGTAGAAAGCTTGACGCAACATTATTTTGAACGGATTGATTTCATTGAAGCCTTAAAAGGTGTGTATGATTTAGAGCGAATTGTTGGGAAAGTTTCATTTGGAACGGCTAATGCGAGAGATTTATTACAATTAAAACAAACATTAGCGAAAGTTCCTGTCTTTAGAGCGATTGCAGATAGTTTGAACCATCCAAAATGGCAAAAGTTAAAACAACAATTACATGCCATCCCAGAATTATATGAACGCATTGAAAGAGCGATTGATGAAGATGCTCCAGTTTCTTTATCAGATGGAAATATTATTAAAAAAGGCTATCATGAAACATTAGATCTTTACCGTGAAACAATGGCGCATGGAAAAGAATGGATTGCTCAATTACAACAAACGGAGCGAGAAACTACAGGAATTAAATCGTTAAAAATTAGTTATAACAAAGTGTTTGGATATTATATCGAAGTGACAAAAGCGAACCTTTCTCAATTAGATGATACTCGCTATGAACGAAAACAAACATTAAGTAATGCGGAACGTTTTATTACGCCTGAATTAAAAGAAAAAGAAGCGTTGATTTTAGAAGCAGAAGAGAAATCAAGTTTACTAGAATATGAATTATTTGTGTCTGTTCGTGAAGAAGTGAAAACTTATACGGAGCAATTACAAGAATTAGCAAAAGCAGTTGCAACAATTGATGTATTGCAGTCGTTTAGCACCGTCAGTGAAGCATATCAATTAACAAGACCAACGATTTCATTAATGGATCGTTCCTTAGAAATTATCGATGGTCGTCACCCGGTTGTTGAAAAGGTAATGGGACGTTCTAGCTATGTCCCTAATTCTATTCAAATGACACCAGAAGATCATATTTTATTAATTACAGGGCCGAATATGTCTGGAAAATCAACCTATATGCGACAGTTGGCGCTGTGTGTGATTCTTTCTCAAATTGGCTGCTTTGTTCCTGCAACAAGTGCGAAAATTCCAATTTTTACAAAAATCTTTACACGAATCGGAGCAGCAGATGATTTAATTTCAGGGCAAAGTACTTTCATGGTAGAAATGATGGAAACCAATACAGCATTACGTCAAGCTGATTCAACAAGTTTATTATTATTTGATGAAATCGGAAGAGGAACAGCTACCTATGATGGGATGGCTCTAGCTCATGCCATTATTGGATATATTCATGAGCATTTAAGTGCGAAAGTCCTTTTCTCAACTCATTATCATGAATTAACAGCTTTAAGTGATACGTATGAAGATTTAAAAAATGTCCATGTAGGAGCCATTGAAAAAGATGGTGAAGTGGTCTTCCTTCATAAAATTATGGAAGGACCAGCAGATAAGAGTTACGGAATTCATGTCGCTAAATTAGCTGGATTACCGTCATCATTATTAAGTCATGCGGAAAATATTTTAATGATTTTAGAAACTAATTCGCAAGCGAATGTAAGTCTTCATGAAGACGCTCCAGTGGAAAAGGATGAAGTGGAAGTTGTGGAAAGTAGTGCTACTGTTGAAATTCCATGTGTCGAATCAGAACAATTGGATTTATTTACAAGTAATCTCGACCAAGAAGTGTTAGAGGAGATAAAATCTGTTCGAGTGATGAATTTAACGCCACTTCAAGCGTTACAATGTATCGACCAATGGCAAACAAGACTGAAAGGGTGAGTCTATGGGGAAAATTAAAGAATTAAGTGCTTTATTAACCAATCAAATAGCAGCAGGGGAAGTTATTGAACGACCGGCATCTGTTGTCAAAGAATTATTGGAAAATGCGGTAGATGCTGGCAGTACAAGAATTGTCATTGAAATCGAAGAAGCAGGATTAAAATTGATTCGAATTACGGATAATGGTTCGGGGATGAGTCGTGAGGATGCCGTATTATCCATTCGCCGTCATACGACGAGTAAAATTTACTCTCCTGAACAATTATTTCGCATTAAAACATTAGGATTCAGAGGAGAAGCTTTAGCGAGTATTACAGCAGTTTCAAAAGTAACTGTAACGACTTCAACTGGAGAAGAAGTAGGAATACAGTTAAAAGTAGAGTCAGGAACTATTGTAGAAGAAACGCAAGTACCTCCATTAAAAGGCACGACCATTGAAGTTTCAGATTTATTTTATAATACACCTGCTCGTTTGAAATTTGTTCGAACACTGCAAACAGAAATTGCTCATATTACAGATGTTGTGAGCAAAATCTCTCTCAGCCATCCAGCAATTTCCATCGTTTTAAGAAATGAAGGAAATGAATTAATTCGAACTGTAGGAAATGGTGACTTACGTCAAGCCATTGCGGGTAATTTAGGGCCTGCTAATGCTCGTAAAATGTTAGCGTTTAGTGGGGAAGAGGATGATTTCAAAGTCAGTGGATATACTTCTTTACCAGAATTAACAAGATCTAATAGAAATTATATTTCGATTTTTATCAATGGTCGTTCGATTCGGAATATTGCTATTTCTAAAGCAATTGTTGCAGGATATGGTTCTACCTTAATGGTTGGACGTTTTCCAATTACCGTCATTGATATTGAAATGGATTTCCAATTAGTCGATGTCAATGTGCATCCAACTAAGCAAGAAGTGCGTATTAGTAAAGAAGTGGAACTCTCAGCGCTTATTCAAAAAGCAATCCATGAGTCAATTCAAGGGGTACAACGAATTCCTGAATCATTGGAAGATTTATCGTTTAAACGTAAATCAACGGAATCGACAACTGCTCGACCGGTAGTGGAACAAAAAACGTTAAACTTCGACTTAAAACCTGTTCAGCCGTCCATTCGAGTAGAAACTCCTAGTGAGTGGATACAAGAGGAGGAAACTTCTTCGTATATGAGTGGAGAGGTGAGTTCTAAAGAGTTACCTTTAGAAACTGAAGAGAGTTTATTTGAGGGAGATATTTCTGAAACACTCACAGAGGAAATTCCAGTCCAAATAACGGCTCATAATAAAGAAAACTGTGAAGATTGCAGAATAGATTTCCACCAAGAAAAAGCGAACTATTGGAAATTATCTCAAGATTTGGAAGAAGAGAATTTTGAAACTGATTTTCCAGAATTACATTATTTTGGACAAATGCATGGAACGTATTTATTTGCGCAAAATGAAAAAGGATTATACATGATTGACCAACATGCTGCTCAGGAACGGATTAAATATGAAATTTTTAAAGTTTCTATTGGAGAAGTAGCTCCAGTAAGTCAATCATTAATAATTCCAATTGTCATGGAATTTTCAAAAAAAGAAGCGCTAAAATTACAAGAATCATTAGAAATGATTCGTGAATTTGGCATTGAAATCGAACCATTTGGTACGCATACGTTTCAAATTCAATCCCATCCTAGTTGGATGAAACAGGGGGAAGAAAGAGAGATTATCGAAGAAATTATTGATTTAATTCTCTCAAATCAAAAAGTAACTGTTGCACAGTTACGTAAGGCAACTGCTATTATGATGAGCTGTAAAGGTTCGATTAAGGCGAATCATCGTTTAACAACGCTTGAAGCGGAACAATTATTAGTGGACTTAGCAAAATGTAAAAATCCGTATAATTGTCCTCATGGTAGACCTGTATTAGTTCATTTAAGCAATAAAGATTTAGAAAAATTATTTAAACGAATTCAAGATCCACATCAATCGAAGTGGAAGTTTGAAGATTAGGAGGAAGAAAAATGTCAGATTTTTCAAAAGAAGCATTAAAACAACGATTAACAGAAATTCAATATGAAGTGACGCAAAATGAAGCGACAGAACGTCCTTTTTCAGGAGAATATGATGAATTTTTTGAAGAAGGTATTTATGTAGATGTAGTGAGTGGTGAACCATTATTTAGTTCAAAAGATAAATTTGATGCAGGTTGTGGTTGGCCATCATTTTCAAGACCGATTCAAAATACAACATTAACAGAAAAAGAAGATCATAAATTAAATCGTGTTCGTACAGAAGTTCGTAGTCAAAAAGCGGATTCTCATTTAGGACATGTATTCCCAGATGGGCCTGAAGAATTAGGTGGATTACGTTATTGTATTAATTCTGCTGCATTAAGATTTATTCCAAAAGCAGATTTAGAAAAAGAAGGTTATGGAGAATTTCTGCAATATTTTTAAAGAGAAAGAGAGTTAGGAAATGAGTCGTACCGTTCATACTGAATTGACGAATATGTGTATGATTTATGATCAAGAGGGAAATGTTTTAGTGCAAGAGAAAAATTTGAGTTATGCACAAGGATTAATCTTTCCTGGAGGTCATGTTGAACCAATGGAATCGATTGTAGACTCGACCATTCGAGAAATTAAAGAAGAAACAGGACTAACGATTAGTCAGCTAGAGTTTTGTGGAATTAAAGATTGGATTCGTCCAGATGGAACACGTTATATTGTCTTTTTATACAAGACAAGTCATTACACTGGCAAGCTTCGTTCTTCTTCTGAGGGAGATATGTTTTGGATTTCTTTAGAAGATTTGAAGAAGCGGGAACTATTATGGCATTTGGATCAAATGTTAGAGATTTTTGAACAAAAGGGACCTACTGAATTGTTTTTCAATTATGGGGATGAGGAGTATATTCCGGAATTGAAGTAGGATAGAATTTTTGTTGGAAACTACGAAAGACTTCCAAAATAGTAGCATAGGACGCAAGCAACTCCTTTTGGTTTCATTGCTAAATTTCGAGCCTGGGTCTCGAAATTTCCTAATAAAATAAACCGAGTTTCGGTTTGTTTTATACATGCTACTATAGGAAGTCTTTCTCCGTTTTACGTAGGGGAACGAGGGTACGTCTAGGAGATATACTCTTGTTATAGCAACGTGCGAGATGAAAGGTCATTGTTCTTGGTTGATGCGTGTAACACGTGTTGTAATATTTGTGTCAGGAGGTAGAGCGCTATGCCGATGACGCAATATGAGATGCTCAAACTTCTTATCACTCATGGTTGGTTAAAAACAAAGGGTGGTAAAGGTTCCTATGTAAAAATGGAGAAACAAGAAGAAAGACCTATCATAATTCCCTATGGTGAGCTAAATAAATTCACTGAAAAAGGGATAAGAAAGCAAGCTGAGTTATAATACTCAGCCTCTGCTTTTTTAATTGGAGGTATGAACATGTTAGTGACTTACCCAGCGTTATTTTATTATGATGATTCAGATGGTACTAGTACACCTTACTTTGTATATTTCCAGATTTTTAAAATATGTCTGGTACTCAAGGAAAAGATATTAGTGATGCATTGGAAATGGCAAGTGAGTAGCTAGGAATGAATGCTGCTGATTGTATCGAAAATGATATAGATTTACCTAAATCATCTGATATAAATTCTTTATCTTTAGTTGAACATAATCCTTTCAAAGATGATAAAGATATTGAATTAAAATTTGATTCAAAAAAATCGTTTGTTTCTATGGTAGGAGTAAATGTAAATAACTATTTAGGAAATCAAGAACTAGTAAAAAAGACTTTAACGATACCGAGATGGGCTGATAAGTTTGATAGAGAGTTAGGTTTAAATTTTTCTCAAATATTAACGGAAGCAATTGTCGAAAGAAAAATTAAATAGAATATCAAGAAAGATTTCTAGCGTGTTTCTTCTGTACCGTTAAAAATTTAAAATAAAAGTACAAAAGCAACCTTTCTTGGTTAGTTTAGCGAAGGTGTTAAAGTAATAGATATCCTACTGAATCATTGTCAAGCACAAGTTAAAATGTCCTGAAAAAATTAGTTTAGTACAGGTGTGAGGCTGGGCAAAAAGTCTCAAAAATAGAAGAAAGCACTATAAAATTCTGAAACAGGATTTTATAGTGCTTTTTAGTCTTATAAATTAAGGTTGTTCGACAAATCCTGTTGGTGAGAAATTACCGACAGGATTTTTTACATGCAAAAAAGAGAAATCCGAGTTATGATTAAGTCGACTAAAACAAATCAAAGGAGGATTTCTCTCATGGACTATTGTATACGAAAATTACTAAGATTAACAGAAGAAAATTTTATTACGGATGAAAATTGGTTAGAAATCGTGACAGAAAATAATGAAATAGTTCATAAAATTAATGGAACTTGGACAAATACTTGTACTTCTTGTCTATATTGTTCTAGCGAAAATGTGATGAAACATTCTCCTATGGAACATAAAATTAGAATTCCACACCTATTTGGACATAAGACTATTTTAGACCTTAAAGTACAACGATTCATCTGTAAAGATTGTCATAAAACATGGGTTGCAGATTGCCCTCTTGTTCCAAAAAATAGTAATATTTCTTATGATTTAGAGTGTCAAATTATGTTGTATTTAAAAGAAAACTTCTCTAGAAAAGCAATCGCTAAACTCCTTTCAATTTCTGATAAGACTGTTGAAAGAGTGATGAAAAAGTTTAAAATAAAAACAATGCAGCAGTATCATTATTTACCTAAAGTGCTTTGTTTAGATGAATTTAGAGGCGTTAAAACGCAACAAGGGAAAATGAATTTCATTTGTTTAGATGGAGAAAATCGCCAATTAATTGATATTTTGCCTGGTAGAACACTTCATGAAATGATTTCATTCTTTATGAAGTTTTCTCGTAAACAACGTTTAAAAGTAAGATATTTAGTGATGGATATGAATGCTTCTTATCAAAACCTTATTAAAACAGTATTTCCAAATGCTGTTATCGTAGTAGATCGATTCCATATCGTTCAACATATGAATCGTAATTTTAATCAACTGCGCATTGTGATTATGAAGCAATTCTCTCCTAAATCAACACAACAGAAGACATTAAAGCGATACTGGAAAGTACTCTTAAAGCCTAGTGATGAATTAGATGAAGAAAAATTAAGGTACAATTATCACTTCAAAACCTATCTTACTCAAGCTCAATTGGTAGAAAAATTATTGAGTTTTGACGAAGTGTTATCAGATGCATATGATTTCATTCAAGAACTTAGAAAAGCCTATAAAAAGAAAAATTACGAGGCATTTATGACATGTATAAAGGAAATTCCAAAACAATTACCTTATGAATTTAAGAAGAAGTTTGAAGTGTTTAAACGTTTTAAGAATGGGATTTATCAAGCTTTTACGACAGGATATTCCAATGGAGCTATTGAAGGAACGAATAATCTCATTAAAGTAATTAAACGTGTTGCATATGGATATCGAAATTTTGAGAATATGAAATTAAGAATCAAGATTATTAAAGGTTGTTTCTTTACCCCGGTCAATAGAAAGTCATTATGAGTTAAAAAAGTATGTATAGAGTCGTTTTAACTTGACAATGAGCCTCCATGGGCATGTTGAATTGGGGGAAGCGAAAAATAATATCAAATTTCACAGCCCCCAAACCGCTAATCGCGGATAACATGCCCCTGCTCATTATAAAGTTAAAACTAGATTTCGTTCATAGTTATGTTTGTGGTTGATTGTTAAATCGATTAAATCGTTACTTTTCTTCCACCTTGTTCATTTAAAATGAAAGACTTAATTTGGTGTTAAATTTGATCCACCAACAGAATTTGTCGATGAGCCTAAATTAAACATAGGAGTCTACCTCTGTTATAATAAGTTTGAATGAAATAAAATAAGAAAGGGTGACTCCTATGTACAAAAATTATACCACACCAACAGATACTTTAGAACTAAATTTTACATTAACCGTCCCTAAAAACCACATTGCTCAATTTATTAATCAGTTTGTAGATTCTATTCCAGATTCTATTATCTTTCCTAATACAACATCAAAAATGGGTAGACCTGCTCATCATCCTCGTATGTTATTAAAAATGATTCTCTTCGCTTATACTCGTTCTACGTATAGTGGTAGAAAAATTGTTCAATTAAATGAAGAAAATATTCCGATGCAGTGGCTTTCTCAACAAACTTATGTCTGTTACCATGTTATTAATAATTTTAGAAGTAATGAACAGTTTTCCTCTATCATTAAAAACATTTTCGTATACTTTACTTTATTACTCCAACACTATCATATTATTGATTCAGATAGTTTATTTATTGATGGTACAAAAGTTCAAGCAGATGCCAATCGTTATTCATTTGTATGGCGTAAAGCTATTGAAAGATATGATGAAGCTTTAAATGAAAAAATTAGTACATTATATGATCAATTAATTCAAAATCAAGTGAATATTGCTTTATCAGAAGAAGAAAAAATTACTGAATATGGTGTTCATGCCATGATTGAAGCTACTAATAACTCTCTAGAACAGTTAGAAGAACTCATTGAAGAAGAACCTAAACATATTGTTGGTGGTTCTAAAAACAAACAGAAAAAACGCTTGTTAAATTCTTTTAAACGTCAACTTGAAAAAGATTTTCTGCCTCGTAAAGAAAAATATACGATAGCTAAGGAAACATTTGATAACCGGAATAGTTATTCTAAAACAGATAACGATGCTACTTTTATGTGTATGAAAGAAGATGCCATGAAAAATCGAGAATTAAAACCTGGCTATAATCTTCAAATCGCAACGAATCATCAATATGTTTTAGGTTTTGATGTATTTCCTAATCCTACAGATATGCGTACTCTTAAACCATTTTTAAATTCATTTAAACTATTAGACAAATTTTCTATTATTATTGCGGATGCTGGATACGGTAGTGAAGAAAACTATCAATTGATTCTTGAAGAGTATGAAAAGACACCTTTGATTCCTTACACAATGTACGAAAAAGAACAAACGAAGAAATTTAAAAATGATCCATCTAATAGACAAAATTGGTATTACAATGAAGAGGAAGATTATTATATTGATCATTTAGGTGTAAAATTTAGTTTTAAATATTATTCAACAAGAAACGATAAGAATGGATTTACTCGTAGATTTAAAGTGTATGAGACAGATTCAATTCAAGAAACAGAAGCATTGGATGAATTAGCGAAAACTCCTACTGGACAACAACGTCAAATCCGTGTAAACCAAGTTTGGGAATCTTATAAAGAAACGATTAAAGAAGCGTTACATAGTGACCGTGGAAGTAGTATATATGCTCAACGAAAAATTGAAGTTGAGCCAGTTTTCGGTCAAATGAAGCGCAATTTTGGCATGCGCAGAACTCATGTTAGAGGTAAAAATGCAGTTCATAATAACATTGGTCTGCTCTTTTTAGGGATGAATTTGCAGAGATTAAGGAAATATATCTTAAATAATATGAATCAAGGGTGGTTTATCCCCCTTGATTTTACTGAATTTATTAAAAAGCACGTCCTAATTTTGATTTCAGTCAAAATCGGGACGTGCTTTCTTCTATTTTTGAGACTTTTTGCCCAGCCTCTGCCCAAAAATAAAACATCAAAATATAAATATTTTAATGTTTTATTTTCGGAAAAAAAGGGGGGTTAGTGTTTCTTACTCAGTTTATTTAAATAATTCTGATAAGACTGTGCTTTCCAAGGATGTGACATAGGTGGAATATGAGGTTTTTTAGCTTTTTTTCTACCTGTTCGATCGTTTCTAAGTCAAGATCCTTAGACACAGCCTCATGCTCTTTAATAACTTCTAAAGCATATAATTTATCATTTAAACTAGCGAATAATTGTTCATCTAGTGTTTCTATAACCATTACTCTAGAGTTTCGTAGTAAATAAATTTGTTCACCATTCGCATCAATAAAACGATAAGCATTGTTTTTATATTTAATAGAATGCCCTGCTGATACCGTTCTAAATGTATGTTTTGACAATAATTGATTAATCGATAATGTTGTATCTAGCTTTTCGAAAGCATTTTGTGTATCCTTAAGAGGGAAAGCAAATTGTTTATTAAAATTTTCAACAAAGGATTGTAAATAAAGATTTGCTTCTTCAAAAGTTTGGATATTGTAAAGATACAATTCGCTTGCGAGGCGGCTTTGTAAGGTGCCAAAGAAACGTTCAACCCGTCCTTTTGCTTGAGGAACAGAGGTAGTATCTAAGGAAACACCTAGAGTTTTACACATATATCCATATTGAGTAAGGGTTTCTCCGTCGGAAGAGGAATCCTTCTTTTTTTTCTGATTGTATATAAAAACAGAACGTCTATCCGTTAAAATTTTAACAGGAATTCCGTATTTTTCTAAAAATTGAGCGGTTACTTCGTAATAGCCTTTCAACGTTTCTTGATGATCAAAATAAGCTCCGACAATCATCCCAGTACAATCATCAACAGCGATATGTAAATGCGACACCTCTTCTCCAAACCAAACAAAAGGCGAAGCATCCATCTGCAATAATTCACCAGCGTATTTTTTTCTAGGACGAGATGGATGAGCCTTTTCTAAAGGAACGATATTTTCTTTAACAGAGGAATCAGAACTATCACTATAGTTTTCCTTCTTTTGTTTTTTTTCGAGTACTAATTTTTTCTTCATCTTTCTTTTCGTTGCTTTACGAGCTTTAGGAGAAAGGCAATTTGCTTCAGCAAGAATATTTCTTAAAGAACTTAAAGACACTGAAATATTCTCATGAGAACGTAGAAATTCATGAAAATGAATAAAATTAAACCCATTATATCTAGAACTATAAAGAGCAATAATTTGTTGTTTTATTTCAGACGAAATGGCAAAGGAACATTTCCTACCAGCATTTTTATGTTTAAAACCAGGACGACCTTCAGCAGAAAATCGTTGAATATAACGATTAATTTGTCTACGAGATAATCCTAATTCGCATTCTGCTCTTTGTTTTGATTTTTTTCCTTCTACAACTTTTTTAATGACTTCATATTTAATTTTTTCGTTCATATTTAGATAATCCTCCATACAAGCCCTCCATAATATTAGAATGAATTTATTGTAACATTAGTTGGGACATTTTTACTTGTGTTTCATTGAGACATTATCACTTGTGTTTGACAAAGTAATAGATATCCTACTGAATCATTTGACAAATGTTAGAGATTTTCTTATACTAAATGAGTATTGCCCAGTCAGATAAAAGAATTTTAACAGTAGAGAGGTCTAGCCGGTGAAAATGACCACGAAATTTATGCTCCTGATTGGATTTTTTGTAGAAATACAGACGCTTCCCGCGTTATCGGAATGAATGAGGATGAAAATGCTGTTTCATTGTAAGCAAGGTGGTACCGCGTGGTAGACGCCCTTGTAACAATGGGGCAGTTTTTATTTTTTTATAATAAACGAAAAGGATGGTAAAGATGAAAAAATTATCTAGTAGCGAAATTCGTCAAATGTATCTTGATTTTTTCCAAGAGAAAGGACATAAGGTACACCCAAGTGCAAGTTTAATTCCTGTTAATGATCCAACATTATTATGGATTAACTCAGGGGTGGCTACGTTAAAAAAATATTTTGATGGAACAGAGACTCCAGAAGTTCCAAGAATTACAAATGCTCAAAAGAGTATTCGTACAAATGATATTGAAAATGTAGGTCACACTGCAAGACACCATACATTATTTGAAATGATGGGGAACTTTTCAATTGGAGATTATTTCAAAGAAGAAGTAATTCCATGGGCTTGGGAATTTTTAACAAGTGAAAAATGGTTAGCATTAGACCCAAATCGTTTATATGTAACGTATTATCCAAAAGATTTAGAAACAAAACAATTATGGATGGAAAAAGTGGGATTACCAGAAGACCATATTATTCCAGTAGAAGATAACTTCTGGGATATCGGTGCTGGACCATGTGGACCAGATACTGAGATTTTCTATGACCGTGGTGAAAAATATCAAACATTAGCTGAAGATGATCCTGAAAATTATCCAGGAGGAGAAAACGAACGTTACTTAGAAATTTGGAACTTAGTATTCTCTCAATTTAACCATATGCCAGATGGTACTTATCCTCCATTACCACATAAAAACGTCGATACGGGGATGGGATTAGAGCGTGTTGTTTCTGTAATTCAAGATACTCCAACAAACTTTGAAACAGATTTATTCATGCCAATTATTCAACAATTAGAACAACTAAGTGCTGGTAAAAAATATAATACTTCAAAAGATTTAGATGTTTCATTTAAAGTTATTGCTGACCATATTCGTGCAGTAAGCTTTGCGATTGGTGATGGTGCGTTACCTTCAAATGAAGGACGTGGATATATTATCCGTCGTTTAATTCGTCGTTCAGTAATGCATGGTCAACGTTTAGGAATTCAAGGTTCATTCTTAACAAAATTAGTTCCAACTGTGGCAAGTATTATGCATAGTTACTATCCAGAAGTTACTGAAAATCTTGAATTTATTCAAAAAGTAATTGCAAATGAAGAAAATCGTTTCCAAGAAACCATTCATGATGGACTTGCAATTTTAGAAACAGTATTTGCTGAAATGAAAGAGAAAAATCAAACAGTTTTATCAGGTGAAAATGCTTTTAAACTATATGATACTTATGGCTTCCCTTATGAATTAACATTAGAATATGCTAGCGATAATGGTTATGAAGTAGATGAAGAAGGATTCCAAGCTGAAATGAAAGCGCAAAAAGAACGTGCTCGTGCAGCTCGTAATACAGAAACTTCTATGAATGTTCAATCAGCTGTTTTACGTGATATTACAGTAGAAAGCTCATTTGTTGGATATGACCGTACAACAGATAAAGGTGTACTAAAAGCTATTGTATTTGAAGATGAATTAGTAGAATCAGCTTCAGAAGACACAAGAGTACAAGTTGTTTTCGAGCAAACTCCATTCTATGCAGAAATGGGTGGACAATTATCTGACCATGGTGTGATTAAAGATGAATCAGGTCAAGTAGTTGCAACTGTCGTTCAAGTGAAGAAAGCTCCAAATGGTCAACCATTACACACAATTGATGTAATTGCTCCAATGCAATTAAACTCAACTTATGTATTAGAAGTAGATCAACAAGAGCGTGCTAAATTAATTAAAAACCACACTGCAACTCACTTATTACACCAAGCATTAAAAGAAGTATTAGGAACACATGCAAACCAAGCAGGTTCATTAGTAGCTCCAGGATACTTACGTTTCGACTTTAGCCACTTTGGACAAGTAACAGCTGAAGAATTGGCTGAAATGGAACGTATTGTAAATGAAAAAATTTGGGCAGCTTTAGATGTAGTGACAATTGAAACTACATTAGAAGAAGCGAAAAAATTAGGAGCAATGGCTTTATTCGGCGAAAAATATGGTAATAAAGTTCGTATGGTAAACATTGCAAATTGGTCTATTGAATTATGTGGTGGGGTTCATGTTTCAAATACGCAAGAAATTGGTCTATTCAAGATTATTTCTGAATCTGGTATTGGTGCGGGCGTTCGCCGTATTGAAGCTGTAACTAGTCAAGAAGCATTTGAGTTATTAGCAAAGCATGAATTGTTATTAAAACAAATTGCAAGTGATGTTAAAGCTGTTCAATTAGATAGTACACCTGAACGAGTTTCTCATTTACAACAAGAATTAAAAGAAGCTCAACATGAAATTGTTGCGTTAAAAGCGAAATTAATGAAATCTGAAGTAGCAGACCTATTTGAATCTGTATCTACAGCAGGAAACTATTCATTTATTACAGTTCATTTACCTAATAAAGATATGAATGAATTACGTCAATTAGCGGATACTTGGAGACAAAAAGCAGCAAGTGATGTATTTGTAGTTGCTACAAATGAAGGTGAAAAAGCGAATTTATTAGCTGCAGTTTCTAAAGATGCGAATGAAAAAGGAATTAAAGCAGGAGATATTATTAAAGCCATTGCTTTACATATTCAAGGTGGCGGTGGTGGCCGTCCAGACATGGCTCAAGCGGGTGGTAAAAATCCAGCAGGTATTCCAGCTGCGTTAAAAGCGGTAGAAGAATTCTTGGCTCAAGCTTAATATTTAAAGGAAAGTTTAATCTCTATCGAATTGATTGTAGTTTTATGAAAAATCTAGTAGAATGAAGATACAAAGAAATGAGGTGTTAATATGAGTTCAATGGATGAAACAGTTCTATTTAACTTTCATAATAAAGATGAAAAAACAGTACAAGAGACACTAACAATTGTTTACGATGCATTAAACGAAAAAGGTTATAGTGCAGTGAATCAAATTGTTGGGTACTTATTATCTGGTGATCCAGCTTATATTCCTCGACATCGTGATGCTAGAAATCTAGTAAGACGTCACGAACGTGATGAAATTATCGAAGAATTAATCCGCCATTATATTCGTTCGACAGGTAGAGATTGTTAATGAGAGTAATGGGATTAGATGTCGGCAGTAAAACGGTTGGAGTTGCGATTAGTGACCCACTTGGTTGGACTGCTCAAGGTGTTGAAACGATTGCGATTAATGAGGCTGCAAGTGAATTTGGTTTTAACCGTGTGGTGGAATTGGTTAAAGAATATGAAGTTGAGAAGATTGTTATCGGTATGCCAAAAAACATGAATAATACAGCTGGGCCAAGAGCGGAAGCTTCACAAAAATATGGTAGAAGTTTAGAAAAGCGATTAGAAATTCCTATCGTTTTTCATGATGAACGGTTAACAACGATGCAAGCAGAAAGGATGCTTGTTGAGGAGGCGAATGTTTCTCGTAAAAAGAGAAAAGAAGTTATTGATAAGTTAGCAGCTGTCATCATTTTACAAAATTATTTAGATTTAAATATTAAATAGAAAAGAGGAAGCGTAATGACAGAACATACACATGAACATGATGGACATGAACATATTACAATTATTGATGAAGAGGGAAATGAAGTCTTACATGAGGTTTTATTTACTTTTGATTCAGAAGATTTTGGTAAATCATATGTTTTAGTATATCCTGCAGGAATTCCAGAGGGAGAAGAAGTTGAACTTCAAGCATTTTCATATGTTGAAGCTGAAGATGGTACTGAAGGTGACTTACTTCCTATTGAAACGGATGAAGAATGGGATATGATTGAGGAAGTTCTAAATACTTTCTTAGATGAAGAAGAAGAATAATATTATAGAAGACACCTGATAGGAGGATATTTGGTGTCTTCTTCTCTTTTATGGGGCGAGATGGCCGTGTATTTATGAGTGTGGCGTTTGAATGATTGGACTTGACTTAAGTAGCATTGGACGGCAACAGCCTTTCGTTCTCATGCCTAAATTTCGTCTATTCGTCTCTCATTGTTAGAATTTGTAACATAATTGTATAACTCCGAGTCTTCAAATGTTATAGGAATTCATGTATAATGACAACGAAGTTAAAAGGAGGCGGAATATGTCAAAAAAAGAACGTTTTAGAACAGAATTCATCTATGAAAATGATGAATTAAGAGCTATCCGAAAGAAAGAATCTAAAATCACACGAAATATTGTTAGATTTTTTGCGTTGATATTTACAGTAGTAATCCTTTGTGGTGGAGCATATGGTTATTATTATGTTTCTAAATCATTGAAACCAGTAGACGTAAAACAAACCCAAACAGTAGAAGTTGAAATTCCAGCAGGATCTTCCGTGAAGCAAATTGCTAAAATATTAGAAGATAATAAGCTTATTCGAAATGCGAAAATTTTTAATTTCTATATTAAATTCAAAAATGTAGCTGGATTTAAAGCAGGATTTTATCAATTATCTCCATCGATGGATTTAGACCAAATTTTAGGGCAACTAACAGATGGTGGGAAAGATAAATCTGCAAATGTAGCAAAAGTAGTTGTACGTGAAGGTGAAACTTTAATAGGAATTGCCGAAGAAATTGAAAAATCTACGAAATATTCGAAAGATGACTTTATGGATAAAGTACAAGAACAAGCTTTTATTGATCAATTAGTACAAAAATTTCCACGATTATTGAAAGATGCTCAAAAAGCCAAAAATGTTCGTTATTTCCTAGAAGGATATTTATTCCCTGCAACTTATGATGCAGATGAAAATAAAACATTACAAATGATTATTGAAGAAATGGTTGCTAAAACAGATAGTGTCTTATCCAAATATTATGCAAAAATTTCTCAAGGAGACTATAATGTCCATGAAATTTTAACGATGGCTTCTTTACTAGAAAAAGAAGGATATAAATTAGAAGACCGTCAAAATATTGCCAGTGTTTTCTATAATCGCCTGAAAAAGAATATGATGTTGCAAACGGATATTTCAGTTCTTTATGCTCTAGGTGAACATAAAGAAGTTGTCACATTAAAAGATTTAGAAGTAAATTCTCCATATAATTTATACAAGTATAGAGGTTTAGGACCTGGACCGTTTAATAGTCCAAGTGAAGAAGCGATTTTAGCGGCTGTTGATCCAGCTCAAACTGATTACGAATATTTCGTAGCAGATATTCAAACAAAAGAAGTTTATTTTGCAAAAACATATGATGAACACTTAGTATTAAAAGCCAAATACGTTGATAAGGAGTAATTTATGAAAAAGAAGCCGATTGTTATTGGAGTGACTGGTGGTTCTGGTAGTGGTAAAACTACTGTTAGTAGAAAGATTTTGGATCATTTTCCAGAATTAAGTATTGTGAAAATTGACCAAGACTTCTATTATAAAGACCAAAGTGATATGCCTTTTGAAGATCGTTTAAAAACGAACTATGACCATCCATTTGCATTTGATACGGATTTATTAATTGAACATATGAATAAATTAATTAATTTCGAATCGATTGATGAGCCAGTCTATGATTATGAAAATCATACAAGAAGTGACCGTACCATTCATCAAGAACCAAAAGATGTGATTCTAATTGAAGGAATTTTAATTTTGGAAGATGAACGTTTACGTAATTTAATGGATATTAAAGTGTATGTTGATACAGATGATGATATTCGTATTATTCGACGTATTAAACGAGATATGGTTGAACGTGGTAGAACACTGGATTCGATTATTCAGCAATATATTGGAGTTGTAAAACCAATGTATCATCAATTTATTGAACCTACTAAGAAATTTGCGGATATTATTATCCCTGAAGGTGGCTCTAATGCTGTTGCAATTGACTTAATGACAACAAAAATTGCGTCTATTTTAAGTGATTTAGCATAAAATTCTTAGAAATTTATAAATAATGCTTGCATTCTTCTTTATAAAATGGTATGTTTTTACCACTGTCAAAGTAGTAAAATGAAAAAGAGGGAGAAGCTAAATGACTGAGAAATTATATCCAATGACACTTGAAGGTAAAGCTAAATTAGAAGCTGAATTGGAAGAACTAAAAGTAGTTAAACGTAAAGAAATCGTTGAGCGTATTAAAATTGCTCGTAGTTATGGTGACTTATCTGAAAATTCAGAGTACGAATCAGCTAAAGATGAACAAGCCTTTGTTGAAGGAAGAATTACAACTCTTGAAAAAATGATTCGTTTTGCTGAAATTATTGATGATAATAATGTCGAAAAAGATATCGTTTCATTAGGACGTAAAATTACTTTTATTGAATTACCAAATGGTGAAGAAGAATCTTATACAATTGTAGGAAGCGCAGAAGCAAATCCTATTGAAGGAAAAATTTCAAATGATTCTCCAATTGCAAAAGGAATTCTTGGTAAAAAATTAAATGACGAAGTTGTCATCCAAACCCCTGGCGGAGATATGAAAGTAAGAATTACAAAAATTGAATCTGTATAAGAAATCATTTACGAACTGTAAGAGAAGACTTTTCTCTTGCAGTTTTTTTCTTTTGCTAGATATGCTATAATTATTTCTAGATTATATAGACAAAGGTGGAGAAAAATTGAAAAAATTAGCGAAAGTTTTGGTGGCTGTTTCGTTACTATTTTTAGGATATTCCATGAATACTATTGGAGCAGAAACAGTAGATATTGTTGAATTAACAAAAAATGCAGGTTATGACGTTAATCCAGCAGATAAACCGAAAGCTTCCATTGTCGTAGATGCCTACACAGGAAAAATTTTGTGGCAAGATCATATTGATGAAGTGCGTGATCCAGCAAGTATTAGTAAAGTGATGACCGTTTACTTAGTGATGGAAGCTATTGCTAAAGGTGAATTATCAATTCAACAAAAAATTACAGCTACAAAAGAAGACCAAGCAATTTCAACTATTTATGCGATTAGTAATAATAAAATTGTGGAAGGTGTCGAGTATCCGATTGAAGAATTGTTGAAAATGGCACTTGTTCCATCCTCAAATGTAGCGACACTAATGTTAGCTAATGCAATTACAACTGATTCTGCAAAATTTATTGAAAAAATGAATGCTAAAGCAAAAGAATTAGGAATGAATCATACACATTTTAATAATGCTTCTGGTGCTGTAGCAGAATTGTTCCAAGGATATTATCAACCAGAAGGTTATGATGCTTCCAAACCGAATCAAACAACAGCTCGAGATTTAGCAATTTTAGCAATGGATTTAATGAATCGATATCCACAAGTATTACAATATACTAATTCACCTGTTGTAAAAACAATGGAAGGTACACCTTATGAAGAAAAATTCGATACGTATAATTATTCAATTCCAGGTGCTAAATATGGAATCGAAGGTGTCAATGGATTAAAAACAGGATCGAGTGGATATGGAGCTTTTAACTACGTTGCAACTTATGAAAAAGATAAAATGAAACTGGTAGAAGTTGTTCTTGGTGTAGGAGATTGGTCAAATCAAAATGGAGAATTTATTCGACATACATTTGGAAATGCGATTTTAAACTATGTATTAGAACATTTTTCTTATCAAACAATTTTACCAGCTGGTGAACATGATTTTGATGGTCATAAAATAACAACGAATCAATCCCTTGAGATGATTTTGGAAAAAGGGAAAACTCCTGAATGGCAAGTAGCTAATAAAAAGGTGAGTGTAACGTTAAAAGGAGAGTTCTTAAAAGAAAATCAAAAAAATCCGAGTGTAGACGTAGTTGCAGAAAGTGGTTTTGCTGATTTACCAAAAGAACCTGAGAAAAGACAACAAACACTTCAAGTGTATATTATTCAAAATGCATTTGCTTTTGCAGTCATATTAGGTGGTTCTATTTTATTTTTATTAGTTTTATGGGGAGAACATCGAGCAAAAAATCGTAGAATGAAAAAAAGAAAAAAGAAAAGTGTTGAACGGAAAATTTTTGATTAAAATCTTAAATTAAGGATAGACATTGTGTGTATTTTATGACAAAATACACTCGTGGGGTGCTATAGCTCAGTAGGATAGAGCAAACGTTTCCTAAACGTTAGGTCGGGGGTTCAAATCCCTCTAGCACCGTAATGATAATTATTTAATACAAAATGGAGATTTAGAAAGAAATAGTTTGATTAAGAAATAACAGGGAATTGAAGGGTAAATCATTCTTTATTCACAATTAATTTGGTATGGGTGATAGCTATGTATGCGATGAATCGTCAGTTAAAATCATTGAATTTATTAATAGAAATTATTGAAAAAGGTCATAGTATTGAATTTGAATTTAATGGAAATCATTATCGTTTTTCATTCGTTAATGATGAATATGTATTAATTAATAACACGACTAAAAATGAATTACACTTCAACTCAATTGACGAAGCAATGGAAGAAGAATATAGTGGACTGAATTTCCAAAAGATTTGGAAAAAGTTAAAAATTCTGTCTATACGATAATCATCAGTTTAGTCTAATTTAAAACTATACTATTATTGTGTTGGGTATTAGTAATACAGTATTAAATAGAATCATCATCATTTTGTTAGCGTGATTCTTCAAATGGGTAGTGTGGATGAAGCTGATTAAATTAAGTGGATTGATAACTTTTATGTTGTCATCCACTTTTTTTATTTTATAATTTCTTATACATTTCATTGTTGCTATTTAAAGATGTTGGGTGTAAACTATCTTTAGTTCACAAAAACAGAAAGTGGTGATTACATGAACGTTCAAAAACTAGATATTCTGAACGCAATTCGAAAGAATCCTAACGTGAATCAACGAGAAATTGCAAATCAATCAGGATATTCATTAGGATTTGTGAATCGTGTAGTAAAAGAATTACAGGAAGAAAAATGGCTTTTTTCAACAGGAGAATTAAGTGAAAAGGCTAAAACATTTATAAAAGAAAATCAACCAAAGCGCGCGGTTATTTTAGCAGCAGGATTTGGGATGCGAATGGTTCCAATTAATACGGAAATTCCAAAAGGATTAATGGAAGTAAAAGGAGAAGTCTTAATCGAAAGAATGATTCGTCATCTTCATGAAGTAGGCATTACAGACATTCAAGTAGTAGTTGGCTTTATGAAAGAAAAATATGAATATTTAATCGATGAATTCCAAGTTAAATTAGTTGTAAATTCTGAATACCAAGTAAAAAATAATTTACATTCTTTAAGTAAAGTAAAATCATCATTAGACAAAACTTATATTATCCCTTGTGATATTTGGTCCGAAGAAAATCCGTTTAGTGATTTTGAACCATATTCATGGTATATGGTTAGTGACGCAATGTCTGCTGACAGTACCGTTCGTGTGAATCGTAAAAGAGAATTAGTGATGATTGACGAAACTGAGGAAGGGAACCAAATGATTGGTCTATCTTATCTAATGGGAGAAGAAGCTACGCTTGTTCAAGAAAAATTACAAGAGTTTTCAAAGAAAGCTTCTTATGATCATGAATTTTGGGAATGTACTTTACAAAATAAAAATAAATGGCTCATTCCTTCTAAAGTGGTGAACTCTAAACAATTGATTGAGATTAACACCTATGAACAACTACGAGAAATAGATGAAAATTCTGCGAACTTACAAACAGATGCCATTTCAATTATTCAAGATTGTTTTAATGTCAAAGTTGATGAAATTAAAAATATTACCGTTTTGAAAAAAGGAATGACGAATCGTTCGTTCTTATTCGAATGTCAAAATCAAAAATATATTATGCGAATTCCTGGTGAAGGAACGGATCATCTAATTAATCGAAAAGAAGAAGCAGACGTTTATCAAGCTTTAGAAAATCGACAAATTTGTGATGATGTTTTATACATGAATCCAGATAATGGGTATAAAATTACAGCTTATTTAGAAGATGCTACAAACTGTGATGCAGAAAACTGGAATGAAGTAGAAGCTTGTATGATTAAACTAAGAGAATTCCATGAATTAAACTTAACAGTCAATCATCGCTTTGATATTTTTGGTCAAATTGATTTTTATGAAAGTTTATGGAATGGAGAAAAATCTTATTTTAAAGACTATGAAAAAACAAAAGCAGCTATTTTTGAATTAAAGAAATGGATTGATACATTAGAGAAGAAAGAGACTCTTGTTCATATTGATGCTGTTCCAGATAACTTCTTATTTACAAAAGATGGCATTCGAATTATTGATTGGGAATATGCAGGAATGCAAGATCCCCATGTTGATATTGCGATGTTTTGTATTTATTCATTGTATTCAAGAAATCAAGTGGATTATTTAATTGATTTATACTTCAAAGGAGAAGTTACGCGAATGATTCGCACTAAAATTTATGCGTATATTGCAAGTGCAGGATTATTATGGAGTAATTGGTGCGAATATAAGCGCAGTTTAGGAATTGATTTTGGAGAATATTCATTATGTCAGTATCGTTATGCAAAAGAATATTCTAAATTAGTGTTAGCTACATTAGAGGAACTATGAAAAGAGGAGAATTATGACAAATACAATTAAAAGAGCTATTTTAATGGCTGCAGGTCAAGGAACAAGAATGAGACCTATTACAAACCATACTCCAAAACCGCTTGTAAAGGTCAATGGAGTTCGAATGATTGATACGGTTATTCAGGCACTACATAAGAATGGCATTCATGAAATTTATGTAGTAGTTGGTTATTTAAAAGAACAATTTTATCCATTAGAGCAAGAATATCCAGGATTAAAAATTATTGAAAATCCTTATTATGATTCTTGTAATAATATTTCTTCTTTGTATGTGGCAAGACAATATTTAGAAGATGTTGTTATTTTAGATAGTGATCAAT
The DNA here is from genome assembly GCF_020735385.1 of Granulicatella elegans. Taxonomy (NCBI): domain Bacteria; kingdom Bacillati; phylum Bacillota; class Bacilli; order Lactobacillales; family Carnobacteriaceae; genus Granulicatella; species Granulicatella elegans. The sequence continues at coordinate 1,762,609 of NZ_CP085953.1, read as the reverse complement.
TAATTTATAATCCGGAAATTCTTCATGCTGACTTTACTCATTCAGGATATAACTGTGTGTGGACTGAGGGGCATACTGATGAATGGTTAATGACAGTCGATGAACAGGAAAAAGTCATTCATTGTTCACGTACTGGTGGAGAAAAAGGGTGGCAATTATATAGTATTTCTCGTTGGAATAAAGAAGATGGGCAGCGTTTAGCGCATCATTTAGAACAAGAATTTGATGTGAAACAAAATCGTCAAATTTATTGGGATGATGTAGCGATGTTTTGCTATCCAGAAGAATATGAAATAGGAATTTATCCAATGGAGAAAACGGATATCGTTGAAATTGATAATTTAGAAGAATTATTAGATTTAGATCCAAGTTATCAAAGTATCTTGCTTGAAGGTGAGGAAGTTTAACATGAAAAAGAGATTACATCAAGAAATTGACTGGGTTTCTACCATCATACCTTTATTAGGGGTACTATTTTTAGGAGTACTATTTTTAGTAATTCCAGAACAATCATCATTGATTTTAGGAGGTATTCGTACTTGGCTAGGAGATCAATTTAGTATTTATTATGCGCTTTTAGGAGTGGGGATTTTTAGTTGTAGTATGTATGTTGCTTTTTCAAAATATGGTTCTATTGTTTTAGGGAAAGGAGAAAAACCTGAATACACTTCATTCCAATGGGGAGTGATGATTTTTACTTCTACAATGGCTGCGGATATTTTGTTCTATTCTTTATGTGAATGGGCACTATATGCCAATGAAGACTATGTAGCTCAATTAGGTGGCGTTCAAAGATGGGCTCCTACATTTCCACTATTCCACTGGGGACCAATTGCTTGGGGATTTTACATTATGTTAGCTGTGGCGTTTGGTTTTATGTTACATGTGAGGAAAGTAGAAAAACAAAAATTCTCTGAAGCTTGTCGTCCTATTTTAAAAGATAAAGTAGATGGATGGATGGGTAAAGTTATTGATTTAATTGCAATTTTTGCCTTAATTGCTGGAACTGCAACAACTTTCTCATTAGCAACTCCTTTATTATCAGCAGCAATGGGTCATGTTTTTGGGTTTGAAAACTCAACTGGGGCAACGATTGTTATTTTATTATTAATTGCTTTAGTTTACACTTCAACAGTGTTATTAGGAATAGAAGCTGTTTCTAAATTAGCAACTTATTGTTCCTATTTATTCTTTGCTTTATTAGCATACTTCTTATTTGCCGGTGGAGAAACAGTTTATATTTTAGAAACTGGATTCAGCTCTATTGGGAATTTAGCGCAAAACTTTATTGGATTAGCGACTTGGTTAGATCCGTTGCGTGAAACATCATTCCCACAAAAATGGACGATTTATTATTGGGCTTATTGGATGGTTTGGTGTGTAGCAACTCCATTCTTTATTGGTAGTATTAGTAAAGGTCGTACCATTAAGCAAACCATTTTAGGGGGTTATTCTTGTGGGATTGCCGGAACATTTACTTCATTTATTATTTTAGGAAACTATGGTTTATCACAACAATTAAAACATGGTTTAGATATTTCGAGCAGTTTAGTTAAGGATACCCCAGATTATGCAGGTATCATTTTGAAAATTTTTGATACGATGCCTTTAAGTCAGTTAGGGTTGATTTTATTGGCTGTGACAATGATTGCTTTTTATGCAACAACATTTGATGCGTTGACTTTAGTCATTTCTGCTTATTCTTATAAGACTTTAAAGGATACGCATGATTCTGATAAGCGTGTTCGTATGTTTTGGGCAGTAGTGTTTATTATTTTACCGATTGCATTAATTTTCTCAGAAAATTCAATGTATAATTTACAATCTGTGGCGATTATTGCAGCATTCCCAATCGGATTAATTATTGTTCTAATTGTGGCAAGCTTCTTAAAAGATTTGAAAGCTTATATAGAATAGAAATTGACTTTTCTAAAGTAGCAAAAGGACGCCAGCAGCTTTGCTAAAGCGAAAATAAAAAAACATTCCTATACTACTATGGGACTGCTTTTTTTATTTTCGCTTTTATGATTTCTGTGTTAGAATAGGAATGCTAAATAAGTAAAGGAGGGAAAGCGATGACAAGTGATTTATCTACTATTATTCAAGCTATTGTGACGGATGAAAATGATAAAGCTTACTTTGTTCAAAAACAAGGTGAAACGTATCGTGTTTCAAAAAAATCCGATGTAACTTTAGCCATCGGTGATGTCGTGACAGGCTTTGTATATGAAAATAGTGATCGTAAGAAAATCATGACCCTTGATATTCCAGAAGTAACCAATGAAACTTATGGATGGGCAACGGTTACTCAAGTAAGAAAAGATTTGGGCGTATTTGTATCTATTGGACTGCCTGATAAAGACATGGTTGTTTCATTAGATGAATTACCAAACTTAAAAGAATTATGGCCAAAGAAAAATAATCGATTATATGTAACTTTAATTAAAGATAAGAAAAATCGTACTTGGGCAACTATGGGGGATGGAACAGAGTTAAAAGCCAAATCTATTAGAGCGAATCAAACGTTGAAAAATAAAGATGTATCTGCAACTGTAACGAATGTAAAATTAGTAGGAACATTTTTAATGACAGAAGAAGGGTATCGATGCTTCTTACATCCAAGTGAACGATTATATGAACCAACACTTGGTGAATTCATCAATGTACGAGTGATTGGTGTTCGACCAGATGGTGTATTAAATGTGTCTATGAGACCAAGAGCCTTTGAAGCAATTGGGGATGATGCTGAAATGATTTTAACAATGTTAAGAAATCGTCCAACACATACTTTGCCATATTGGGATAAAACAGATCCAACGATTATAAAAGAAATTTTTGGAATTAGTAAGGGACAATTCAAACGTGCGATTGGTTCCTTGTTAAAAGCGAAAAAGATTACACAATCAGAAGGATTTATTCAATTAGTCGAAGAAGAATAAGAATTGAAATGGAGGGATAGGACTGTGTTAACAATGGAAGGCATCAAAAAGAAATTGCAAGAAGAGGGTTTTAAATTAACTCCTCAAAGACAAGCAACCGTTGCAATTTTATTAGAAAAAGAAGATGACCATCTGAGTGCTGAAGCTATATATATGCTTGTTAAACGGAAATATCCTGATATTGGATTAGCAACAGTCTATCGTACATTAGAAATTTTAACAGATTTAAATATTACTTATCGAGTTGTTTTCGATGATGGATTAGCTCGTTATGATTTAAAACGAGATGAATCGAATCGCTTCCATCATCATTTACTATGTAATAAATGTGGAAATATTGAAGAAATTCATGAAAACTTATTAGGTGAAGTAGAGAAAATCGTTGAAGAACGATTTCATTTTAAAGTAGAAGATCATCGTTTAACTTTCCACGGTATTTGTCAAAAATGTAGAGAAGGTGAAACTCATGCAACGTAATTTGGATTATTTTGTAGATTCATTAGCAATTCAAGGATTATCTCAAAATACAGTCATGAGTTATCAAAGAGATTTAATGAAATTTTACCAATTTTTGAAAGAACATCAGATTCGAGATTGGAAAGAAGTCGATTATTCTCTGATTGTGTTATTTTTACAAGCTTTAAAACAGGATGGCTATGCGACAAGTTCTACGAGTAGAATGATTAGTTGCTTAAAAAAGTTCTTTAAATTTTTACAACAGGAACAATTGGTGGAAACAAATCCAGTACAACCCCTGAAAGTTCCTAAAACGAGTAAGACGTTGCCAAAAGCTCTAACGGTTGATGAAGTTACTCAAGTTTTAAATTCCTGTGATACTTCAACCGTATTAGGATTAAGAGATAAAGCTATGTTAGAACTCCTTTATGCAACTGGAATGCGTGTTAGTGAGTTAATTACTTTAAAACTTAGTGACTTGCATTTAGAATTAGGATTTCTTCAAACAATTGGTAAAGGAAATAAACAAAGAATTATTCCAATTGGGCAAGCTGCCACTAATTGGGTTCAGCATTATTTAACTTATGCAAGAGTGGTGTTAGAACAGGAGTCAAATCCAGTGGAATATTTGTTTTTAAATCATCGTGGAAATGGATTTACAAGACAAGGTTTTTGGAAAAATTTAAAGAAAATTGTTCAAGAAGCAGGCGTTCATAAAGAAGTAAGCCCCCATACATTGCGCCATTCATTTGCAACGCATATTTTAGAAGCCGGGGCTGATTTGAGAATTGTGCAAGAATTATTAGGACATAGCGATATTAGTACGACTCAAATTTATACGCATTTAACAAATGAACGTATGAAGGAAATTTATCAACAAGCGCACCCTCGTGCGAAAAAATAAAATTTTATACAGAAAGAAGAATGTCAGATGAAATTTAAAAGAATTCACGTAATTGTAATGGACTCAGTAGGGATTGGAGAAGCACCAGATGCTGCTGCATTTAATGATGCAGGTTCTCATACATTAGGACATATTTCTGAAACTGTTGGATTAAATGTTCCAAATATGCAAGCTTATGGATTAGGAAATATCGCTTCATTAAAAACTGTACCACCAGTCGAAAATCCAAAAGGAAGCTATACGAAATTAGAAGAAGTTTCTGTAGGAAAAGATACAATGACAGGTCACTGGGAATTAATGGGATTAAATATTAAAACACCATTTAGAGTATTCCCTGATGGATTCCCTCAAGATTTATTAGATAAAATTATAGAGTTTTCTGGAAGAAATATTGTATGTAATCAACCATATAGTGGAACAGCTGTTATTGATGATTTTGGTAAACATCAAATGGAAACAGGTGATTTAATCGTTTATACAAGTGCTGACCCAGTATTACAAATTGCAGCTCATGAAGAAATTATTCCATTAGAAGAATTATACCGTATTTGTGAATATACAAGAGAAATTACAAAAGACGATCCATATATGATTGGTCGTATTATTGCTCGTCCATATATTGGAACACCAGGTAACTTCCAACGTACTTCAAACCGTCATGACTATGCATTAAGTCCATTTGGTCAAACAACATTAGATTTCTTAAAAGAAAAAGGATTTGATGTTATTGCGATTGGTAAAATTAATGACATTTTCAATGGTCAAGGAATTACTGAATTTGTACGTACTAAAAACAATATGGATGGTGTTGATAAATTCGTAGATATCTTGAAAAAAGATTTCACTGGAATGAGCTTCTTAAACTTAGTAGACTTCGATGCTGCTTATGGACACCGTAGAGATACTGTTGGATATGGTAAAGCATTAGAAGAATTCGATGCACGTATTCCAGAAATTTTAGAACATATGCATGAAGATGATTTATTAATTATTACTGCTGACCATGGTAATGACCCTACATTCCCAGGAACTGACCATACTCGTGAGTATATTCCAGTTTTAGCAATTAGCAAATCACTTCAACATCCAACACGTTTAACTCAAGGACATTTCTCAGATATTGCTGAAACAATTTCTGAAAACTTTGGCGTATCTTCAACAGGAAACGGACAAAGCTTCTTAAATGAATTACAATAATACATTGTGGAAATTCAATGAGTTCCATTATTGGATTTCCACTTCTTTTTTAAATTATCTAAAAAAAGAGAGGAAAGAATAGCATGGCTTTATATGATCAATTATTAGAAACAAAACAATTTTTACAAAGTAATGGAGTTCAAGGGATTGATTTTGGATTAATTTTAGGGTCTGGACTAGGAGAATTAGCAACGGAAGTTGAAAATTCAGTTATCTTCGATTACAAAGATATTCCAAACTTCCCAGTATCGACAGTAGTAGGTCACGCTGGACGTTTAGTATACGGAGAATTATCAGGTAAAAAAGTTTTAATTATGGATGGACGTTTCCATTTTTATGAAGGATATCCAATGGAAACAGTTACGTTCCCAATTCGTTTAATGAAGTTATTAGAAGTGGAAACGATGATTGTGACAAATTCAGCTGGAGGAAGTAATCCAAACTTCAAACCTGGTGACTTAATGTTAATTACAGATCATATGAATATTACAGGTACAAATCCATTAATTGGTGCAAATGATGACCGCTTTGGACCTCGTTTCCCTGATATGTCACATGCTTATCATGTATACGGACAAGAAGTTGTTCGTAAAGCAGCTAAAGAAGTAGGAGTACCATTACAAGAAGGAGTTTATACAGGTTTATCTGGGCCAACTTATGAAACACCAGCGGAAGTTCGTATGGTCCAAGTATTAGGTGGAGATGCAGTTGGGATGTCAACGGTTCCTGAAGTTATTATTGCGAACCATTCAGGAATTAAAGTGATTGGTATTTCTTGTATTACAAACCTAGCAGCAGGATTACAAGCAAACTTAAACCATGAAGAAGTTGTAGAAACAACTCAACGTGTGAAAGAATCATTCAAAGGTTTAGTTCGTAAAGTCATTGAAATTTATTAATTAGAATAGGAGTAGAGAAAGTGGATGCGTTAACGCTACGAATTGGGGAATTTGAAGGCCCAATGGATTTGTTATTACATTTAATTAAAGAGATGAAAATTGATATTTATAACATTCCAATGGTGGAATTAACGCATCAATATTTATCCTATATTCATTCCATGCAAGAAATGGAATTAGAAGTCGCTAGCGAGTATTTATTAATGGCAGCAACTTTATTAGAAATTAAAGCAAGAATGCTTTTACCGAAACCAAAAGTGGAAATGGATGAAGTTGAGGTAGAAGAAGATCCTAGGGATGAGTTAGTTGAAAAATTAATGGAATATAAGCAATTCCAAGAAGGTGCCAAAAAACTGGAAGAACTTTCGGTTCAAAGAGGCATGCATTATGGAAAAGAAGCAAGTGATTTATCTGCTCTTCAAGAAATTATTCCATTACAAGAAGGTCAAGTAACGACTCAAGATTTATGGAATGCATTAAAGAAAATCGCAAGAAGAAATCTTGATAAAATGCCTCTACAAGCAAATATTCAACATGAAACACATACGGTAGAGGAAATGATGGATTCGATTTTAACAAAAATTCAAGAAAATCCTCAAAAAAGTATTCGATTTGATAAATGTTTTCCTTCGTTTCATCGTCATGCCATTGTAACAACATTTTTGGCGATGTTACAATTAGTAAGGGAACATAAAATTCGATTGGTACAACATGTACCTTATGAAGATATTGTTTTAGAAACTTTCGATAAAGGTGGTGCATTTAGTGAATAATTATTTAGCAGCAATTCAAGCTTTATTATTTGTAGCAGGAGATGATGGCTTAACACTAGAAGAAATTAGTTATGTCGTTGGCATTGATAAAACGGCAGTTCGACAACTATTGGAAGAATTAATGGAACAATTAAAAGATGAAACAAGTGGTTTAGAATTGATTTTAACGGCACAACGATATAAGTTTGTGACGAAAGCATCATTAAAACCATACCTTGAAAAATATGCTGTTTCTCCATTTTCTTCTCAATTATCTAGTGCAGCTCTTGAAACATTGGCCATTATTGCTTATAAGCAACCAATCACAAGATTAGAAGTGGAAAGCATACGTGGAGTTCAATGTAGTGGATCGATTCAAAAATTATTATTAAGAGATTTAATTGAAGAAGCAGGTCGAATGGATAGTCCAGGGCGTCCAAAATTATATCGTACGACCACTTATTTTATGGATTATTTTGGATTAGAAACATTGGATCAATTACCAGATGTTGAATCATTACTAGAATTAAATCAAGAAGAAAGTAAGCAATTATTTAAAAATAATGAAGACTTGTTTGCAGAATTAGAACAAATGCATCAAGAGGAAGAAAACATTTCGTAAGGGAAGAAGGAGTATCTAGTGGAAAGATTACAAAAAGTCATGGCGCATGCTGGAATTGCATCTCGTAGAAAATGTGAAGCCTTTATTGAAGAAGGTCGTGTAAAAGTAAATGGCACAGTTGTTAGAGAATTAGGATACAAAGTATCTCAATCCGATAAAATTGAAGTAGATGGCATTCCAATTTATAAAGAAGAGCCTGTTTACTTTATGTTTTATAAACCAAAATCTGTTTTATCAAGTGTAACAGATGATAGAGGACGTACGGTTATTAGTGATTATTTTAAAGATATTTCTCAACGTGTCTATCCGGTAGGAAGATTAGACTATGATACAACGGGATTAATTTTATTAACGAATGATGGAGAATTTGCGAATTTAATGACGCATCCAAAACATCATGTAGAAAAGAAATATATTGCTAAAGTAAAAGGTGTTCCAACACCACGTCATATGAGACAATTAGAAAGAGGTATTTGGATTGATGGCAAGAAAACTTCTAAAGCAGTTGCCAAAATTTTATCCGTTGATACGGAAAAAAATACTGGGATTGTTTCTTTAACAATTCATGAAGGTTGGAATCACCAAGTGAAGAAAATGTTTGAAGCGGTAGAATTACCCGTTCAAAAATTAAAACGTGAAGAATTCGGATTTTTAACATTAGAAAATTTAAGACCGGGAGATTATCGTGAACTTCGTGCATTTGAAGTTCAAAAATTGATTCGTTTAGCAAAAAATGAAATTTAATTGACTGGAGTCTTCAACACAACTATTTTATAAATATAGCCACTTACTATATTGGTGGGATATAAGTGTATTGTATGTAAATCTAATTTTTAAATACAACGGATTTGAAAAACAATTCTAATAAAATAGATAATTATGGTATAATGACAGGAGTAAACCTCTTGTCTTTTTTTGAGGAATTTTCACCGAAGTGAGGAACAATATGACGATTACAATTCAAACGACATCACAAGAAGAAACAATGAAAATCGGCGAATTATTAGCAAAAGGTGCCTTTGCTAACAGCACCATCATTTTATCTGGAGATTTAGGAGCTGGTAAAACGACTTTTACAAAAGGATTTGCTTTAGGATTAGACATTACACGTGTCATTAAAAGTCCAACCTACACTTTAATTCGTGAGTATACTAAAGGTCGCTTGCCTTTATTTCATATGGATATGTATCGTATTGAAGAAAGTGGAGGAGCGAGTGAAATTGGGTTAGAGGAGTATTTTCATCGTGAAGGTGTCGTAATGGTGGAATGGGCAAATTTTATCGAAGAAGAATTACCTATGAATCGATTAATTATTTCTATCGAACAAACTACCCTCACTACTCGCACCATTACACTTGATGCTATAGGTGAAGAATACGAAAAATGGTTGAATCAATTTGAGAGTTGGTGGAGAAATGCAAGAGAAAGTTGAATTAGAAATTGAAGTTGTGTCAGTAGAAGATGCAGAAGCTTTAATCGAATACACGAAAAAAGTTGGCAAAGAAACGGAATTTTTAAGTTTTGGTGAAGAAGGATTAGAGTTAAGTATCCAACAAGAAGAATTATATATTCAATCTGTTTTAGAAAGTGATAATCAAATGATGCTGCTTGCAAAATTAGGACACGAAATTATTGCAGTCGCTTCAATTGGAGGAAATTCAAAAGAAAAATTCCAACATGTGGGTGAATTAGGCATTAGTATTTTAAAAGAATATTGGGGGCAAGGGTTAGGAAGTGCCTTAATGGAAGAATTATTGTCATGGGCACAAGACTATTCACCTCTTGAAAAAATTAAATTAACAGTTGTTCAAGAAAACGTTGCAGCGATTGCTTTATATAAAAAGTATGGATTTGAAGTAGTAGCGATTGAAGAAAAAGAAATGAAAGTAAATGGTCAATATTATGATGTCATTCAAATGGCCTATTTTTTAGAGAGGGAGTAATACATGAAAGTCGGAATTATTGCAGCGATGGAAGAGGAAAAACGTCTTCTATCTGAAGAAATGACAATTGAAAAAGAAGTCAAAATTGCAGGATGGACATTTTTAGAAGGAAGTTTAAATGGCGTATCGATTGTATTAGTGCAATCAGGTATTGGCAAAGTAATGTCGAGTGTGACAGCTGCTTTATTAATTCATCATTTTAATGTGACACTGGTCATTAATACAGGATCAGCGGGTGGATTTGGAACAGAAATGAATATTGGAGATATTGTTGTTGCTACAGAATTAGCGTATAGTGATGCTGATGTAACAGCCTTTCAATATGAATATGGACAAATGCCAGGGATGCCTGCACGTTTCCAAGCTCAAGTAATTGAAGATGATGTCATTAAAGAAATTCAGTCAGAATTGAATTTGTCTGTATTTAAAGGATTAGTCGTTTCATCAGATAGTTTTATTCATCGTGAAGATCAACGATTATTAATTTTAAAACATTTCCCGGATGTTTTAGCAACTGAAATGGAAGGAGCTTCTATTGCGCAAGCTTGTTATGCCTTACAAACGCCAGTCATTGTTGTTAGAGCAATCTCGGATATGCCACAAAAAGGAACATCAGCCGTTGATTTTGATACATTTATTGTTGAAGCAGGTCGTAAATCAGCGTTGATTGTTCATCAATTATTACATCATTTAAAAGAAGATTAATGATTAGGGGGAGTTCTCGTGTTAAATATTGGAGTAGTTGGGATTGGTGCGATTGCACAAAAAGCCTATTTACCAGTAATGCGCTCAATTGGCAATGTGAAATGGTATATGTGTACTAGAAATGTAGAAGTTTTACAACGAGAATCAAAATTATTAGGACGTTGTATTCCGTGTAGTAGTGTAGAGGAATTATTACAGTTTGACTTAGATGGGGTTATGATTCATGTTTCAACAGAGGCTCATGTTGAAGTTGCAAAGCAATTTTTAGAAAAAGGAATACCTGTTTATTTAGATAAACCAATTGCCCCAAGTTATGATGAAACAGTTGAATTATATCGTTTAGCCAAAGAAAATCAAACTTTCTTAACAGCAGGATTGAATCGACGTTTCGCTCCAAAAGTAGTGGAATTAAAAAATGTCCCTCATAAGAAGAGAATTATTACAGAAAAGAATTGTACGATTCCAAGTTTTGATAATCGTACACGTATTTTTGATGTTTTTATTCATCCTTTAGATACAGCATTATTTTTAATGGATGAAAAACCAAAACGTGGGTCATTTTATTATAAGAAAAATCGTGGTATGATTGAACAATGCACAATTTATTTAGAAAATGAAGAACAATCAGCCATTGTAATGATGAATACAGCTTCGGGTGCTAATCTTGAAAGAATTGAAGTTCAAGCTGAAACGGGTACTTTTTCATTACAAAATTTAACAGATTTGACCATTTATCAAGGCGGAGAAGAAATTAAAGATCATTTTTCATCATGGGATTCAACTTTGTATAAGAGAGGATTTGAAAGTATTGTTCATTCCTTTATTATTGCTGTTCAAACGCAGGAGGATAACCCAGTTTCTCCTATGTCTAGTTTATTAAGTCATTTTATTTGTGAGAGATTAGCACATGCAAAAGCACCTGAAGGATTTTTATCATTTGACGTAGAAACTGATGAATAGTATCATAAAAAAGATATTGCAAAATAGGAGAGAAAAAGATGAAAGAATGGTGGAAAGGGCAATTTCCAGAAGTAAAAGTATGCTTCCATGAACCTTTAAAAAAATATACTTTTACTAGAACAGGTGGAGAAGCTGAATGTTTAATTTTTCCAAAAGATAAACATGAAACAGCAAAAATTATTACAGCCTTGCAAGAAAAACAAATTCCTATTACCGTACTAGGGAATGCCAGTAATGTTATCGTTAGAGATGGTGGTATTAAAGGAGCGGTTATTTTATTAAATGAAATGACTGCTATGAAAGTAATGGGAAATAAAGTTTTAGCGGAAGCTGGAGTATCTTTAATTGAAGTGACAAAATGCGCATCAGAACATTCTTTAACAGGATTAGAATTCGCATGTGGTATCCCAGGAAGTGTTGGGGGAGCCATGTATATGAATGCAGGTGCTTATGGCGGAGAAGTTTGCGAAGTGGTTGAATATGTCGATGTTGTAACTCGTACTGGTGAAATCAAACGTTTAACGAATGAAGAATTAAAGTTTTCATATCGTCATAGTGCCTTACAAGAAAGTGGAGATTTAGTCATTGACGTCTGCTTTAATCTAAGAGCAGGGCAAAAGGAAATGATTCAAGCTAAAATGGAAGAATTAACGCATTTACGTGAAAGTAAACAACCTTTAGAATATCCTTCTTGTGGAAGTGTCTTTAAACGTCCAGAAGGGCATTTTACTGGAAAATTAATCCAAGATGCTGGACTTCAAGGATTTCAAATTGGGGGCGCTCAAGTGTCTAAAAAGCATGCAGGCTTTATTGTGAATATTGATCATGCAACTGCTACGGATTATTTAGCGGTGATTCAACATGTTCAAGAAGTTGTATTTGAACAATTCCAAGTAACGCTAGAACCAGAAGTAAAAATTATTGGTGAAGAGTCAAAGTAGAGGAGAAAAATGATGAAAGAAAATAAATTCATAAAAACTGGTCTTCTTCATATTGTTTCATTAATTGTTTTAGTTCTTAGTTATCACTATGTAGGGATTACAGTGCCTTTTTTTGAAGGAGTGGAAATCAACTTCTTTTATATTTTATTAGCGATTGTAGCTGGTTTAGCTGGTTCGTTATTTGCTGCTGTTGTTGGTGTTTCAACGATTTTAATTGATTTGTTATTAGGAACGACAGAGCAATGGGTTGCGATTGCGATTTCTGTAGGGATGCTTGGGTATGTTTTTGGTTTAGGCATTCGTCGTAAGTCGTTTTTATCGGGTACTTTTTCTCGTCATGATGCTTTACGGTTTAATGTGATTCAAGTGGTTGCGAATGTAATTATTTTTGGTTTGATTTTACCGACCTTAGAGGTCTTTTTCTATCAAGCTTCTACGGCAGTTGTTTTTATTAATGGTTGGATTTTAAGTATGATGAATTCAATTTTGATTGCCATTTTCGCAACAGCTTTGTTTAAATGGATTGCGAATCGTGTGAAAGATAAATAAAGAATATTTTTAAAATCATTCTTTATTTTGGGATTTGTCGAACAACCTATTTTTTTTGTACATTGAGATAGGGTTAGAAAAAGTAAGGGTGCAACTGCACTTATGAAAAATTTTATTTTTGCACCCTTGTTTTTGAAAGAAAATTCGTGAGAATATTAGCATATTGAAGAAATTATAAGAAAATGTTATAATATTTTTGAAAAAGTGTTGACATTTATGTTAAGGAAGTGACCATAATGGACAAGACAAGACAAGACAAGACAAGACAAGACAAGACAAGACAAGACAAGACAAGGTTGTAATATGCTTAAACAACCTTTTATTTAGTGTGCATTTTTCTGTGCGTAAAGCATTGGAAAATGCACATTTTTTTATATCTAGATTGTTTTATGCTAACACTTTTAAGGAGGTGTTTTCCATGAAATAGGTGGGGGTTATATGGAAGAAACAAAATAAAAATTATATGGAGGTATAAGATGAAAACATTAGTAAAAAAGACAATGGGTCTATTGATGGCTACATCGGTCTTACTTATTGGAGCTAGTGCAACTTCAGCGTTTGCTGAAGGCAGTGATACTGTTACTAATGATAACGCGTTGACTAGTCTTGCTCAATTGGACGCAAACGGGCAACCGACTATAGCTCAGCCTTCTAAAGTAATCAATGACACTTATTGGTCGGATTTAGAAAAGATCAGCATCACTAATTCACAAAACAAAACGTATTATGGTGTTTTGCCAAAATATGTTTTGAAGCCAAGACAAACTGCATTAAGCAAGCTAGGAATCTACGCAGGGGGAAATGGCAGCGTTGATGCATTCCCGAGCACAGGTATTTCTGAAACAGAATACGGAATCAAAATTTTGGATTATATGGCATTTTATAGGTTTGGCTATTTGGTTGGTGAGGATACGTATGCACCACCATTTAAAGATAGACCTTCAACAGAACCTATACCTGATCGAGTTAATCCTTATAAGTTCACAGCTGCAGAATTGCTAACGCAGGATGAAATAAAAAATCCTATGAAACTGACTGTTTATGCGGATATTAAAAAGAAAGACTCGAAAGATTCTACTTCAGTTGATGAATACAAGCCTGGTGAAGCACTACCGTTAGATTTCACAGTGAATGCTTCATGGTTTAAACGTTATATTATGGGATTTACCTTGGATCGAACACGTACCGGGTATATGAGCGATGAAGAGATTAAACAAGAGCATGATTCTTATGGTACTTTTGATTCTCAAATTGTTTATACACTTGATATTCCAGAGGGTGTTGATGTAAACAATCCAAGTGCAACTCTATCGGGTCTTGATGGGTTTGATGTTACTACCGAAGTTAAGAATGAGAACGGTAAAAAAATCCTTATAGTATCACTTAGATTAAAAGAAGATAAACGAGGGAAAACAGCGAAGTGGAAGGATACTATTGAAAAGCTAAGGAAGCTTGACACGAGTAATATAAAGATCTCGGTTTCTGGCTTATCAGTTAGTTCAACTGCCACAGAGAATAAAAATATTACTCTTCGTGGAACTGCTTCCGGATTCTTTGAATGGGCTACAGCTCGAAGCCAAGACTTGTCTTCTAACAATACAAATGCGGCGCACGTGCATTTGTATTTCGCTGCTAAGCAAAGTGAGGCTGGACGTGACAGTGCGGCAGATAAAACAAAGCCTAACTTGATTTCTTATAGCTTTAAAGTGAAGAAACCAGCTCAAAACACTGTTACTTTCAAAGACGGCGATAAGACGCATGCAACTGTGAAAGTGGAAACTGGTAAGGCTATTGATACGGATGCGTTGACTGACCAGTCCATGCCGAAGTATCCAGCTAAGGCAGGATATATCTTCAAGGAGTGGAATACACAGGCTGATGGAAAAGGTACAGCATTTACAGGGGATACTGTTGTAAATGGAAATATGACTGTGTATGCCATTTATACAAAAGATTATGTACCAATACCAGAACCAACACAAAATACTGTTACATTTATCAATGGTGATAAGGAATACGCTAAGGTAAAAGTAGAAAATGGTAAGTCTATTTCAGGTGACGCATTATATACAGAATCTATGCCGAAAAATCCAGCTAAAGAAGGCTACGTATTCAAAGAGTGGAATACACAGTCTGATGGAAAAGGTACAGCGTTTACTGGTGATACAATTGTAAATAAAGATATGAAAGTTTATGCAATTTATGATAAAAAAACTGTAAAACCAGAACCAAAGAAACCTGTAAATCCAAGCGATAATCCAGAAAAACCTGAAGATCCAAGCGACAACCCAGAAAAACCTGTAAATCCAGACCCACAAAAACCTGAAGAGCCAAGCGATAATCCAAAGAAACCTATAGCAAACACCAAGTTACCAGAAACAGGAGATAATTCAAATCTATTCATATATGGAATTGTATTAGGATTATCTGGACTTGCACTTGCTATCACAGGATACTTCAGAAAAAACGCGAAATAAGCTAGCGTAGTAATCAACATAATATTAGATAATGCCTACTAGGGAGAAATCCTTGGTAGGCTTTATTTTTTTTTATTCTTTTTTAAAATTTTGGTTCTTAACATCATCTTTTCTGTCCGTTTACTGATAGAGGAGGTAATGGAGATGAAAAATATAAAAAAGTACCAAGGACATCGGCGTACTTTGATGGGGGAGATTTCTTTATTCTACGCTCCAATGATTTTTTCTTGCTTATTGTTAAAAATCATGTTTGAATAAAAGACAAGCAGATTTATTTAAGAAATGGAGGTCATTTCATGACAAAAGAATTTAACAGTTTTACACTCGTAGAACAAAAACCATTACCAGATATCCGTTGCGATTACTATTTATACAAACATGACAAAACAGGTGCTCAAGTCATGTACCTAAAAACAGACGATGACAATAAAGCATTTTCTATCGCATTTCGTACACCACCATATGACGATAACGGAATTGCTCACATTATCGAACACTCCGTATTAAACGGATCAAAAAAATACCCAACAAAAGAACCATTCGTAGAATTATTAAAAGGATCCCTACAAACATTTTTAAACGCATGGACATTCTCTGATAAAACCATGTATCCAGTAGCTTCAAGAAATCAAAAAGATTTTGAGAATTTAATGGACGTGTATTTAGATGCAGTATTTTATCCAAATCTTTTATCGAACCCACAAATTTTAATGCAAGAAGGATGGCATTATCATTTAGAAAATAAAGAAGATGAATTAACGTATAAAGGCGTTGTTTATAACGAAATGAAGGGAGCATTTTCTCAGCCAGAATCAGAATTAAACCGTCTAGTTGAACCAACCTTATTCCCTGATACATTTTATAAACATATTTCTGGAGGAATGCCAGCTTCAATTCCAACATTGACTCAAGAAAAATTTATTGATTTCCATCAAACGTATTATCACCCTAGCAATGCTCGAGTAACTTTATATGGGAATTTAGATTTACCAAAAGCAATGGAGCAATTATCAGAATACTTTGATGCGTTTGAAGCAAAAGAAGTTCCATTCGTAGGATACAAACAAGAACCATTTACAAGTATCAAAGAAGTAACAAGTACATATTCTGTTTCTAAAGGAGACTCAACCGAAAATAAAACATTGTTAGAATATGCTTGGGCTACGGGCACAAGTACAAATGGGGAAGAAGGTATTGCTTTAAGCATTTTAGATGAATTGTTATTAGGTAGTAATACAGCACCACTGAAGAAAGCTTTATTAAAAGCGAATATCGGTAGTGATGTTATGGGTGGATATTCTGCTTATACGTATTCTCCAACATTTGAAGTTGTTCTTAAAGATACAGATGCTGATAAAAAAGAGCAATTTGTTCAAATTATTCAACAGGAATTACAACGATTAGTCAAAGAAGGCATTTCTAGAAAAGCAATTCAAGCTGCCTTAAATAAAACAGCATTCCGTTATAAAGAATTAACAGCTTTAGAAGGTAGTACGCCAAAAGGTGTGATGTATGGAATGAATGCTTTAACAAGTTGGTTATATGATGGAAGTCCATATGTATCATTTGAATACCAACAACATTTAGATGCCATTCAAGCTAAAGTTGAAGAAGGGTATTTCGAAAACATTATTCAAAAATATTTATTAGACAATACTCATGCTGCAATTATTACTTTGAAACCAGAACCAGGTTTATTAGAAGAAAAAGAAGCAGAATTAGCTAAAAAGTTAGCAGAGTATAAAGCAAGTCTAAATGAAGAAGAAGTTGACCAATTAGTCGAAACGACTCAAAAATTAATCGAAAGACAAGAATCTCCTGATAAACCAGAAGATTTAGCAAAAATTCCGACACTATCAATTGATGATATTCAAAAGAAAGCAACGCATTATCCATTAACAGTTGAAGAAGGTAAAGATACACCGACTTTCTTACATTATGAAGACTTCACAGCGGGTATTTCATATGCGAAATATTTCTTTGATATGAGAGGGATAAGAACAGAAGAAATTCCAGTAGCAGCCTTTGTCACAGAATTATTAGGTGAAATTAGTACAGAACATTTTGCTGATGAAGATTTAAATACAGAGATGGATTTCTATACTGGTGGAATTTCAACAAATGCTTTTGTCATGACAGAAGATGTTGAAAAAAATGTCTATTATCCATTTTTCACAGTATCAGGAAAAGCCTTATCTCAATATTTACCAAAATTAATTGAATTAGTGGAAGAAATTGTCTTACGTTCAAACTTGGAAGATTATGATAAAATTAAAGAACTGTTATTAAATACAAAAGCGAATTTAGAAATGCATATGAATTATGCTTCGCATACCATTGCCGTACGTCGATTAGAATCTTACTATTCAGAAGGTGCAAAATATGCTCAAGCATTAGAAGGTATTGATTACTATGATTATATTTCTGATTTAGTGAAGCATTATGATGAGAGAAAAGAAAGCTTCAGTCAACAAATGATTACAGTACTTCGTCAAATCTTGAATATTCATGGAGTGACTGCAACATTTGTCGGAAGTAAAGAAGATTTTGAACAATTTAAAGCTTTATCACAATCATTCTTCCAACAGTTCTCACAAGAAGTAGTAACACCACAAAAATTCACAACTTCTGTTGAAGTGTTGAATGAAGGATTTAAAACTGCTCAAGAAATTCAATATGTAGCAAAAGGTTACAATCAAACATTACTAGGAGTTCCATTTGAAGGATCCAATGCATTCTTACAAACGGTTTTAGGCTTAGATTATTTATGGAATACTGTTCGTGTTAAAGGTGGAGCTTATGGTGGAATGAGTGTGATTGGTGGAAAAGGTGAAGTAGCTGCTGTATCATACCGCGATCCAAACTTAGTAGAAACTCTAAAAGCTTATGATGGACAAGTCCAATATTTAGAAAATTACAATCCTTCTAAGGAAGAATTTGAGAAAAATCTTATTGGAACATTTAGCAGTATTGATCGTCCGTTATCGGCAAATCAAAAAGGAAATATTGCCTTTACTCGTTACTTTACTCATGTAACAGATGAACTTGTTCAAAAAACTCGTGATGAAGTGTTAAATGTGACTCCAGAAAAAGTTCGTTCATTTGCACCAACAATGGAAAAAGTATTAGTTCAAAATGCCTTCGTGGTAGTAGGAAATGATGTTAAAATTGAACAACATAAAGAAATTTTTAAAACAATTCGTTCATTATTCAATGACTAATTTTTAAAGTTAAGCTCATTTATCGTTAAAAGAGGAATTTTCTATGCAGTAGAAGTTCCTCTTTTATGTTGCATATTTTTTATAGCATTACAGTGTAGAATTTAGGATTTTGTTTGAGTTTTTATGTGTTTAATTATACAATGGCAAAGTAAGAGTTTAAGAAAAAGGAGATTTACAGTAAATGAAATTAAGAAATATCGCATTATCATTATCTGCGTTAGTATTATTCACTTTACCAACGGTAGGCGCTCAAGAAGAAAAGTCTGCGCAAGGTAAAGGGTGGCAAACGATTAATGGACAACAATATTTTATAAAAGAAGATGGATCAAAAGCAATTTCTTCATGGATTGATCGCTCTTATGTAGATAAAGACGGTAAAAAAGTTGTTGGGTCTTTTATTTATGATGAAACGTATAAGTCTTATTTCTATTTGAAAGCAGATGGAAACTACGCTGAAAATCAATGGTTAGAAATTGGTGGCAAATGGTACTATTTCAAAGAATGGGGCTATATGGCTAAAAGTGAATGGAAAGGGAATTACTATTTAAATCCAAGTGGAGCCATGGTGAAAAAAGAATGGATTTATGATAACAAATATAAGTCTTATTTCTATTTGAAAGCGGATGGGAAATATGCCGATAAAGAATGGATTCAAGATGGAAATAAATGGTATTATCTACTGTCAGGTGGTTACTTAGCAACTCGTCAATGGGTCAGTAATTATTTTGTGAATGGTGAAGGTGCCATGATGGCAAAAGAATGGATTTATGATAACAAATATAAGTCTTATTTCTATTTGAAAGCGGATGGGAAATATGCCGATAAAGAATGGATTCAAGATGGAAATAAAT
This sequence comes from Granulicatella elegans, assembly GCF_020735385.1. NCBI lineage: Bacteria > Bacillati > Bacillota > Bacilli > Lactobacillales > Carnobacteriaceae > Granulicatella > Granulicatella elegans. Next base: position 1,743,193 of record NZ_CP085953.1, on the reverse strand, counting down.
GGTATTACCTACTGTCAGGTGGTTACTTAGCAACTCGTCAATGGGTCGGTGATTATTTTGTGAATGGTGAAGGTGCCATGATGGCAAAAGAATGGTTATTTGATCCACAATATAATGCGATGTTCTATTTAAATGCTGATGGAAAATATGTACGCAGTCAATGGGCTCAAATTGATGGAAAATGGTATTACTTCAAAGCGAATGGTGCTAGAGCTGAAAAAGAATGGGCAGGCAATTATTATTTAGGTGAATCCGGCGTAATGGCAACAGGAGTTGTAACGATTGGAGATACGAAATATACTTTCTCAGATACTGGTGAGATTCAAAAGCAAGAACGATTAGAATGGGGTTGGGTACAAAAGAATGGCCAACGTTATTTCTTAAATCGCCGTCAAGAACAAGTCGGCGGAAGTGATGCGAAGAAAGTCATCGATGTCAGTGAACATAATGGAAAAATCCAAGACTGGAGTAGTGTTATTCGTGAAAATGGCATTGATGGAGTAATTGTTCGCCTAGGTTATTATGCTTATGATGAAGATAAACAATTAGCGTATAATATTAAAGAATTAAATCGCCTAGGAATTCCATATGGAGTGTACTTATATACGTATGCAGAAAATGAAACAGACGCAGAATTAGAAGCAAAACATACGATTAAATTAATTGAAAAATATCATATTAAACCAACATATCCAATTTATTATGATGTTGAAAATTGGGAATATGTGAATAAAGCAAAAGCTGCACCTAAAGATACAAAAACATGGGTGAAAATTGTGAATAAATATATGGAAACGATGCATAAAGCTGGCTATACGAATGTAAGAGTTTATAGTTACAGACATTTATTACAAACTCGTTTAAATCATCCAGATATTTTAAAATATGTGGACTGGGTTGCTGCATATACAGATGCATTAGATTGGAATAATCCACATTATTCAGGTTCTAAAGGTTGGCAATATACTTCAAGCGAATACTTAAAAGGGATTAGCGGTCGAGTAGACGTCAGCGTATGGTATTAGAAAAGGAAAGCCTAACTACCGTAAATGGTGGTTAGGCTTTTTAGTGATGACAACAACGACATTGACCTGGTATGCAAGTACAAGCTAGATGCTCAGGAGCATTTATTTCTTTTTCTTGTAATAATTTCTGTAATTGATGAGTGTCCTGTTTGGATAATTGAGCTTTTTGAATGAGGAATGATAATAATTCACCTTGTTTTTTCTGACATACATGATTTAATAACTCACTGCATTCTAAATCTAGTAATTCTTCTTCTGTTAAAGTTGCGACATATTGATAGGGTCTTTTTGAAGTTGGGATAATAAATTCCTTTTTCAACAGTCGATTGATAAGAGTTTTAATGGTAGCAGCTTGCCAGTTGAAATTTTTAGCTAATGCTTCAATGATAAAACTACTCGTGCATTTTGGGTTTGCCCATATCACTCGAAGAACTTGTCTTTCAGATGCGCTAATGGTATGAGAAAGTGTCATTTTTAATCTCCTTTCTTTGATATGCATAAGTGTAAATCTGAAAAATCTCTTTGTCAATATGTTGATAGAAGTTAAAAATTATTACTATATTTTGTGTTGTATTTTGCTTGAAATACTAAATATAGAATTTATAGGTTGATATAAGCGAAGAAAGTAGCTATAATGATAAAGAATGAAAAATAGAAAAAGTAGTTTTAGATAGTCATTTACAGATTTTTATTAAAGGTTAAACTAGTGACTATTATAGATGAAATTTTTCTATTGGAATGATGTAATTTTAATAAAGGAAAAGGTGAGCAAACTTGGATAGTCCAAAATTAATTAGTAAATCTCAAGAAGTAACATATTTTTCATTAAATAATGAGTTGAACCGTCCGGTTGATGGGAAAATTCCTTTACATAAGGATAAAGAAGCAGTACGTGCATTCTTCTTAGAACATGTTAATCCAAATACGGTGTTTTTCTATACATTAGATGAAAAGTTAGATTATTTAATTGAGCACGATTATTTAGAAGCAGAGTTTTTAAATAAATATGACCGTGAATTTGTTAAAAGCTTAATGCAAGAAATTTATAAGAAAAAATTCCGTTTTCGTTCATTTATGTCAGCATTTAAGTTTTATAAGCAATATGCTTTAAAGACAAATGATGGCGAACGTTATTTAGAACGTTTTGAAGATCGTATCGTCTTTAATGCTTTATTTTTAGCAGATGGGGATGAACCATTAGCTAGAGACTTAGCTGAAGAAATGATTCATCAACGTTATCAACCAGCGACACCAACATTTTTAAATGCGGGAAGAAAACGTCGTGGTGAATTAGTATCTTGTTTCTTAATTCAAACAACGGATGATATGAATAGTATTGGTCGTACGATTAACTCTGCATTACAACTTTCTAGAATTGGTGGGGGAGTTGGAGTAAGTTTATCAAACGTTCGTGCAGCTGGAGACCCAATTAAGAAAATTGAAAATGCTTCTAGTGGTGTTGTTCCAATTATGAAATTATTAGAAGATAGTTTCAGTTATTCAAACCAATTAGGACAACGTAATGGTGCAGGTGCTGTTTATTTAAATGTTTTCCACCCAGATATTGTATCATTCTTGTCGACTAAAAAAGAAAATGCGGATGAAAAAATTCGTGTTAAAACATTATCATTAGGACTAGTAGTTCCAGATAAGTTTTACGAGTTAATTAAGAATGATGATATGATGTATTTATTTAGTCCATATGATGTGGAACGTATTTATGGGGTTCCTTTCTCTTATGTAGATATTACAAAAGAGTATGAAAATATGGTGAATAATCCAGAAATTCGTAAATCAAAATTACGTGCACGTGATTTAGAACAAGAAATTAGTAAATTACAACAAGAATCTGGTTATCCGTATATCGTAAATATTGATACAGTGAACAAAGCAAATCCAATTGATGGAAAAATCATTATGAGTAACTTATGTTCAGAAATTTTACAAGTACAAGCTCCTTCTGTAATTAATAATGCGCAAGAATATGAAGTGCTTGGAACAGATATTAGTTGTAATTTAGGTTCTACGAATATTGTTAATTTAATGCAATCACCTGATTTTGAACGTTCGATTGAAGTAGCAGTTCGTGCATTAACATTTGTCACAGATCACTCAAGTATTGATGCAGTTCCAACGGTGAAAAATGGAAACCAAAAAGCTCATACAATTGGTTTAGGAGCAATGGGATTACATACATTCTTTGCATTAAATCAAATGGAATATGGTTCACCTGAATCAATTGAAGTGACAGATTTATACTTCCGTCTGTTGAATTTCTATACATTAAAAGCAAGTCATAAAATTGCTAAAGAACGTGGCGTAACATTTGATGGCTTTGAAAAATCTGCTTATGCATCAGGAACTTATTTTGATGCTTATACAGAGTCAGATGTAGAAATTACATCTGAAAAAGTAAAAGAAATTTTTGCAAACTTACCAGTTCCAACTGCAGAAGATTGGAAACAATTAAAAGCAGATGTGATGGCAGATGGACTATATCACCAAAATCGTCTAGCGATTGCTCCAACTGGATCGATTAGTTATGTTAATGAAACAAGTGCAAGCTTACATCCAATTACTCGTTTAATTGAAGAACGTCAAGAAAAGAAAACTGGTAAAACTTATTATCCAGCTCCATTCTTATCAAATGAGACATTACCTTATTATAAATCAGCTTATGATATTGATATGCGTAAAGTGATTGATGTATATGCAGCAGCTCAAAAACATATTGACCAAGGAATGAGTTTAACATTATTTATGCGTTCAGAATTACCTGAAGGATTATATGAGTGGAAAAATGGACGTACAAGTAAAATGACAACAAGAGATTTAAATATCTTGAGAAACTATGCTTGGAATAAAGGAATCAAATCCATTTATTATGTTCGTACATTTACGGAAAATAATGATGAAATTGGAAGTAATGGTTGCGAAAGTTGTAGTATTTAATTCAAAAAAGGAGACTTATCATGAGTGAGAAACGATATTTTAATGAGATTTTGTCACAAAATGCTTCTGCACCAGTAGCTTATTATAAAGCGATTGACTGGAACCAAGTGGAAGATATGATTGATAAAATGACATGGGAAAAGTTAACCGAGCAATTTTGGTTAGATACTCGTATTCCTGTTTCAAATGACTTAGATGACTGGAGAACATTATCCCCAGCTGAAAAAGATGTTGTAGGGAAAGTATTTGGAGGATTGACTTTATTAGATACATTGCAATCTGAAGAAGGTGCTAGTTTGATGAAAGACTATGTTCGTACCCAACATGAAGAAGCTGTATGGAATAATATTCAATTTATGGAATCTGTTCATGCGAAAAGTTATTCAACAATTTTCAGTACGTTACATACAAAAGCTGAAATTGAAGATATTTTCGAGTGGACAAATAATAATGAATTTTTACAATATAAAGCTCAAAAAATTAATGAAATTTATCAAAGTAGAGATGCACTAAAAATGAAAGTTGCTTCAACGATGTTAGAAACATTTTTATTCTATAGTGGCTTCTTTACACCTTTGTATTATTTAGGAAACAATAAATTAGCCAATGTTGCGGAAATTATTAAATTAATTATTCGTGATGAATCAGTTCACGGAACTTATACAGGCTATAAATTCCAACAAGGATACAATGAATTACCACAAGAAGAACAAGAAACTCTTAAAATGTGGGTCTATCAATTATGTTTAGAATTGTATCAAAATGAAGTGAAGTATACACAATCAATTTATGATCAAGTTGGTTGGACTGAAAAAGTAAAAGTATTCATTCGTTATAATGCGAATAAAGCGTTACAAAATTTAGGCTTTGATCCATTATTTCCTGATACAGCTGAAGATGTGGATCCAATTGTGATGAATGGTATTTCAACAGGTACAAGTAACCATGACTTCTTCTCTCAAGTAGGGAATGGTTATTTACTTGGAACAGTAGAAGCCATGGACGATGACGATTATTCTAAATGGATGTAATCAAAATAAAGACTTTTGTGCAGCGCATAAAAGTCTTTATTTGTGTTTAAATGGACAAGAATCAAGATGATCATTGATGATGCCAGATGCTTGTAAAAATGAATAGAGGGTAGTAGGTCCCATAAACTTGAATCCTAGTTTTTTAAATTCTTTACATAACTGTTCTGTAAGTGGTGTAGAAGAGGGAACTTCTTCCATTGTTTCCCAGTGATTGATGATGGGAGTGTGGTCAAACTTACTCCATAAAAATTCATGAAAACTTCCGTATTGATTTTGTAGTTGTAAAATGATGTTTGCATTTTGAACAGTGGCTTCAATCTTTTGACGATGACGAATGATTTTAGGATTTTGGAGTAAGTTGTCTACATCGTCTTTTGTCAATTGACTAACTTTATGAATATCAAATTGTTTAAAAGCTTCTCTAAACTCTTCACGTTTTTTCAAAATGGTCGACCAACTAAGACCAGCTTGCATCACTTCTAATGTTAATATTTCAAATAATTTTTGATCATCAAAACAAGGAACTCCCCATTCTTCATCATGATATTTTTGATCAAGTTCAGAAATAGTTGCCCAAGCACAACTCATAAAATTCGCCTCCTTAAGAATGAAAAAATTATATCATGATGAACTGGTAAAAGCTAACAATGATTGGTATAACTTGACTTTTGAAGGAAAAATCAGTAATATGAATGCAGTAAATATGACGTAGAAAATGAAACAATCATTCTAAATATGGATAGAGAGAACGGGATAGGTGGAAGCCGTTTGATAGAGAATGAATTGTGGCACATTGGAGTCAATCAACAATGAAGCTTAGATTGTTCTAAGAAATTAGGGTGGAACCGCGATGAATCGTCCCTATATATGCTTTTTTAGTGTACATAGGGATTTTTTATAGGGAAAAGGAGGAAAGACTTCGTTTTACAATAAGAGATTCTAGAGGGATTTTATCCTGCCATAAAAATTATAGAAAGTAGGAATACTATGTCGAAAAAATTAACAGTACAAGAAATTATTTTAACATTACAAAATTATTGGTCAAATCAAGGCTGTTTATTATTACAAGCTTATGATACTGAAAAAGGTGCTGGAACAATGAGTCCGTATACTTTTTTACGCGCCATTGGACCAGAACCATGGAATGCTGCTTATGTTGAACCATCTCGTCGTCCAGCTGATGGTCGTTATGGTGAAAATCCAAACCGTTTATTTCAACATCATCAATTCCAAGTTGTCATGAAACCATCTCCAGAAAACATTCAAGAATTATATTTAGGAAGTTTAGTCGCATTAGGAATTGACCCATTAGAACATGATATTCGTTTCGTTGAAGATAACTGGGAAAATCCATCATTAGGCTGTGCTGGTCTTGGATGGGAAGTATGGTTAGATGGAATGGAAGTCACTCAATTTACTTACTTCCAACAAGTAGGTGGATTAGAATGTCACCCAGTAACAAGTGAAATTACTTATGGATTAGAACGTTTAGCTTCTTATATCCAAGAAGTAGAAAGTGTTTATAATTTAGTGTGGACTGGCGATGTAAAATACGGTGATATTTTCAAACAACCAGAATTTGAACATTCTAAATATGCTTTTGAAGAAAGCAATCCTGAATTATTAATGCAATTATTTACTGAATTTGAAAAAGAAGCAACAATCCTAATGGAAAAAGGTCTTGTTCACCCAGCTTATGACTGTGTATTAAAATGCTCTCACGCTTTTAACTTGATGGACGCACGCGGCATTATTTCTGCGACAGACCGTGCAGGATTTTTAGGTCGTATTCGTAAAATGGCCCGTACAATTGCTAAAACATTTGTAGCTGAAAGAGAATCTTTAGGATTCCCATTATTAAAAGACTAATAGGATAGACTAGTAACATTAGGAGGACAATTATGACAAAATCATTATTATTAGAAATTGGTTTAGAAGAATTACCAGCACAATATGTTCGTACAAGTTCAGAACAATTAGCGAGCCGTGTAGAAGACTTTTTCAAACAAGAAAGCTTAGCGTTTGAGTCTGTAGAAGCTTTTGCAACACCAAGAAGATTAGCAGTTCGTGTCAATGGATTAGAAGAAGAGCAAGAAGACCGTGTTGAAATTTTTAAAGGGCCTTCTCTAGCGATTGCTCAAAAAGATGGTGCATGGACAAAAGCAGCTGAAGGATTTGTTCGTGGAAAAGGTTTAACAACAGACGATATTTACGTAGAAACGATTAAAGATGTGGAATATATCCATGTTAAACAATTATTAAAAGGTAAATCTACAAATGAAGTTGTTAAGAAATTATCTTCAGTCATTACTGATATGAAATTCCCAGTTACAATGCGTTGGGCTGCTCATACTTTTGAGTATTTACGTCCAATTCACTGGATTGTTGCTTTATATGGGGAAGAAGTCATTGAAGAAATTCAAGTATTAGATGTAAAAGCTGGTCGAGTTTCAAGAGGACATCGTTTCTTAGGGAAAGATACTGAGATTGCAACTCCAGAACAATATGAAAAAGCTTTAGCAGAACAATTTGTTATTGTAAATCAAGATGAAAGAAAAGCATTAGTTCGCAAACAAATTGAAGAGTTAGCGGCGAAAAATGCTTGGACAGTTCCAATTGATGAAGAATTATTAGAAGAAGTAAGTTCTATTTTAGAATATCCAACAGCATTTGCTGGAACATTTGATGAAAAATATTTAGTAGTTCCAGAACCTGTATTAGTAACTTCTATGAAAGAACACCAACGTTATTTTGTAGTATACAATGCTCAAGGTGAATTACAACCTTATTTCATTTCTGCTCGTAATGGGAATGACTACATGATTGAAAATGTGGCAAAAGGAAACCAAAAAGTATTAACAGCTCGTTTAGAAGATGCTTTATTCTTCTATGAAGAAGATAAAAAAGTTCCAATGATAGCATTCTTGAAGAAATTAGAAACATTAAACTTCCATGCTAAAATTGGTTCAATGACTGAAAAAATGAATCGTGTTCAATTATTAGTTGGACGTATTGCAAATGAATTGAATATCGATGCAAAAGATGTTGAAACAGCACAACGTGCTGCAGCCATTTATAAATTTGACTTAGTAACAAATATGGTGGGTGAATTCCCTGAATTACAAGGAATTATGGGCGAAATTTACGCGAAAAATTATGGAGAAACTCCAGAAGTCGCTAGAGCGATTCGTGAACATTACATGCCAATTAGTGCAGATGCTGAATTACCTTCATCAGTACCAGGGGCATTATTAGCGATTGCAGATAAATTAGATACATTCTTAAGCTTTACAGCAGCAGGAATGTTACCAACAGGATCCAATGACCCTTATGCATTACGTCGTCAAGTAATGGGATTAGTGCAAATTTTAGAAGCATTTGAATGGAACTTGGGAATTTATGATTTTGCTAAAACTCTATTATCATTAGATTATGCAGCATTCTTAGTTGATAAGAAAGAAGATGTTCAAGCATTTATTTTAGGATTTATTCGTGAGAGACTTGCTCAAAGAATGACTTCTGTTTCAAAACGTCATGATGTCATTGAAGCGGTATTAAATTCTTACTCTAATAGTGTTCCAGAAAAAATGAAAGCAGTAGCGGTCTTAGAAAAAGAAGTGACTACTTCAGAAATCAAAGATATTACAGAAGCTTTAAACCGAGTGATTAATATTAGTGCAAAAGAATTTGATGAAGCGCGTCATTCTTCTGAATTCCAATTAGAGAAAGTGGAAACAGAAAGTGAACGTCAATTAGTAGAAGCGATTATTAGTCTAAGAAAAGAATTTGACAACTATTCAGCTCAAGAAAAATTTGCAGCATTTGCATCGATTACTCCAAAAATTCATGAATTCTTTAATGAAAACATGGTAATGGTTGATAATGAAGAAATTCGTACAAATCGTTTACGTTTCTTACGTGAATTAGCACTAATGATTTTAGAGTTTGCTGACTTCACAGAGTTAATTGTTAAATAGTCATTAAAAATATGAAAGGAGAGAATCCTATTGGCAGTTTTTTATGATCGTGCGACGATATGGGTGAAAGCCGGAGACGGTGGTAACGGTATGGTAGCATTTAGAAGAGAAAAATATGTCCCAGATGGAGGTCCTGCTGGTGGAGATGGCGGACGAGGCGGTAGTGTTATTTTTAAAGTCGATTCAGGACTTAGAACGTTATTAGATTTCCGTCACAAACGTCATTTTAAGGCAAAACCTGGTGAAAATGGGATGAGTAAAAGTATGTATGGTCGTGGAGCAGATGATTTAATTGTTAAAGTCCCTGCTGGAACGATTGTTCGAAATGCTCAAACAAAAGAATTGATTGCAGACTTAGTAGAAGTAGATCAAGAAGTAGTAGTAGCAAAGGGTGGTCGTGGAGGCCGTGGAAATATTCGTTTTGCTACTCATAAAAATCCTGCTCCAGATATTGCTGAAAATGGAGAACCGGGAGAAGAGTTTGAAATTGAATTAGAATTAAAAGTGTTAGCCGATGTTGGTTTAGTTGGATTCCCATCTGTAGGGAAATCAACCTTATTATCGGTAATTTCTAGTGCGAAACCAAAAATTGCGGATTATCATTTTACAACGTTAAATCCACAATTAGGGATGACACAAGCTCCAAACGGAGAACAATTTGTTGTAGCTGACCTTCCAGGGTTAATCGAAGGAGCTCATATGGGTGTTGGCTTAGGAATTCATTTCTTAAAACATATTGAACGTACAAAAGTATTACTTCATGTCATTGATATGGCTTCAATGGAAGGAAGAAATCCTTATGAAGATTATCAAGTGATTATGCAAGAATTAGGCTCTTATCATTTAAGATTACTAGAACGTCCAATAATTATTGTGGCAAATAAAATGGATCAGCCACAGTCTGAAGAATTATTAGAACAATTTAAAAAAGATTTACAAGAAAACTTACCAGATGGTCAAGAAATGCCTGAAATTTTCCCGATTTCTGCTTATCGTAAAGATGGATTACAAGCACTACTAGCAAGAACAGCAGAAATATTAGAAAAAACAGAATTCTTCCCATTAGATGAAGTACAAGAAACCCAAACTCATATGGTTTATGGCTTGGAAGAAGAAGAACGTCCATTTGATATTACTAGAGATCCTGATGGCACATGGGTATTATATGGTGAAAAACTAGAAAAATTATTCTTAATGACGAATATGGAACATGATGAATCTGTGATGCGTTTTTCACGTCAATTACGTGGAATGGGTGTCGATGCTGCCTTACGTAGTCAAGGCGCTGAAAATGGAGATATGGTTCGAATTCGTAAATTTGTCTTTGAGTTTGTCGATTAGGTGATGTCATGATTGATAGAACTGAAATTGAAAAACGAGATTATATCGCAGCTTTTGATGGATTAAGAGCGATTGCGATTATGAGTATAGTAGGCCATCAAATGATGGCTTACCGTATTCCAGGTGGATTTCTAGGTTTAAATATCTTTTTACTATTATCAGGCTATTTTATGACCGCTAGTTTAATGGATTCTTTAATGAAAAATGGGAAAGTACCTTTAAAATCATTTCTAACACGAAGATTAAAACGAATTATTGTTCCGACTTTTGCGATGATAGTAGCAGTAATTTTATATTTACTACTATTTCAAAGGGAACTCTTAGTGAATTTAAGAAGTACGATGGTCTCCAATTTATTTTTTATGAATAACTGGTGGCAAATTATTCAGGAAAATGATCATGCAATAACGGTATTAACGCAATCGCCATTTTCTCATTTATGGTACATGTCATTAGCGGTTCAATATTATTTATTGTGGCCAATTTTATTTGTGTTTTTAAGTGTGATAATTAAAAAACATCAAGTTTTACAAAAGGTTGTTATTGTACTGTTAGTAGCTTCTGTTGTATTAATGATGACAAAAGATGTTTCAAATGTTCATTTCTTAAGAATTTTCTTTGGAACGGATACACGTGCTTTTTCTGTTTTAATCGGAGCAGTTGTAGCGTTAGTATTTCCAATTCAAAAGTTTTATGGAGAATACAAGCAAAAATATCGTTATGAATCAGTGATTCGTTTTGTACCCATTGGATTATTAGTTTTATTCTTATTTACAATGAAAGAACATAGCTCTATCACATTTAGAGGCGGCATGTTTATTTTTGATGTCATTGTAGCAGTTTTAATGATGATTTCCCTACATCCTAAATCAGTGACCTCATTGTTCTTCCGTTTAAAACCTTTAACGGTCATCGGTAGAAGGAGTCTTTCTTATTATTTATGGTATTTACCATTATCGGTGTTATACCAAGCTAAGATTGGGGATACAAGTTCTACTCCCGTTTTACATAGAATGGTAGAAATTGTGTTATTAGTTATTTTAGGAGAACTTTGGTATCAATTATTTGAAAGAGGAAAATTCACTAAAGTAATGCAACGATTAACGTCACAGTGGAGTGTTTCAACACGTAAAACAGTGAACGTAGTGTATCCTATTTCGATTATTATGATTTTAGCGATTGGATTTATTCAAGCAAGTCCAAGATTGTCTGCTCAAGAATTAGCTTTACAAGAAGTTTTACTAGCCAGTGAATCTTTATCAAAAAATACTCGGAATGCAGATAAAAAAATCGTTAAAACGATTAATAATATTCAAGGACTTAGTCGAGAAGAAACAGTTTTTAGTTCGAATACTTCTATTACATTTATTGGGGATACGATGTTATTAGCAATGGCACAAGAAATTCCGACATTATATCCAAATGCCGTAATTAGTGCAGATCGAAATCTTCAAGTGTATGAACTAGGTGGAATGATTGACCAATTGAAACAACAAAAACAATTGGGTGATATCATTGTCTTAATGGTTGGAAGTAATGGATCTTATACGAAGGGACAACTAGATGCCATTTTAAAAAATATCGGAATGGATAAACAAATATTTTTAGTCTCAAATACGATTAATCGTACATGGCAACGTGAAATTAATCAAATTGCAAGTCAATTAGCTAATAAGTATTCAAATGTTTATTATATTGATTGGAAAACTGAAGCAAGCACACATCCAGATTGGTTCTATGAAAAAGCATCAATTGTAAATACTACTGGAGCCCATCAACAAGGATTATGGATTGCTAAAATGATTTATCAAACATTAAGAGGTAGTTAGGAGCAAGTATGGAATTACAATTTTTAGGTACAGGTGCTGGAGTTCCAGCCAAAATGAGAAATGTTTCGTCAATCGCTTTGAAACTATTAGATGAAAGAAATGAAATCTGGTTATTTGATTGTGGAGAAGCAACGCAACAACAAATTTTAAACACAACCATTCGACCAGGAAAAATAAAAAAAATATTTATTACCCATCTTCATGGAGACCATATTTTTGGTTTACCAGGCTTATTAACAAGTCGATCTTTCCAAGGTGGAGAAGATGAATTAACAGTTTATGGACCAAAAGGCATTAAACGATTTATTGATGCAAGTGTTTCTGTTTCATATTCGAAATTAGGCTATCCATTGAAAGTTGTGGAATTTGAAGAGGATGGAGTATTATTCTCTGATAAACAATTTAGTGTAGAAGCGATGAAGTTAGAACATGGAATTCCTTCATATGGATTTCGAATTACAGAAGCTGACCAAATTGGGGAATTAAAAGCAGATGAATTAAAAGCACTAGGAGTGCCATTTGGTCCTATTTTTGGTCGCTTGAAACGTGGGGAAGTTGTCGCATTAGAAGATGGTCGTGTGATTGATGGAAAAGACTTTGTTAGTGAAGATATTAAAGGTCGTGTTGTTGTAATCTGTGGAGATACAAGATTTACTCCTAAAACGATTACCTTAGCGGAAAATGCAAATGTTCTTGTTCATGAAGCGACATATGAAGCGGATAAAGAAAAAACTGCTCGTCAACATTTTCATTCAACAAGTAAACAAGCGGCAACGATTGCTCTAGAAGCTAGTGTTCAACAATTATATTTAACGCATATTAGTGCCCGTTATTTAGGACATCAAGTGAGTCAATTAGAGCAAGAAGCTCGACAAGTATTTCCACAAACAAAAGTGGTCAAAGATTTTGATATATTTACGATTGGAAGAAATTAATATGGTAAAACGTGAACAGTTTTCAATAAATGGGAAAATGGTATTCATTACAGGTGCTAGTGGAGGCTTAGGCGAGCAATTAGCTTATGAATGTGCCAAACAACAAGCCGGTTTAATATTAGTGGCAAGACGTGAAGAAGTTTTACAACAAGTAGCCAATACATGCCAACAATGGACAAATCAACCAGTTTATTATTATGCTTGTGATTTATCGAATGCAAATGAAGTAGAATTGCTATTAGAAAAAATACAATCTATTGATGTAGATGTAGTCATTAATAATGCAGGAAGAGGCTATTTAAAACAAGCAGTTGATTTATCAAAAGAAGAAATTGAAGAGATGTTACAATTGAATTTATATACTTTAATTCAAATGACTCAACATTTTCTTCCAAAATTTATTCAGAAAAAATCAGGAATGTTTGTACAAATTGCTTCTCAAGCAGGGAAAACAGCAACACCTAAAACATCCGTTTATTCTGCATCGAAATTTGGCGTATTAGGTTATTCTAATGCTTTACGATTAGAATTAAAAGAACAAGGCATTCATGTAATGACGGTCAATCCTGGACCAATAGCTACTCAATTTTTTGAAAAAGCAGAACCAACAGGAAAATATTTAGCAAGTATTTCTAAGTATGTTTTAACAAGTGAGGAAGTGGCAAGAAAAATTGTTCAAGGAATGAAACTTCAAAAAAGAGAAGTGAATTTACCATATAGTATGAATTTTGCAGCAAAATTAAATTTTTGTTTTCCAAAAATTGGAGACATGAGTATTTTAAAATTATTTAATAAAAAATAAGTTCTGGAGGTGATAGGATGTCTTTTGCAAATGCTAAATGGAATTTAATGAATAAAGAGATAGAGGAAAGTTCTAAGGAAATTGCGAAAGAATTAGGTCTTTCTCCTTTGTTGATTCAAATTTGTAGGAGAAGAGGATATCAAACTGAGGAACAAATTCAAGAATTTCTATCATCTTCACCATCATTATGGCATGATCCATATTTAATGTATGATATGGAAAAAGCGATTCAACGAATCCAACAAGCGATTGAAACGGATGAAAGTATTTTAATATTCGGGGACTATGATGCGGACGGTATTACTAGTACAGCGGTATTATACGAAACGTTAGAAATGATGGGAGCACAAGTTGAATATTATTTACCAAATCGTTTTATAGATGGATATGGTCCGAATATTCGTGTTTTTGAAGAGTATCTTGAAAAAGGAGTTTCTTTAATTATAACGGTTGACTGTGGAATTGCTGCTCATGAAAGTGTTGAATGGGCAATGAGTCAACAATGTGATGTCATTGTAACAGATCACCATGAGATTCCTCCTGTTCTCCCTAAAGCTTATGCAGTGATTCATCCTCGCCATCCAGATGGTGAATATCCATTTGGAGATTTATCTGGAGCAGGAGTTGCTTTTAAATTAGCGCATGCATTATTAGGCGAACTTCCTGTTGAATTAGCTGAAATTGCTTGTATTGGAACAATCGCAGATCTTGTTAGCTTAACAGATGAAAATCGTAGTTTAGTAAAGTTAGGTTTACAACAATTAAATCAAACAGAAAGAATTGGGTTAAGTTACTTATTCCAAGAATTACAATTAACTCCTGGTACCATCGATGAGAAAACAATAGGATTTCAAATTGGTCCTTGTTTAAATGCTCTTGGAAGACTTGGAGATGCGACTCCAGGAGTAGTGCTCTTTACAACTTTTGACGATGAAGTTTCTCAAGAAGTTGTGACTTTAATGCAACAAGAAAATTCTAAGAGAAAACAATTTGTAGATGATATTACAGCCGAAGCATTGGAATTAGCCAAAGCACAAATGAATCACAAAGTGTTAGTATTAGCTCAATCTAATTGGCATGAAGGTGTATTAGGAATTGTTGCAAGTAGAATTGTAGAACAATTACAAAAGCCGACAATTGTTTTAGGAATTCAATCAGATGGATTAATGGCAAAAGGTTCTGCAAGATCTTGTGCACAGTTTAATCTCTATGCTGCATTATCCACTTGCCAAGATACTTTAGCTAAATTTGGTGGACATCATATGGCGGCTGGACTCAGTATTGAAACAGTGATGCTACCAGGATTTATGGAAGCTATTGAGACTTATGCGAAACAACATCCTGAATTATTTGAAGAGGAAAAAGTGATCACTATTGAAGAAGAATTATCACTTTCTCAAGTAAGTGTTGAGTTTATTGATGCTCTTCAAGCGTTAAAACCTTATGGAACAAATAATGCTGAACCGATTTTTAAAATTAGTTCCGTAACAGTAGGTCAAAAACAAAAGATTGGAGCTCAACAACAGCATTTAAAATTAACGTTAAATTCTGAACAGAATCAGTTACAGGCTTTAATGTTTAATAAAGGAGAATGGGCGGATAGTTTAAATCTTCAAGCAGACGTTGAAGTCGTTGGAACTTTAGAAATTAATGAATGGCAACAAAATCGTTTGTCTCAATTAATGTTAAAAGATATTGCTGTTAAAGATGCATTAATTTTCGATTGGCGTACCAATAAAATTCGCCCAGAGCATCTATCGGTGAAGAGAGCGGCTTATTTAGTGGAAAGAGATGCTCTTAAACCATTAGTGAGTGTAAGAATTGATACAAGTTCTAAAGTCTTTTCGATGGAAGAATGGATAAAAGAAGAAAAAAAAGCAGAGTTTGAATCGATTGTATTATTTGATTGTCCGCAATCTAAAGAAGTGATTCAAGAATTTCGTAAACACTCCTATACGCAAAAAATGTATATCATTGCGTATACGCAAAAATCAATTATGACAATGGGGATTCCGACAAGGGAAAGATTTGTGGCTGTTTATCAATATTTAAAAACACATTCTAATGTACCTTATAATGAAAAAACAGGAAAATTAGCTACTTATTTGAAAATTCCATTAGATCAATTTAAAGTGATTTTAAAAGTGTTTTTTGAATTAAAATTTGTTATAATAGAAAACGGCTGTTTAAGATTAAATCCAGAATCGACATCAATGGATTTAATGCAGTCTACCTTAATGAAACAATTGCAAGAAGAACTTTGGCTCGAAAGAGTATTTATCTATAGTCAATTTTCTGAATTAACAAATTGGCTGACAAATATGGAGGAATAAACATGAATTTAAAAAATTATATTGCAAGTGTACCAAACTATCCTAAAGAAGGAATTATTTTTAGAGATATCTCTCCTTTAATGGCAGATGGGAAAGCATACCAATATGCGACACAACAAATCGTAGATTATGCGAAAAGTAAAGGAGCTGATATGATTGTTGGTCCTGAAGCTCGTGGATTTATCGTTGGATGTCCTGTTGCTTATGAATTAGGAATTGGTTTTGCACCTGCTCGTAAAAAAGGTAAATTACCTCGTGAAACAGTTTCTGTAGAATATGATTTAGAATATGGTACTGCAGAATTACATTTACATAAAGATGCTGTAAAACCAGGCCAAAAAGTATTAATTTGTGATGACTTATTAGCGACAGGTGGAACAATGGATGCTTGTGCAAAATTAGTTGAAAAATTAGGCGGAGAAGTAGTCGGTTTAGCATTCTTAGTGGAATTAACTGACTTAAAAGGTCGTGAAAAGATTGAAGGGTATGACATCTTTACATTGATGGAATATACAGAAGACGAAAGATAAACAAAAGATTTTTCTGAGGTAGCAATGGTACTAGAAGCTGTCATTCAGCTTCTAGTACCATTGCTACGGCGAAAAATCTTTTTCTTTTTTATATGAATAAACAAGAGAACGAATAAAACAAAAGATTATTCTTTATCGTTTTCTAATAGTGGTTAAAATATTTTGAACGGTTTCTAAATTAAAATGTTTTTGTTCTTTCAATAGTTGTACAATTTGAGGGATTTCTTCTTCTGTTGCGCCAGCCGTTAAAGCTAGAGATTTTACTTGTAAGTTCATATGACCTTTTTGAATCCCATCGGTTACTAATGCTTTTAATGCAGCAAAATTTTGTGCTAAACCAATAGAAGCAATAATAGAAGCTAGTTCTTTAGCGGATGGATTCATCAATAATTCATGAGCAAATTGAGCAGCAGGATGAATGGAAATTGAACCTCCAACAGTTCCAATCGGCATTGGAATACTTAATGTTCCTACTAATTCCTTATCATCATGGATGTACCATTGACTAAATGGTTGATAAATTCCGTTAAGAGTTGCATATGCATGTGCACCAGCTTCAATCGCTCGCCAATCATTTCCAGTTGCAATAACGACTGCATCAATTCCATTCATAATTCCTTTATTATGAGTTGCCGCACGATAAGCATCGACTTGGGATAGTTCGCTGGCAATTTCAATTCTACGGGCAATTTCTTCCCCTGAGATTGTCTTTGTTTCTAAATTTTCAAGAGGAATACGGCATGTAGTCTTGACAACGGAATGCGTTGCTAGATTTGATAAAATTGCCATAATACAAGTTCCTTTTGTGAAAGTTTCAATAGGAGAAACTAGAGCTTCTAAAATGGTGTTTAAAATATTTGCCCCCATTGCTTCCTTTGTATCTACAGAAATATAAAATACATAAAACGTATGATTCGGATGTTGTTTTTCTTCTACCCAAATTGATTGAATTCCACCACCACGTTTGACAATGGAAGGGTGAGCTTCATAAGCAATAGAAAATAAACGTTCGATTTCCTTTGAAAGTTTTTCCTTTATTTCTTCAATAGAATATGGGGAATCATATATCGCAATTTCACCAATCATTTCTCTCTTTTCTTGAGTAGTAGTAAATCCCCCAGAACGATGAATCATTTTACAGCCATTACTTGCTGCAGCAATGACGGAAGGTTCTTCTGTTACCATAGGAACGGTATAAGTTTTACCATTTACGATAACTTCAGGAACAATTCCAAGTGGTATGTCATATAGTCCGATTTGATTTTCAATCATTTGATTGGCTATTGACTCTGGTAAGTTAAATCCATCTAATAAGTTTGATTTTTTTTCATCTGATAAATGAGATAAGTTTGTTAAAATATTTTTTCTTTCTAGTGGTGTTTTTTGATAAAATTTATAAAATAAATGCTCGTTCATAATAAGCCCCCTTAGTTGATTCTAGTATAACAAATTTATCAGGAAGAGGGGAAGATACAAGAAAAAATGTTTCAAATACTGTATACTAGAATACAAGGAGTGATGAAATGAAATTTACGAGAACAATTCAAGAATGTTTATTTATTGTAGAAGCAAAAGAGGCTTACCAAAAAGAAGCAGAAGATTTATTAACGATTGTAGAAGATTATTTTGAAGAAAATTTAGAAGAATTAAATGAACTGATTCCAATTCATTACGGAGATATTAAAGTTGTTTCCATTGAAAATGAGTATCATGTTTGTGTTCCAAATTATGAACAAAAACAATTAGAGGAGTGGATTACAGATTGTAGTTATTTCTTAGAGATTGTTCAAAAAACATTTAAAGCAGGGAAACGTACGAAAACATTAGGGAAGTTAGTTCCGTTCCGTTTTGATAGTCCTGTTATTATTGCAAATCATACATTTGAAGTAGAAGATTTTTATGCGCATCGTTTTGATGATGAAACATGGTATGTAGCGCCAGTTGATCAAGAAATTGAATCTCAACCATTATCAGGAGCAAAAGCTTATGAAATTTTCCCTGATTATCCAAGTTTTTATGATATGATGCACTTACCAACAGATACAATTGTGATTTTCCACAAAGGAGAAATTGTATCGGTATTAAATGAAGATAGTGAAGATATTTGGAATTTATAGGAGGGAGCTATGACGGTTGATGTAATTTGCAAAATAGAGCGTACTATTCTTCCTTATGAATGTGATTGGAATGGAAATTTACTATTAAGTCAAGCTTTAGGAATGATGATGTTAGCTTCTAGAAAGCAACAACAACAATTAGAAAATCCCAACTTGATTTATGAAAAAGGCTATACATGGATCGTGATTCGACATGAAATTTCGATTCATCGAATGCCAAAAGTAGACGAAGAAGTCATTATTGAAACACAAGCGATTAGCTACAATAAATTTTTTACTTACCGTGAATATCGCATTCTTTCAAAAGAAAGAGAAGAGTTGTTTGAATGTATTACGACATTTGCAATGCTTGATATGAAGGTACGTAAAATTGTTTCAATAGATGAAGAAGTTGTGTTGGAATATCCACTATCAATCGGAAAAGAAATGAGAAAAGCAACTCGAATTCCTAAAAAAGATTTTTCAGATGCTAAAACGGGAGAATACAAAATACGAATCCATGATATTGATGCTAATCTCCACGTCAATAATGCTCGTTACTTTGATTTTGCTTTTAGTGAATTAGGAATGGAGTATTTTAATAGGCATCAGTTGAAACAAGTTGTCATTAAATACGAAAAAGAAGTATTACCAGAATCAACGATTTCGTGTTTTACTTTATGGGAAGAAAATCAAAAGAGAAAACAAACGTATCATTTAATTTCGCAAGATGGAAATCGATGTGCGAATATTCAAATGGAATGGGAAGAAATCGTATAAAATAGTTTGCATTTTATTCAAACATCTGATAAAATAATTTTTGTGTAAAATATGCAGCAGAAATAAGAGAAGCTCGTCAACAGTCCTATCCATTAAGAGGAAGGTAGTAACCACGGCTGCAAAGGTGAACCCTAGTAGAGACTGCACGAATCTACTGTTTCGCAATTATTTTACTCCAAAAAAATTTTTTATTATTGGAGGAATGTTCAATGTCACGTTACACTGGACCAAGCTGGAAGTTATCTCGTCGTTTAGGCATTTCACTTTCAGGAACAGGAAAAGAAATCGCTCGTCGTCCATACGCACCAGGTCAACACGGACCAAATAACCGTAGTAAATTATCTGAGTATGGTCAACAATTACAAGAAAAACAAAAATTACGTCATATGTATGGTATGAACGAACGTCAATTTGCTACTTTATTCAAAAAAGCTGGCAAAATTAAAGAAGGTAAACATGGTGAAAACTTCATGATCCTTCTAGAACAACGTTTAGATAACGTAGTTTACCGCTTAGGATTAGCTTCAACTCGTCGTCAAGCTCGTCAATTAGTAAACCACGGTCACGTTACTGTAAATGGTAAACGTGTAGATATCCCTTCATTCCAAGTACAAGTTGGAGATGTTGTTGGTGTTCGTGAAAAATCACGTAACTTAACAATCATTAAAGAATCTTTAGAATCTTTATATGGTCGTCCAGAATTTGTTACATTTGATGAAGAAAAATTAGAAGGTTCATTAAACCGTCTACCATTACGTGATGAGTTAACATCTGATATTGACGAATCATTCATCGTTGAATATTATAACAAATTAGGCTAGTCATTTTTTATACTAGCTGTAGCCCAAGAATTGCGGTATTATTGCATTCTTGGGTTTTTATTTTTTGTCAAAACTAGCTCAAAATTGAAAAATGACAAAAGTTTGCCCCATTTTTGCCCTCTTATTTTTATTTTTAAAAGAAAAGTAAAATTAGTTGAAACAATTTTCATTTGATGATATTATATATCCTGTATTATTAGGGATATTAGGCGTGTTAGGAGAAGTTCCTTAATATTTCAGGAAAAGGAGGCAGTTTTATGAGTCAAGTTATTCCTGAAGAAACACTGAATCAGATTCAATCACAAGTAAATATTGTGGATATTATTAGTCAGTATGTTTCTTTGAAAAAACGAGGAAAGAATTATTTTGGCCATTGTCCTTTTCATGATGAGCGCACACCTTCCTTTTCAGTAACAGAGGAAAAGCAACTCTATCATTGCTTTAGTTGTGGTAGAGGAGGATCTATTTTTTCTTTTATAGCAGAAATCGAAGGACTTTCTTTTGTTGAATCTGTAGCAAAAGTTGCAGAATTAGCACAAATTCCATTTGATAATAAATATTCGGTTTCTAAACCATCTGTTCAAGATACGCATCAACCGCTCATAACAGCACATGAAAAAGCGGCTGAATTTTATCAACATGTGTTATTACAAACACGTGGCGGTGAAAAAGCATTAGATTATCTACAAAATAGAGGATATACATTAGAAACCATTCAAACATTTAAAATGGGACTTGCATTAAAAGATCGCACGTATGTGACGAATTTAATCAAACAAATTCCATTAACACCTCAACAGATGGAAGAATCAGGATTATTCATTTCAAGAAATGATGATTTTATCGATCGATTTTATCATCGAATCATGATTCCTCTTCGAAATGAACAAGGAAAAGTGATTGCTTTTTCTGGTCGAATATTACCACAGGATGAGGAAATGGGTGATGAACAAGAAGCTAAATACTTAAATAGTTCAGAAACTCCTATCTTCAATAAGCGACAGTTCTTGTTCAATTATGATTTAGCCAAATCAGCGATTCGTAAATCAGGACAAGTTGTCTTATATGAAGGTTATATGGATGTCATTGCTTCTTGGCAAGCCGGTGCAAAAAATGGGGTAGCATCCATGGGCACCTCATTAACAAAAGAACAAATTCAAATCTTATCGAGAGTGGCAAATGAAATTATTATTGCCTATGATAGTGATAGAGCGGGATTGGATGCAACAAATCGGGCGATTGAATTATTGCAAGAAAATTCATCTTTAACGATTTCAATTTTGTCTTTAGATGCTGGAAAAGATCCAGATGAGTTTATCCAGCAAAGAGGAGCGGAAGCTTATTTAGAACAATTGTTTCATTATACGGAATCTGTTTTTCAGTTTAAAAAACGATATTTTTCAAAACAATATCGCTTAGAAATTGAACGAGAGAAAGTGCAATTTTTAGAACAAATGACACTGGAGTTAGCAAAAATTTCTAAACCTATTGAGCGTGAGTTTGCGATAAAATCATTATCGGATGAGTTTGGAATTTCGGTTGATTTACTTTCTAGTCAAGTTTATTTTGCTCAGAGAAAATTTAAGCAACAATCTTCTCAATCAACAAGACAGTGGACAACAAGTTCTGTAAAAATTTCTCAGGAAAGTCCGATGGAAATTTCTCAGAAACAACTTCTCTATCGTCTGTTACATTCTCCGGAAGCATGGAGTTATTTATTAAGGGAAGATGAAGAGTTCGAATTTCCTTTTGTTGACTATCAACAATTTTATATTTT
Organism: Granulicatella elegans; assembly: GCF_020735385.1. Taxonomy (NCBI): domain Bacteria; kingdom Bacillati; phylum Bacillota; class Bacilli; order Lactobacillales; family Carnobacteriaceae; genus Granulicatella; species Granulicatella elegans. The sequence continues at coordinate 1,720,964 of NZ_CP085953.1, read as the reverse complement.
GTTGAAAAGTTATCGTGAGCAACATCTTGAAGAGTTACTTGTTCAAGAATTTATGAATTTTTTAGATGAATCGGATACCGTGAATCGTAATTTATTATCGATGATTGAATGGCTAGAAATGCCACAAGAATGTACGGAAAAAGAGATTCATGACTTAATGTATTTTTTATCAAGAAAAGAAGATTTAAAACAACAGTATCAAAGATGTTTGCAAGAAATGAAAGAAGCTCAATTATCAAATGATGCAACAAGAGCCAATCAATTGATGATAGAGTTAGTCAATATTCAGAAACAATTAAAAAAATCATGAATGGAGGAATAGTGGATGACGGTTGAAAAAAATAAGAATGGTCAAACGCTAAAAGAAGCTACAAGTAAATTACTAGCAGAACGAAAATTGTTTGGACAAATTTTATATGATGATTTATCAGCACAAATTGCGATTCCATACGAATTAGATGCAGAAGGAATGGATAAATTAATTCAACAATTCGAAGATGCTGGTGTGAGTGTAGTAGATGCAGATGGCGGGCCAACTAGTCGTCAATTATCTTCAGAATCTGAAAAAGAACCTGAAGTGGAAATGACAGAAGACGAAACAGCATTATCGTCAAATGTAAAAATTAATGACTCTGTTCGTATGTATTTAAAAGAAATTGGACGTGTTCCATTATTAAGTGCGGATGAAGAAGTAAACCTTGCTTTACGTATTCAACAAGGAGATCAAGAAGCAAAACAAGAATTAGCAGAAGCCAACTTACGTTTAGTAGTATCCATTGCGAAACGTTATGTAGGACGTGGAATGCAATTTTTAGATTTAATTCAAGAAGGGAATATGGGCTTAATGAAAGCTGTTGAAAAATTTGACCATACAAAAGGGTTTAAATTTTCAACATATGCTACATGGTGGATTCGTCAAGCAATTACTCGTGCGATTGCTGACCAAGCACGTACGATTCGTATTCCAGTTCATATGGTAGAAACAATTAATAAATTAGTTCGTATCCAAAGACAACTATTACAAGACTTAGGACGCGAACCTACTCCTGAAGAAATTGGAGCAGAAATGGATTTACCAACAGAAAAAGTGAGAGAAATTCTAAAAATTGCTCAAGAACCAGTGTCATTAGAAACTCCAATCGGGGAAGAAGATGATTCACATTTAGGAGACTTTATTGAAGATGATAATGCAACAAGTCCAGCTGAACATACAGCTTATGCATTATTAAAAGAACAATTAGATGAAGTATTAGAACAATTAACAGATCGTGAAGAAAATGTATTACGTTTACGTTTTGGCCTAGACAAAAATGGAGAAATCCGCACATTAGAGCAAGTAGGTCAAGTATTTGGAGTTACTCGTGAAAGAATCCGTCAAATTGAAGCGAAAGCACTTCGTAAATTACGTCATCCAAGTCGTTCAAAACAATTGAAAGATTTCTTAGACTAGTATTGATGGAGACTGGGCAGTAGCCTAGTCTCTTTATTTTTAGAGTGAAAGGAGAAACTTATGTTTCGTCAAATTTTAAATGGATTTTGTATGGCGTTAGCCGATAGTGTTCCTGGTGTTTCTGGAGGAACGGTAGCTTTTATTATGGGGTTTTATGACCAATTTATTGGTTCTATTCATGATATGGCATTTGGAAGTAAAAAGGAAAAGAAAGATGCTTTTACTTATTTAGTAAAAATAGGAATTGGTTGGGCAATTGGAATGGTGAGTGCCATTTTAGTATTATCTTCATTATTTGAATCTCATATTTATGGAGTCAGTTCTTTATTTATTGGATTTATTGCAGGAGCGATTCCATTAATGATAATAGAAGAAAAAGAATCTTTGAAAAAACCATTAATGGGAATTTTTTATATTTTACTAGGAGTGGCTATTGTTGCAGGAATTACTTGGATGAACTCTCGTACAGGTAAAGGAAGTTTTGATTTAAGCCAGTTTTCTATTGTAGATTCCATTAAATTATTTTTTATTGGAATGATTGCTATTTCTGCAATGTTTTTACCGGGAATTTCTGGTTCAACATTATTATTAATTTTTGGAGCTTATATTCCAGTTGTTTTTGCAGTGAAAGCAGTGTTAACTTTCCAATTAGCATATGTTCCAAGTTTAGCTATTTTTAGTTTAGGGGTATTAGCAGGAGCTTTATTTGTTGTTAAAGCCATTAAATATTGTTTAGAACATTATCGTAGTCAAATGATTTATGGCATTATTGGAATGATGATTGGGTCATTTTATGCGATTGTAATGGGGCCAACAACCTTAAAAATTCCTCAAGAAGCGATGAATTTTTCAACATTTTCGCCAATTGCAGCTTTAGTTGGTTTGTTATTAGTATTAGGATTACAAAAATTAAAAGAAAAGGATTCTAAATAGATGACAGAATTACAAATTCTCGATGGATTTCAAAAATTGCATCATCCATTATTAGATCCTATCATGATTTTCATTACTTCATTAGGGAATGTTGGATTCATTTGGCTAGCTCTGATTGCAGTTTTGTTAATGAATAAGAAAACAAGATCTTTAGGGATTCTTTTAGGGATTGCGGTAGTAGTTAACACGATTTTGTGTAATGGTTTGATTAAACCAATCGTAGCAAGAACTCGTCCTTATGAGGTTAATTCTGCGGTTTCTTTATTAATTTCAAAACCATTAGATTATTCATTCCCATCCGGACATACCGCTATTTCATTTACAGTTGTTAGTGTATTGTATTTCCTTCGTATGAAAAAGTACTGGATTATGGCTTTCGTTTTAGCAAGCCTCATCGCTTTTTCAAGAATGTACTTATACGTTCATTATCCAACAGATGTATTAGTAGGAGCAATCGTAGGAACATTCAGTGGGTGGCTCACCGTAAAATGGAGCCAATCAAAACATAGAAGATTTGTATAAGAAAAAGGTATAAAAGTGGAGTTATAGCTCTACTTTTATACCTTTTTTGTGGAGAACACGATAAACTTCTTACAGTAGTATGAGTAATAGAATCTGCAGAATCAGATTCTATTACTGGAAAATTCGAGACCAAGGCTCGAATTTTAGGCATGAGACTTGCAAAGCAAGGCTGCTGCTGTCCAAATACTACTGTATCCCAGAAGTCTATATAATTTTTTCGTGATTAGAATAAGTCAAATCTTCCCAAAACCCATTGCAATCACAGAAATTTTTGGTAAACTGATATTTATGTAATTGAGAATGATTATCAATTAGGAAGGAGAGATTATGAAATTTAAACATTTATGCATCCTTTTACTCATCCTATCATTAATTTCTTTATCAGTTGGAGCACAAACATTTTCTTGGGAATTATTCATCCAACATAATGTTAAAATGCAACAGGTCTTTTGGTTATCTCGAGTACCTCGACTATTAAGTGTAATTTTAGCAGGAAGCTCCATGAGTATCGCAGGATTATTAATGCAGACAATGACTCAAAATGAATTTGCAGCACCTAGTACAATTGGTACCACTGAAGCAGCAAAATTAGGACTATTATTAAGTTTATTCTTTTTTAATGGACCTAGCTTATTTCAGAAAATGCTATGTGCCTTTATCTGTTCATTTGCTTTCACAATTGTTTTTATTATGATTCAGCAATCCTTACAATTGAAAGAGAAGTGGATGATTCCTTTAGTAGGATTAATTTTTAGTGGAATGATTTCAGCCTTTACAAATATGATATCGTATCAATTTCATCTTGTACAAAGTTTAACGTCATGGACACAAGGATCCTTCTCCATGATTCAAACAAATCAATATGAATGGTTATTCTTTGGTTTAATCATCATTATAGTTTCTACAAAATTGGCGCATGTTTATACAATTGCTAATTTAGGTGAATCCATTAGTTTGAATTTGGGAATTTCTTATAAGCAGTTAGAATGGTTAACCTTATTATTAGTATCACTTACAACGAGTGTTACGATGATAACGGTAGGCTCACTTCCTTTTATAGGAATTATTATTCCAAACTTAGTACGCTATTTATCAGGAGACGACTTAAAAAAGACGATACCACAAACAGCCCTATTAGGTGCAGTACTAGTCTTAGCATGCGATATTATTGCTCGATTAGTCATTCCACCTTATGAAGTATCGGTTAGTCTGATTTTAGGGATTGTCGGAGCCGGTCTTTTAATGAGTCAGATATTAAGAATTAGCTCGCAAAGAAGGGGGAGCATTCGATGAAGAAAAGAACCCTTCTATTAACAATCACATTAGTAAGCTTATTACTCATTATCAGTGCAATTTTCTTATTTTTTCCAATCGGAAATATGGGAAATTTCTCTGTTCTCTTATTTAAAAAGAGAGTTTTAAAATGGTTAGTCATTTTATTGGTTAGTTTATGTGTTTCAATATCTACTATTAGTTTTCAAACAATTGTACAAAATCGATTTTTAACACCGGGCGTTCTTGGAATTGAGAGTGTCTTTGTATTGTTTCAAACGATGGTTTATTGGGGACAATTAAGTCTAGGAATGGAAACAGCTCCAAATCTATGGATTTCAATGTTGACGATTGTGTTGCAGATGATCTTTTTCTTCTTCATTTATCGAGCCTTTAATGATTTATTATCGATTCCATTTTCGATGTTATTATTTATTTGTTTAGCCTTTGGAACATTATTTAGAAGTTTAAGTACATTTGTTCAAGTATTAATGGATCCAAATGAATTTGATAAATTGCAAGGAAAATTATTTCCTTCTTTTCAAAGAATGCACCATCAAAGCGAATTAGTCATTGTAGTCGTTATTCTAACAGCTATCTCAGTAATCTATTTAATAAGAAAACATATGGTATTAAATGTATTTCACCTTGGGAAAGTTCAAGCACAAATACTAGGTGTAAATGTAGCGAAAGAAGAGAAGTGGATTTTATTAGTAATTGTTTTACTAACAAGTCTATCGACAACATTAGTAGGTCCGATGCAATTTTTAGGTTTTATGATTGCAAATGTAACGTATCAATGGCTTAAAGATTACCGACACTTACATATGTGGACGATCGCATTTTTATTAGGAAGTATTTTATTACTAGGAGGACAACTTGTTATCGAGAAGCTTTTTCATTTAAATATTCCAATCAGTGTCGTCATTGAATGGTTTGGAGGATTATTATACTTTGTATTGTTAATGAAAGGAAGGTACCGTAGTGGAATTAAAAAATATTCATAAAGCATATGATACGGTAGTTGTCGATTCCGTTTCATTAACGATTCCAAAAAATCAGTTAACAGCTTTTATCGGACCAAATGGAGCTGGAAAATCAACTTTAGTTTCTATTATGAGTCGATTATTACAGAAAGATTCTGGTCAATTATGGATTAAAGGTAAAGAAATTGAAGCTTGGAATTCTAAAGAACTAGCAAAAGAATTATCCGTTTTAAAACAAAATCAATCTTTTCAAGTAAGTTTAACTGTAGAAGAGTTAGTTAGCTTTGGGCGATATCCTTATTCAAAAGGAAAGTTATCGACACTTGATTATCAAATGATTGATCAAGCATTAAAACATACGAATTTGTTAGAGTTAAGAGATCGTTCGATACAAACTTTATCAGGTGGACAAATGCAAAGAGTATTTATTGCAATGGTATTAGCTCAAGATACAGAGATTGTTTTATTAGATGAACCTTTAAATCATTTAGATTTAAAACAAGCGGTAGAAATTATGAAATTACTGCGTTATATGGTAGAAAATCTCGATAAAACAGTCGTTATCGTGATGCATGATTTAAATATGGCAATTAACTTTTCTGATTATTTAGTAGCCTTTAAGGAAGGAAAATGTGAGTTTCATGGTAATACCATGGATGTGGTTACGAATCAAACCTTATCAGATTTATATGAAATTGATATTGAAGTGATAGAAGTTTCTGGTAAAAAATATATTACAGTAAAGTAGGAGAGAATAATGAAAAAATTATTAACAACAGTAATGATGGGAGCAACATTTTTATTAGCTTCTTGTGGTACAAAAACAACAACTGTGACATCAACAACACAAGAGAATACAGTGAAACAAGTACAACTAACAGATGGAACAGAAAACGTTGAAGTGAACACAAATCCAAAGAAAATTGTGACATTTGACTTAGGTTCAGCAGATACATTACGTGCAATTGGACAAGGTGAAACAATCGTCGGAATGCCAACAAAACCATTACCAACTTATATTAAAGATTTAGGGGGAAAAGTTCAAAATGTAGGTAGCATGAAAGAACCGGATATCGAAGCGATTGCAGCAATGCAACCAGACTTCATTATTGCTTCTGCACGTGTAAAAGATTTTATTCCTCAATTAAAAGAAATTGCTCCAACAGTTATCTTTAATGTAGATAGCAAAGATTATTGGGGTTCTGTTCAAAAAAATATTAAAAGTTTAGCGAGCTTATTTGATGAAGCAACTCAACAAAAGGCAAGTGCTCAAGTGAAAGAATTACAAACAACGATTGATACAATTGCAGCTCAAAATGAAAAACATAGCGAAAAAAGTTTAGCGATTATGTTAAACGAAGGTAAAATGGCTACATTTGGTGCACAATCACGTTTTGGCTTCTTATACCAAGATTTAAAATTCCGTCCAACAGATGCTAAAATTGAAGAAAGCAGACATGGACAAGAAATTAGTTTTGAAGGTGTTAGTGAATTAAATCCAGATATTTTATTTGTATTAAATCGTACATTAGCAATTGGTGGAGATAATTCTAAAGCAGATTCCTTAATGAAAAATGAATTAATTCAAGCTACAAATGCTGTAAAAAATAATAAAGTGGTAAACTTAACTTCTGATTTATGGTATTTAAGTGGTGGAGGACTAGAATCTACTAAATTAATGTTACAAGACTTACAACATGTATTTCAATAAAAAAAGACGACGCAAGTCGTCTTTTTTTATTCTTCAACATCTTCTGCGCTAACACCCATTAAGACTGGTAAAATCATTGGGCGACGAGCTGTTTGTTTATATAAATAAGGATTTAACGTATCGATAATGAGATTACGTAATGATCTCTCATTTAAAGGTTCGTCAGCTTCATTGATGAAGGCTTGTAATTCTTCTTTTAATATTTGTTGAGCTTGATTCAATAATTCACCGGATTCACGCATATAAATGAATCCTCGAGATAAAATTTCAGGGCCTGTTACTAATTCACGTCCGTCATAATCCACGGTTGCAACGACAATCACTAAACCGTCTTGAGATAAAGTTTTACGGTCGCGTAACACGATATTTCCGATATCTCCAATACCATTTCCGTCTACATAAACATCTCCAGCATAGAAATGTCCAGCACGACGAGCAGAGTCACTTGTTACTGCTAAAATATCTCCATTACTTAAAATAAATGAATTTTCTTTAGGGATTCCAACTTGACTTGCTAAGTTAGCTTGGATTTTTTGCATTCTGTATTCACCGTGAACTGGCATGAAATACTTCGGTTTCATTAATCGTAACATTAATTTTTGTTCTTCTTGAGAACCATGTCCTGAAGTGTGAATATTATTTAATTTACCATGAATAACTTCAGCTCCAGCTTCAGATAGTAAGTTAATCACACGATTTACTGCAGCTGTATTTCCAGGGATAGGAGAGCTTGAGAAGATGACCGTATCTCCAGGTTGTACAGAAATTTGACGGTGATTTCCATTTGCAATACGACTTAAAGCGGCCATTGGTTCACCTTGCGATCCTGTACATAAAATAATTACTTCTTCAGCAGGATATTGGTTAATATCACGACCATCGATAAATGTATCATCTGGCGCAGAAATATATCCTAATTCACGAGAAGTAGCAAAGCTAGCTTCCATACTGCGTCCGAAGACAGCAATTTTACGTCCAGTTGCTACCGCAACATCTGTTACTTGTTTTAAACGAGAAACATTCGATGCAAAAGTAGCAAAAATAATACGACCTTCAACACGTTGGATAATTTCTTTAATCGATTGTCCAACGACTTGTTCTGATTTAGTGAATCCAGGAACTTCTGAGTTTGTACTATCTCCTAAAAGAACTAGTACACCTTCTTCACCAATTTGAGCCATTTTGTGTAAATTAGCCGGTTGTCCTACAGGTGTGAAGTCAAATTTATAGTCTCCTGTAAATACAATATTTCCAGGAGGAGTTTTAATGACAATACCGAATGCATCTGGAATAGAGTGAGTAGTGCGGTAAAAACTTACTTGAGTTTTTCTAAATTTAATAACTGAATCTTCATCAATTTCATGCAAGATAGCATCTCGAAGTAAGCCATGTTCTTCCAGTTTGTTTCGAATGAGTGACATTGCCAATTTAGTCGCGTAAATTGGAATATTTACTTGTTTAATTAAGAAAGGAATACCACCAATATGGTCTTCGTGTCCATGAGAGATGAAGAGACCTTTAACTTTACTTTGGTTTTGAATAATATAGCTATAGTCAGGAATAACATAGTCAATTCCTAATAAATCATCTTCAGGGAACTTAATTCCAGCATCTAAAATAATTAATTCATCCTGGAATTGGACGCCATAGGTATTCTTTCCGATTTCACCTAAACCACCAAAAGCGAATATGCCCGTTTCATTATTTTTGATTGTTGGTTTCATTAGTTAAACACCGTAACTTTGAAATCAGGATTCTTTTGTTCATATGCTAAATGTTTTTCATCTAATTCTTGAATGAACTCAACATTGTATTCAGTGTTTTCGTCTACTAAACGACGAGCTTCAACTTTATCTTGAGCTTCTACATATAGAGATAAAGTATTTTCACGACGTGGTGCTTCATTTTTTGATGGTTGGTATGTAATTTTAAAAATCATTTTATAACTCCTTATTTGTTCAATTTATATTCAAAATTATTTTAACATAAAAGTACACTTTAAGTACAATTATCTGTGTAATATTTGTTGAATTAAAGGAAATACATCCTTCGGTTCTTTAGCTACATCACACGATAAATTTCCTGCATCCATTTGATGATATTTTGTAAATTGAATCGGATGCCAATTCGCTTGAATAGCCCCTTTAATATCTGTATGGATATCGTCTCCAATCATAAAATACTCATCAGCAGAAATTTTTGATTCGACATGATGAAAAGCTTGAATACTTGGTTTTTTAGCTTGAATAGATTCTGAGATAAACCAAAAATCTTCAGGAATCCATTTGGATAAGTTTAATTGGTACAGTTTATTTTTCTGATGGTTGGTTGGACCATTCGTCAAAATAGCGATTTGATATGATTCTTTATTGCATTGTTGAAATATTTCGATCCAATCGTTACAAAGAGTAATTGCATTTAAAGTGTCTTGATAAGCTTTATGAAAATCTTGAATTTGTTCAGGAGATAAGTTGATTCCTACATCTTTAAAAGTTTTAAAAACTCTATCGTTATGAGACTCTTTTAAAGTCATACTTCCTGCTGTAAATTGTTCAAAAGCTTCGTTGCTTCTTACTTGATAAAAATGGTAGAGCATTTTTTCATCAATATTAGGTGTTGCAAACCGGCAAAACGTTTTAAAAAATACTTCATTTTTAGAATAAAGGGTATCATCTAAATCAAATATCACTGCAATTCTTTTATCCAATTACGACAGCTCCTTCTGGAATATAAAGTGGTTGAGATTGGTTAATATGATCATAGAACATGACTCCGTTTAAGTGGTCAATTTCGTGTTGAACTACAATGGCTTCATAGTCTGTCAATGTTTTAACTTTCTCTTCACCTTCTGGGGTGAAATATTTCACTGTTATTCGCTGTGGTCTTAAAACCACTCCGGGAACTTCACGATTAACGGATAAACATCCCTCGCCTTCTTTTAAGCAAGTTTTCTTAACAGATTCTCTTAAAATGCGAGGATTGATCCAAACTTCATCTAGTAAAGCGGGTTCGTCTTGATATCCTGGAATTAAAAGAGCAATCATTTGAATTTCTTTTCCTAATTGTGGAGCAGCTAATCCCACTCCAGCACGTAATTCATATTTTGCAGCAATTTCTTCATCTTGACTATTATGTAGAAATTCTAGCATTTCTTTAGCTAAATGCTGCAAGTCATCTGACAATGGGAAAGTAATTTTTCCCGCTCGTTTTCTTAAAGCTGGATGACCTTCTAGTACTATATCTTTCATCGTAATCATTTTCTTTTTTCTACCTCCTATTTGCTTCTTTTCCTTTAGCATTATAGCATTTTTTTCCGAAGAACACCATGGTAGAAACATTGATTCAATAGTTTATCTACGAAAGTCTAAGAATGGGTTAAAAGCAGAGGAATAAACTACCCAATGTGCTATTTTTCTGTTACAATGAGAGAGTATTTCATAAGTAAAGGAATTGAAATGATGCTTTTTTGGAAAAAGAAAAAAGAAACAAAAATGATTGAATTAGATAAAACAAATATTCCTCAACATATTGCTGTCATTATGGATGGTAATGGACGTTGGGCGAAAAGTAGAAATTTACCTCGAATTGCTGGTCATAAAGAGGGAATGAGTACGGTTAAAAGAATAGCTATTGCTGCAGATGAATTAGGTGTAAAGGCTATGACAATGTATGCTTTTAGTACAGAAAACTGGAAGAGACCTACTGAAGAAGTAAGCTTTTTAATGAAACTTCCTGGTGATTTTTTTAGTTCATTTATGCCTGAATTGCAAGAGAGAAATATGCGTATTCGTTTAATTGGATTTACCGATCAATTACCAGAAGCGACAAGAAGAGTCGTTGAAAAAGCTGTCGAGGATACAAAAGACAATACAGGAATGACTCTATGTTTTGCTTTAAATTATGGTTCTAGAGCAGAAATTCTTCAAGCAGTAAAAGAAATTGCAGCAGATGTATCAAACGGTGAGTATGATGCAGAATCCATTAATGAAGAAGTATTTGCGAATCATTTACAAACGAATTTTTTAGGAGATTTATCGCAACCAGACTTAATGATTCGTACAAGTGGTGAACAACGGTTAAGTAATTTTCTTTTATGGCAATTAGCATATAGTGAATATTATTTTACAGATATTTTTTGGCCAGATTTTAGTAAAGAAGATTTAGAACAAGCGATTTTAACGTACCAGAAACGTCAGAGACGATATGGAGGATTAATTTCATGAAGACACGTATTATCACTGCCATAGTTGCCTTGATGTTGTTTGTTCCTATTTTAATCATTGGTGGGCATTTATTAAAAGCAGTTATTGCATTTTTAGCATTTGTTGCGGTTTTTGAATTTTTCCAAATGAAGAAATTATCGATTTTTTCTTTTGAAGGATTTTTAACGATTATTGCTACACTATCGATTATTTTTGCAAGAGCACCCATAATTGAATTGCCAGTAGGAGTAGATTTCTTTTATATTTTCTTCTTATGCGTCATGTTGTTAATGTCGTTAACGGTATATAAAAGTGAGATTCTTTCCATTGAAGATGTCAGTTTCTTATCACTGATAGCTTTATATGTTGGTGGAGGATTTTCCGGAATTTTATTTGTTAGAGAATATGGTTTTGGAATGGTAGTCTTTGTTTTCTGTATTATTTGGGGTACAGATACGTTTGCTTATTTTACAGGAAGAGCTTTTGGTAAACATAAATTAGCTCCAGCGATTAGTCCGAATAAAACAATTGAAGGTTCTATTGGTGGAGTGATTGGAGCTATAGGCTTAGGAACTATCGCTTTAAAATTATTTAATCCATTAGGATTTCATTTTATCGAAATGACCATTTTAATGATTGCCTTATCTGTATTTGGGCAATTAGGAGATTTGGTGGAATCTGCTTATAAACGTAGATTTAATGTAAAAGATTCTGGAAAGATTTTTCCAGGTCATGGAGGAGTATTAGACCGATTTGATTCAACATTTTTTGCAATGTTCATGTTTCAAATTGTATTGAAATTTTTTGGTACTCATTAAGGAGGACATATGATTAAAACAATTATTGCATTTTTATTTGTATTTGGTGTTATTGTGATCATTCATGAATTTGGACACTTTTATTTTGCAAAACGTGCAGGTATTTTAGTAAAGGAATTTGCCGTTGGAATGGGACCAAAAGTATTCCAAGTGCGTAAGGGTGAAACAGTTTATACATTACGATTATTACCCGTTGGTGGATATGTTCGTATGGCAGGTCATGAGGAAGATGATCAAAATATTAAGCCGGGTATGATGGTGACACTTCGTTTGGAAGATGGAATGGTTCAGCAAATTTCATTTGATCCATCAACTGGATTAGAACAAGGAATTCCTTTCCAAATTGAATCTTGTGATTTACAAGAAAAGATGGAAGTAAGAGGATATAAACCTCAAAAAGAAGAATTAGATATATTAAAGGTTTCTAAAAAAGCAACCATTATAGAAGAAGATGGAACAGAAGTTGTCGTTGCTCCAATTGAACGTCAGTTTAATTCAGCCAGCTTAAAAAACCGTATGTTAACAAATTTTGCGGGTCCGATGAATAATTTTATTTTATCGATTATTACATTTATAATCGTGGCATTTCTAGCAGGAGGAGTTCCTTCTCAGGAAGCAGTAGTTGGAAACTTTGCAAGTGAATCTGCTGCTCAAACAGCTGGTTTACAAGTTGGAGATAAAATTATTGAAATTGAAGGACAACCAGTACAAAAATGGGGAGATATTAGTAAACAAATTTCCCCACGAGCTGATCTTGAAACAAAACTTGTCATTGAACGAAATGGAACTCAACAAACGATTGTAGTAACGCCTAAAGCGTATGACTTATCAAATGGATCTAAAGTTGGGGTTTTAGGAATTGAATCGGCGAAGAAAACAGATGTATTGTCTAAAGTACTGTATGGATTTACTCAAACTTGGTTTGTGATCAGTTCAGTATTCTTAACGATTGCATCCTTCTTTACAAAAGGATTTTCGATTAATCAATTAGGTGGTCCAGTAGCCATTTTCTCAGTAACTTCCCAAGTGGCTCAAAGTGGATTTATTTCTATTTTGAATTTCTTAGGATTAATTAGTGCAAATTTAGGAATGATGAATTTATTACCTATCCCTGCATTAGATGGTGGAAAATTAGTTCTTAATGTAATTGAAGGGATTCGTAAGAAACCATTAAGCCCTGAAAAAGAATCGTATATTACAATTGCTGGGGCAGTATTCTTAATCATTTTAATGATTTTAGTGACATGGAATGATATTAGTAAATTATTTTAACAAGTAACAGGAGGTAAGTGATGGTTTTCTATAATAACAGAATAGAAAACCACACTTATTTTTTCAGTTTTAGAGAGGAGTGATCAAGTGTCAGAACATCAACAACAATTATTTTTAACGTTAATGAATCAATTGCAGCTAGACAATGAAGAGTTTTTACAACCAGATTTTGATCAAGCCTTATTAACAAAAATTGATATTACAAAAAGTATTCCTGAATGGTGTTTTCATATTGAGACAAATCAAGTCATTCAGTACGAAAAATTCAAACGTTTCTATGAACAATTAAAACAGACTTATGAAAAAATTGCTCAAGTGAGATTAATGGTGAATACGAGAGAAGAATCTGCAATTACCCAAAAACAAATTCAAGCGTATTGGGAAATGGTTCTCTTTCAATTAGAACAAGAATCACCGTTAGTTGTACAATTACTTTCTGGACAAATCCCTATTTGGAATCAGAAAAAAATACAATTTCATTGCCCAAATGAAATTACCAAATCTCATGTCAATGAAAATTACATCAAAAAAATTCAACAATATTTTGAGAATTTTGGATTTCCAAAATTGGGCGTTGAAATTATTGTCAATGACGAATTAGGTAGTCAATTAGAAGAAGAGTTACGGATCAAACATGAAACGATTGAACAAGTATATCAAGAAAAAGCTGTTCAACAAAAGGAAAATCAAGAAACAGCAGCGTCTAAACTTGCTGCAGTCGATACAGATTCATCCATTTTATATGGAAAAGCAATTCGTAGTAATTTAGAAACAAAAGATATTGCAGATATTTATGAAGAAGAGCGAAATGTATTAGTCGAAGCGCAAATTTTTGATATTGAAATTCGTACAAGAAAAGCAAGTGGAAAGTCCTTTGCGAATATTAAAATGACGGACTACACTTCATCGATTGGGGCGACTTTATTTCCCTCAACAGCTGAAGATGAAGAACGTTTAGCAGACTTGAAAAAAGGAACATGGGTCAAAGCGTACGGAAATATTGAGAATAATAAATTTTCTCAAGAATTAAACATGATTATTCGAGATATGAAGAAAGTCGATCATATTGGTCGAATCGATCGCGCTCCAGAAGACCAAAAACGAATTGAATTGCATTTACATACCAATATGTCGGTCATGGATGCAACGAATTCTGCTAGTGATTTAGTGAAACAAGCAGCTAAATGGGGACATCCTGCTGTAGCCATTACAGACCATGCAAACTTACAATCGTATCCAGAAGCTCATGGAGCAGGAAAAGGAAATAATATTAAAATTTTATATGGATTAGAAGGAAATATTGTCGATGACCAAGTGAATGTTGCCTATAATCCACAACATATTTTATTAGAAGATGCGACTTATGTCGTATTTGACGTGGAAACAACTGGTTTATCAGCTATTTATGATTCCATTATTGAATTAGCAGCCGTTAAAATGCATAAAGGAAATGTTATCGATAAGTTTGAAGAATTTATTGACCCAGGACATCCATTATCTGCGACAACGATTCAATTAACAGGTATTACAGATGATATGGTTCGTGGCTCTAAATCACAAGCACAAGTGTTGAAGGAATTTTCAGAATTTACAAAAGATACTATTTTAGTAGCGCATAATGCCAGTTTCGATATGGGATTCTTAAATACTGGATATGAAAAAGAGGGCTTGGAAAAAACAACTCAACCGGTTATTGATACATTAGAGTTATCCAGATTATTACATCCACAATTAAAATCTCACCGATTAAATACATTAGCAAAACGTTATAATGTTGCCTTAGAACAACATCACCGTGCGGTATATGACTCAGAAACAACTGGACATTTATGTCATATTTTCTTAAAAGAAGCAGCCAATGATCATGGACTCATTTATCATGACCAATTGAATACGAACTTACATCCAGAAGAAGTGTTCAAAAATGGTCGTCCGTTCCATGCAACGATTTTTGCAAAACATCAAGCAGGATTGAAAGAACTCTTTAAAGTAGTTTCAGCTTCAAATGTACAATATTTTTATAGAGTTCCTCGAATTTTACGTAGTATGTTAATTGAAAATAGAGATTCATTTTTAATTGGGTCTGGATGTAGCGAAGGGGAAGTCTTTGAAGCAATGATGCAAAAAGGCTATGAAGAGGCAAAAGAAAAGGCTCAATTTTATGATTATATTGAAATTATGCCAAAAGCAGTCTATCGCCCATTAATTGATAAAGAATTAATTCGAAATGAACACCATCTAGAAGAAATTATTAAAAATCTCGTGAAATTAGGAGAAGAATTGGATATTCCAGTTGTTGCAACAGGGAATGTTCACTACTTAAATCCTGAGGATAAAATCTATCGAGAAATCTTACTAACATCTGTGAATAATGGACAAAAATTGAATTATCCAGATGTTCACTTTAGAACGACGAATGAAATGCTAGATGAATTCGCCTTTTTAGGAGAAAAAAAAGCTTTTGAAGTCGTTGTGACAAATACTCATTGGGTTAATGATCAGCTAGAAGTGATTATTCCAATTAAAGATGACTTATATACGCCTAAAATTGAAGGGGCCGAAGATGAAATTACAAAATTAAGTTATGATAAAGCTCATGAATGGTATGGAGAAGAATTACCAGAAATCGTTGAGAAACGTATCGATAAAGAATTAAAGAGTATTATTGGAAATGGATTCTCGGTTATTTACTTAATTTCTCAAAAATTAGTGCATAAGAGTAATGAAGATGGGTATTTAGTAGGTTCCCGTGGATCTGTTGGTTCTTCTTTAGTAGCAACATTAACGGGAATTACCGAAGTAAATCCATTAGCACCTCACTATCGTTGTCCAAACTGTTGTTATTCAGAATTTTTTGATGATGGTTCTGTTGGTTCAGGATTTGATTTACCAGAAAAAAATTGTCCAAACTGTGGAACACGTCTTGCAAAAGATGGACACGATATTCCATTTGAAACGTTCTTAGGGTTCTACGGGGATAAAGTACCCGATATCGATTTAAACTTCTCAGGGGAATATCAACCACAAGCGCATAACTATACGAAAGTGTTATTCGGAGAAGATTATGTATATCGTGCAGGAACCATTGGTACTGTAGCAGATAAAACAGCCTTCGGATATGTAAAAGGATATGAACGAGATTTAGGATTAGAATTTAGACAAGCGGAAATTGATCGTTTAGCAAAAGGATGTACAGGAGTAAAAAGAAGTACCGGACAACACCCAGGGGGAATTATTGTAATTCCAGATTATATGGATGTTTACGATTTTACTCCAATCCAATTTCCAGCTGATGACCAAAATGCAGAGTGGAAAACGACACACTTTGATTTCCACTCCATCCATGATAATGTGTTAAAACTCGACATACTTGGACACGATGATCCGACTGTGATTAGAATGCTACAAGATTTATCAGGAATTGAACCGAAGGATATTCCACCTGATGATCCAGAAGTGATGAAAATCTTTGGTGGAACAGAAGTGTTAGGCGTTACGCCAGAACAAATTGATTCTAATACGGGTACACTCGGAATTCCTGAGTTTGGTACAAAATTTGTACGTGGAATGTTAGAACAAACAAAACCAAGTACATTTACAGAGTTACTACAAATTTCAGGACTATCTCACGGAACAGACGTATATCTTGGAAATGCCGAAGAATTAATTCGACTACATGGCATTCCACTTTCGGAAGTAATTGGATGTCGTGATGATATTATGGTGTACTTAATTCATAAAGGTGTCGAAAACGGTGCTGCTTTCAAAATTATGGAAGGCGTACGTAAAGGAAAGGGAATACCAGAAGACTATCAAGCCATGATGCGAGAAAATAATGTTCCAGAATGGTACATTGAATCTTGCTTGAAGATTAAGTATATGTTCCCGAAAGCCCATGCGGCAGCCTATGTATTAATGGCTTTACGTGTAGCATGGTTTAAAGTTCATAAACCTTTATTATATTATTGTGCTTATTTCTCAGTTCGTGCTCAAGACTTTGATATTGTGGCAATGTCACAAGGAAAAGAAATGATTAAGCAAAGAATGAAGGAAATTCGTGACAAAGGAAATGATGCAAGTGCGAAGGAAGTAAACTTATTAACCGTACTTGAACTAGCGAATGAAATGTGTGAACGTGGATTTAATTTTAAAATGGTTGATATTGAAAAATCTGATGCAGTGAATTTTGTCATTGAAGGAGATAGTTTAATTGCTCCATTTAGATCAATTCCAGGATTAGGGTTAAACGTAGCCAACAAAATTGTTGAAGCAAGACAAGAACAACCATTTATTTCTAAAAAAGATTTAGCAACACGTGGGAAAGTTTCTAAAACTTTAATTGATTATATGACTGAGAATAAAGTATTAGAGGACTTACCAGATGAAAATCAATTATCCTTGTTTGATTTTTAGTCGAAAAAGAGACGACTCGAGTCGTCTCTTTTTGAACTGTAAAAGTTTTATCATAAAACAAAAAAGAACGTTGAAATATCAACGTTCCTTGCTTACGTTCTAGGAGGGATTCGAACCCCCGACCGTTCGCTTAGAAGGCGAATGCTCTATCCTGCTGAGCTACTAGAACAGTACAAGAGTTATTATAGCAATATGTCTAATAACTGTCAATACTTGGAATGAATAAAATTTGCTTTCCAAAATCTATTATAATCTTAGAGACCGTTTCATTTGTTGCTTTGGATAATACTTTAGTCGGAACTCTTGTAATTGATTTAAGGCATAATCAATCACTTCACCAAAAGTCATTCAAACTTCTGTAGTTATTTGTCTTGTTTCTTCAGGCATTTCAACAGTATCTTGTTCATTACGATACGATAAAAGAAAATTTTGTTTAAACTCTGGATTATAAGTAATGGCAGCTAATCCTTTTCTATCTTCACTATATGGAGCTGCACAATATAATACATCAGCTGTAAATTCTAATAAATAAGAATACATTTCATCAATTTCACGTTGACTCATTTGATTCACCTCTCTAAAATAAAGTATACTAAATTTACTTAATAATCTCAGTATTACTAGGAGGATTTCATGAATTCATATATCACTGTAAAACAAGTAAATCATGCTTCTCCTATTTTATTGTCTATTCCTCATTCTGGATTAAAAATTCCTGAAGAAATTCAAGTACGAATAAATCCAAAAGCAAAACGAATTCATACTGATTGGGAAATGGATACATTCATTAAAGACTTTCCATTTACAAGTATTTCTTCGAAACTTACGAGATATATCGTAGATGTGAATCGATCAAAATATACTTCTAAAACTTCCACACGATCAATCATTCCAAAATATGATGAAGTTGGAAATCCATTATTTAAACAATATCCTTCTAAAGCAATCCAGCAACAATGGCTAAAGGAATTTTATACCCCTTATTACGATGCAATATTGGAACAAATATCCTTAAAAGAACAAAATTTTACAAAAATTTGTTTACTAGATTTACATAGCTATGATGATAAATATTTTAAAACAGAAAAAATTATTATTAGTACTAGGAATGAAGCAACCATTTCAAAAAAATCGTTGGAATTTATTGTAAGTTGTTTTGAAAAAGAAAAACTTTCTATTCAAGTAGATACACCATTTAAAGGTGGAAATATTATTCATGAATTATCCAAACAACCGAATGTAGAAGCAATTCAAATTGAAATACCTTATTCTATATATTTATTTGAAAATAAACTTGATAAAAATAAAGTAGAAATCATACAAGAAAAATTATTGAACGTCTTTTTGAAAATAGAAGAATTTTATACTAATTTCTAGTTTAGATACTGAATTAGAAATTACTTTGAAACATTACGCACTGAAAAATGTAGTTGACGAAACAAGCCTCTAACCGTTTTTATGAAAAATGTGTTATAATGGTAACAAATCATGTTAAAAGAGAATCGAAAAAATGGAGGGATTATGAATGAGTGAACCAGTTGTTGGATATATTCATTCTACAGAGAGTTTTGGGTCAGTTGATGGACCTGGCATTCGGTTTGTAACATTTATGCAAGGCTGCCGAATGAGATGTGAGTTTTGCCATAATCCAGATACTTGGAATATTGGAGCGGGACAAAAAATTACAAGTCAAGAATTATTAGAGGAAGCATTACGTTATCGTGCCTTTTGGGGGAAAAAAGGTGGCGTAACAGTGAGTGGAGGAGAACCTTTACTACAAGTTGATTTTCTAATTGATTTCTTCAAACGTTGTAAAGCAATGGGAATTCACACTACATTAGATAGTTGCGGAATGCCATTTACGTATGATGAACCATTCTTTAGTAAATTCGAAGAATTATTAGAATATACAGATTTAATTTTATTAGATATTAAACATATTGATGATGAACAACATAAGAAATTAACTGCTTGGACTAATAAAAATATTTTACAATTAGCAGAATATTTATCAGAAAAAGGTCAACCAGTTTGGATTCGTCACGTACTAGTTCCTGAACGCTCAGATTATGATGAATATTTACAAAGATTAAGTGATTTTGTAGCAGGATTGAAAAATGTATTAAAATTCGAAGTTTTACCATATCATCGTTTAGGCGTTTATAAATGGAAAAACTTAGGGATTCCATACAAATTAGAACATATTGAACCACCAACAAAAGAACGTGTTGCAAATGCGAATCGTATTTTAAGAACGCAAGAATACAAAGGATATTTAGATGTTTAGATTGGTTTTCTAAATATTGTGTGGTAAAATAATCAGTATAAAAATTATAAAAGTGAGGATAAAAGATGAGTAAATTATTAGTTTTTGGACACCAAAATCCAGATACAGATGCGATTACATCAGCTATTTCGTATGCTTATTTATTAAAACAATTAGGAGAAGATGCAGAAGCAGTTGCACTAGGTGAGCCTAATGAGGAAACTCAATATGCATTAAATTATTTTAATAGAACAGCTCCTCGTGTTGTCACTTCATTAAGTGAAGAAACAAATTGTGTAGCATTAGTAGACCATAACGAAGTTCAACAAAGTGCTAGTGATGTTGAAAAAGTTGAAGTACAATATGTTGTGGATCATCACCGTATTGCGAATTTCCAAACGGCAAATCCTCTATTCTATCGTTGTGAACCAGTAGGATGTACAAATACGATTTTATTTAAAATGTATAAAGAATACGGAATCGAAATTCCAAAAGAAATTGCAGGATTAATGGTTTCAGCTATTGTTTCTGACACATTATTATTCAAATCACCAACATGTACACAACAAGATATTGAAGCAGCAACTGAATTAGCTCGTATTGCTGAAATTGATGTAAACTCTTATGGATTAGAAATGTTAAAAGCAGGTACAAATTTATCTACTAAATCTGAAGCAGAATTAATTGATTTAGATGCTAAATCATTCCCAATGGGTTCTTACAATATGCGTATTGCACAAGTGAATGTTGTGGATGAACAAGAATTATTATCTCGTAGAGAAGCATTAGAATTTAGCATGAAAGAAGCAAATGCAACTCATGGTTACGATACTTTCTTATTAGTAGTAACTAATATTTTAACAAGTGTATCTACTGGATTAGTGGTAGGGGAAGCGTTAGATACTGTTGCTAAAGCATTTAATACTGAGTATGAAAATGGTTTATTGATTTTACCAGGTGTTGTATCTCGTAAAAAACAAGTTGTACCACCATTAACAGTTGCTTTCGAAAACTAGAATGAATTTATGTTGAATCCGAACTATTGATGACTACAAATCTGATATGATGTTCGGATTATTTTATTTTAAAAATGGAACAATAAAGGATGAAGAGTAGTGAAAAATTTATTTGACTATGTAAAAAATTTATTGCCTTCTGGTTCAAAAAAAGAATGGGATATTGCCCAAGTAACGTTATTTGTAGAAAATATTCATAGTATGAAGAGATTTTATACGCAAGTTTTAGGAATGACCATTTTACAAGATTTTGAAACGGAAATTTTATTAGGATTACCTCAAGGAAGTATTCCAATGATTCGTCTAATAACAGCTGAAAATTCTGGCTCTCGTAAAACTAATTTAACGTATTATTTAGGATTTGAAATTCCTAAGAAACAGTTATTAGGAGATTTAAGCAATCATTTTTTACTAGAAGAGCAAATGATTATGGCAACTTGTGATGATGGTTATAGTGAAGGGTTTTATATTATGGATCCTGAGCAAAATCGTTTGAAATTTTACTGTGTAAAAAAAGATTTGTTACTAGAAGATGTGAATCATGAAATGCAATATTTAGAAGGAAATGAAGTGACGATTCCTATTCAAGAATTTCTTCAACTAGGGGATACTGGAATTCATGGATTACCTGCTAAAACACGTTTGAATCAAGTCCATTATATTGTGGAAGATATTCAAAAGACATCTGATTTTTTAACAAACACTTTTCAGTTTAAAACGACTTATGATTATGTTGCAGAACGAATTAATTTTCAATTTAATGATCATTATTATTCGATTGCGATTAATGAGTGGCAAGTAATTGATTCGAATCATACGATGTATGGTGTTAGAGAAATTATGTTCTTTGTCCCTGAAATTAAAGTGCTGGAGTCTATTGTAGATCGTTTAGAAGAAATGGAATGGCCTTATTTATATCAAGATTCTGAATTAAAAGTGTTAACACCGGATCATATTCGTTATCACTTTAAAGTGGGGGAACGTCTATGAGTTTATTGAATCCCGCTATGTATCGTAAATATCGTAAAGATCCAAAAGTTCGTCATCTAGTAAGCTTTTTAGCTATTTTAGTATCAGGATTTTTACAAGCATTTACGTTAAAAGTATTTATTCAACCTTCGAATCTCCTTTCAAGTGGATTTTTAGGGATTTCTATTTTAATTCATCAAATTGGGGAGTTAGTTGGATTGGATTTATCCATTTCATTAATGATGTTAGCTTTAAATATTCCTGTTGCTATTATTTGTTATCGAGGAATTAGTCCTAGATTTACATTTTTTTCAATTTTACAAGTTTTATGTGGAAGTTTTTTTCATTCGAGTATTAAACTTTGCTCCTATTTTTGATGATGTTTTATTAAATGTTATTTTTGGAGGAGTATTGAACGGGATTTATATTTCTATTGCGCTAAAAGGGAATGCTTCTACAGGTGGAACGGATTTTATCGCCTTATTCTTTTCTAATCGAAATGGTAAAACAATTTGGCAAGAAGTATTTTTCTTTAATACATTATTGTTATTAATATTCGGTGCTATTTTTGGTTGGAAATATGCAGGATATTCTATTTTATTCCAATATATTTCAACGAAAGTCATTAGCAATTTCCATCAACGCTATCATCGTGTAACTTTACAAATTACAACGCGTTATGGTGAAGAAGTCATGCAAGCTTATTTAAAAAATATTCGTCATGGTATTTCATGTGTAGAAGCGATTGGTGGATTTAGTCATGAAAAGATGTATTTATTACATACCGTGTTGTCTTCTTATGAATTGATTGATGCAATTTCTGTTTTAAAAGAAGCAGATCCTCGCGTTATCATTAATCAATTTGCAACGGAAAACTTCTATGGAAGATTCCATAGAGACCCAGAGTAAGAGAAAGGAGAAGTCTTTATGAAAAAATATATTAATCAAGAAACGATTACTTCAATACTAATGGTTACCATGGGTTCTTTTATTTTTTCTTTTACGATTAATGCAGTTGTGATTCCAAATCAGTTTGGGAGTGGTGGTGTAACAGGGATTACTTTGTTACTATATTATATATTTGGTATTAATCCGGGGACTTCTAACTTAGTCATTAATATTGCTTTACTATTAATAGGCTATCAATTTTTAGAGAGAAGAACGATGTTTTATACTATCTATGCGGTTATTTTGATGTCGGTATTTTTAGATATTACAAGAGGTTTGTATCAATTTGTTCCGCATAATTCATTATTAGCGGCTATTGGTGGTGGAGTTGTGGCTGGTGCAGCTTTAGGAGTTGTGATGCTAGGAAATGGTACTACTGCTGGTACGGATATTATTGCGATGATGATGAAGAAATATTTAGGATGGAATGTATCAGTTTCATTATTACTATTAGACATTTTTGTTGTCAGTCCACTATCGATTATTTCTGATTTAGAAAAGGTAGTTATTACGTTAATTTATTTATTTACAGCAAGTCGAATGATTAACCTTGTATTAGAAGGATTTAACTCTAAGAAATCCTTTATGATTATCTCTAAGAAATATGAAGAGATTGGTGCCCAAATTCAAGAAAAAATTGGTCGTGGTACAACGATTTTAGATGGTCATGGTTTTTATTCTCGTGAAGAAAGAAAAGTATTATTCGTAGCAGTTAACCGTCTTCAAGTGATGACATTACAAAGAATCATTCATGATGTAGATCCTGAAGCATTTACAATTATTACTGAAGTCACCCATGTTATTGGAGAAGGATTTACTTATCAAACAAAATCATAAATAGGATACACTTCCATTTTGGAGGTGTATTTTTTTATAAAAAGCTTGACTATGACCTAACGTCATACCGTATACTGTAATTGTTAGGAGGAATAAAGATGTATTTCATTAAACAAGTGAGTGAACTTAGTGGTGTATCGGTGCGCACTTTACATCATTATGACAATATAGGTTTACTTTCACCACAAAAAGACGAAAATGGTTATCGATATTATAGTGAAGAAGACTTATCTTATCTACAAACGATTCTTTATTATAAATATTTAGGATTTTCTCTAAAAGAAATTCAATCACTTTTGCAACAAAAGGAAGAGGACTTATTACCACACTTACAAAAACAATTAATGTTAATGCAAAATGAAAAGGAAAAACTTCTAACATTAATTGATACATTAGAAAAGACAATTCTGTCTACAGAAAGGAAAATTAGAATGTCATCAGAAGAAAAATTTAAAGGATTTAGTGTTTCAGATAATAAAAAATATAAAAATGAAGCCATAAAAAAATATGGTGAAGAAGTGATTAACGAAGTTGAAGAAAAGCAAAAAGGGAAGGAAGATATTGTAGCTGAAGGATTCAATCGAATTTTCTTTGCTTATGCAGAAAATATTCAAAAAGGAATTCCAGCAACAGATGAAGTAAACGTAACTCTTGCAAAAGAATTACATGAGCATATGTGTAAATACGCATTTGATTGTTCGATTGATGCATTTTCAAGTATTGGATTAGAGTATGCACATAATGCCGAGTTTCGAACTAATTTAGATAACTATGGAAAAGGTGTTGGACAATATGCCTGTGACGCAATCCAACAATATGTTGCACAAGTGAGAGGATATTAGAAAAAGAAAACTGGAGTCGTTATTGGCTCCAGTTTTTTTAGGTTAAATAGATTGGGTAGGTCATTAATTCAGCTTCTAAATCAACTGCTTCAAAAGAAGTGACTTCACCATCCGTTTGCATAAGAATAGGTTGTTGAATTTTGATACAAGCTTTAGTAGCGGTCTGCTTCATTAAGTGATTTGGAAATCGTTCAAAATGTTGTTTATTCCATAAAATAAATGGAAATGCTTTAAGAATGACTTTAGTAGTCACATCCCTTGCAACAACTACTTCAAAATGATGCGAATTTTGTTTTGCAGTGGGTACAAATTGAATACCACCACCAAAATAAGAGTGATTAAATAGTCCTACTAATAAATTTTTATCTGCAATTTGAACAGGTTCATCATCAACTTGTATGGAAGCTTGAAATTCTTGATGATTTTTAAAGGCATCTATGATAGGTGTTAAATAAGATAATTTGTTTAAGCCGAATCGTTTTTTTTGTGATTTTGCTTGTACAGTATTCAGCTGACAAATAGCAGCGTCAATTCCGAATCCTAGTGAATTTATGGCAATCCCTTTTTTATGACTCATTTTTTCATGATATGAAATGATTTCAAGATTTTTAATCGTTTCATTATATAGATGTTTAATAAATGTCGTAATATCATGTGTTAATATCATTTCTCTTGCAAAATCATTTCCTGTTCCTGCAGGTAAGTAAGCTACAGGAATTTTTTGATTGCATTGAATTAATGCAGAAATAGCTTCATTCAATGTACCATCTCCACCAATAATGATGATTTTATGTTCTGAAGTTAAGTTTTGAATGATACGTGGAATAATTTCAATCATTTCTCCGGCATATTGTGTTAAATAAGTTGAAAATGTAATGTTGTTTTTTAGGCAATAGTTGACTAAGCAGTCGAATTGTTTTTTTCCATTTCCGCCACCGGAATATGGATTTGCGATAATAATTAAATGCATAGCGTTCTCCTTTAATGTACAATGTATTATAACAAATCAAATTGATTTTTTAAATGGTGAAGTGTTAAAATTGTTTTAGAATAAGATTGAGGTGATATAGATGTCTAATAATTTTTTGGATGCAGTTTCTAATCCAACTTGGAAAACATTAACGAGTGAAATGAAAGTAGTTGTCATACAAAATGTTCTCAGACATTTTGTTGATCCGATATTAGAGGTTACGAAAATCACTCCTGTCAGTTATCAATTTGGAGGTATTAAAACTGATACATTTGAAATAGTCATTGATGGTGTAGAGTATGTCTTCGTACCAGGTCAAAAGAAATGTATTTTAGGATGGGACAGTGGTTTATCAGGGCTATCTGGTCTTGACTGCAGTGAAGAAAGACAAGAATTAAGATATGAGTTAAAAAGATACTACAATCAACAATTGACAAGTTCACTTTTAATGGAAAAAGGCTTTTTGAATCAAGATTGTTCTCATATTCACTTAACGACTGAATATATCGATGAAAAAATTAATGGTTCGACTTCACCTTTAAGAGAAGTTGATATTCCTGCTTTATTAGTTGAGAAAAAGCCAACGTTTATAGGCTTAAAATTTATTGGGCATTATAATGTCATTTCAGGACAATTATCAATAGCAGAAAATCAAACAGAGGAAATCATTCAAAATATTCAAGAATTATTACTGCCAGAAGGACAAGGAAATCATTTTTTAAGAGAGTATCCAACTGTAGGAAGAAAATCACCTTTGTTTATTCAACAAAATCAATGGAATCCTGATTTGTTTGATTGTTATATAGATGATGCTGTTTCATTTTCAGAATTAAAAAGAGATGTAGAGCGAAATGGATTTAGTTTATTACGGGAAGATGAGTGGGAATATTGTTGTGGTGCAAGTTGTCGTCGGTTGTTTAAATGGGGGAATCAGTTGAAACGTCAATTATTCCATAAAAATATTTCTCCTTTATGGAAAGAGAATATGTTCGGATTGACGATTGCAAATGCTGAATTTGGTCCGGAATTAATTGATGATGAGCGTTATACGAAAGGTGGATGGTTAGAAGAGACTCATAAGGCACCGATTATTAATTTATTGCCATTATCGTCTTATTATCGTGGTGAGGGTGTTGAGGATAAGGAGAAGGAGTTAATTCCTGGATATTATTGCGTAAGAAAAGTGTTGCGTATCGATTCGAATTGATATGGCATCGAAAAGACTATTCATAGTAGCAAAGGACGAAAGCAAACCTGACGGTTTCATTGGTTGATAAAGGCTTCTATGAACTGGTCTTTTATTTTTTTGTCAAAAAGTCAAAAAAAGTCAAAGAAAATGTTTGACCTTTATTGACTAAAGATGTATACTATAAACATCAAAGAGATTTGATAACAAGAAATGGAAGAAAAAGAATGGGGGAAGCAAGATGAATATTGAAAAAATGACAACAATGATGCAACAATCACTTGCTCAGGCACAAGAAATTGCGCAAAATAGAAAACATCAAGAAATCGATGTCTCACATTTGTGGAAAGTATTTTTAACGCCAAATCATTTTGTGAGAAATCTATATGAAGATGTCCATGTTCCAATTTCAGAATTAGAAAAATTTGTGGATGAAAAGATTGATCAATTACCAGTCGTAGAAGGAAGTCAAGTCCAATATGGTCAAGGCTTAAGTCAATCTTTATATCAATTACTAACAAAAGCTGATGAAATTCGACTACAATTTCAAGATGAATATTTAGCAACTGAAGTGATTGTATTAGCTTTAATGGAAACCAATCATCCAATTAAAGAATTTTTATTGAAACATCAAGTAACAAAACAAGTATTACAAGAAAGAATTGAAAAATTGAGAGGAGGAAGTCGTGTGACTAGTCAAAATCAAGAAAATCAATATGAAGCATTAAAACAATATGCACAAAATTTAAATGAAGCAGTAAAATCTGGAAAACAAGATCCAGTAATTGGACGTGATGAAGAAATTCGTGATGTCATTCGTATTTTATCTAGAAAAACAAAGAACAATCCTGTATTAATCGGGGAACCCGGGGTAGGTAAAACAGCAATCGTAGAAGGTCTTGCACAAAGAATTGTACGAAAAGACGTTCCTGAAAATTTAAAAGATAAAGTCATTTACTCATTAGATATGGGAGCGTTAATTGCAGGAGCAAAATTCCGTGGAGAATTTGAAGAACGATTAAAAGCAGTTTTAGCAGAAGTTACAAAATCAGAAGGACAAATCATTTTATTCATCGATGAAATTCATACGATTGTTGGAGCTGGTAAAACAGAAGGTTCAATGGATGCTGGTAACTTATTGAAACCAATGTTAGCTCGTGGTGAATTACACTGTATCGGGGCAACAACATTAGATGAATATCGTGAAAATATGGAAAAAGATAAAGCTTTAGAAAGACGTTTCCAAAAAGTATTAGTTCATGAACCAACGGTAGAAGATACTATTTCTATTTTACGTGGATTAAAAGAACGTTTTGAAATTCACCATAGTGTAAATATTCATGATAATGCTTTAGTAGCAGCAGCAACTTTATCAAATCGATATATTACAGACCGTTATTTACCAGATAAAGCCATTGATTTAGTCGATGAAGCATGTGCAACAATTCGTGTAGAAATGAATTCAATGCCAACTCAATTGGATACAGTGACTCGTCGTTTAATGCAATTAGAAATTGAAGAACAAGCATTAAAAATGGAAAAAGATGAAGCAAGTAAGAAGCGCTTATCGATTCTTCAAGAAGAATTAGGAACATTACGTGAAGAAGCCAATAACTTAAAAATGAAATGGGAAATCGAAAAAGAAGAAGTGAATAAAATTCGTGATAAACGTGAGGAAATTGATCGCTTAAAACATGAATTAGATGAAGCTGAAGCTGAATATAACTTAGAAAAAGCAGCTGAACTTCGCCATGGTCGTATTCCTAAATTAGAAAAAGAAATTCAAGAATTAGAAGCTCAAGCAAAACTTCATGCCCAAGAAGATAATCGATTAGTACAAGAAGCTGTAACGGATGAAGAAATTGCTCGTGTTGTAGGACGATTAACAGGTATTCCAGTGACTAAATTAGTAGAAGGAGAAAGAGAAAAACTTCTTCAATTAGAAGATACGTTACATGAACGTGTGATTGGACAAGATGAAGCGGTTCAAAAGGTAGCAGATGCAGTCTTACGTTCTCGTGCAGGATTACAAAATCCAAATCGTCCAATCGGTAGCTTCTTATTCCTAGGACCAACTGGGGTTGGTAAAACAGAATTAGCAAAAACATTAGCAGAAAACTTATTTGACAGCCAAGACCATATGGTCAGAATTGATATGAGTGAATATATGGAGAAATTCTCAGTGAGTCGTTTAGTCGGAGCACCTCCAGGATATGTTGGTTATGAAGAAGGTGGTCAATTAACAGAGGCTGTTCGTCGTAATCCATACACGATTGTATTATTAGATGAAATTGAAAAAGCACATCCAGATGTCTTCAATATTTTATTACAAGTATTAGATGATGGTCGCCTAACAGATTCAAAAGGTAGAGTTGTTGACTTTAAAAATACTGTCTTTATTATGACAAGTAATATCGGTTCTCAATTTTTATTAGAAATTCAAGGGGAGACAATTGATACAGAAACGAGACAAGCAGTGGATAGTGTCTTGAAGAGTACATTTAAGCCTGAATTTTTAAACCGTATTGATGAAACAATCTTCTTCACACCATTGTCAAAAACTCATATTCATGGCATTATTGGTAAGATGTTGAAAGATTTGAATCTTCGTTTACAAGAGCAAGAGATTCAATTAGTGTTCACGGATGAATTGAAAGATTGGATTTCTGAAAATGCTTATAATCCTGTTTATGGTGCTAGACCAATTGCTCGTTTTATTCAACGTGAAATTGAAACACCACTAGCAAAAGAATTAATTCGTTCAAGTATTTTACCAGGAAATACCGTACAATGTGATGTAGTAGCAGACCACGTTACGTTTCATGTAGTTGAAGAATAATATGGAAATTTAACAAATAAATACAAAAAGAAAACTTTTCAATGTAGTAGTACTATAAGCCACATGACTGTGGCTTATAGTACAGGGAAATTTGAGACCTAGGCTCAAATTTTAGCCATGAGATTTGCTTTGCGAAGCTCATGGCGTCCTTTCTACATAGAAAAGTTTTCTTTTTTATTTATTCAGACGCAGGTTTACGTTTACGTACACCCCAGAATTGGAAGTAGTCGGTACGAATTGCACCATTGTATAGTTTACGTTTTTTAGTGGCTTGTTTTCCATAATGCTCTTCAAAACTTAAATCACTTGTTAAAATATACTTACTCCACGTTTCTAATGGTTCATACGTTTGTCCCATTTGACGGTAAATATTTTGAGCTTGTTCTTCTGATAATAAACGATCACCATATGGTGGATTAGCGACTAACACACCATGTTCTTTCTTCGTACGGAAGTCTTTCAATTGCATTTGTTTAAATTCAATATGCTCACTAACACCGGCTTTAATCGCATTTTGTTTTGCAATCTCAATCATAGAACCATCAATATCAGCTCCAAGAATATCTAATGTTATATCAGTACGAATTTCTTTTCTTGCTTCTTGACGAACAGTCTCAAATGCTTTTGGATCAAAGAATGTCCATTTTTCAGCTGCAAATGAGCGATTTAATCCAGGAGCAATATTTAATCCAATTAAAGCAGCTTCGATTGGAATTGTACCAGAACCGCAACATGGGTCATAAAATGGTTTATCTGGGAACCAATTTGTTAACATAACAAGAGCAGCCGCCATATTTTCTTTTAATGGAGCGCCACCTTTTTCAGTACGGTAGCCACGTTTAAATAAACTTGTTCCACTAGTGTCAATAGTTAAAGTTACGACATCTTTTAGGATAGAAACTTCGATAGGATAGAGTGCTCCAGTTTCTGGTAAATGTGTTCTACGAGCGTAAGCTGCACTTAAACGATTCACAATTGCTTTTTTTACGATAGATTGGCAGTTTGGAACACTATGTAAAGTGGATTTAACTGATTTTCCTGATACGGGAAATTCTGCATCAACTGGTAAAATTTGTTCCCAAGGGAGTGCTTTTGTTTGTTCAAATAATGAATCAAATGTTTTAGCGGTAAATTGACCAAAAACAATTTTAATACGATCTGCAGTACGTAAATAAATATTTGTTTTTGCAATATCATAATCGCCTCCAGAAAAATAAGCTTTTCCATTTTCTACTTGGCACTCATAACCAAGAGTTCGTAATTCTTTTCCAACAAGTGCTTCTATGCCAGCTGCAGCAGTGGCGACTAATTTATAAGTTGTCATAATGATTTCCTTTCTATGAAAGTTTTTGTTTTTCAAAAAAAATACCGGGAGACCCCGGTAAATAACCTGAATGCAAACTTCTATAAGCCATGTTCTGTTCCATCAATTATCAGGTTCTAATTGATTTCAGTAATCATCTGTCTACACAAATGTGCCTCTTTTTTCGTTCATTTCCTAATAAAGAGTGCCCCTACCATATGTTTGGGTTGCTCGCTCGAGGGGTTTACCGCGTTCCACCATTTCTGTTTCCAGAAATGCTTCGTCACTGTGGCACTTTCAAGAATACTTTGGCATAGAAATCCTTAGCCATTTTTTCTGCCGTCAACAAGTTGTTGCCTTAGCTTATTGTTTCGCTAAGCACGAACACTACAGACATCTCAGTCTGTGCGAGCATGGACTTTCCTCAGTAGTAAAATTACTACCGCGATTACTCAAAGTTTACAAGAATTTTTAATCTTTGATTGGGGTAATAACACGAGTTTTATCTAAATCATCATCGTCTTCTTCTAATTTTTCATCAAAGACATGTTTTTCTAAATTTGCTAAACGTTTTAAAATATCAAAGTTTGTCACTCCAGCAGAAGGGATGCTTGCAGAACGAGTACCTTTTGGTACACTTGTTTGTTTGGATAATTCATCTACTTTATTTAATAAACGTTCATTTTCACTTTGTAAATAGCTAATTTCTTTTTGAAAAGCATCATAATCACGAATAATTTGATCTAAAAATGCGTCAACTTCTTCAATGTCAAAGCCTCTAAATGAGCGTTTAAATTGTTTGTTTAAAATATCTTTTGTTGATAAATGTCTTTCCATGGTTTCATTACTCCTTAATATCAATCATTCATTCTATAGTACAGTCAAGTATGCTTGCTACTCGATGCATAATTGTCTTTTGCAAGCAGTGAAAAATCTTTTG
Organism: Granulicatella elegans; assembly: GCF_020735385.1. Classification (NCBI taxonomy): domain Bacteria; kingdom Bacillati; phylum Bacillota; class Bacilli; order Lactobacillales; family Carnobacteriaceae; genus Granulicatella; species Granulicatella elegans. The sequence goes on along the minus strand of NZ_CP085953.1, from coordinate 1,689,269 downwards.
TTTTTCTATCTTCAATATCATACTAAAAAATCGGGAAAATTACAAATATGTTCCATTAAATTTTTAGGTAATTTTTATTTTCTTTGCTATAATGTCTTGTGAACAATGATATATGTAAAAGGAGAGTTAATAAATGGATTGGTTAGAAGTTACAGTAGTAACTCATACAGAAAGTGTAGAGGCAGTCAGTGAAATTTTTATGGAAATTGGAGCTAAAGGAGTTTCGATTGAAGATCCTCTCGATTATGATCAATTAAATCAAGAACAATTAGAATGGCTTTCAGTAGAAAGAAAGTCTTTATATGAAACAGATGAAGTATTTGTCAAAGCTTATTTCCAACCAAATCAATGGAATGACGAAATGACGGAAACAGTTACCAATAGAGTTCAGGAACTAAAATCTTTCGGATTAACTATTGGAAAAGGAATTGTTACTTTACAAACAATAGGAGAAGCAGATTGGGCAGAAGCTTGGAAAAAATATTATTTCCCAGTTCGTGTAACTAGATATTTAACAGTAGTACCAAGTTGGTTAGAGTATCAAAAACAGCAAGAAGATGAACGCTTCATTCGATTAGATCCAGGTTTAGCATTCGGAACAGGTACACATCCAACGACTCAATTATCGCTAGCAGCTTTAGAACAATATATTCGTGGTGGAGAGAGTGTATTAGATGTTGGAACAGGTTCAGGTGTATTAAGTATTGCTGCAAAATTATTAGGAGCAAGTACGGTTACAGCTTTTGATATTGATGAAATGGCAACAAGAGTTTCAAAAGAAAATATCTCATTAAATCCAGAAGTTGGAGAAATTGCTGTGTATGAAAATAATTTATTACAAGGAATTCATCAACCTTCTGATATCATCGTGGCAAATATTTTAGCAGAAATTTTATTAATGATGCCTACGGATGCTTATCATAATTTAAAAGAGAATGGTGTTTTAATTTTATCAGGAATTATTCAATCAAAAGCAGAGGAAGTACGTTCTGCTTATGAAAATGTAGGCTTTACTTTGAAACAACAATTAACAATGGGTGAATGGAATACATTTGTCATGACAAAAGCGAAAGACTAGGTGAAAAAGGATGCAACGTTATTTTATTAATCAAGTCATTCAATCAATTGGAGAAAAGATTTCCGTTCTAAAAGAGCAAGAGCATCATATGGTAAAAGTGATGCGTATGAATATTGAGGAACGTTGTGAAATTGTAGATGAACAAGAACAATTATATATTGCAAAAATGACACAACTATCCCCATTCGAGTTAACCATTGAAGAGCATAAAGAACAACAGGTGGAATTACCGATTGAAGTTACGATTTTTGTAGGACTTTCTAAAGGAGATAAATTAGAGACGATTGTTCAAAAAGCAACAGAACTAGGGGTTCATACAATTGTTCCCGTAGAAATGAAACGGAATATGGTCAAATGGACAAAAGATAAATCGCAAAAGAAAATTGAAAGATTACAAAAAATTGCTCAAGAAGCAGCAGAACAATCTCACCGACTACATGTTCCGAAAGTATTAGACTTGATGACATTAAAAGAAAGTGTCGACTTAGCGAAGCAATCGACAAAAGCATTAGTCGCTTTTGAAGAAGTTGCTAAACAAGGGGAAGCAGCAGTATTCGTTCAAACATTGACTTCATTAAAAAAAGGAGATTCAATTGCCTTTTATTTTGGTCCGGAAGGTGGATTTGATGTTCAAGAAATTGAGTACTTAAATAGCCAGGAAGTACATTCTTGTGCCTTAGGTCCAAGAATTTTAAGAGCTGAAACAGCACCCATGTATGCACTAGCTACATTATCTTATCATTTCGAGCTTTTAAAAGTTTAGAAATAGTTGACGGAAGGCAAAGAAAGAGATAGGATATGTATTAACTAAAGTTAAGAAAACAGTAACAAAAATCATTTTTATACGGTTACTGTAATGAATTAAGGGGAAAAACGTATATGTCAAAAAATAAAAATTATACGGCTGAAGATGTTGTTTCACTTTGTCGTGAATATATGAATGAAAAAAGTATTCAGTTCATAGAAAAAGCCATTGAATATGCAACTTATGCCCATAAAGATCAAGTAAGAAAATCTGGCGAAGCATATATTGTTCACCCAATTCAAGTAGCTGGAATTTTAGCAGAATTGCGATTAGATCCAGATACAATTGCAACAGGATTTTTGCATGATGTTGTAGAAGATACAGGATTTACCATCGATGACATTGATTATGTTTTTGGCAAAGATGTTGCATTTTTAGTAGATGGTGTTACAAAACTAGGGAAAATTAAATATAAATCTCATGAAGAACAACAAGCAGAAAATCATCGTAAAATGTTATTAGCAATGGCGAACGATTTAAGGGTTATTATGGTAAAACTAGCTGACCGTTTACATAATTTAAGAACCTTAAAATTCCATAAACCAGAAAAACAACGCATGATTGCCAATGAAACATTGGAGATTTATGCACCTTTAGCCCATCGACTAGGGATGAATAAAATTAAGTGGGAATTAGAAGATACTTCATTAAGATATTTAAACCCACAACAATATTATCGTATTGTTCAATTAATGGATTCAAAACGAGATGAACGTGAAGCATATATTCATGAAACCGTGGTAAATATTGAAGAAGCTACACAAGAATTAGAAATCGAAGCTGAAATTTATGGTAGACCAAAACACATTTATTCGATTTATCGTAAAATGAAAGATAAAAAGAAAGAGTTTAATGAAATCTATGATTTATTAGCGATTCGTGTTTTAGTCAATAGTATTCGTGATTGTTATGCAGTTGTAGGGGCAATTCATACGAAATGGAAACCAATGCCGCGTCGTTTTAAAGATTATATTGCAATGCCAAAGGCAAATATGTATCAATCGATTCATACAACTGTTATTGGACCAGAAGGTAAACCGGTAGAAATTCAAATTCGTACATTTGAAATGCATGCTGTTGCAGAATACGGGGTTGCAGCTCACTGGGCGTATAAAGAAGGAAATACTCAAAAAGTATCCAATGATCCACTTCAAAAACAATTAGATTGGTTTAAAGATTTAATTGAATTGCAAGATGATTCAAAAGATGCGAATGACTTTATGAATAGTGTGAAGGAAGATATTTTTGGAGATAAAGTGTATGTTTTTACTCCAAAAGGAGATGTTTCTGAATTACCATTAGGTTCTGGACCATTAGATTTTGCTTACAATATTCATACCGAAGTTGGAAATAAAACGGTCGGTGCAAAAGTTAATAATAAAATTGTACCATTAAATTATCAGTTAAAAACAGGAGACATTGTAGAAGTATTAACTTCTGCGAATTCATTTGGTCCTTCAAGAGACTGGATTAATTTAGTCTTTACGACTCGTGCAAAAAATAAAATTCGTCGATTCTTTAAATTACAAAATCGTGAAGAAAGTATTCTTCGTGGACGTGATTTATTAGAAAAACAAATTGTTGATTTAGAATTTTCTCCAAAAGAATTTTTAACGAAGACACAATTAAAAGAAATTTTGAGCCGATTTAATTTTGCGAATGAAGATGATTTATTTGCTGGAATTGGATTTGGAGAAGTTTCTGTTCAAACAGTTGCGAATCGATTAACGGATAAAGCACGTCGAGAAATTGAAAAACAAAAAATGCAAGAAGAAGCATTTGAACAAATGTCTGAGAAAATTCAACGGAAAGATACTCAAAAAATGAGTATTAAACATGAAAATGGTGTTATTATTGAAGGCGTTAATAATTTATTAATTCGTTTAAGTCGTTGTTGTAATCCGGTTCCTGGGGATGAAATAGTTGGATATATTACAAAGGGGCGTGGTATTTCTGTCCATCGTAAAGATTGTCCGAATGTTAAAGTTCAACAAGATCAACAAACTCGTTTAATTGATGTAGAATGGGAAGATACAGGAAATTCTAAGCAACAATATGATACGGAATTAGTCGTTGAAGGATACAATCGTAATGGTTTATTGAATGAGGGTATTAAATGTTATCAATAGTATTACGAAATCTTTAAATTCTGTGAATGGGAAAGTGAATTCTAATAAGATGGCTACGATTACGGTTAATATTGGGATTCATAATACGGAGCAATTAGAGTTTATTGTGAAGAAGATTAATCAAATTCCTGATGTTTATAGTGTTCGTCGTGTGATTTCATAATCGGATGCGAGAAAGAGGGAAGAGTTATGAGAGTTGTTTTACAGCGTGTTTCTCATGCGAGTGTTACAGTTGAGAAGAAAGTCATTGGAAAGATTCAACGTGGTTTTCTTTTATTAGTGGGTGTAACGCATGATGATGCAAAAGAAGATATGGAATATCTTGTTCGTAAGATTGTTCAGATGCGAATTTTTGAAGATGAAGAGGGTAAGTTGAATCGTAGTATTCAGGATATTGGCGGTGAGATTTTATCGGTTTCGCAGTTTACTTTATATGCGGATACGAGGAAGGGGAATCGTCCTTCGTTTTCAAAGGCGGCTCCTGGGGATGTTGCGCTTGAGATGTTTGAGCAGTTTAATGGTTTGTTAAGAGATACTGGGATTCCTGTTGAGACGGGTCAGTTTGGTGCGGATATGAAAGTAGAGTTACTAAATGACGGACCAGTGACAATCCAGTTGGATTCAAAAAACCGTTAATGGAGAGTAATAGAAAAAGAGAACAAAAAAGACTTACAATTGTAATAGCTTGGACGCCAGCAGCTTCGCGAAGCGAATCTCATGGCTAAAAATCGAGCCTAAGGTCTCGATTACGCGAGCTATTACGAGAAGTCTTTTTTGTTCTCTTTTTCTATACTTTTTAAGTGTCACTCATGTAAGTTGCGTTGAAAACTATATTGCATAAAAATTAAAACAGGGAAGTTCCTTGTTAATAGGAGAGTCTTTCCTGTTTTTTATTTTTATACTTTTATTGACGTTGGTTTTCTAGGTCGGTGCGAACTACTAAGACGTCGCAACTGGCGTTTCTGATGACATATTCTGATACAGAACCGATAAATAGTCGTTCGACTGCGTTTAGTCCTGTAGCACCCATCATAATTAAATCAATTTGATAATCTTTTGGAATATTTTTAGAAATATAAACTTTTGGTGAACCATATTCTAAAACAAAATCGATATCATTAAAATCATGTTCTTGGGCATACTGACGATATTCTTGGAATAAATTTTCTGTTTGTCTTTGAATTTCTTCATTAAAATTTCCTTCGAAACCAGTAGGAGTTTGAAGGACTCGTGTATCAATAATATGAGCAATTAAAACTTGAGCACGATTTCTTTTAGCGACCTCAATTGCTTTTTCAAAAGCTAATCTAGCTTCATTAGATCCATCTACCGGAACTAAAATTTTTGAATATTCATGGAACATAACAATCACTCCTTCATCTTTATATCTTTATTATACCACTCTGAAATAGTTTTTAAAGGGGTTTCATAAAGAAAAAACCACTCGAAAGAGTGGTCCAAAGTAAAAACTTTATTGATAGATTTCCGGTGATGCCGTTTGATGTATTTGATAGTTTTGAACCCGCATTCTAAGCAGGTGGGCTTCTATGAGTTACTTCTTAACTTCCAAGTGCAATGGCTTGTTATCCATAACAACAACCTGAATCCCTAAATAGTCATTAATTGTTCGGTCAACACATAGTAAATACCGCGCACATCTCAGATTTCTATGTCACTATAGTAGCACTCATTAGGAAAAAAATCAACCCTAAATTTGATAGCGTTTACTTACGTCTGAAGCGTAAATGTTTTTTAAGCAGATAAGTTGAAATTGATTTCAAATATGATATGATAAAAGAAAATTTAATAAAACCAAAACATTTGGGGTGCCAATTGGCTGAGATTATACCCATTGAACCTGATCTGGATAGTACCAGCGAAGGAAAATGTGGAATGTTACAATAGTAATGTTTTCTAATGATTTGTTTGCTCGATATAAAAGATAGTGTTTTTAGGCTGTTTTGATGTCGGAAGTCAAAGATTTAGTTTCCATTGCTTATGTTCATTATGTTAGTGAATGAGCCTCCTTTTGTTTTGAAAACGAAGGGAGTTTTTTTATGGAAAAATGGAGTTTGAAGGATGTCATTTTAATGGCATTATTAGCGTTTCTTTTTGGGGGCGTATTTATGGGAGCAGGATTTTTGTATGTCGCATTGGAAGTGGCATTAACGCCTGGAGGGTATCAACCTTTTGCGAATGAAATTTTATTTGGATTATGGACGATGGCTGCTCCAATGATTGGGGTACTGTTGAAGAAAAAGGGAAGTTCGACTCTTGGAGAAATGTTAGCTGCTTTAGCTGAAATGTTAATGGGTTCTCATTTTGGAGTTGGTGTCTTAGTTTCTGGATTTGTACAAGGTTTAGGAACAGAAGTTGGATTTTTTGCAACGGGTTATAAGCGATATGATACTTTTTCACTTACATTAGGTGCGATTGGTACAGTTGTCTTTAGCTTTCTTTATGAGTATTTTAAATTAGGATATGGCGCTTATTCTTTAGGATTTTTAGTGGCATTAATTGTTGTTCGTTTTATTTCTGTTTTTGTTTTTGGTGTAGTATTTGTAAAAATTGTAATGAACTTATTAGAAAAAGTAAAAGCTACAAGAGGAAATTAATCAATGAATGGAATCACTTTAGAAGGTGTCAGTGTTTGGCAAGGGAAAACTAACATTCTTCATCAACTTCATTGCCAAATAGAAATGGGCGAATTCATTTTATTAACAGGAGATACGGGGAGTGGAAAATCAACTCTGTTTCAATTTTTATCAGGCATTAAACCGATGGTTTTTGAAGGTCAATGTTCCTTGTTAGGAAAAGATATTTCTTCCATGACACCTGTTCAAAGAGCAACAATTGCCGGAACTGTATTCCAAAAAGCTTATCGTCAATTTACGATGAAAAATTTACGGAGCGAATTAACGTTTACTCTTGAAAACTTAGGGTATGATTTTGAAGAAATTCAAGATCGAATTCATCACGTTACGATGGATACAGTAACCCAACATTTATTAGATCGACCTTTTGTTCAATTATCTGGAGGGGAGCAACAACGTTCTACGATTGCAGTTTTATTAGCAATGGATGTACCAATTTTATTATTAGATGAGCCATTTGCTAGTGTTGACGAGAATAGTAGACGTTCCTTAATGAAATTATTATTTGAGCTTTCTAAAAAAGGAAAATTAGTTATTGTCAGTGATCATGATACAAATGGTTACAGCGAATATGTTAGTCGTGTATTACATATTCATGAAGGGAGTTTGCAGACGGTTCCGATTAGTACCTTGTCGAATCATTCAATGATTCCATTAGAACAAGTCGGAGCTTCTACAGAGAAGTTTTTTACCTTTCAAAATGTTATAAAAGAAGGTTTATGGTCGATTCCACAGTTTTCTTTAGAAAAAGGGATTACGACGTTAACGGGAGATAATGGTGTTGGAAAATCAACTTTACTCAGAGCGATGGTTCAATTGTCCAAAGTAAAGGGTAATTTTTTGTATGAAGGGCAAAAAATCACAAAGAGAAATCGTTCCAAATGGTTAACGCTGACTGTTCAAGAAGCGATGCATCAATTTGTTACTTTAATGCCAAAGGATGAATTAAATTTTGGAATGAAGAGATTTGTTCATACTCAAGAATGGCAAGAACGAATACTCACAGAAACTCCATTAGGTTCAAAATTGGATACAAGTTTGATGTATTTAAGTGGTGGAGAACAAAAGCTGATTCAGCTAATCTGTATGCTAAGTTTGGAGATTCCATTTTTATTATTGGATGAACCTTTTACTGGCTTAGATAAAAAAAGTTGCCAATTGATGGGAGAATGGATGAAGTGGAATCAACAAACACATGAACAACAATTATTAGTCGTTTCTCATCGATTAGCCCCTCTAGAAGGTGTGAGTCAGCATCATATTCAAATTACTGAACAGACATTGAAAAAAGGGGGAATTCAAGATGGAAAAACAGTCTAAAAGTTTAGCGTTTTCTCTTTTTCTAATTATAGTGACGATTGAATTATCGTTTGTTCCTTCGAATGTCTTAAATATTTTTGTATTAGTGGTTGGATTCTTGTATCTTCTTTGGAAAAAGCAGTGGGGCGTTATTGGTGCGACCATCATTGTTCCATTATTTCCAGCGATTGGGAGTTATTGGTCAATCCGTGTTCAAGGAATTCATCTAGAGTTAGCTTCAGTGATGTTTACAAGAACATTTGCATTTGCTTTATTAGGATTTCTATTAGCCTTTAGTGTGGATTTGGAAGAATTATTATTAGTCTTGGAGCAAAAAGGTCTTCCTCCTCATTTTGTCTATGGTTTATTAGTGATTATTCATGCTTTTCCATATATTCGAAGAGAAGTTGTGCAAATGAAGGAAGCGAGTCAATTAAGAGGCCGTCCTTTATATTTTTGGTCAAGCTTGTATTATATTAAGGTCATTTTTACAGCTTATCACTTACAAGAGCAATATGAACAAGCGATGATTAGCCATGGATTTGATGAAAAAGGAAAACGAATACCATCGATTATTTGGAAAAATGATGGTAAAGCTTTGAGATGGATGATTTTATTATTTGTAGTAGGAAATAGTATTGGATGGTTATGGAGGTAGGAAAATGACATTTACAGAAAAAGCCATGGAAGTTTCTAAACGTTATTGGCAAGGAAGTTTTGAGCATCCATTTGTAACTGGTTTACAAGATGGGACATTAGGTGATTCGATATTTCGTTATTATTTATTACAAGATCGTTATTATTTAGAACATTTTAGTAAATTATATCAAATCATTTCTGATGCATCTGATGATGCAGAAGTCAAAGAATTGATGAGACGCAATTCTGAACATTTAGCACAAGGAGAACAATTAATTCGAGAAGAATTTTTTAAAGAATTGGGAATCGATGAAGAAGAAATCAAAAATACACCGATTGCTCCAACTGCTTATCATTATGTATCGCATTTGTATCGACAATTAACAGAAAAAAATGTTGTTGTAGCTTGTGCAGGAATGTTACCTTGTCCGTGGTTATATCAAGCCATTGGGGAACAATTAATGAAACAAGGTTCCCCTCATGAAATGTATCAACGATGGATTATGACGTATGCGGGTGAAGATAGTAAAGAAGCCGTTCAATATGAATGTGGTATTATCGAACGATTGTATGAAGAAGCAACAGAACAAACAAAAAAAGAAATGATAGAGGCATTTTATCGTAGTTGCCAATTTGAGTACCTATTTTGGGAAATGGCATATACACACGAAATGTGGAAATTAGAAGGCTAGGAAGGTTAGAAAAATGAATAGAAATAAAAAATTGATGTTTTTAGCAATGATGGTAGCGTTAGATGTGGTGTTATCCCCATTAATGCGTATTGAAGGAATGGCACCAATGTCTAGTACGATTAATGTCATTGCAGCAATGTTAATGGGACCAGTATACGGAGTAGCTATGGCATTTTTAACAGCGATTCTACGTATGACTTTATTAGCAATTCCACCTTTAGCATTAACAGGTGCAGTATTTGGAGCGTTATTAGCTGGGATTGGAGCAAGAATGACTAAGAAAATCTATGGAGCGATGATTGGTGAATTTATTGGAACAGGATTAATTGGTTCTTTATTATCTTATCCTGTAATGGTTTGGTTTACTGGAACAACAACTGGTTTATTCTGGTTTGTTTATACACCACGTTTTTGTGGGGGAGCGATGATTGGTTCAACGATTGCTTGGTTAGTTTGGGCAAAATTAAAAAACGTATCAACTATCCAACGTATTCAAAAATTATTTGCGCCAACTAAGGAATGTCCATTATGCGAAAAGTTTTAGAAAAAGTATTTCCTTTACAACGTCCTCTGATTCATTGCATCACGAATGGGATTACAAAGGAATTAGTGGCAAATGTATTATTATATGTAGGGGCAAAACCAATTATGGCAGAAGATGAACGAGAAATTGAATCGGTTATTCAAGTTTCATCCGCCGTATTGCTAAATATAGGACATTTAACAGAACAAAAAGAAGCTTGCATTATAAAAGCCGCAAAACTTGCGAATACTTATCAAAAACAAATTGTCGTAGATGCTGTTGGAATAGTAGGGCTATCCAATCGTCTTACTTTAGTACAAAGTTTATTAGACATTGGTGTTACCGTTGTAAAGGGAAATATTTCAGAAATGAGACGATTAGCTGGACTAAAAAGTAGTGCCAAAGGTGTCGATAGTGCTAAGGAAGACCAAAGTTTGATGGAATTAAAAGAATTGGCTTACGCATTAAGAAAGTTAGCTCAAACTTACCCTCAAACAGTTTTTCTAGCAACAGGTGAACAAGACTTAGTCGTTACTGATTCAAACTGTTTTTGCCTAAAAAATGGAGTGAATTCTTTAGAATTATTCACCGGTACAGGAGATGTAGTGGGAGCTTTAATTACAGGTGGTTTAGGAAGTGGAATTAAACCACTAGAAGCGACGATTGGAGCGATTACTTATTTTAATGTATGTGGAGAAAAAGCGAGCGGGGTACTCCAGAAAGGAATGGAAAGTTTTCGTATCGAAACTTGTAATCAATTATCCAAACTATACGAAGAAAATTGGCAAGAAATGTTAAAAATGGAGGATTGGACAAATGAAGAACTTAGATAAAACATTATCCCTTTATTTAGTAACGGCTCGTTATGATTGGAAAGAGGAAGACTTCTTGAAAAAAGTAGAAGAAGCTTGTAGGTCTGGTGTGACTCTTGTGCAATTAAGAGAAAAAGAATGTACTACAAGAGAATATTTTGAATTAGCAAAAAAAGTTAAGACTATAACAGACAAGTATCACATTCCTCTTATGATTGATGATCGAGTGGATGTTTGTTTAGCAGTGGATGCTAGTGGAGTGCATATTGGAGCAGATGAACTGCCTGTTGAAGTGGTACGAAAACTCATTGGTAAAGACAAAATTCTAGGAGTTACAGCTAAAACAGTTGAACGCGCATTAGAAGCAGAACAACATGGAGCGGATTATTTAGGAGTAGGAGCTATTTATCCAACTACGACAAAGGTGATTACTCAACCAACATCTATTGCTACTCTTCGGGAAATTGCCACAACAGTATCGATTCCAATCGTAGCCATTGGTGGTATTAAAGAAGACAATATGGAACCTTTAAAAGGGACAGGGATTGCAGGTGTTGCTATTGTCAGTGAGATTATGAAAGCTAAAGATATCAAAGAAAAATGTTACTGTCTAAGAAAAAAAGTAACGGAAATTTTAGGAGGGGAAGCAAATGAGTAATGAAACCATTCAAGTAGTGACTATTGCTGGATCAGATTCAGGAGGCGGAGCAGGAGCTCAAGCGGATTTAAAAACATTTCAAGCTCGAGAAGTTTTTGGAATGAGTATTTTTGTAGCTTTAACAGCGCAAAATACTTTAGGAGTACAAGCAGTTCATGAAGTACCTAGTGCATTCATTGATGCACAATTTCAATCATTAGCAAGTGATTTTCATATTCGTGCAGCAAAAACAGGAATGTTAGCAGATAGCCGAGTCGTTCGTACTGTAGTAGAAAATTATAAAAAAGTAAATTTTGGTCCATTAATTGTGGATCCTGTAATGATTGCTAAAGGCGGACATCCATTATTACAACCAGAAGCGATTGAAACGATTAAAAAAGAATTATTACCAATTGCCACAGTATGTACACCAAATTTACCAGAAGCGGAAGAATTAATTGGCAAGAAAATCTTAACAGAAAAAGATATGATGCAAGCAGCTGATGTATTACAAAATCTTGGCGTAAAAACTGTCATTATTAAAGGCGGACATGGAGCACTAGATATTGTAAAAGACTTCATCTTATTAGAAGACGGAACAGCATTTTGGACAGAAGCTAAACGAATTCAAACAGCTTCTACCCATGGAACAGGAGACACATTCTCCGCTTGTATTACTGCTGAATTAGCAAAAGGACAACCTTTGAAAGAGAGCATTATTACAGCTCGTAAATTTATACAAGGAGCGATTGCTCAACCAATCTATGTAGGAAATGGACACGGCCCAACAAACCACTGGGCGAAGCTAGATGAGAGTGTTCGAGTAATTGAAGCGTAAGAAAAATAGGAATATGACTTTTCGATGTAGGAGAGGATGACAGTGTGTTTTGTCATGAATCTTACTGTTGGAGAGTTGTATTCCTTTTTTAGTGAGTTGGCTATAATTTGTAGCCAATCGAAAATGAAATCACATAAAAACAGGTGACATACTAGACTTACAATATAAATTGTAAAGGAGATAAGTATTATGGTACACAATAAAAAATGGTTTTACGGATTTATTCTACTCTTTTTAGGGAACACGTTTTTGTTAAGGTCAACAGAGTTTCTTATAATAGTTTCAATTATAATGATATTATTAGGTCATTTATTCATTATATTGATTGGAAAAGAACAGTTTGGTCTGAAAAAATCATTAAAAGTAATATTGTGATTGCGTTAGTTTTTACGATATATCATTTTGTTTTCAATCAAATGTAATTAGGTCTGCCCCATAATATTCTCATTGCAATGATTGTGTATGTTTCGTTTTGGTATTTAAGTAGGGAAAAATAATAACAAGATAGCTAAAAATCGCAGTTTGTTTAACGAATATAACGATTTGAGAAACAGTAAATCAAAATAGGTTTACTGTTTTTTGTTGGTCAAATTTCGCAAAATATACAAAACATGGAATTTCTCCTAAATTCTATTGAAAGCTACAAAAACTAATAGTAAAATGAAAGCGTATAAAATCTGAGTGTTAAAGGAGGTTTACTATGGTAAATTATATTTTAGGATTGGATATTGGGATTGGTTCAGTTGGTATTGGACTAATCGAAAAAGAAACAGGGAAAGTGATTCATGCGAGTTCTTTACTATTTTCTTCAGGAGACCCTGCAAATAATGGTGAAAGAAGAAAAAATCGTGGAGGAAGACGATTACCTAGAAGAAGAAAAGTAAGAATTAAAAGTACTAAGAAATTATTTGAGACTTATGAAATAGATCTTGATTTTAAAAATATACCAATTAATTTAAATCCATATGAAATACGTGTTCGAGCATTAAGAGAAAAAGTATCTTTAACAGAATTATTCATTGCATTAAGAAATATGGTGAAACATAGAGGAATTAGTTACTTAGATGATGCCATTGATGAAGAAGGTACTGGAGTAAATAGTGGTTCAGCTTATAAAAAAGCAATTGATTTCAACTTGAAACAATTGAAAGAGAAAACACCAGGAGAAATTCAATTAGAACGTTTAGAACGATATGGTCAACTTCGTGGAGATTTCTCCGTTAAGGACGAAGAAGGTAATGAGAGAAGAATCATAAATGTGTTTTCAACTTCAGAATACAAAAAAGAAGCAGAGAGAATCTTAAAAAATCAACAACATTACTATTCTGAAATTACTGACGAATTTATAGAAGACTATTTAGAAATTTTAACTAGAAAACGTAAATACTATGAAGGTCCAGGTAATGAAAAATCTAGAACGGATTACGGTCGCTTTAGAACAAATGGTGAAACATTAGATAATATTTTTAGTATTTTAATAGGGAAATGTACGTTTTATCCAGAAGAATATCGAGCAGCAAAAGCTTCGCATAGTGCACAAGAATTTAATTTATTGAATGATTTAAATAATTTAACAGTACCAACTGAAACAAAAAAATTAAGTACAGAGCAAAAAGAAGAAATCATTGAATTTGTAAAAAATTCTACAGCAGTTGGTGCAAGTAAGATCTTAACTAAAATTGCTAAAATGATTGATTGTAAAGTAGATGAAATTAGAGGATTCCGAATCGATAAAAATAATAAACCAGAGATGCACACATTTGAAATTTATCGAAAAATGTGTCAATTAGAAACCATTATTATGGATTCTCTAACTAGAGAACAATTAGATATTCTTGGAAGAATCTTAACATTGAACACAGATAAGGAAGGAATTCAAGAAGCTCTACAACATTACTTGCCTGAAGTGTTTTCTCAAGAACAAACGGATGAATTGATTTTATTTAGAAAGAAAAACTCCTCAGTATTGTACTGCACCCCAAAAGTTAGACATGAAAAATCTAACTTTTGGGGTGTTTTTTAATGAAATTAACTTATGAAGATAAAATAGAAATTTATCAACTAAGAAAACAAGGTGAAAGTTTAAAGAATCTTTCAAAGAAATACGATATTGCCGATTCTAATATTAAATACTTAGTTCGATTGATTGATCAATATGGAATAGAAATTGTTAAAAAAGAAAAAAATCGTTACTATTCACCAAAACTAAAGCAGGAAATAATGAATAAAGTTCTTTTAGAAGGTCGTTCACAAACAAGTGTGGCTATTGATTATGCACTTCCTAATCGTTCCCTACTTTCAAATTGGCTAGCACAATATAAGAAAAATGGGTATACTATTGTTGAGAAAACAAGAGGGAGACCAAATTCAATGGGACGTAAGCCAAAGAAAAAATTAGAAGAAATGACAGAATTAGAACATCTTGAATTAGAAAATCTATACTTAAAGGCGGAAATTGCTGTTCTAAAAAAGTTGAGGGAACTACGATTGAAGGAGGAAAAAGAGAAAGAAGAAAAACTGAAATTGTTCAAGAATTAATCAATGAATTTCCATTGGATATTCTTCTTAAAGTAATTAATTTAGCTCGTTCAACGTACTATTACCATTTAAAACAAATGAACCAACCGGATAAGGATCAACAGCTTAAAGATGAAATACAAGATATTTTTACAGAACATAAGGAAAACTATGGTTACCGTAGAATTCATTTAGAATTAAGAAATCGTGGCTTTAAAGTGAATCATAAGAAGGTACAACGCTTAATGAAAGCACTTGGTTTAATTGCCCGTATTCGTCGTAAACGCAAATATTATTCATACCAAGGAGATGTTGGAAAGAAATCAGATAATCTGATTCAACGTGATTTTGAAGGATCTAAACCAATGGAAAAATGTTACACAGATGTAACGGAGTTTGCCATTCCAAGTAGTGAACAGAAACTATATTTATCACCAGTCTTAGATGGATTTAACAGTGAAATTATTGCGTTCAATCTTTCTCGTTCACCTAACTTACATCAACTAAAGGCAATGTTAAACGAGGCATTTACAGATGAAAAATACAAAAATACTATTCTCCACAGTGACCAAGGTTGGCAATACCAGCATGATTCTTATCATCGATTTTTAGAAAGTAAAGATATAAAGCCGTCTATGTCACGTAAGGGGAACAGTGCAGATAATGGTATGATGGAATCTTTCTTTGGTATTTTGAAATCAGAAATGTTTTATGGATTTGAAAAAGAATTTAAGTCTCTTGAGGAATTAGAGAAAGCTATTATCGATTATATTGATTATTACAACAACAAACGTATAAAAATTAAACTGGATGGACTAAGTCCTGTAAATTACAGAATAACTCATTCAAACTCTGCTCGTATTGCTTAACTAGTAAATCTAATTGAAAGTTTAATAATATTTCCAAGAAAAAACGCGCCAAAAATTTTGGCGCGAACCCCCTAGGGGGTTATTCATACATTTTGTTTTATTAATCAAAAAGAGACGACTTAAGTCGTCTCAAAAAAGTCTAACTTTTTGGGGTCACTTCATATTTAATCAAGGGTGGCATAGTTTTTCATTAAAATTATTGAATGAATTAATTCCTGAATTATATGCAACTTCAGAAGAACAAATGACTATATTAACACGATTAGGAAAACAAAAAGTTAGAAAAGATTCTCCTAAAACTGTATATATTGATGGAAAAGCTATTACTGATGAAATTTATAATCCGGTAGCTGGAAAAGCAGTTAGACAAACTGTTAAAGCTGTAAATTATATTTTGCATAAATATGGAATGCCTGATACTGTTGTGGTTGAAATGGCAAGAGAGAAAAATGAAGAGGAAGAAAGAAAACAAATTCAAAATCGTCAAAAGAAAAATTTAAATGATAAAAGTGCAGCAATGACAGCAGCTGCTTTGGAATATAATCAATCTAAAGAATTACCTGCTACTGTCTTCCATGGACATAAAGATTTAGCTTTGAAAATTAGATTATGGTACCAACAAGAAAAACGTTGTGCGTATTCAGGACGAATGATTCCAATTTCAAAATTAATCCATAATGAGGGACAGTATGAAATTGATCATATATTACCATTATCTTTAACATTTGATGATGGTTTAGAAAATAAAGTCTTAGTGGAAAGTACAGCAAATCAAGATAAAGGACAAAGAACACCTTATCAAGCAATTCCAACATTGACTAATTCATGGAATTGGACAGATTTTAAAAAATATGTAGTAGGAAATAAAAATTTTAGTAATAAAAAGAAAGAGTATCTATTATTCGAAGAAGACATTAATAAGTATGAAGTTCGTTCAAAATTTATTGCTCGTAATTTAGTGGATACTCGTTATGCGTCTAGGGTTGTTTTGAATGCATTACAAGATTTCTTTAAACAACAAAATAGTGGTACAAAAGTTACAGTTGTAAGAGGACAGTTTACAGCTCAATTAAGAAGAAATTGGAAGATTGATAAAACAAGGGATACTTATCATCATCATGCTGTAGATGCATTAATTATAGCAGCTTCAAGTCAATTACGTTTGTGGAAAAAATCGAATAATGTTTTCATTCGTTATAATGAAACAGAACTTTTAGATGTAGAAACTGGAGAAATTATTCCAGATAGTGAATATAAAGAATTAGTGTATCAAACACCATATGTTGACTTCAAGAAAACCTTACAATCAAAAGAATTAGAAGAGTCAATTCTATTTTCTTATCAACAAGATTCTAAGGTAAATCGAGCTGTTTCGAATGCGACAATTTACTCTACTAGAAAACAAGATGATAAAGAAATGACGGTTTCAAAAACAAGAGATATTTATACTATTGAAGGGTACGAGGATTTTCTTAAAATTTATGAAAAAGATCCAAATAAATTTTTAATGGCTCAACATGATCCACGTACATTTAAAGAAATTATTGAAGTGATTTTGGAAACTTATCCTAATAAAGAAATGAACGATAGTGGAAAAGAAGTAAAAGTAAGCCCATTTAAGAAATATTACGATGAACATGGCTATGTAAGAAAGTATAGTAAAAAAGGAAATGGACCAATTATTCGAGTATTAAAATACTTAGATAAGGCAGTTGGAAAGTATATCGATATTACTCCAGAAAATAGTACAAGAAAAGTTATTTTACAATCACTAAAACCTTGGAGAGGAGATGTTTATTTTAATCCTGAAACATTAAAATATGAAATCATGGGATTGAAATATTCTGATTTGTGTTATCAAAAAGGTGGAGACTATGGAATTACATGGGAGAAATATTTAGAGATAAAAGAAAGAGAAGGAATTTCTTCAAAATCAGAATTTAAATTCTCATTATATAAAAACAATGTGATATTGGTGAAAGATACTGAAACAGGGGAACAACAATACTTTAGATTCAATTCTAGAACGGGATCGGATTTAAATTATGTAGAATTTAAACCATTTGATAAAAAGACATTTGATTCTAAAGAAATAACTGTAAAATTTGGAGCAGTTGCATCTACTGGTAGATTTATTAAAAATATTGGAATTTCAAATACCTCTATTTACAAAATCGAAACAGATGTTCTAGGAAATAGATTCATCATCAAAAAAGAAGGCGACGAACCTAAATTGACATTTTAATGCAAAGTAAGGGGTTGCAATTTTATGAAGCAAGGTGTAGAATAACAATTGTAAGGGACGCCTTACATAGTTACTTAAATCTTGCTGAAGCTACAAAAATAAGGCTTCATGCCGAAATCGAGACCCCAGTCTTTTGACTGGGGTCTTTTCGTATATAAAGGAGTGAGGGACATGACGTGGAGAGCTGTGCATATTTCTGATAGTGAACAAATACGGTTGAAGTTAGATAACTTACTTGTAAAGAAACAGGGTACAAATATAACCATTCCGTTAAGCGATATTTCTATGATAGTTGCAGAAGGTGGAGATACTATTGTGACTTTAAGATTATTAAGTGCATTAAGTAAATATAACATTGCCTTAGTAGTATGTGATCAAAATCATATTCCAACAGGGATTTATACTGCTTATAATGGGCATTTTAAATCTTATAAGAAACAAATGAAACAATTGAGCTGGAGTGATTACCGTAAAAGTAAGTTGTGGCAAATGGTTATCGAAATGAAATTAGCGAATCAATTAGATTTGTTAATTATTACAGAAAAATCGGAAGATACTATTCGATTAATTTCAAGCTACATGGATGAAATTGAAATAGGAGACAAAACGAATCGAGAAGGACATGCAGCAAAAGTTTATTTTAATGAGTTATTTGGTATGAAATTTACTCGACAAACACAAACGGAAACAGATGTCATTAATGCTGGATTAAATTATGGTTATACAATTATTCGGGCACAAATGGCAAGGTTAATTATGGGATATGGTTTGAATCCAATTATGGGGATTTTTCATAGAAATGAATATAATCAATTTAATTTAGCAGATGATTTAATGGAACCTTTTCGTCAATTAGTGGATAGATGGGTCTATGAAAACCTGCAAGATGAAGATTATTTGAAGTTTTCACATCGATTGTCATTAATTAATTTAATGAATGCAAAAGTAAAGTTTGGAAAAGAATATTGTACAGTTGTTGGAGCAATGGATAAATTTGTTCAAGCATTTATGAAAAATATGGATACAAAAATGATTAAAAGAATGAATTATCCAATTGTTTCTAGTTTAGAATGGGAGAAAATAGATGAGGTATGATGCAGTGAGATTATTTTGCTTTTTTGATTTACCAATGGAAACACTAAAAGAAAAAAGATTATATCGATTATTTCGAAAAACTTTAATCGAAAATGGATTTGAAATGTTACAATTTTCTGTTTATGTTCGTACGTGTCCTAATCGAAGTTTTGCTTCAAAATTTTATAAAAAATTACAAAAATGTCCAATTGAAGATGGGAATATTCGCCTCTTAGCAGTAACTGAAAAACAATATGAAGATATGGTTTTATTAATTGGTCATCAAACAAGACAAGAAACAATTGTTGGGAATAAGAAATTGGTGATTATATGAAAATGAAAGTGACACATCCGTCTCGAGAATTTGTTGAATTTGAATTGAATCATTTTGCTCAAATTGTCGGTGGAAATCAAGAATTAAAATTTTATATTTTTCAATTAATTAATTGGTATTTTGATGGGAAGAAATATTCGGAAGATGATTTAGCGATATTTGATTTTAATGAACCAACTATTGTAATCGACAATCATATTGTAAGCCGCAAAAAATATAGAGTAGTTAGTATTGAAACAATGTCTGATATTGCTGAACAATTAAGTCTTAAAAAGGGAACTCTAGCATTTAATTATATTTGTCAAATTATGAATCAAGTGGATTTAGCAATTCAAATTGAAAAAATGAATGATATTTTACATGAAATGATTTGTAATATTAATGTTGCAATCCAAATTGAAGAAGATTCTATAGAATACGAAACGGATGCCATAGAATTTATAAAAGAAACTATTATCAAGGCTCATTTACAATCAAAATTTCATCAGATGAATAAAAATATTTCAGTGGATTTATTGAACAATTCATGTAAGTTAAATCTATTGATTAGTATTTTAGAAAAAATCTTAACAGATAGTACGGATCATTATTTATTAGTACTACGGAATTTAGGAAATTCTATTTCTAGAAAAGAATTGAAAATCATTAAGACAAGATTATTAAATTTAACAGACCATCATGACAATCTATCCGTCATTAATTTTATTGGATACCATGAACCAATCATTTTTGAAAGGGAAGTAGTGGAAGAGATAACAATTATAGGAGAGAGAATAGAATCTTTGCCAGAACTGGAATTTCTTTATCATCGATTTATACAATCTTATCCGTTAAATACTGTTCCAACTATGGAGGAATTTTGTTCTAGTTTAGAAAGAATTGTTTATTATTTGTTTGATAAGGAGTCGAGGGAGATAAGTTTATCGATTAAAGATCAAACGATATTAAAAGTACTCCATCAACTATATGATTATGATTTAAAAGAAGTTTCTTATATAAGAAATTCTGTTTTACAAATGTTTATTCATGAAGATGATTGACAATTGAGTTAGGAATTATATAATGAACATGAGAGATAAAAATCCGAATTTTTTATTTGAGGTTTTTGTACTCTCAAGATTTAAGTAACTATAAAACCTGGTGGCGGTGGTACTGGTAAGTCTTTATGTTTTTGTACTCTCAAGATTTAAGTAACTATAAAACAAGAGATTGAAAAGAAAGTTGCTAATCTATGTTTTTGTACTCTCAAGATTTAAGTAACTATAAAACTTGAAATAGTTTTATATTCCTGTATACTACGTTTTTGTACTCTCAAGATTTAAGTAACTATAAAACTAACAGATAACACATCAAAATACGAACTTTGTTTTTGTACTCTCAAGATTTAAGTAACTATAAAACTGACAATATGATTATATCACGATATAATATGTTTTTGTACTCTCAAGATTTAAGTAACTATAAAACGCCCCCATATGAGAACAACTATAGCAGTTTGTTTTTGTACTCTCAAGATTTAAGTAACTATAAAACCAATTTAAAAGCGTACGCTTATAATAGTACGT
Organism: Granulicatella elegans; assembly: GCF_020735385.1. Taxonomy (NCBI): domain Bacteria; kingdom Bacillati; phylum Bacillota; class Bacilli; order Lactobacillales; family Carnobacteriaceae; genus Granulicatella; species Granulicatella elegans. The sequence continues at coordinate 1,668,559 of NZ_CP085953.1, read as the reverse complement.
TTTTGTACTCTCAAGATTTAAGTAACTATAAAACTACTTATTTAAAAAACTTTTTTCAAATATAGTTTTTGTACTCTCAAGATTTAAGTAACTATAAAACATTCTTCTAATTCTAGTTTTAACGACTCATGTTTTTGTACTCTCAAGATTTAAGTAACTATAAAACCAAGATGTCAAAGGTGTATACTTATCACATGTTTTTGTACTCTCAAGATTTAAGTAACTATAAAACCTGTTATTGACTATGTAGGCTTGATTAAAGGTTTTTGTACTCTCAAGATTTAAGTAACTATAAAACGTACTTCATTCAGATTCTCCAATTCGTCAAGTTTTTGTACTCTCAAGATTTAAGTAACTATAAAACAAGTTGTATTTGGGTCCCCAGATACTATGCGTTTTTGTACTCTCAAGATTTAAGTAACTATAAAACAGTATGAGTTAGCAGAGCTTATTTCATTAGGTTTTTGTACTCTCAAGATTTAAGTAACTATAAAACACAAGATGAAATCGATAAGAACGCTCAGTTGTTTTTGTACTCTCAAGATTTAAGTAACTATAAAACTCAAGCTGTCGGCAGACCGCACACTTTACGGTTTTTGTACTCTCAAGATTTAAGTAACTATAAAACTTCTTTAGTTATATGACACCAACCTTCTACGTTTTTGTACTCTCAAGATTTAAGTAACTATAAAACCTTGTAATTCTTCAATAATCATTTGAGCCAGTTTTTGTACTCTCAAGATTTAAGTAACTATAAAACTTTTAGAGAGAATGCAAGAGCGTTGCCCATGTTTTTGTACTCTCAAGATTTAAGTAACTATAAAACACAGGTCTATAAAGATTTAGGTTTTGATGCGTTTTTGTACTCTCAAGATTTAAGTAACTATAAAACAAACTGATTTAGGTTTATCTCCTTCATCGAGTTTTTGTACTCTCAAGATTTAAGTAACTATAAAACTTAATAAACTTAAAACTTACGAATATGATTGTTTTTGTACTCTCAAGATTTAAGTAACTATAAAACCCTCTAGTAAATCAATTTGAAATCCGCTAAGTTTTTGTACTCTCAAGATTTAAGTAACTATATTAGATGGACGTTGTGGTTTAGTAGATAAAAATTTGAGAAATGTAGTGATAGAGATTTTGGTTTGATAGTTTAAAAAAAGAAATGGACTATGATTACTGATTTGAATGATAGTGACTAATGAAAACATTCCCCCGCAAGAATTTCTTGTCGGGGGATATTTCCATTTATTGAAACTTTTTATACTGTTCCTTCAACGCTTCTTCGAATTTCGAAGTTGGGTCTGGGTGGAAGTATTGTGTATATTTGAGTGTGTCCGGTAAGTATTGTTGTTTTACCCAGTGGTTTGGATAGTTATGTGGGTATTGATAATTCATTCCTCGTCCTAATTTTTGGGCTCCTTGATAATGTGCATCTTGTAAGTGGGAAGGGATGTTTCCTGATTTTCCTTGTCTAACATCTGAGAGTGCTGCATCAATGGAGAGCATTGCTGTGTTTGATTTAGGGGAGAGGGCTAATTCAATCACTGCATTCGCAAGTGGGATTCTTGCTTCGGGTAAGCCGAGTTTTTCGGCAGCTTGTACGGCTAATACGGCTCGACTTGCTCCTGCTGGGTTTGCTAATCCGATATCTTCATAAGCAATGACTAATAATCGTCTGATTAATGTAATGAGTTCTCCTGCTTCGATGAGTCTTGCCATATAGTGTAGTGCTGCATTTACATCACTTCCTCGAATTGATTTTTGGAAAGCGGAGATGACATCATAATGTTGATCTCCGTTTTTATCATGGGCGAATACTTTTCTTTGTAGACAGTTTCCTGCGATTTCTTCTGTAATAATGATTTTCCCGTCTTCATTTTCTGGGGTAGATTTCACAGCTAATTCTAAAGCGTTTAGTGAACTTCTCACATCTCCATTTGAAAAATGCGTTAATGTATGCATCGCTCCGTCTTCGATTTCTACATCATATTTTCCTAATCCCTTTGTTTCATCGGTTAATGCCCGTTTGAGTGCTTGATGAATTTCTTCTGGTGTAAGTGGGATGAGTTCGAAAATTTGTGTTCGACTACGAATAGCTGGGTTAATGGCAATATATGGATTTTCAGTAGTGGCTCCTATTAAAATGACACGTCCATTTTCTAAGTGTGGAAGAAGGAAATCTTGTTTTGGTTTATCCAAGCGGTGAATTTCATCTAGTAATAGAATGACTGTTCCGCTCATTTTTGCTTCTTCAATGACAATTTGTAATTCTTTTTTTGTATCTGTGGCAGCATTTAATGTTCGAAAGGCATACTTTGTCGTTCCAGCAATGGCACTGGCAATACTTGTTTTGCCAATTCCAGGAGGGCCATATAATATCATAGAAGAGAGTTGTTTGGCGGCAATCATTCGAGCAATAATTTTTCCAGGTGCTACTAAATGTTGTTGTCCGACAACTTCTTCTAAGCAAGTGGGTCTCATTCTGTATGCTAATGGTTGATTTTTCATAATTCTCCTCACTTTCTATCATTTCTATTGTAGCATAGTTTCCATACTTACGTGAGTCAAAAATAGTTACCTTATTTTGAAAAATATACTATACTAGTAAGAGTAGAAAATAAAGAAAGGACGATAGAGTTGCATTATTTAGATTATGCTGCTACTACACCGGTTGTAGAGGAAGTAAAAAAGGCAATTTTTGAAGAAATGGCATATTTTGGCAATCCTTCTAGTGTTTACCAAATCGGTCGTAGTCAAAAACAAAAGATTCAAGCAACTAAAAAAGATATATTGCAAGAATTACACGCTGCTACGACTGATTCCATTATTTTTACAGGTTCAGGATCTGAAGCGAATAATTTAGTGTTTGAATCGATTTGTCAGCAATTTTCAGAAGAAAAAGGAGAAATCATCATTTCAGGAATCGAGCATCCCTCGGTTAAAAAATCTGCTGCTCATGCTGAAAAATTAGGATTCACGATTATTGTGTTAGTTCCTGATGAGTCAGGGTGTATATCTGTTAAACAAGTGGAAGAAGCTTTAACAGAAAATACTTGTTTAGTATCGATTATGACGGTTAATAATGAAACAGGAGCGTATCAACCGATTCTAGAAATAGGTGAGTTATTAGTGGAACATTCTGCTTATTTCCATACAGATGCAGTTCAGGCATTCGCTCAAGAAGAAATTGATGTAACGGCTGCTCACATTGATTATTTATCTGCTTCAGGGCATAAAATTCATGCGCCGAAAGGAATTGGATTCTTATATAAGAAGAATGATGCACCAATTCATGCACTCATTAAAGGTGGCGGACAAGAACAAGGATGGAGAGCAGGAACTGAAAATGTTCCTTATATTGTTGGTTTCCAAAAGGCTTTGGCATTGGCCATTGAAACTAGAAATGAGAAAAAGAACAGATACCTTGAATTATCAAAGTATTTACAAGAACAATTAACGGTTCGCCAAATTCCTTTTGAAATAAATGGGGATGAATGGAGAAAGAGTCCGCATATTTGTAATGTTTGGTTAAAAGGAATTCCTGCAAGTCAAACATTAATTATGTGTGATTTACACCAAGTAGCTGTATCAGCAGGTTCGGCATGTTCTGCAGGAAGTTTAGAACCAAGTCCTGTATTATCACTCATGTATCCAGAAAATAAGAGTAGAGTGAGTGAATCTGTTCGTTTATCCTTTGGAGGAGAGACAACTACGGAAGATATTGATGCATTTATTTCCTCAATATCCTCGATTAAACGTCCATAGTATGCTAAACTAGTAGAAAGTGATGAAAGGAAGTGTTGATATGGCATTTACTCAAACAGCAACATTAAAACATTCAAATCATGTGTATCGTGTATCTCCAACTGTAAAAGGATATACATTAAGAGATAATGGATTTGTCGAAACAAAATCTGGAAATTTTCAATTCATTCGCAGTTTAGATGACTTAGTAGTTGGACATCGTGGATTAAAATTAAAAGTTTCAGTGGATAAAGCAATGAAACAATTAAAAATTTCAACAACAACAAAAGATGGACTTCAAACTGTTCAATTATATGGAAATGAAAAAAACGCATATGCGATTGAAAAACTAGAATTTATTCTAGAAGGATTAGTAGAACGTGGCGTGTTAGAAGAAGTATAAAAAAACGAGACAGAGTTTACTCTGTCTCGTTTTTATACATAGCACGGGAAGGTATTCCAATCACTAGTGTTGATCTTCTTCGTGAGGGAGTGGCTTAAACTGCGCCACGAAGCTTAAAGTATCGCCAAAATAAAGATTTTCGCCTGGAATCTCATAGAGTTCCTGCATGCGTTTACTTAAAGAGTATGGAAGATTCGTAGAATCTTTTTCATACTTCGTTAAAGTATCTTTATTAATTTTTAGGTGTTTGGCGGCTTCTAAGAGTGTTAAATTACGATTAACCCGCGCTGCTCGTAAAGATATTATCATACACTTATGCCCCCCTTTTATTAATAATAATTGTAGTGAAAATAAATTTATTTGTCAAATGTATATAAGGAAAAAATCCTATCGTTATCGTATTTAAGAAGATTTTGAGAAAAATTTTTTGAAAAAATTTTTAGAAAATGATATAAAATTGATACAGCGACCTTCAAATCGTTAAAAAAGAGAAAAATTAGAAATGATGGTGAATGAATGAATAAGGAAAATATCCGAGTAATTGTCGGAATGAGTGGTGGAGTTGATTCTTCTGTAACGGCTCTTTTATTAAAACAAGCTGGATACGATGTGATTGGTATCTTCATGAAAAACTGGGATGATACAGATGAAAATGGTGTATGTACAGCAACGGAAGATTATAAAGATGTGGCAGCAGTAGCTGAACAAATTGGAATTCCGTATTATTCTGTGAATTTTGAAAAGGAATATTGGGATCGTGTGTTTGAATATTTTTTAAAAGAATATCGTTTAGGGAGAACTCCTAATCCGGATGTCATGTGTAATAAGGAAGTAAAATTCCAAGCTTTCTTAGAATATGCCCTTCAACTAGGAGCAGACTATGTAGCGATGGGACATTACGCTCGTGTAGAAACAGATGAGAATGGTGTTGTTCGTTTATTACGTGGAGTGGATAATAATAAAGATCAAACATATTTCTTAAGCCAATTAAATCAACAACAATTATCTAAAGCCATATTCCCAATTGGGCATTTAGAGAAAAAAGAAGTTCGTAAAATTGCAGAAGAATTCAACTTAGCAACTGCTAAGAAAAAAGATTCAACTGGTGTATGTTTTATCGGAGAAAGAAACTTCAATGAATTTTTATCTCATTATTTACCAGCTAAACCTGGTAAAATGGTAACATTAGATGGAGAAGTTAAAGGAGACCATGCTGGGTTAATGTATTACACGATTGGTCAACGTCAAGGATTAGGAATTGGTGGTGGTGGTAAAACCAATGATCCATGGTTTGTTATCGGAAAAGATTTAAGTACGAATACATTATATGTTGGACAAGGATTCCATCATCCTAACCTTTATTCGGATTCATTATTTGCGACAGATTTGCAATTTAATACAGATGAAGAAAGAGCCAATGAATTCGAATGTACTGCTAAATTCAGATATCGTCAACAAGATACAAAAGTTCGTGTTGTATTTCAAGAAGACGACAAGACAAAAGCTATGGTATACTTTGAAGAGCCAGTACGTGCGATTACACCTGGGCAAGCAGTTGTATTTTATGATGGAGATATTTGTTTAGGTGGAGGTATTATCGACAAAGCTTATATGGAAGGAAACGAACGTCAATACGTTTAATAATTGATAGAAAAGAGGGGAAGTCATGAGTGAAGAATACATTGTAGGAGAAGTTTTAGCGACATTTTTTGAAAATCCGCAAAATTTTTACAAAGTATTATTAATTCGAGTGCAGGAAAGTAGTGTACAACTAAACTCAGATGAGATTGTTGTAACAGGAATTATTGGCACCATTCATGATCATTCCCCTTATCGTTTTAATGGAAAAGTTGTTTCGCATCCAAAATACGGGCAACAATTTTCTGTTTTAAGTTATCAACAACATCAACCGACTGGGAAAAAAGGACTCATTGCTTATTTTTCAAGCGGACGTTTTCCAGGAGTTGGTGAAAAAACAGCCATGAAAATCGTAGACTGTTTAGGAGAAAATGCGATTGAGCAAATTATTCAAGACGATGATTGCTTAAAAAATGTTCCAGGATTATCCGCAAAAAAATGTGAGAGTATTCGTAGCATTATTATCGAAAATCAAGGTACAGAACGTATTTTATTTGAATTGACGAATATGGGATTTACTCCAGTATTTGCCCAAAAAATTATGATGCTCTATAAAGAGAAAACAATGGATATTCTTAAAGAAGATCCATATGTGTTATTACAGTCCATTGAAGGACTTGGTTTTAGAAGAATTGATGCCATTGCGCAACAATTAGAGATTGCAGCAGATAGTTTATATCGTATTAAAGGTGCTGTTTATGTTGTGGTGAGAGATTTATCTTATCAAGAAGGCCATACCTTTTTAATTGATAAAGAAGTTGTTCTTGCAACTCAAAAATTATTAGAGCAAACTCGTTCGTTTCTAATTGAACCAGATCAAATCGTGAATGCGTTAAATGAATTAATTCGAGAAGGAATGATTATTTCTGAAGAAAATCACTTATCATTAGCTTCGTTATATTATGCGGAGATTGGAATTGTCAATGCGATTCAACATCGTTTAGAATTGTCAAAAAAATCTCACTATACTGAGGAACAGATAGAAGAAGCAATTCACCATGTTCAAAAGAACTTTGACATCATCTATGATGCGTCTCAAAAACAAGCGCTCAGTAAAATTATGCAAGAATCTTTGTTTATTTTAACAGGAGGACCTGGAACGGGGAAAACAACGATTATTAATGGTGTTGTAGAAATGTATCGTTATTTAGAAGACGTTGAATTAGATTCTGATGCCATTCAATTAGCGGCTCCAACTGGAAGGGCAGCGAAGCGTATGAATGAGTTAACGGGAATTTCTGCTTCTACCATTCATCGAATGTTAGGAATTTCTGCAGAAGAAAATTCTGAATTAGAAGGTGAAGATTCCGATGATACTCGTTCGTTAAGTTGTGACTTTTTAATTATTGATGAGATGTCGATGGTCGATACTTGGCTAATGAATCGATTGCTTCGTGCGACTCCTGCTAAAACGAAGATTTTATTTGTAGGAGATAAAAATCAATTGCCTTCTGTAGGACCAGGGCAAGTATTAACAGATTTACTATTATCGAATCAGATTCCATCCATTGAATTAACGCATATTCATAGACAAAAAGATTCCTCAAGTATTGTTCCATTAGCACACTCCATTAAAGATGGGAATTTGCCAATGGACTTTACTCAAAACCAACCAGACCGTACCTTTATTCCATGTCGTTCAACTCAGATTTTAGATGTGATTGAACAAATTGTGGTGAAAGCTATTAAAAAAGGTTATCAGAAGAAAGATATTCAAGTATTAGCTCCAATGTACAAAGGGGAAGCTGGTATTCATGAAATTAATAAAATGATGCAAAATATTTTAAATCCAAAAATTGGAAATTCAGTTCGAGAAATTGAATCATTCGACCGAGTATTCCGTGTAGGGGATAAAGTATTACAATTAGTCAATGTTGCTGAAGAAAATATTTATAATGGAGATATTGGTGAAATTAGTGCGATTATATTTGCTAAAGAAAATGAAGATCAAGTCGATAAAATCTATGTATCCTTTGATCATGTAGAAGTAGAATATAAACGCAATGACTTTATTCAATTGACGCATGCTTATTGTTGTTCGATTCATAAAGCACAAGGTAGTGAATTCCAAATGGTGATTTTACCAATGGTAGGTCAATATCAACGAATGCTTCAGCGGAATTTACTGTATACGGCAGTAACAAGAAGTAAGAAATTCTTAATTATGTGTGGGCAATATGAAGCATTCCAAGAAGCTGCAAATCGTCAAAGTGCAAGACGTCAAACGTGCTTAAAAGATTTATTGGTAGGAAATAGTTTTGAAAGTTTTACGATTGAGGAAGAGAGTCATGAAATTCGTTCAGTAGAATCGTTAGAAAATACGAAAGATTTGATTACGGACCTACAAAGTAAACAACAAACGGTTATTGAAAAGAGTACCGTTGCAGAAGAAACAGAAACTTACTCTGTAAATTCCAAAAAAGTTGTTGCACCCGATAAGAAACCTTTTATTTTAACAATGGCATTAATCGATTCTTGTGAAATTGATCCAATGATTGGAATGGAAGGGTTAACGCCTTATGATTTTATATAAAAATTATAGTATTTTCTCCTTGTATCGTATACAATAAGACCGAGGTGAAAGTTATGGAAAACCAAAAACATTTTTTAGTGTCAGCAGATGCTGTACCTCCTGTGTTTTCTAAAGTACTAAAAGCAAAAGAATTATTAGCAACTAAACAAGCAAAGGATGTTACAGAAGCAGTAAAATTAGTAGGAATTTCACGTAGTGTTTATTATAAGTATTATCGAAAAGTTCAAGGATTCTCGTCTGTGACTTATGGGCGAAAAGCTTCGTTAAATATTCATATGAAAAATGAAAAAGGAACATTGGCTAAAATATTAGATTTATTTGCGAGTTATAATATGAATGTATTAACGATATTCCAAGGATTAGCAATCCATAGTGTAGCGATTGTTCAATTAATGTTAGATATATCTGAATCAACGACTGATTTATCCGTGATTTTAAAGCAAGTTGAAGCGATGGATAATATTATCGGTGTTGAATTACAAAATGTAGAGTAGGAATTCAAATGAAATTACAAACGAATAAAGGAAATCTCGAAGTAAAGGCCATTCTTTTTGATAAGGATGGCACTTTAACTAATATAGACAATCTGTGGGTTGAACCAACAGAAATGGTCATCCGTAAAATTTTAAAGCAACATATCAAAGAAGATTCAGCTATAACGATTAAGCAGATGATAGAATTATTAGGGATTGTTCAAGGTGAGATTGTTCCCAATAGTGTCATTGCTTCAGGAACAGTTGAAGACATGTTAGACGAGATTGCAAACTATTTTCCAATTGATAAAAAGGCTTTATATGATGAAGTATTGCAAGATTTTAGAAATTATCTATTAGCACATCCAGATATGATTGTTCCAATTGGCGATGTAGCTTTTTTAGTTTCTGAATTAAAACATAAAGGAATCAAAGTAGGAGTTGTCACAAATGATAGTTATATCCCTACAAAAACAATTTTTGAAATATTGAAAGTTTGGCATTTATTTGATTTTGTTGCTACTCCAGATGAATATCCTGCTAAACCGGTGGCAGATTCCCTCATTGGTGCGAGTCAGCAATTAGGAGTACCATTGAATGAAATTTTTTATGTAGGTGATTCTTATTTAGATATGGCATATGCTAAACATTGTGGTGGAGGAATTGCTGTTTTAACGAGTGGGAGTGATGTCCACAAAATGAAAGAACAATCTGTGTTAGTGTTAGATTCTGTAGAACAATTACTAGATTTTGTAATAGGAGAGTGACTATGTACGAAACAAATCATACAAGTGAACGATTGAAATTATTATTTAAAATTTTAATTCCAGTCTTAATTTATCAATTAGCAAATTTTTCAGCGCAATTCATTGATACGGTTATGACAGGGCAATATCATGAAATGCACCTAGCAGGAGTTTCCATTGCGGGAAGTCTATATAGTCCATTTTTTACATTGTTAAATGGGATTGTAGCAGCACTTATACCAATTGTAGGGCAATTGCTTGGGAAGAAAGATAAAGAAGGAATTCAAAAAATTGTATTCCAATTTATGTATATTGGCATTTTATTAGCGATTATTTTGTTTTGTATTGGTTTAATTGGATTGAATCCAGCATTAAATCAAATGCATTTAGAAACTGAAGTATCCACGATTGCAAGAGAATATTTATTACTCTTATCGATTGGATTTATTCCATTTTTACTCTTTAGTGTGATTCGATCATTCATTGATGCATTAGGGTTAACAAGAGTATCCATGTTTTTAATGATTTTAATTGTTCCATTAAATATGTTCTTTAATTACTCATTAATTTATGGGAAATTTGGTCTCCCTGAATTAGGCGGTCCAGGGGCAGGTCTTGGAACGGCGATGGCTTATTGGGTGTTATTAATCGTAGCGATTGTTGTTCTTAAAAAACATCCAAAATTGAAACCTTATAATGTATTAAGTTTTGAAAGACCGCATTTAGCTTTGTGGAAAGAGCCTTTTGCATTAGGTCTACCAATTGGATTTAATGTTTTTGGGGAAGTAGCTATTTTTGCACTTGTTGGCTTATTAATGGCTAAATTTGGATCACAAGTCATTGCGTCGCACCAAGCTGCTATGAATTTTTCATATTTGGCGTATGCCTTCCCAATGAGTATTTCTAACGCATTGACGATTATTGTATCGTATGAGATTGGACAAAAAAATCAAAAGTCCGCAAAAGAGTATATTCGATTAGGAATTACTACTTCTGTCATCATTGCTTTTTTAACATTAGTATGGTTATATTTCAACCGTCCAATGATTGCTGGACTATATGGAACTTCAGAAAGTTTTATTCAATTAACAATGGTATTTTTATCCTATAGTTTATTATTCCAAATGTTTGATGCTGTTGCAGCACCGATTCAAGGAATATTACGTGGTTATAAAGATGCAAAAATGCCATTTATTTTATGCTTATTAGGATATTGGGTCATTGGTCTTCCAGTTGGTATTGTGTTAGATTGGATGACCGATTTAGGGCCGTATGCTTATTGGATTGCATTAATTGTAGGTCTAATGTCAAACTGTTTCTTATTAATGTTACGATTAAGAAGTGTGCAAAAGAAATATGATAAAAGGGGAGCAGTAAATGGAAAATGAATCAATCGAAATAATGGATGTTCCTACACCAGTTGAAGTGAAAAAAACGGAGTCTCCGTTAAAACAATTAAGTAAACAACTATTTAAACATTTATTAGTGTATACCGCTATTTTTATGGGGATTCTTTTTCTATTTGTACTTAGTAGTGAACTGATTAAAATGGTGAAAACTGTGAGACCAGATTTTTTACCAATGGTAACAGAGACTCATCTTCAAAATTTATCTGACTTTGGTTATATCGTTGCAGTGATTGTTGGCATTACTATTTTTTATAAAACTCAAAAAATTAATTTTTTCCAAACGATTTTTTATCGTCAAAAGAAGATGACATTGGAATATTTTACAGTATTTTCGATTATACTGTTTGGTTGTCAATTTATTTTTACTCAAAGCGCTCAATTATTTGAGAGTTTTCTGAATGGATTTGGATTCAGTACACAAGGTGCGATTGAAGCAGCCACAAGTAGTGATGATTCCTTTATGTTAGTGATTTATGCATCATTAGTTGGTCCATTTGTAGAAGAATTATTGATTCGTGGTGGGGTTGTTTATCGATTAAAACATTATGGAAAAATTTTTAGTATTCTAATTTCCGCAATGGCTTTTGGGTTATTCCATATGAATTTAATTCAAGGAGTTTTTGCTTTCTTTGTTGGAATATTGTTTGCGTATATTGCTCTGGAATATAGTTTTTTATGGGCAGTATTTTTCCATATATTAAATAATTTTGGATTTAGTTTATTAGTAGAAAATGGTTTGCCTGCACTTTTAGGAGTAGAATTAGCAGATATTGTAACAAATATGCTGTTAATAATTACAAGCTGTATGTCTGTAATATTTTTTGGACTTTACCGTAAAGAAATTATGTCATATATGAAAGCTAATAGAACTCCAAAAGGGACATATACAGTTGTGTTTACAACAATGGTTGTATGGATTTATATTGTAATTTGTTTATTACTTGGGTTATTAGGGTTACAACGATTATAAGATGGGAGAGATTTTGATGAATACGATTTATTTAGAAGATTCAGTATATACAACATTACAAAATCATCCTGAGGTAAAAGATTTACTTATTGAGTTAGGATTTACGCCTTTATCTCAGCCACAGATGGTTCAAACAATTGGAAGAATTACAAACTTAAAAAAAGGATCTAAAATTGCCAAAATCCCACTAGATACAATTATTCGTCAATTAGAATTGAATGGATATATTGTAAAAGAAAGTAGGGAGAGCAATGAGTAATGATGCTATGACACCATTAGAACGTCAAGAAAAACTAAAAGAATTAATGCTCCGATTACATCAAGGGGAAAAAGAAGAAATCATTCAAGAAGAATTTAACCAATATTTTGATTCTATTTCTCCTTATGAAATTCAAGTGATGGAACGAAACTTGATGCAAGAAGGAATTACTTATGAAGAAATTATGCGTCTTTGTAAAATTCATGCTTCATTAATGAGTGCAAAAGTAGAAGCTGGAGAAGGAATGCCTGATTTTGAAAAAGAAGGACATCCAGTAATGGTTCTAAAAAAGGAAAATTTAGCTCTCAGAGGAGCTATTGATCGTATTGAACGTTTGTTACAAGCTTATTTATCTTCAAAAGATGAAGAACTGTTAAAAGGACTAAAACGGCAAATCGGCTTACTTGATCAGTTTGAAAATCATTATTTAAGAAAAGAATATGCTCTATTTCCGATTATGGAATCAAAAGGAATCACAGCCCCTCCTAAAGTAATGTGGGGAGTTCATGATGAAATTAGAGAAATTTATAAAAATTTCAAACAAGCTTTTCACAACCAAACGGATGACGTCATGGAACAGTTTCTAGAAGTTAAAGAAGAACTGCTTGAAATGATTTTTAAAGAGGAAAATATTTTAATTCCAATGGTGGCGCAAGCTTTTCATGTGGATGATTGGGAGAAGATGGCACAAGATACGCCTCAATACGGCTATTGTATTGTCACACCTGAAGCAGAATGGAAAGTAGAAAAGAAACCTTCTCCAATTCAGTCTAAAGAAGAAATTCAAGAAACAGGAGATATCCCATTATCAACTGGCTCCTTATCCTTAGAGCAATTAGACTTATTATTAAACCTACTTCCAATGGAACTGTCATTTGTCGATAAGGATAATATTGTCAAATATTACAACGAAGGTAACGGAGAAGAAAAAATCTTCAAACGGACAAAGAGTGCGATTGGTCGAGATGTCATTAATTGCCATCCACCAAAAAGCCACGCTATCGTCACTCAATTATTTGAACAATTACGTTCCGGTCAAAAAGAAAAAGAAGAAATGTGGTTTAAAAAAGAAGATAAAATGATTCATGTAACGTATCATGCTGTACGAAATGCACAAGGAGAGTATATGGGCGTATTAGAATATGTCCAAAATATTGCACCGTACGTGAAGAATTTTGAAACTCAACCGCTTAAACGAGAGTTGTCTTAACCTGAGAAGCTTAAAATGAGTATTAAATTATCAGTAACTTCTAGCAATGAATTTGTAAACAACCATGCTGTATGTTATAAATATGAGAATCATATAGTTACTGTACTTAGAGTATTTCATCCTTCAAGCAATTTAGAAAAACTGATAAAAGGTTTACAGTAACTATAAATTGAATAACTCCAATTTCTGAATAGATTCTGTCTATTTAGAGATTGGAGTTATTTGTATGTTTTGCACAAAATTCTCTTTTCAAGAGGTAGTGGCTATGTTACAATCGTGTTGTTTATAGAATATAAACTGTTTAAAATTTAATAGACAACAAAGGAGTTAAAAACACCATGTATTTAGAGATGTTTTTAGGTGCAGTTGCAGGTTTAAGTTTGTTCTTGTATGGAATGAAATTAATGGCAGATGGATTGCAAAAATTTGCAGGAGATAAGCTAAAAAGTATCGTTCGTACATTAACAAAAAATCGTTTGATGGCTGTTTTAGTTGGGGTGTTCGTCACAATGGTAATTCAAAGTTCAAGTGCTACATCAGTAATGGTAGTCGGATTTGTGAATGCTAGTATTATGACGATTCAACAAGCAGTTGGTGTAATTTTTGGGGCCAACATTGGTACGACAATTACAGGACAAATGGTTTCCTTTAATCTTTCTCAATGGGCACCTATTGCAATTGGTACAGGAATTTTAATGGGAGCAATGGCAAAGAATCCTAAAGTAAAAGAATTTGCTGAAATCTTAGTAGGGTTTGGAATTTTGTTCATCGGTATGAACTATTTAAAAGACGCTTTAGCGCCACTAAAAGATTTACCAGCCTTTACAGAATGGATTATCAATTATGGACATAATCCATTATTTGGGATAGCGCTTGGATTTATTATGACATTAGCTCTACAAAGTTCATCCGCAACGATTGGGGTATTAATTGCCTTAGCTTCACAAGGCGTTTTACCATTTGCTACAGCTCTATATATTATTTTTGGAGACAACATTGGTACATGTACAACAGCGTTAATTAGTAGTTTAGGTACTTCAAGACGTGGAAAACAAGTTGCTGTGATTCATCTAACTATTAATATTATTGGTACTATCTATTTCATGTTGTTTTTGACGGGAATTTTAACAAATATAGTTACTTCTATGAATGCTACTGATATAGCAAGACAAATTGCAAATGCTCATACTATTTTTAATATTGTTAATGTGATTGTATTATTCCCATTCGCAAATCTATTAGTGAAATTAGCGGACTTCATTATTCCAGAACCACAAGCTGAAACAATGGAAGAGGAAGAACAACTCGTATCTTATTTAGACAAACGTATTTTAGTAACACCATCGATTGCCTTACAAAATACAATGTATGAATTTGCAATGATGTCTCATGCGGCAGAAAAAACTTTAACGTATGCGATTGATGCCATTCGTTTACGTAGTCAAGAAAAAATTGAAAAAGCTTTTGTTTCAGAACAAAAAGTAAATCAGTTCCAAAAAGCAATTATTGAATATTTAGTAGAAATTTCTCAACAAAATGTTTCAATTGCTGACCAAGAAACTATCGATGAATTATTTAGTACTGTAAATGACGTGGAACGTATTAGTGACCATGCTGAAAATATTGCAGACTTTGCAAAAGCGGTATTGGAACGTGATATTGTATTGGATAAAAAGACATTATCAGAATTAGAACATGTATTTGAATTAGTTCAAAAAGGATTTATGATGTCGATTGATACTTTATCGACAGGTAATATTGAAAAAGTTAAAGAAGTCATTACCATTGAGCGAGAAATTGACCGATTGAAAATTGAAATTCGTGATAAATATATGAAACGTATGAACAAGGGTATTGCGAGTGCCGATTCAGGTATTTTCGTCATGGATTTATTAAGTAACTTAGAGCGTATTAGTGACCACTTTAGAAATATTGGTGAGACTGTTCAAAAATTAGCACGTCCCGTGGTCGTGACAGAATAAACTGATGAGAAGATGATGCCTTGGTGTCATCTTTTTTAGTGATTCATTGTTATTTATAGACAATTATAGTACAATCAATAAGGATAAAACTGTTATTAAAAGGAGAATTTCATGTTAAAAGTTTCAAACGTAAGTTTATTATTTTCAGATCGTAAATTATTTGACGAAGTAAATATTACATTCACACCTGGCAACTGTTACGGAGTTATTGGTGCAAATGGTGCGGGTAAATCTACATTTTTAAAAATCTTGTCTGGTGAATTACAACCAACAACAGGAGAAGTTATTTTAGATCCTCATGAACGTTTAACAGTCTTAAAACAAGATCACTTCGCTTTTGAAGATGAACGGGTTATCGATACTGTTATTATGGGGCATAAACAATTATTTGATATTATGAAAGAAAAAGATGCCATCTACATGAAAGAAGATTTTTCTGATGAAGATGGAATTCGTGCGGCTGAACTTGAAGGAGAGTTCGCAGAATTAAATGGTTGGGAAGCGGAAAGTGATGCTTCACAATTATTACAAGGTTTAGGAATTACAGAAGACTTACACTACAAATTGATGAGTGAATTAGTGGAAGCTGAAAAAGTTAAGGTATTATTAGCTCAAGCATTATTTGGTAAACCTGATGTATTACTACTAGACGAGCCTACAAACGGTTTAGATGCTAAATCAATCGCATGGTTAGAAGAATTTTTAATTAATTTTGAAAATACTGTTATCGTTGTTTCTCATGACCGTCACTTCTTAAACAAAGTATGTACTCATATGGCTGACGTTGACTTTGGTAAAATTAAATTATTCGTAGGGAACTATGATTTCTGGTTACATTCAAGTCAATTAGCAGCTAAATTAATGGCAGACCAAAATGCTAAAAAAGAAGAAAAAATTAAAGAATTACAAGAGTTTATCGCTCGTTTCTCTGCGAATGCTTCTAAATCAAAACAAGCGACATCTCGTAAAAAAATGTTAGATAAAATTACATTAGATGATATTCAACCATCTAGCCGTAAATATCCATTCGTTGGATTTACTCCTGCAAGAGAAATTGGAAATGATTTATTAATGGTTGAAGGGTTATCAAAAACTATTGATGGCGAAGTGATTTTTGAAAATGTTAGCTTCCAATTGAAAAAAGATGATAAAGTTGCTTTCTTAAGTCGTTCGGATATTGCGATGACAACATTATTCAAAATTTTAACAGGAGAAATGGAAGCAGATAGCGGTACATTCAAATGGGGAGTAACAACTAGCCAAGCATACTTACCAAAAGATATGACGGAAGAATTCTCAAATCCTCAATTAAATATTTTAGAATGGTTACGTCAATATGCACCGGTTGAAGAACAAGATAATACATTCTTACGTAGCTTCTTAGGTCGTATGTTATTCTCTGGAGACGATGTTATGAAACAAGTAACAGTTCTTTCAGGTGGAGAAAAAGTTCGTTGTATGTTATCTAAATTAATGCTATCAAAAGCAAATGTCTTATTATTAGATGACCCAACAAACCACTTAGACTTAGAATCCATTACAGCATTAAATGATGGGTTAATTGCCTTCAAAGGTTCATTATTATTCTCAAGTCATGACCATGAGTTTATTCAAACAACAGCAAACCGTATTATTGAAATCGGACCTAAAGGTGTTGTGGATCGTCTAGAATCAACATATGATGAATTCTTAGAAAATGATGAAGTTCAAGCACGTGTAGATGCTTTATATCAATAAGATAGACTTTAATTTGCTATAGGAGAGAAGCGCTATGAAAAAAATTTATTTTGCCAGTCCATTATTTTCAGAAATGGAATTAGCTTTTAACGAAAGTTTTGTCAAACGAATTCGAGAAGAATATCCGCAATTGGAAGTTTATCTTCCGCAAGAACAAATGGCGATTAATGATAAAAATTCTTTTGCAGATTCAACAATGATTGCTAGATATGATACAGATGCTTTATTAGATGCAGAATTAGTCATTGCCATTTTAGATGGAGCTATTATTGATGCAGGAGTTGCTAGTGAGATTGGAATTGCGTATCAAGCGGGTATTCCAATTTTGGCTTTATATAGTGATAGTCGTCAATATGGGGCTGAAAATGCAGAAAAATTAGTAGCACTACAAGAAGTTGCTGAATCTCAATTCCCATATGCAAATTTATATACAGTAGGGCTCATTAAGTTAAGAGGGGAAGTCTTCTCAAGTACGCAAGAATTATTAGAAGCTTTACCTGCTTATATGATGGCTTAAATTCAAAAATACTATGAAACAAATTCGACACTCTTGTGGCAAATTAGAGTGTCGAATTTTTTATAACGTATAGAATGGTTCTTACTACTAATGAAACACCATTTCGGCACGCCTAACTTTTTGAGTTTTTTCTTGAAAATCATATATATTTTGTACTTTTTTTGTTATACTAGTAGATACAAAAGATTTTGGAAGGTGATTATATGATTAGAGTTGAAAAAGTAAGAAATGCGATGAAAGATTTAGAAATTGATGGATTGATTGTTTATAGTCCATATAATTTACGTTACTTAGCGAATTTTACAGGTACAACAGGTTTTTCATTAATTACATTAAATGAGGCATATTTTGTAACAGATGCTCGTTATACTCAACAAGCTCAAAAACAAGCACAAGGATTTACTGTTATTGAACATAAAACAGGTTGGTTAGGTGTATTCCGTGAATTAATTGAAAAACATGGATTAAAACATGTTGGTTTTGAAGCGGATCACTTATCTGTTTCTATGCTAGAAGTTTTTGAAGATGAATTTGATACAGATTTAGTTCCAACTCAAGGATTAGTAGAAAAAATTCGTGAAATTAAAGATGAAGCAGAAATTCAAACGATTCGTAAAGCTTGTTCGATTTCTGATGCAGCCTTTTTACATATTTTAAATGTGCTAAAAGCAGGCATGAGTGAAATTGAAGTGGCAAATGAATTAGATTTCTTTATGAGAAAACAAGGAGCAACTGGAGTTTCATTTGATACGATTATTGCTAGTGGTGTTCGATCTTCAATGCCACATGGTGTTGCTAGTGAAAAATTAATTGAAACTGGTGATTTAGTAACATTAGACTTTGGATGTTACTATCAAGGTTATGTTTCCGATATGACTCGTACAATTGCTGTAGGTGAACCAACAGATCAATTAAAAGAAATTCATGATGTTGTATTACAAGCTCAATTATTAGTAAGTGCAGCAGCAGGACCTGGTAAAACCGGAGTAGAATTAGATAAAATTGCTCGTGACTATATTGCAAGTAAAGGATATGGAAAATACTTCACTCATTCAACTGGACACGGAATTGGATTAGAAATTCATGAAGCTCCAAATGTAAGTCGTTTAGCGACTCAAGCATTTGTTCCAGGAAATGTCATTACAAATGAACCAGGTATTTATATTCCAGGTGTTGGTGGTGTTCGTATTGAAGATGATATTATTATTACGCCAACTGGTGGAGAAGTGATTCAACAAGTTCCACGTGAATTGATTATTTTATAAGAAATTACCTTGTGAGTTGTGATAGAACAAAAATCATGGTAAACTGTAAAAGAGAGTGAAGATCATGATTCGTGATGCTCATTGAGACAGATAGCGATTCAGAATCTTTGTAAAAGGAGGTTCATTATGGAAAAATATTCAAATCAAACAGCCGTTTTAGGTGCTATTGAAATTGCCCCTGAAGTGATTGAGAGCATTGCAGGAATTGTTGCTTCTAAAGTGGAAGGATTCCATCCTTTATCAGGAATTATTAAAACAAGTGTAAATACACTTTTTGGACGTGAAGAATTAGCAAAAGGTGCTTATTTAACACAAGAACAAGGGAAATTTATTCTTGATGTATATGGGAATGTAGATTATGGAGTATCTATTCCAAAATTAGCATTATTATTACAAAATAAAATTAAAGAACAATTATTATTTAGTTGTGAATTAGAAATTTCCCAAGTAAATATTCATGTTCAAACAATTATTCCAGCAAAAAATGTTGATTCAGAATTTTTCGAATTGGGGGATGAAGAGTGAGTCGTAACCCATTGAAAAGACGTGCACTACGTGTTATTGCTATTCAAGCTTTGTATCAAATGGATATTTGTAAAGATTTAAACTCATTTGATGCTGTTCGCTTAGCGTTAGACGTATTGCATGATGAACAATCATTTGATGAAGAAGTCTATTCTAATGAAGCATTATTAGATGAGTTTCCAGAAATTCATTATTCATTAGATTTAATCCAAGGGGTTCAAAATCAATTAGAAGAGATTGATGCTTTAATTTCCTCACATTTAAAAGGATGGAAATTAAATCGAATCGTTCGCTTAGATTTAATGATTATGCGTGTAGCAGTTTGCGAAATGCGTTCACCTGAATTGGAAGTTCCTCAAACAGTTGCATTGAATGAAGCAATTGAAATTGCAAAATTATATAGTGATGAAAAATCAGCGAAATTTATTAATGGTGTCTTATCAAACTTTGTTGAAGGGTAAGTCAGTATAGGAGGTTGAGCAAGAAGGCGCTCCGAAGCAATGATTTGCTTCCAGGAACACTTTTTGCTCAATTTTTTATTTAAAGGAGTGAGTAAATGGCGATTGTATTAGATGGGAAAAGTTTAGCTTTAAAAATCCGTCAAGAATTGAAACAAAAAGTAGAAGAACAGGCAGTAAAACCCGGTTTAGTCGTATTATTAGTAGGAGAAGATCCTGCTAGTCAAATTTATGTACGAAATAAAGAACGTGCCGCAAATGAAGTAGGCTTTCATTCTGTTGTAGAAAGACTACCTGAAACCATTTCTCAAGAAGAATTATTGCGTAAAATTGAAGTATTAAATAATGATGAAGCTATTCATGGAATCTTAGTTCAATTACCATTACCAAAACAGATTGATAGCCAGGCGGTATTAGAAGCCATTATTCCTGAAAAAGATGTAGACGGCTTCCATCCTGTGAATTTAGGGAAATTACTTCAAAAAGATGAAAGTATTGTTCCATGTACCCCAAAAGGAATTATTCGATTATTAGAAGAGTACAAAATCGACCTTGTAGGAAAAGAAATGGTTGTCATTGGGCAAAGTACAATTGTTGGTCGTCCAATGGCTTTGTTAGGCTTAAATCGTGGAGCAACGGTAACCGTTTGTCATAGTCGAACAAAGGATTTAGAGAAACAAATCGCTCGTGCCGATATTATTATTAGTGCGGTTGGGAAACCAAATTTAGTTTTAAAAGAACATGTTAAAAAAGATGCTGTCATTATTGATGTGGGCATTAACCGATTAGAATCTGGCAAACTCGTTGGAGATGTAGATTTTGAAGGAGTTAAAGATCAAGTCAGTGCCATTACTCCAGTACCAGGGGGAGTTGGTCCAATGACCATTGCGATGTTATTAGAACAAACGTATCTTAATGCATGTAAGAGGGAAATAAATCATGAGTGAAGAATATGTAACAGTCTCGGCATTAACGAAATATATAAAATATAAATTTGATAAAGACCCTCATCTTGGAAGAGTATATTTGACGGGGGAAATTTCAAATTTTCGTTTACGTCCGACTCACCAATATTTTAATTTAAAAGATGAACAGGCGATTATTTCTGCAGCGATGTTTCAATCTGCCTTTAAAAAGATTCAATTCCGTCCTGAAGAAGGGATGAAAGTATTAGTGATTGGTAAAGTTTCCGTTTTTGAAAAATCAGGACAATACCAAATTAATATTGAACATATGGAACCGGATGGAGTTGGGGCTCTTTATTTAGCCTATGAACAATTGAAAAAGAAATTAGAAGCTGAAGGGTTATTTTCTCTTCCTAAAAAACCAATCCCACAATTTCCTAAAAAAATTGCGATTTTAACGAGCGAATCCGGTGCGGTTATTCAAGATATTCAAACAACAGTGGCTAGAAGATTCCCTATTGTTCAATTAGTTTTATATCCAACAGTTGTCCAAGGAGTGCATGCTGTTAATAGTATTTTGAAAAATTTAGACTTAGTAGAACAAGAAGATTATGATGTCGTCATTATTGGACGTGGTGGGGGATCGATTGAGGACTTATGGTCATTCAATGAAGAGCCAGTAGTAAGAAGAGTTGCTGAATTGTCGATTCCAGTTATTTCAAGTGTAGGGCATGAAACAGATACGACTTTAATTGACTTTGTATCTGATATGAGAGCTGCCACTCCAACGGCTGCAGCAGAAATTGCAACGCCTGTTTTAATGGAGATTCATCAACAATTGAGAAATTTGCAAACACGTCTGGAACAATCATTAACTCGTCAATTACAAATTAAACGAGAAAGAATGCAAGCATTAGCTAATGCAAGTATTTTCCAAAATCCAGAACGGATTTATCAAGTATATCAACAGCGAGTGGACCAATTAGAAATGAGATTGCAGCAAATGATGCAGCAAAATGTTCAGCAAAAACGTCAGCAATTAGTAAAAAGTCAACATCGTTTAGAATTATGTTCGCCTAGTAGAAGAGTGCAAACGGAAAAACAAGCACTCCAATATTTAGCAAAACGTTTAGAACAAGCACAAGTTCAATTGATGAAAGATAAAAAACAACAATTCCAAAGAGTGATTCAGCAATTAGACTTATTAAGTCCATTAAAGATTATGAATCGAGGGTATGGGATTTTACAACAAGAGGAAACAATCATTAAAAGTGTTGATCAGTTAAAAGTAGAACAAGAATTAACGATTCAATTAGTCGATGGAACGGTTCGTTCTAAAGTGACTTCTGTAGAGAAAGGAAATCAATTATGGTAAAGAAAGAGAAAAAATTTGAAGAAGCAATGAGTGAATTAGAACTAATTGTACAGCAATTGGAAAGAGGAGATGTTCCTTTGGACGAAGCCATTGCTAAGTTTCAAGAAGGAATGGCTCTAAGTCAATATTGTAATGAAACATTAACAAAAGCAGAAGAAACAGTCAGCAAAATGATTGTTGTAAAAGAAGATTAATGGAGTAACTCATGAGTGAAATGATTTCATATTGGCAACAAGAAATAGAAAACTATTTATTCATTCGAATAGAAGAGATTCCAAATATTTCAACAAGATTGAAAGAAGCCATGCTGTATGCGTGTAGTAGTGGAGGAAAGAGAATTCGTCCATTATTCGTCCTTTTAATTAGTCATTTAGAAGAAGTTGAGCTTCAAAAAGTATTACCAGTAGCAGCTTCTCTAGAAATGATTCATACGTATTCATTGATTCATGATGACTTACCAGGGATGGATAATGATGATTATCGTCGTGGCAAGTTAACACTTCATAAGCAATTTGATGAAGCAACTGCCATTTTAGCAGGCGATGCATTATTAAACCTTGCATTTGAAGAATTAGCACAATGTCAATTATCTGATGCGAAAAAAGTTCGTGTTATCCAAATATTAGGATCTGCTTCTGGAGCTAGCGGTATGATCACAGGTCAAATGAGAGATATTGCTAGTGAACATCAAGAAATTACATTAGAGCAATTAAAACAAATTCATGCAGATAAAACAGGACAATTATTATTAGCTGCCATTCGTTTAGGATTATTAGTATTAGAGGATGCGACACCTTATGAAGAAGCTCTTTTAAAATTCGGAGTTCATTTTGGCTTAGCCTTTCAAATTCAAAATGACTTACAAGATGTTTGCTGGGATTCTGAAAAAACAGGTAAAATTACTGGACAAGATGCAGCATTAGAAAAAAATACTTATCCTAGCATTTTAGGAATTGATGGAGCAAAACTTGCCTTAGAACAAGAAATTAACCAGGCAAAACAAGCGATTCTATCTATTCAAAATGAAACAACGGTTCAAAGACAAGTACAAGAAATATTTATGAAAATTCTCTCATATGTAGAGATTTAAAGGAGAAAGAATGGAAAAAGAACGAGTAGACCTTCTAGTCGTACAACAAGGATTGACGGATTCTAGGGAAAAAGCGAAAAGACTTGTCATGGCAGGACAAATTGTCGACGCAGTGAAACATATTCGCTATGATAAACCAGGAGAAAAAATTCCAATCACAACTGAACTTTATATTAAAGGAGAAACACTTCGCTATGTTTCAAGAGGTGGCTTGAAATTAGAAAAAGCTCTTGAAACATTTGATGTAAGTGTAGAAGGTAAAATTTTATTAGATATTGGTGCTTCAACAGGTGGGTTTACGGATGCAGCTCTGCAACATGGGGCTGTATTAAGTTATGCACTAGATGTTGGATATAATCAATTAGATTATAAACTAAGACAAGATGAACGAGTGGAAGTTATGGAAAGAGTGAATTTCCGCTTTAGTAAGCCTGAAGATTTTACAAAAGGAAAACCTCAAGTAGCATCGATTGATGTTTCATTTATTTCGTTAAAATTAATTCTACCACCATTAAAAGATATTTTAGAGATGGATGGTGACGTTCTTGTACTCATTAAACCACAGTTTGAAGCTGGAAGAGAACGTATTGGGAAAAAAGGGATTGTTAGTGATCCAAAAGTGCATCAAGATGTATTAGAAGAAATTTTAGAATATTGCGAACAAATTGGTTTTTCTGTTCAACAACTTACTTTCTCTCCAATTACGGGAGGAAGTGGCAATATCGAGTTTTTAGCACATCTACAATTACATGAAACCGTTACTTCTTCTTATGATTGGAAAAACGGTATTCAAGCAGTCGTGAAAGAAGCTCATCAACAATTAAAAAATCTAAAATAGAGGTGGAACGATGATTCAAGAATTGTTTATTAAAAATTTTGCAATTATTGAAGAAGTTCGCTGTCAATTTGAAAAAGGCATGACGGTATTAACTGGGGAAACAGGTGCAGGTAAATCAATTATTATCGATGCAGTCGGATTACTCGCTGGAGAACGTGCTAGTTTAGAAATGATTCGATATGGCAGCGAAAAAGCGACAATTCAAGCAGTTTTTACCATTGACTCAGAAGAGACAAAAAGAAAAATCGAAGAATTAGGCATTGAAATCGAAAATGATGAAATGATGATTCAACGTGAATTATATCAAACAGGTAAATCTACTTGTCGCATTAATGGACAAATGGTTACCGTTTCGTTATTAAAACAAGTTGGACCGTATTTGATTGATATTCATGGGCAAAATGAACATTTCTTATTATTAAATGAAGAGCATCATTTAAGTCTTTTAGATGTCTATGCTGGGCAAAAATTGCAAGCGTTAAAAGACGAATATAGTAAGTATTATGAACATTTTTGTAGTATTCAAGAGCAACTACGAAAATTACAAACTGCTGAAAAAGAAGATGCGCAAAAAATTGATTTGTTAAAATTCCAAGTAGAAGAAATTGAATTATCAAATATTTATATTGGAGAAGAGGAAGAATTAGTTCAAGAAAAAGAATATTTTACTCATTTCCAAAAAATTCAAGAACACTTAATGTCTGCTTTATCGGTTTTACAAACAGAAGAATATGCTGCAGTAGATGCCATTAGTCAAGCTTCTCAAGAAATAGGATTTTTACAAGGAATTGGTGAGAATTACCAACAATTGTATCAGCAATTACAAGAATCTTATTATCAATTACAAGATGCTGTTTCTCATATGAGTCATGAATTAGATCATGCAGAATATGATGAAGAAAGATTAGCCTATATTGAAGAACGGCTAGATGTTTATTATCAGTTAAAACGTAAATATGGAGATAATGCAGAAGAAATATTAGAATTTCAAGCACAAGCACAAGCTCAATTAAATCAAATTGAAAATAAAGAAAGTATTATTGAAACATTAATCCAAGAAAAAGCACAAATCGAACAAAAAGCAAAAGAAGTAGCGCTTGAATTGACGAAACAAAGACAGGCAATTGCCCTTGAATTAGCTGAAAAAATTGAAACACAATTGCATGAATTATATATGGAACAAGCTATTTTTGAAATTCGTGTCCTACCTAGTGAACAACTACTTGAAACGGGGATGGATGAAGTATACTTCTATATTTCAACAAACAAAGGTGAACCGGTTAAACCATTACAAAAGATTGTATCTGGTGGGGAATTATCTAGAATTACCCTTGCCATGAAAACTATTTTCGTTCGTAAGCGTGGAGTGGGAACAATTGTATTTGACGAGGTAGATACAGGAGTTAGTGGACGAGTAGCACAAGCGATTGCGAATAAAATGCATTATATTTCAGAATTTGCTCAAGTATTATGTATCACTCACTTACCACAGGTGGCAAGTATTGCGGGAGTTCATATTTTCATTGAAAAAATGGAAAAAGATGATCGTACTCGTACGACTCTTACAACATTAGAAGAAGACAAGCGTATCGAAGAAATTGGTCGTATGTTGTCTGGAGAAGAAATGACTGAATTAACGAAACAACATGCAGCAGAACTGATTGCATTATCTCAAAAAATTCGTCAACAAAATAAAGTTCAAAAGAAACAGGTGATTGCAAATGACTAAAATTTTTGCGCATAGAGGCAGTAGAGGAACTCATCCAGAAAATACATTAGCTGCTTTTCAAGAAGCAGTACGTGTTCAAAGTGATGGGATTGAATTAGATGTTCATGTTTCAAAAGATGGAGAATTAGTCGTGATTCATGATGAAACAGTTGATCGTACGACGAATGGTAGTGGTTCTATTCAAGACTTAACAGTAGAAGAAATTCAAGCATTAGATGCAGGAAGTTGGTTTCATGAATCATTTACCGGAGAAAAAATTCCTACATTGGAAGAAGTTTTCCAGTTGTTAAAGGAACTGAATTTTAAAGGTGAATTAAATATTGAATTAAAAACGGATCAAATTGAATATGCAGGGATTGTTGAAAAATGTGTGGCATTACAAGAAAAAATGCAACCAAATTTTGCAATTATTTATTCTAGTTTTAATCCAAGAAGCATTATTCAAATGAAACAATTACGACCGAATCAAGAAATTGCCTTTTTATATGAAAGTGTAGAAATGGCAAATTTTGAATTTAAAGAAGTAAATTTTGAAGCGGTTCATCCGGACTATCGTTTATTAAAAGAAGCTTTTGAGATTCATTCACAATATTCAAAACGTGTATGGACAGTGAATCGAGAAGAAGAGATGAACCATTGTTTTGAGCTTCATGTAGAAGCGATTTTTACAGATTATCCACAAAAAGCACTAGAGCTACGTTCGGAAATAAAGGAGTAATATGGTAGAAAAACAAAAAATCATTGTCATTGTTGGACCAACTGGTGTTGGAAAAACAGCTCTCAGTATCAAATTAGCACAACAATTAAATGGAGAAATCATTAATGGGGATTCCATGCAAGTTTATAAAACATTGGATATTGGAACAGCTAAAGTAACGCCCGAAGAATCACTTGGGATTCCTCATTACTTATTAGACATCTGTGATGTGAAAGAAGAGTATACTGCTAGTGATTTCAAACAAATGGCAAGAAAAGCGATTCAAGAGATTGCAAGTCGTGGAAAGATTCCAATTGTTGTTGGAGGAACTGGACTTTATATTGAAGGGTTATTATTTGATTTTCATTTTAGTGGTGAAGATTCTAACAATCCAACTTATCGTCTAGAAAAGGAAAGAGAATTAGATGAAATTGGACCTCAAGCTATGTGGGAACAGTTAAAAGCAGTCGATCCTATCAGTGCTGAAAATATTCATCCCAATAATACAAGAAGGGTCATTCGAGCATTAGAAGTGACACATGCAAGTGGGAAACCATTTTCAGCTAATGACCAACAACAAAAAGAAGCTATTTTTGATGTCTATATGATCGGATTATCAACGGATAGAGCAGTCCTTTATGAAAGAATTGATACAAGAGTAGACATGATGATGCAAAATGGTTTAGAAGAAGAAGCTAGACATTTATATGATGCTGTAAAAGGATTAGATGTTCAATCGATTCGAGGTATTGGGTATAAAGAATGGGGGGAGTATTTTGAAGGTCAATTATCAAAAGAAGCCACGATTCAAAAAATTCAACAAAACTCTAGACGATATGCCAAACGACAATTAACTTGGTTTAGAAACCGATTCGAAGCTGTACATTGGTATGATTTAGTAGAAAATCCTAATACAATTTCTCAAGTTGTTTTAGATTGTCAGCAGTTTTTACTGGGAAGTGAATAAATGGAAAACACAAAAGAAAGAGTAATGATTGTTGCTGTTCAAACAACACAATCAGATGAGCAATTTCAATATGCTTTAGAAGAAATGAAGCAATTAGTAGATACTGCTCAAGGGGAAGTTGTTGTAACAGTTACTCAAAAAAGAGAAACTTATAGTGGTCGTACAATGATTGGAAAAGGGAAAGTAGAAGAAATTAGTCATTTAGTCGATGAATTAGAAATTGATTTAATTGTATTCTACCAATCTCTAACGGGTTCTCAAACGAAAAATCTAAATGAAATGATTAAGGCACGTATTATTGACCGTGTTCAATTAATTTTAGATATTTTTGCGATGCGTGCTCGTTCAAAAGAAGGAAAACTTCAAGTACAACTGGCCCAATTAAATTATTTATTACCACGTTTATCAGGACAAGGTACAGCCTTATCGAGACAAGGTGGGGGAATTGGAACAAGAGGACCAGGGGAAACTCAATTAGAAACGGATAAACGACATATTCGTAAACAAATTTCAGATATTGAAGCGCAATTAGAGCAAACGAAGTTACATCGTCAACGTTCAAGAATGAAGAGAAATCGTTCGAATGGTTTTAGAATGGGATTAATTGGCTATACGAATGCTGGAAAATCGACAATTCTAAACCAATTAACAGATGCTGGAACGTATCAGATGGATCAATTATTCGCAACATTAGATCCATTAACAAGAAAAGTTGATTTAGCCGATCAATATGATGTAACATTAACGGATACAGTTGGATTTATTCAAGATTTACCAACAACTTTAATTCATGCTTTTGAGTCAACTTTAGAAGAAAGTGCGGATGTTGATTTACTAGTGAATGTAGTAGATGCATCATCTCCGAATTTCTTAATGCATGAAAAAACGGTTCGTGATTTAGTTGAGGAATTAGAGATGGAAACTATTCCGATGGTGACGATTTATAATAAATCAGATTTAATCGTTGGGGAGTTTCAACCGAATGCTTATCCTTCGTTAGTGATATCTGCTGAAAATTCAGCAGATATTGAACGATTAAGAGAATTTCTTGAAGTTCAAATGAAAGCAGAAATGGACCATTATGAAGAATGGGTAGAAGTTTACGAAGCACAAAAAATTTCACAACTCCAACAAAATACATTAGTAGAAATTTTGGAGTTTAATGAAGAGAAAAACCAATATTATGTAAAAGGCTATCGTAAAAAAGGGATGTAGGACTTTTCAGAAATCATTAAGGGCATTTAAAGTAAAAAGAACTCTTCTAAAAGTAGCCAGGACGTCAGCAGCCCTTCGGTCTCATGCCTAAATTTGTTACGAAAAAATTATGGAGTTTAAATTATAGTGGTTTTAATCTATATAAAACGAATAAATAATTGAAAGGAATTTTTGAGATGTTAAGTGATTTTTATAAGAAAAATAAAACTGATACAATTTGGTGGATTGATAATTTAGAATCATTTGGTGAACATCTTTTTTCATTTGATAAAAAGCACATTTATAATCTCTTTCAAGATTATCCTCATAATATGACAGATGTTGAAGTGGAAATTTTTAATTCTGAAAATCCTTATTGGGCAGAATATTTTAGTAATCGGCAATAATTATGATAAAGGTTCGATTTTAAAGACAAAAAGTAAAGCAATAAAAAATTTTTTCTATTGTTTTTCGTGTTAGAATGTTGGCACTTTGTCAAATAGGGTTGATGAAACAATTTTAGTGTAGCCATAAGCGTTTCTTTTAAGTACTTAAATCTTGTTGTTAATCCTTTCAATAGATCCATTTGAAATCACAAGTATTTTGTAAATACGGTAAAAACTTCTTAAATGTTTTTGTTTCATGGTTCTATATCATCATTTGTTCCATACTTAATTCTACCGTAAAATGTAGTCTTAGAGTAACTTTATGAGAAAAAAAGAACGCTGAGAAGGTGTTCTTTTTATATTGACTGAACACCTAAAAAGTAATACAATGGTGTTACTATTAGAGGAGGGAGTACAAAAGATGACTACTATTACATTAAAAGTTTCTGAAGCTGATAAAACATTTATGAAAGCAATGGCTAAGTTTGAAGGAGTTTCCCTGTCGGAACTTATTCGCACCAAAACTCTTGAAGCTCTAGAAGACGAATACGACGCTCGTGTGGCAGATTTAGCCTATCAAGAGTATTTAGACGACTTGGGAAAAGGAGTTGAACCCATTACTTGGGAAGAAATGATGCATGATTTAGGCTTGGAGGAAGAATAATTTGTATAAATTAGTTCCAACAAGACGTTTCATCAAGCAATTGAAAAAATTGGACCGTTTTACGCAGAAGCTAATTACAAACTATTTACAAACCAATGTTTTGGAAGACCCAAGACGACACGGAAAGGCTTTGGTTGGTAATCGCGTTGGTCAATGGCGCTATAGAATTGGTAATTATCGAGTTATCGTACAAATTTTAGACAATGAATTAGTCGTTGCTACTCTAGAAGTTGGTCATCGCAGAGATATTTATTGAATTAAAGCTGAGTAATAATAGTATAGAAAGAAGGAAAGTAAAAATTTGAAGAAAATATGGAGTTTTATTCTAGAAAATATTTTTAATTTATTGGCTATTCCCCCTTTAAATGCTATTTTTACAGTATTTCGGTTAGGGCGTATCTTCCGCTTAGCAAGGATGACAAAATTTCTGAAACTGAAACGTTTACGTAGAATAATTGAACTTACAAGTAAAATAGAAAGAAAAATTAGTAGATTCTTACGGACAAATGGCCTGATTTATATCTTGTATGTTAATATCTTTATCGTGCTAGTAGGAAGTTCAATTTTATCTGTAGTTGAAGAAAAATCCTTTTCAGATAGTCTTTGGTGGGCTCTTGTGACAGTAACCACTGTTGGTTATGGTGATATTGTACCAGTTTCTCTTTTTGGGAAATGGATAGCTGTTTTATTAATGTTGGTAGGGATTGGTACAATAGGAATGCTAACAAGTGCCTTGACACACTTTTTTGTAAAAGATAATCCAGATGAACAGATAAAACTTGATAAACTCAAAGACGAATTATCTAGTCAAAGATTATTACTAGAGAAACAATCTGAGAAGATAGAAGAAATAAATAGAATGATACAAGAATTGCTTGAAAAAATATAATAAAGGTGAGACAAAACAATACTTGATTCGTGGAAAAATCAAGTAACTCTTTACACAATAAAACACATAATATAGTCAACTGTAGTGGGTTGAAGAAAAGCTAAAATCGAGAAAGGACAAATTTCGTCCTTTCTTTTTTGATATTCAGAGTGATAAAAATCTGTTTTTTGAAGTTTTCAAAGTTCCGAAATCCAAAGGCATTTCGTTTGATAAGTTTGATGAGATTATTCGTTGCTTCTAATTTTGCGTTGGAATAGGGTAGTTGAAGGGCATTGGCGATTTTCTCTTTGTCCTTATGATCAGATAAAATTAAATGTTTATGTTTCATCGTTCCATACCATCATTTTTCTCATACTTAATTCTACCATAAATTTCAGTTCCAGATTAACTTCTAGTTTTGATACTTAACTAGAAGTTACTTTGAAACTTTATGTGAAATAAATTATAATTATTTTTGAAGGATAATACATTTTTCGTGTGTTTAGGTATGATTACATAATGAATGGGAGACAAAAAGTGAAGCAATAGAAAAGACTTGTTATTGTAGTAGTAATATTATCCGATTTTGGATAATATTACAGGGAAACTTTGAGACCAAGGCTCAAAGTTTAGACATGAGACTCGCAAAGCGAGGCTGCTGTCGACCTTACTACAATATGTAAAAGTCTTTTCTATTGCTTTACGTCTTAGAATACGCTCATTTTTTCAAAATCGTTTGTAATGTGATGGTAAACCTTTTATAATAAAAAGATAGAGAAATAATAAGGAGCCGAATGGCATGTATTCAATTGAACAATTTAAAGAAAAAATAGCAAAAGAATTTCAAATACAATTTAAAAATGAAAACTATCTAAAAGAAGCATTAACTCATTCATCCTATGCAAATGAACATAAAGCTTGCAAAGGAATTTATAATGAACGTATCGAGTTTTTAGGCGATGCTGTTTTAGAATTATTCATTTCTAACTGGTTATACCGTCAAATGCCAACGAAAAAAGAAGGCGAGTTAACAAAATTAAGAGCGCAAATCGTTTGCGAAGAAAGTTTGTCGACACTTGCAAAAGAGTGTGAGTTAGATAAATATCTTTTATTAGGAAAAGGAGAACGAGCATCAAAAGGACATGAAAATCCAGCAGTTCTCTGTGACGTTTTTGAAGCTTTTGTGGGTGCTATTTATTTAGACCAAGGGTTTGAAGGTGCTAGTCAATTTCTAACAAAAGTTATTATCTCAAAAATGAAAGATGGAAGATTTACTTTAGTTGGTGATTTTAAAACAGAATTACAAGAATATTTCCAAAGAAATGGTAATGTGAACATTCGTTATGAATTACTAAAAGAAGAAGGCCCTTCTCATGCACGTTTTTATACAGTACAAGTTCATGTTAATGATAAAGGCTATGAAATTGGTGAAGGTAAGACGAAGAAAGCAGCAGAACAATTATCTGCTAGAAGAACATTAGAAAAATTAAACGTTATTTTTTAAAAAGGAGTCAAGGATGCAGTTAGAGAAAATTGAAATGTCTGGATTTAAGTCCTTTGCGGATAAAACCGTTATCGAATTTGATAAAGGTGTTACAGCAGTTGTAGGTCCAAACGGAAGTGGGAAATCTAATTTGTCAGAAGCAATTAAATGGGTTTTAGGAGAACAATCCGCTAAAAGTTTACGTGGTAAAAAAATGGATGATGTTATTTTTGCAGGTTCTCAAACTCGTAAACCGGTCAATATTGCTGAAGTAAATTTGCATATTAACAATGAAGATGGAAAATTGGCAATTGAGCATTCTCAAGTTGTATTAACTCGTCGGTTGAACCGTAATGGGGATAGTGACTTCTTTATTAATAAGAAAGCCTGTCGCTTAAAAGATATTACAAGTTTAATGATGGATTCTGGTTTAGGGAAGGATTCATTTGCGTTAATTTCTCAAGGGAAAGTCGAACAAATTTTCAATGATAAACCTGAAGATCGTCGTATGATTATCGAAGAAGCTGCAGGGGTATTAAAATATAAAGATCGTAAAACGCAAGCGCAAAGAAAATTAGACCAAACACAAGAACATTTAAATCGTGTAGAAGATATTTTACATGAAATTAACAGTCAATTAACTCCTTTATTAGAACAAAAAGAAAAAGCGATTGTTTATTTATCTAAAAAAGAAGAATTACAAGGCATTGAAACAGCCTTATTAGCCGTTGAAATTGAAACATTAAACACTCAATGGACGGTTGCTAAACGAGAAGTGGCACAGTTACAAGAAACTGTAACGAAAACAGAACAAAGATTAGTAGAGCTAGAGAAGAAAGTGTCTGATCAACAAGAATTACTTGCTGTAAAAAATACTGAGTTAGATGAAAAACAAGTGTTATACGTGGATATGATTCAAAAAATGGAACAATTAGATGGGGAACGTAAAGTTTATCAACAAAAACAAGAGTTTGCGAATCGTACCAATGAAGAAAATCAATTAGCATTAGTAGAAGTGATACGTCAGTTAGAATCAACAGAAAAAACTGTGGCTGAATTAGAGAGAGTAGTTGCCATTAAAGAAGTGGAACTGAATGAAATCGAGGCTCAATGGTCTAAATTAGTAGAAGAATTAGAACAATTAAGTCAAGGAAATGAAGAGCGACAAAAGCAATTACAAAGTGACTATATCGAGCAATTACAAGAAATTTCAAAATTAACGAACCAAGAAAAACACTTGGAACGTTCGATGGAACAAAATCAAAATCAACATGATAAATTACTAGAAAAACAAGAATTATTTGAAGAACAGTCGAAACAATTAGATCAAAAGATTGCCCAGTTAGTGGAAAAAGAAGAAAATTTAGCTCAACAAGCAAATTCTAAACAAGAAGACTTAAGTAGTCATCGTCAACAAGTAGACAGTTTGCGTCAAGAACGTCAAACCATGCAAGAACAAAAACAAAAAATTGAACGACAATTACAACAAACACAAGCTAACTATCATAGTTTGAAACAAGTTTCTGAAGATTATGCCGGTTACTATCAAGGGGTTCGTGAAATCTTAAAACAAAAGAAACAAATCGCAGGTGTCATTGGTTCAGTTGCTGAATTAATTCGAGTAGATGATGAGGTGACATTAGCCATCGATATTGCTTTAGGAGCATGTAGTCAACATGTTGTAGTAGAACATGAACAAGCTGCTGCAAAAGCGATTGACTATTTAAAAATGAACCGTTTAGGACGAGCAACATTTTTACCATTAACGATTATTAAAGAGAAAAGAATGCCAGATGCGGTTCAACAACAATTATTCTCTTTACAAGGCTATGTCGGAATTGCCAGTGATTTAGTTCATGTAGAAAAAACGTATCAATCCATTGTTAGAAATATTTTAGGAACAACTGTCGTTACCAAAACATTGGATGATGCTATGATAATTGCTAAAGTCTTGCAATACCGTTATCGTATCGTTTCTTTAGAGGGAGATGTTGTTAATGCTGGTGGTTCGATGACCGGTGGAGCTTCTAAAAATCATCAACAACAATCTCTTGTAAAACGGAATAGTCAATTAGAAACGTTAGAACAACAATTGCATCAGTTGAAAGAATATGAGAAGCAGTTTTTAGAAAAATGGAATCAGTTGGAAACCAAATGGAACGAAATTGTTCAAAAAGGAACAGCAATTCAAGAAGAAGAAACCTTTTTAAAACAACAATTACAAGAAGTAAGATTAGAATTACAATTCTCAAAAGATGAATTTAATAAAATTAGTCGTCAAACATTAAGTCAACAATATGAATTAGATGAATCAATTGAGCAATATGAACAATTAGAACAGCAATATGTGGAAACTCATGAAGCGTTAAGAAGGATTACAAAAGAGAATCAAACGGTTAAAAAAGAATTGGATTATTTACAATTGTCTCAAGAAGACCGTACACAACAGCTTCAAGAAAAACAACAAGAATTACAAGAAGTGGGGACACAAAAAGCTCGTATTCAAGAGCAAGTCCAACATCAAAAGAAAGAATTCAAGCAAGAAAAACTGTCATTAAAACGTTTAGAAGAACAAGTTCATTTATTGGAATCGAAAAAAGATGAACAGAAGGACTTAAAAGAGAAAAATGAAGCAGATTACAACCAAATTGTAAAAGATTACGAAGCGATTAAAGAAACTGTTACAGCATTAGAAGCAGATTTAGATAGACTAAAAGAAGAAAGAATTCAATTGGAAGTATTGAATAAAGAAACAGAAGTCGGTCGAAATCAAGCGCAACATCAATTACAAGAGTATTTGAAACTGCAATCAAAAGTTGAAACAAAAGCCAATCGATTTGAATTAGCAATTGATCAAAAACTACAATATTTAAGTGAAGAATATGAATTAACATTTGAAGCAGCAATCGAAAAAACAGAATTAACGATGTCCATTGAAGATGCTTCAAAAACGGTTCGCATCTTAAAACAACAAATCGAACAAATGGGTGCAGTAAATTTAATGGCGATTGAGGAATATGATAAAGTTCAAGAAAGATTTGAATTTTTAACCATCCAACAACAAGATTTACTAGATGCAAAGAAAAATCTAGAAGACACGATTACAGAAATGGATACGGAAGTGACGAGTCGATTCAAACAAACTTTCGATGCAATTTCAAGTCAATTCCAACAAACATTCCCAAGATTGTTTGGAGGAGGACGTGCATCTCTTGAATTAACAGATCCTACGAATTTATTAGAAACAGGAATTGAGATTATTGCTCAACCACCTGGTAAGAAATTGCAATCCTTAAGTCTATTATCTGGGGGAGAACGTGCCTTTACAGCCATTGCATTATTATTTGCAATTTTAGAAGTGAAGCCTGTGCCATTCTGCTTACTAGATGAGGTAGAAGCAGCCTTAGATGAGGCAAATGTCGCTAGATATGGTCGATATTTGAAAGAATTTACTAAAAATACACAGTTTATTGTTATTACTCATAGAAGAGGAACAATGGAAGAAGCAGATGTATTATATGGAGTAACAATGCAAGAATCTGGAGTTTCAAAACTAGCCTCAGTAAAATTCGAAGACTTTGATGGTATGGAGTAGAAAATGTATGAATGTAAACACATAGTAAGAGGAGGAAGTCAAGAGGAGTTTTCCGTATGCTAAAAATATAGATTTAGTAGGTTTATATTTATTTAGACAATTGAAACAAGAATATCAAAAATATCATTATCGTTATTTAATTTTAGATGAAGCACAAATGGTGAAAAATAGCCAAACGAAAATTGCACACGCATTAAGAGAGTTTGATGTTGAAACATGTTTTGCTTTATCCGGAACACCCATTGAAAACCGATTAGAAGAAATTTGGTCGATTTTTCAATTTGTTCTTCCTGGATTATTACCAAGTAAAAAAGAATTTAGCAAGTTAACACCAGAAATGGTCGCAAAATTAATTCAACCATTTATTTTAAGAAGGAAAAAAGAAGAAGCTGTTTTAGAATTCCCCCCATTAAATGAATATTTATATAGTAATGAATGAACTTCTCCTCAAAAATCATTGTATATCGCTCAAGTTCAACGAATGCAAGATATCGTAGAATCTCATTCAGATGATGAATTACAAAAGAGAAAAATAGAATTATTACCGGGATTAACACGATTACGTCAAATTTGTAATACACCATCCTTATTCCTTGATGACTACTCAGGAGAAAGTGGAAAAATGGATAGCTTAATGGAATTGTTAACAACACTTCGTGAAAAAGGTGCTCGTCCATTAATTTTCTCACAATTTACAAAGATGTTAGAACTCATTGAGTTGGAATTAGAAAAACAAGGACTTACTTTAAATTAACCGGTCAAACGCCATCAGATGAACGTCAAGAAATGGTGAATGCCTTTAATGCAGGTGAAAAGGATTGTTTCTTAATTTCATTAAAAGCTGGGGGAACTGGGTTGAATTTAACGGGTGTTGATACAGTTATTTTATGTGATTTATGGTGGAATCCTTCAGTAGAAATGCAAGCTATCGGACGAAGCCATCGTATTGGACAAACGAAACAGGTAGATGTTTATTGCTTAGTAACTCTTGGTACAATTGAAGAAAAAATTCAGCAATTATAAGAGAGTAAAAAAGAATTAGTGAATACAGTTCTAGAGGGCCAAGAAAGTAAGAATAATCTAACTGTGGAAGACATTAAAGAAATTCTTGGAGTCCATTTAAGTGAATAAATAATGAAGTCATTTAGGTTGTTCGACAAATCTTGCTGGTAAATCTAATTTGTAAGTTTCTATCATAACGATTATAGATGAAATAAAAATTACAATAATTTTGTATAAACTTCATTATAAGCAAAGAAGCTATATCCCTGAGATATGGCTTTTTCTTTTGGAATAGTTAGCAAGATGCAACAACAATTTTATGTATGCTGTTTTTAATTGCTTAATAACACTATGTATTATATAACGCTAATATGCAATCAATAATCCTAATAGGATAATATTACAACAGAAAAGTGATTGGGGTATAATGATAAAAAATAATATTGAAGTCGATGTAAAAATAAAGTGTATTGAGGCCGGTATGACTCAAGCACAACTTGGAGAAAGCATAGGATCTACAGGGCAGTATGTGAATCGTATCGTAAAAAAATCGGATTCTGTAATGAACAAGACCTTCGTTTCTATGCTGGAAGCTTTGGGCTATGATATAGAGATAACATATGTAAAAAGAAATGAAAAATAGAATGTTATGTGTAAGAGAGGATTTTCACTTATGAACAAAGGAATAACGATTAAAGAATTTAATTTACTAACAGAAGATGAGAAAATCAATCTAATGAAAGAGCTACATGAAGCAGACGAGTCTGAAGAAATGGAAAGCTATCTATTGGAAAATAGCAATTTTAAAAAAATTTTTTATAAGAAAATCAATGCCTTATTGTTTAATAGTGTCCTTGGCCATACTATCCTTATTATGAACAGGTGAATTTAACCCCTAGACAATCATTATTCTTTGACATCTATATATATGAGTAATAATATGAAATTGATTAGGAGTGGCTAACGAAGCTTCCAGTCTGAGATTAGAGGTCTGACCATCAAAATAGCTGCCCTGTAAGTAGACCCTTATTTAATTAGAAATGGAGGAATAAAATGATTAAGATAGAAAATTTACATAAATATTATAGTTTCAAAAAAGAGAGGATTGAAGTCCTAAAGGGGATTAATCTGGACTTGGAGGATCATAAAATTATATGTGTCCTAGGACCTTCAGGGTCGGGCAAGTCAACTCTTTTGAATATTCTTGGTGGGATCGAGTCTATTGATGAGGGCAAGGTGGATGTCTTTGGCAATGACCTGGGGTCAATGAATAAGAAGGATCTTGAACTATACCGCCGAAACTACTTGGGTTTTGTCTTTCAATTTTACAACCTGGTTAGTAATTTAAATGTTAAGGAAAATATTGAGGTGGGTAAGTACCTATCTAAGGATCCACTAGATATTGAAACACTAATTGATGATTTGGGTTTAAGGGATCAGGTTTACAAGTACCCAAATGAGATTTCAGGCGGCCAGGCCCAGAGGACATCCATAGGCAGGGCTATAGTAAAGAGACCAAAGCTTTTAATCTGCGATGAGCCCACTGGAGCCCTTGACTATGAAAGTGCCAAAGATGTTTTAAAATTAATTGAAAAACTTAATAGCACCTATGGGACTACAGTCATCATCGCCACTCACAATAATCAAATAGCAAGGATGTGCGACTTTGTCCTATCCCTCCATGACGGTAAGATCAAAAGCTACGAAGAAAACAAGGATAAGATCACAGCAAGGGAGGTAAACTGGTAATGAAAAACCCCATAAATAAAAGAGTTTTTAGGCAGATATATGACAGGCCTGTAAGGATAATAGCGATCTTCCTAGCCATGTTATTTGTTATAGTATTTTCATCCGCCTTTTTCACCTCTCAGGACTCTGTCAAGTCTCTCTATTACAAGCAGCTTCAAGAGGGTAAGGTAGAAGATGGACAATTCACTACAATTAATCCCCTGACTGACAAATTAATAAAAAAATTGGAAGAGAAAAATATAAAGGTCTACAAAAACTTCTATATTGAAGGGGACCAGGGCCAGGGGAAGAAGATTAGGGCCTTTGAAAATAGGGAGGAAATCAACCTTCCACAGATCCTTGAGGGCAGGCTGGCTTTAAGTAGGGATGAGCTGGCTATTTCAGGAAACTATGCCCGGGCTAACAAGCTTAAAATAAATGATCAAATTAAGGTTCAGGACAGGACTTTTAAGATAGTCGGCCTGGTCTCCCTGCCAGATTATTCAAGCCTCCTTCGCAACAGGGATGACCTTGTTATGGATACTGGCTATTTCGGGATCTGTTTACTTACAAGGGAGGGGTTCGAAAGTTTTGATGAATTACCAGTTAAATATAACTATAGTTACCATAATGACAGCAAGTTGGGGGAAGAAGAGGCTTTAGACCAACTTAGAGAAATAGCAAAGGTCATTAATAATGAAAATATGGTAATAGATGGGGTAATAAGGGCCAACAACCATTGCATAAGCTATTTAATGGATGATATGGAGGGTGATGTACCGACCATGACCACCTTCATGTGCATCCTCTTTATAGCATTAGCCTTTATAAGTGCAGTTCAGGTAAAGAGCCTAATTGAAAGTGAAGCCCCTGTCATAGGGACCCTCCTAGCCTCTGGCTACAAGAAAAATGAGCTTCTGGTTAATTATATGAAGATGCCCATCTTCCTAACCCTACTTGCCGGAATTCTTGGGAATATAGTAGCTTACATATATGCCTTTAGGAAGTATGTGGCCCTCTACTATAATAGCTTTGACCTCCCTAATTTTGAAGCAAAAATTAGCTTTAGGTCTTTCCTACTTACAACTATGATACCCCTTTTAATATACCTTCTTGTTAACTTTTTCGTTATTTCAATGTCCCTGCGTTTTAGTCCTCTGGACTTTTTAAGAGGGAAGTTGGTAGAGGAAAAGAGAAAGAGCAAGTTGAAACTTCAAGGCATTAGCTTTATAAGTAGACTTAAAATAAGGATGGTCCTGGATAATAAATTAAATATATTTGCCCTTATCTTCGGTATCTTATTGGCCAATATCCTCCTAATATTCGGTCTTTCAATAAAGCCAATCATACATGATTATGCAAAAAAGATGAGCGATTCTATGAAATACAATTACACCTACCTGGTAAAGATGCCGCAGGAGGGGGTAAAGGCTGAAATGGCCCACATTATAGAGGGTCAGCTTATTGACCATGAGGATAAGAAAGTCAAGGTCTTCGGACTTGAGAGGGAATCGAAATTTAATATAAGGGACTATGATAGCCTAAAGGATAATGAAATTGTGGCCAGCCAAGGCTTCGTTAAAAGGTTTTCAATCAATGTTGGTGATGAAATAAGGATAAAGGAACCCTATAAGGCCCGGACAATCAGCCTAAGGATAAAGGATATCGATAAGGAAAATAACTTTTTCCAGCTTTTTATACCTAAAGAACATTTAAATAAGGTGCTGGATAAGGAAGAAGGTTATTTTAACAGCTACTTATCAGACAATCAGTTAAGTATTTCAAAAGATAAGCTCATTACAGAAATCAATGGACAGGAGATGTCAAAGACAACCGAGCATTTTCTGGACGGCTTCGGGGCTGTATTTGATATGCTTTTCTATGTGGGGATAGGTTTCTACTTAATAATATGCTTTATAGTTATGAACACTATTTTTGACAGGTCTAGGATAAATATAAGCTACCTAAAGGTTTTTGGCTTTAGTGACGGGGAGATCATAAGAACCTATGTAAGCAGTATTTTCATTCTACTTATTGCCTTACAATTTATTATGATCCCTGTCTTGGACATGCTTATGAAGTACCTTATCTATGTATCAATGACAAAACTTGATGCCTATATAATTGCTGATATACCGCTAATGATGTACTTAAAGTCCATCCTATACAGCATCATAATATTTATCACTATCCAGCTTAGCCAGCATATAAAGCTTTCAAAAATTGATATGGTTAAGGAGCTGAAGGTAATGAACGGGTGATTATGGGATGACTCTCAATCATTAAGGTATTTAGCGGACTTAGGGGGCTAATATTTGGAAAATTTGAAAATGAATTTTGGTTTAATGAATGGGAATATCCACGAGATATAGGAAGTATTATTGCAGATACAGAATCTGGTGGACATGATATCATCTATTTAGATTATCGTGAATGTGGAAAAGATGGAGAACCCAATGTTTTCAAGAATATGATTTTGAAATTCAAGTACTTGCAAATAATTTTGAAGAGTTTATAGGAATGCTAATATCATTAGAAGAACTTGAAAAAGAAAAACCAAGTCTTTCTGCCATTAGTAAGTGGCGATTTAACACATCTAAGTGAAGCTCAAAAGCTATTAAAGTTTGTAAATAAAAATGATGGCATCGAGAAATGTGCAGATGAGGATTTTTTAGAATAAGAGTTAAAAGATGAGTTCATGGGAAGCTGTTTCTGTAGAAAGAATTTTACAATATTTATTGAGAGTGTGCGTAAAAGCACACTTTCAATGGATTTTTCACAAAAAAATATCTTCAAAACAGTCTAAAATAATTAATCATTCTTCGTAGATTTCAGTAATTTTGGAGCTGATTGAAAAAAACAAGAAAATATGGTAATATATATGGAATTATTTTCGTAGTTAAATAAAGCCAATGAAATCAATACTTTAGAAGTAGTGCTAAAATAAAAATCGACACCATGAAATCCCGTAAAACAAGGATTTTGTGGCTAAGCCAATTGTCCCACAAGTTGTATTGACACTGGTTCGTGTCACAAATGTTTGTGTTTCTTAGATAGCGTAAATGATTCTGATTCTAAATTACTTGCATTATTCATTCGATGTGATAGAATTATATATATTATCTATGCTTTAATATTGTGAAAAATCATATCTTGCACACCGCTAAATTATAGTTAAAATTAAAATAACACTTATGTTAATGTGTGTGAATTTATGAATTGTATTAATCAGTAATTAAAAATTAAAGGCATTTTAATTATTCCTTTATTTATTGATCAAAATTAACGGCGTAGAATTTATTTTTAAGAAAAGGAGAAGTAGTAATGAATAACAAAAATTTATTTAAAAAAATCATTACTGAAAAAAGAGCAAAAAGCTCTAACGAAAGACCAAAATATGGTCTAAGGAAATTAACAGTAGGAATGGTTTCTTGTCTATTAGGTTACATGATGTTCATGGCACCTAATGTAACATTTGCTGAAAATGTGGATGCACCACAAGCTGTAGAAGCGAATGTTGAATCAACTAAAGCCAACGCTGGTGAAGAAGTAGAACAACCTAACAAGGAAGTTGTTAAACCAACAGAAACAAAAGCTACTGACCTAGCAAAATCTTCCTCTGTTGCAAAAGAATCAGCAGTTCAACCAAAATCAACAACAACTACTGAAGCTGCATCTGAAACAAATGAAAAAGCCACTGAGTTCAAATTAACAGATGAACAAAAAAACAACTTGAAGATGCTGGATTTGATTCAGAACAAATACAAGTTATTGTCAATGAAATCAAGGCTGAATTAGCGAAGAACAAGGATTTTGACATACCAAAATTCATAGAAGAAAGAATCGCAGAGATAGATAAGATTCAACCTGTCAATGCATCTGAAAATGAAAACACTAGAGTTAGAGATGCATCTGAGCCTGAAGATACAACTGTAGGGAAAGATGCAAACAATGCTGTGCATGCCTATGTTGGCGTGGTTAATGGACTAAATATTGATGCAGACCTATCTAAGGCAAGTGATCATCAATTTAAGCCAATTGCAGGTGTTAAGGCTTATTTCCAATGGTTTGAAACATGGGGAAATAAACGATATTCATCACCAGTTTATACAGCTACATCAGGAGCAGATGGTCAAATACACATGGGAATAAAACCATATGTTGCCGAAGATGGAAGCTTAATTAAATTTGATGCAGATCCAACAGTATCTGCTGGTCGTGAAAGATATAGATTCTGGATTGATGAGTCAACTATTCCAGAAGGCTACCAACTTCAATATATAACAGGTGAATCTGTAATATTCCCTAATCAAGATTTACCAATAACACAAGGTGGTGCAGGATCAAACACTGCAAGAAATATTCATGGTAATTGGAAAATATTATTAATGCAAAAACCACTTGAACAAATGCATAAAAAAGCTACACCAACAGAAAAACAACATGATGGTGGATATCTTACAGGTACTGTTGGTTGGGATTACAAATCAGGAGTTGGTGGAATCCAATGGAATACAGTAGCTGATACGGGTACTCCAGCTAAAGATATAACCATAAAAGCTTCATATCTATCAGATGATGCGCTAAAAGAAATTTATAGCGAATCTACTGCTGTTATGATGGGCGTTGCGAAACCTTCAGATATTCGTGGAGCTGGCTGGACAGCTGAGCAAGAAAAGAAATTACAAGATTGGATAAAAGAACAAGTTAAAAAAGATCCAGACAAGTGGATAGCTGAAACAGTATCTGCAAAAACAAATGCTGATGGAAAATATATTATCCAATTTAAGGGAACTTGGGGAGATTTAAAGAATAGAGATGCTGGATTAAAAAATTATACTTATAAGGCAGGCCAGCCTTATAGTGGACAAGTTTGGAATAGGTGGACTAAAGAACAAATTGACAGACTTGGTAAAGTTGCAGATAAGGCAAACAATGGAAGCTTTAATTATGCAGGAACCCCAACAAACAAAGTAAAACACGTAAACTATGACTGGTTATTTGTATCTGTAGAAAATGCTGACCATCTCCGTGTTATGACACCATATAATAATAATCAATATACACAAATGAGTAATGTATTTGGTATCAATGGTAGTTGGTCTGGAACTGGATTTGGAGTTGGTGTAACTAATGCTGTACCACAAATTTTACGTGCAGACTTTGCGGTTGCTCCAGGAGAAATTAAATTTAATATAACAAATTATGACTCAGGTGCCAACAAAGCCCTACCAGGAGATGTTGCTAAAACATCAACAGAAGGCCTACCATACCATGGAGAATCAAGTGAGAAATTTAGAATAGTTTGGTATGACGAAGAGGGAAATCAAGTTCATGAATCATCAGCTCAAAAACCATCAAGCACAGGATCGCTAGAATCAGCAGAATTTGACACAAGCAAAGTAACAAAGACAACTAATTATACAGCTAAGCTATATAGGGTAGATAGCTTAGGTAATAATGCAGAATTGCTAGCTCAAGATTCATTTACAGTTAAAGTTAATGACAAAATCGGTTCTCTTTATGAAAAAGTTGAATTTAAAAACAAAGCAATTAAAGATGCAACTTATAAAGCGAAAGGTCTTCCCGAAGGACTTACTATTGACTCATCAACAGGTAAGGTATCAGGAACTCCAACTAAAGCTGGAAAGTTTGACGTAACTGTAACAGCTTCCCAAAAAGACGAAGCAGGACCTATCACCATAAACAAGAAAGACGAATATATAATCACAGACTCACCACTAAAGGATGGTTCAGTTGATATTGCCTATGACGCAACAATTGCACCAACTCCTATTGACGGTTATGTCTTTGAAAATGTAAAGGCTAAATTTATAAATGGTAAAGAAATTGCAGGTCTAACAATTACAGATGATAAGATTTCCGGTACACCAAAATCAAACGTTGATGCAACTCAAGAAAATCCCAATGTGGAAGTAACATATGACATTTATCAATTAAGACCTGATGGTAATAAATTCTTATTGAAA
The DNA here is from genome assembly GCF_020735385.1 of Granulicatella elegans. Classification (NCBI taxonomy): domain Bacteria; kingdom Bacillati; phylum Bacillota; class Bacilli; order Lactobacillales; family Carnobacteriaceae; genus Granulicatella; species Granulicatella elegans. The sequence continues at coordinate 1,624,173 of NZ_CP085953.1, read as the reverse complement.
AAAGGCCATGTAGACAAGGTTCCTCTATCCATTAAAGATAGTGAAGCGACTAAGTACGAACCAAAATACACAGAAGTAGAAGGTAAAGTAGGCACACCAGCAACAGTAGCTGCTCCAACATTCCTAGACCAAAAGAGTACAACAGATCCAAAACCGAAAGCAAATCCACAACCAACAGGCATGACATTTGCTTTGGGTAAAGATGCTCCAACAGGCGCAGTAGTAAATGCGGACGGTAGTGTAACTTACACACCAAAAGCTGGTGAAGAAGGCAAAACAATAAATATTCCAGTAGTAGTAAAATACTCAGATGGAACAACAGATGAAGTAAATGCTCCAATAAAAGTTGCAGAAAAAATAGCTGACAAAGTACAACCAAAATATACAGAAGTAGAAGGTAAAGTAGGCACACCAGCAACAGTAGCTGCTCCAACATTTACAGACAAAGATGGACAAGCTGCAACACCAGAGAACGTAACATACGAATTAGGAAAAGGCGCTCCTCAAGGTGCAAAAGTGAATACTGATGGAAGTGTAACATACACACCAGTTGACGGAGATGCTGGAAAAACAATAAATATTCCAGTAGTAGTAAAATACTCAGATGGAACAACAGATGAAGTAAATGCTCCAATAAAAGTTGCAGAAAAAATAGCTGACAAAGTACAACCAAAATATACAGAAGTAGAAGGTAAAGTAGGCACACCAGCAACAGTAGCTGCTCCAACATTTACAGACAAAGATGGACAAGCTGCAACACCAGAGAACGTAACATACGAATTAGGAAAAGGCGCTCCTCAAGGTGCAAAAGTGAATACTGATGGAAGTGTAACATACACACCAGTTGACGGAGATGCTGGAAAAACTGTAAATATTCCAGTAGTAGTAAAATACTCAGATGGAACAACAGATGAAGTAAATGCTCCAATAAAAGTTGCAGAAAAAATAGCTGATAAAGTACAACCAAAATATACAGAAGTAGAAGGTAAAGTAGGCACACCAGCAACAGTAGCTGCTCCAACATTTACAGACAAAGATGGACAAGCTGCAACACCAGAGAACGTAACATACGAATTAGGACAAGGCGCTCCTCAAGGTGCAAAAGTGAATACTGATGGAAGTGTAACATATACACCAGTTGACGGAGATGCTGGAAAAACTGTAAATATTCCAGTAGTAGTAAAATACTCAGATGGAACAACAGATGAAGTAAATGCTCCAATAAAAGTTGCTCCAAAAGAAAAGAGTGCTACTCCAGTAATTGATGATACAAAAGCTGGTGCTACAAAGATTACAGGTACGGGTGGCGTCAAAGGCGCAACATTATTTGTAACAAATGGCGAAGATATCATAGGCGAAGCAACAATAAATGACGACGGGACATGGGAAGTAGCAGTACCAGATAATGTTAGAATTGGTGAAGGCGACACAATAAAAGCTATCCAACAAGAAGATGGAAAACAACCATCAGACGAAGCTAGCAAAACTGTAAGTGCAACTGACAAAACAGACGTAACAGGCACACCAACAACAGTAAAACCAGATGGAACAAAACAAGACACAGGTCTAACTGTAACCAACAAAGATGACAAAACACCAACAACTGTAGAAGCAGTTGATGAAGATGGAAATAAAGTTCCAGTAGAAATTGGTGCAGATGGAAAGATCAAAGTAACTCCAGGCACAAATGTAGATGGACCAATCACAGTAACAGTAAAAGACGGTGACTTTGATAAAGACAAAACATTTGAAGTACCAGTAGAAGGTCATACAAAAGGTGTTGACGACAATAACGATGGTAAACCAGGCACAGGTGCAAAAACAGACGTAACAGGCACACCAACAACAGTAAAACCAGATGGAACAAAACAAGACACAGGTCTAACTGTAACCAACAAAGATGACAAAACACCAACAACTGTAGAAGCAGTTGATGAAGATGGAAACAAAGTTCCAGTAGAAATTGGTGCAGATGGAAAGATCAAAGTAACTCCAGGCACAAATGTAGATGGACCAATCACAGTAACAGTAAAAGACGGTGACTTTGATAAAGACAAAACATTTGAAGTACCAGTAGAAGGTCATACAAAAGGTGTTGACGACAACAACGATGGTAAACCAGGCACAGGTGCAAAAACAGACGTAACAGGCACACCAACAACAGTAAAACCAGATGGAACAAAACAAGACACAGGTCTAACTGTAACCAACAAAGATGACAAAACACCAACAACTGTAGAAGCAGTTGATGAAGATGGAAACAAAGTTCCAGTAGAAATTGGTGCAGATGGAAAGATCAAAGTAACTCCAGGCACAAATGTAGATGGACCAATCACAGTAACAGTAAAAGACGGTGACTTTGATAAAGACAAAACATTTGAAGTACCAGTAGAAGGTCATACAAAAGGTGTTGACGACAACAACGATGGCAAACCAGGCACAGGTGCAAAAACAGACGTAACAGGCACACCAACAACAGTAAAACCAGATGGAACAAAACAAGACACAGGTCTAACTGTAACCAACAAAGATGACAAAACACCAACAACTGTAGAAGCAGTTGATGAAGATGGAAACAAAGTTCCAGTAGAAATTGGTGCAGATGGAAAGATCAAAGTAACTCCAGGCACAAATGTAGATGGACCAATCACAGTAACAGTAAAAGACGGTGACTTTGATAAAGACAAAACATTTGAAGTACCAGTAGAAGGTCATACAAAAGGTGTTGACGACAACAACGATGGTAAACCAGGCACAGGTGCAAAAACAGACGTAACAGGCACACCAACAACAGTAAAACCAGATGGAACAAAACAAGACACAGGTCTAACTGTAACCAACAAAGATGACAAAACACCAACAACTGTAGAAGCAGTTGATGAAGATGGAAACAAAGTTCCAGTAGAAATTGGTGCAGATGGAAAGATCAAAGTAACTCCAGGCACAAATGTAGATGGACCAATCACAGTAACAGTAAAAGACGGTGACTTTGATAAAGACAAAACATTTGAAGTACCAGTAGAAGGTCACAAGAAAGGCAAAGACGACAACGGTTCTGACACAACACCAGAAGACAAGAAAACATCAGTTGACGAAACAGGTAAGAAACCAGTTAAACCAACAGATGACAAACAAGACACTGGCGTTAAAGTTATAAACCCTGATAAAGATACAAAAGTATCAGCCAAAGACGAAGATGGTAAAGATGTACCAGTAGAAATCGACGGAAATGGTAATATCGTAGTAACACCAGGTAAGAACGTAGATGGACCAATTACAGTAACAGTAGAAAATCCAGACCTACCAGGTGGAAAAGTCGAAGTTGTAGTTGAAGTTGAAGGTCACAAGAAGGGTCAAGACGACAACGGTTCTGACAAAAAACCAGAAGATGGAAAAACATCAGTTGACGAAAACGGTAAGAAACCAGTTAAACCAACAGATGACAAACAAGACAAACCATCTAAGAACTTACCAAAGACAGGCGCTACTAATAATCTAAGCATGTTTGCAGGAATTATGGGTATGGCAGGAAGCTTACTAGCCCTTATTGGTTTCAAAAAAGGAAAAAAGGAAGATGAACAAGTATAAATTACTTTGAAATATTTAAGTAAAAATTTGAGTCAGAATCCGAAGAATAGTAGGTACAAAACCAATTGACAATGGAACTGTAACCAAAATGATAGTGCTGGAGGTGGGTGAAAAATTCACCTCCAAATCTATATAAAGAATTACGGCTCTTTGTCAAATAGGGTTGATGAAACAAATTTAGTGAAGGAATTAAGCAGCGTCAGGTTGCTTAATTCCTTTTTTAGTTGTTGGAGTAAATAGTTTAGGAACTGGAATATATAGAGTTGGAAGCGGTAGACCTACCGGACAAAGTCAACCTTGAAGCATATGATATGCCAAAGCCAAGTGAGTACTTATCAGAAAAAACAAAAAAATGGAATTCCGCTGGGTGCGGATGAAATATATAAAGAGATATGCTTGTGGTTAAAAGAAAGAAAAGGTGAAAAGCTGGTAAACAAAAGACTGATAGAAGCATATTCACAGGATTTTGCCAGATATATACAGTGTGAAGATGCCATTAGTAAATACGGTATGATTGGTTAGCATCCTACAACAGGAGGTGTAGTTAGTTCACCATTTATACAGATGTCATCTCAGTTTCAAAAGACAGCGAATCTAATTTGGTATGAAATATATGATATTGTCAAACAAAATTGTACAGAGTTTTTTGAAGAGGAAAGTGATGATTCTATGGAACAGTTACTAAGGAGAGAAAGAAAAAATGATTGAAAAAGTAAATCCGAGCCATCTGGATAAGGTGGCAGATAGAATTGCCGGAGCGATTGTTGATCTGGCATATAAAGAAAGTGAGAATCCTATTTTTAATTGGGAACCTTTTGCAGTAGCGTTAAATTCATATTCTTTTTGTGCTTTTTGAGAAGAATAGATCGTATAAGCTACTAAATCACTAGCTAATTGTTCCACTTCACCACGTTTTACTTCACGATAAAAAGTTGCCTTAGAAATCCCTAGTTTTGTATAAATTTCATAATCTGACATCTGATTCTTTTTTAAATGTCTTTCCATTTATTTTACAACTCGGGGGTATTTTAATATCAAAAAAGATTAACGAATGCTTGAAACTGTGGTATACTATTCATAGTTATAAGATAAAACAGAAAATTTTTAAAGCGCTGTTAATATAAAAAAATATGAGGGGATGGAAAAAATGAATTTAAAATCAAAATTTATGAATTTATTCAGGGAGAATGTTAATATCTCCAAGAAAATTTCAGTTGGGCTACTTTCATTTATGATTATGTTGTCATCACTGGCACCTTTCGCAAATGCAAATGGCTTCCAGCCTAATTCTGTTACAACAAAAATGGATACGCAGATCAAGGTTAAGGAGCCGACCGTTAACCCTGTATTATACGATGCCACAACTATTTCAGGAGGCAATCTAGCTAAATATAGAGATAAAGTTAATAAAAAGACTGTAATAGCAACAGTCCATGTAACATTAAAGGGTGAAGATGGTACTGTAAAAGCTACTCTTTCTGTTACACCTACAAGTGGAACAACATGGTCAGTAAAATTACCTGGAGAAGTTAAAGTTGAAAAAGGCGATACTGTTACTGTTTACCAACAAATAGGTGAAAATAAATCACCAGAGGTAACTGCGATTGCTCAACCATCTAAGGCATCTACAGTTACTCTTAAAATGCCGGAAGGCGAAATTTGGATAGAACAAACAAGTTCTAACATAGTTAATGAAGACGAACAAGCAGAAGCTGTTAAAATGTTGAAAGATGCAAATACTGCAGTAGCTGGTGATATGAAATCAGTTAAGTTTACTATTGATGGTACTAACCATGCTTATTATGAAGTAACTTATACTGATGGTTCGACATCAGGGATAGTTGAAGCTAAAAATTTACAAATAAAAACAGTTACAGAAAATTCAAGAGGAGCTAATCTTAATGAAATTACAATTGTAGACAATGTAATTAAGGGAAAACTAGAGGGTGAAGGACCTTTTGACGGCATAAAAGTACAATTAATCATTAATGTTAAAAAGGAGAAATCAGGAGACTTTTGTACTGACAAAGGATGTAGAATTGACAAAGACTCATCTAATCCGGTAGGAGTAACTTTAGAAAATGATGGAACTTTTTCCTATACTTTACAAGAACAAAATAAGGAAAGTTTAACTCTCGACCAAATAGTTGGTGTTACAGTAAAAGAACCCCATAAATTTGTATCTTGTTCTACAACTACTGTAAAACCAGTAATACCTGAAAAGACAGAAGTTAAAGACCCTAGAAAATTAACAGCAGAGGATAAAACAACTATAATTAATGCTATTAAAGAAGCATATAAAGCACCAGATGGCACATCTAAATTACCAAACGGAACCGGAGATTGGAATGAAGTACCGGCAGTTATACAATTTGATGACAGTGGCAATGCCAAAATATTTAGTGGTAATGATGTAGCAGGTACTTGGGACAATGGGCATTATGTTCCGGGAAAAAACGCAGATGGTTCATTAAAGGTAAAAGAAGGAGCTAATCCAAAAATAACAATTCCGGCCAAAGACCTTCTAAAAAATATCAAACCAGAAGCACCAACAGTTGCATTAAGTGATGATAAGAAAAACATCATAATCACTCCAAATGAAAAAGATACAGATGCGAATATTATTACTGTTTCTTATACAGATAAAGACGGTAAAGTTCAAACAACTAAAGCTACAAAAGCTGATGATGGAACTTGGTCTATTGCTGGCGAAGGAACAGTAGTAAATGGCGTTATAACTCTTTCTAAAGACAAGGTAAAAGGCAAAACAGATGTAAAAGCTAAAGTAACAGATAAGGGTGGAGTAGCGGATGACGATAAAACACCACTTACATCAGATTTTGGAACTTTAACTGTAGAAGAAACAAAAGAAGAAACAAAAGCTGAAAAAGTTAAAAAACTAGGCGGTCTCGACCCGGTAGATATAAAAAAATGGGTTGGAGATAAAGTTGACTGGAAAGACGGTGTAAAAGCTAAAGACGATGCATCAGATGATAACAAAGCAAAAATAAAAGAGTTCTTAGATGAAGCAGGAACAAAATTTATTGATGAGGCAACTCCAGGAAGAAATACAGATATACAAGGAGACTACAAAGGTAAGATTAAAGTAACATTTGATGACGGTTCTTCCTTAGAGGTTGAACAAACACTATACGTCAGCGATCTTGTAACATCAGAAAAAAGAGAAAACACTCCTGATGATGCTTGAGTGGTTGAATTTAAATTAGGTGAAGGAACAAAAGTTGATAATACTGGATCTGGAGCAATTGAAGGAAATAAAGATAATCCTGTAAGTTATCAAAAATATAAAGTTAAACCAAATACTAATTTAAAAGATTATAAACTTCCTGTTGTTAATGCATCTGTTGTTGATTCTATAACATTATCAGCGCAAGATGGATATACTGATCCAACATGGAACACAAATAACTTCGTGGCAACTGCTGGCAATAATGTTTTTACAGCAACAGCAACAAAGACATATGATATAACTTTTGATGCAAATACTGGTGGTGGAACGAAAGACAAAGTAACTCAAAAAGCAAATACAGAGTATGAATTACCAGCATCTAACACATTTACCCCACCAGCTAACAAAGAATTTTCTGGTTGGCAAATTGGAGATGACTCTACAAATCTAAAACAACCAGGAGAAAAAATAAAAATTACTGGTGATACAACAGTAAAAGCCATCTGGAAAGACATTGAACACAAAGACATTAAATACAAAGTAACATTCAACGGAAATACTGGAACAGGTTCAATGGATTCTGCAACCGTTAAAAAAGGTGAAAAATACAAATTACCAGAAAATGCTTTCGGAGCACCATCAGAAAACCAAGAATTCAAAACATGGGAAGTAGATGGTAAAGAAGTAGCACCAGGAACAGAAATCACTATAGAAAAAGATACAGAAGTAAAAGCCATCTGGAAAGACATTGAACACAAAGACATTAAGTACAAAGTAACATTTAACGGAAATACTGGAACAGGTTCAATGGATTCTGCAACCGTTAAAAAAGGTGAAAAATACAAATTACCAGAAAATGCTTTCGGAGCACCATCAGAAAACCAAGAATTCAAAACATGGGAAGTAGATGGTAAAGAAGTAGCACCAGGAACAGAAATCACTATAGAAAAAGATACAGAAGTAAAAGCTACCTGGAAAGACATTGAACACAAAGACATTAAATACAAAGTAACATTTAACGGAAATACTGGAACAGGTTCAATGGATTCTGCAGCCGTTAAAAAAGGTGAAAAATACAAATTACCAGAAAATGCTTTCGGAGCACCATCAGAAAACCAAGAATTCAAAACATGGGAAGTAGATGGTAAAGAAGTAGCACCAGGAACAGAAATCACTATAGAAAAAGATACAGAAGTAAAAGCCATCTGGAAAGATATTATGATTAAAATCATATATAATCCTAATGGTGGTAACTGGAATAATGACAGTGCAAATAAGACAATAGAAGTCAAAAAGGGAACTACAATTATGATTATGGAAGCTCCTGTAAAGGATGGATTCAAATTCAAGTATTGGAAGGGTTCAGAGTATCAGCCAGGAGATAACTATACGGCACTTGAAGATCATACTTTCATAGCTGTTTGGGAAGAGAATAAAAAACCAGGCACTCCTGATGTCAACCCTAGTGAACCGGGATCAAATAATAAAAAACCGGGTACACCTGATGTCAACCCTAGTGAACCAGAATCAAAGGATAAAAATGGAACACAGTCTCGTGGAACTTCAAGTTTGAACTCAAAAAATAACAGATTACCAGACACTGGTGATAATGGAATGAATATGCACTATGCTTTTGGACTTGCATTCGTAGCATGCGGTGTACTAGTTATAAATAGAGTCTATAGAAAAGAAAAATAAGATCTATTAAACAAAAGCAAACCATATATTCAAAAACAAAAATAACCGCTCTTATGCAAAAGCAGGGTATCCAATAAGTTTTTGGGTTTCCCCGAGAACTTTTTAGGAGTACTTTAGGGGGCAACTGAAAAAATCAATAATTTTAGGGGTAAAAATTAAGGGATGACAGACGTCATCCCTTATATTATTATGGTTGTTCGACAAATCCTGTTGGTGAGAAATCACCGACAAGATTTGTCGAACAACCCAAATAGGAGATGTACGAGTCATTTATTATATGTGCTAGATATGGTCATTACAAAATCTATCAGCCGATTTGCAAGAAATACCATCGACTGCCTAAAGTATATAAGACAGCTAAGAGAAAAGAATATATCTATCATATTTGAAAAGGAAAACATCAACACGATGGAAGATGTCAAAGACATCCATGAGGCGATAATATCTAAAGATATTTTTATACAAGTGCAAGAAGAAATGTTAAGACGTGCCAATATGTTTAGTGGTGAAGGGAAAAGAAAAAAGCGAGTTTATTCAAGCAAGTATGCCCTATCCAGCCTTTGTGTGTGTTCAAAGTGTGGTGATATTTACAGGCGTATTGTCTGGAGCAATCGAGGTGAACGCTCGGTAGTTTGGAGATGTTGCACCAGAGTTGAACATGGGCCAAAAGCCTGCAACGCTTCAACTATAAAGGAAGAAGAATTGCAAGAAGTTGTCGTTAAAGCGATGAACATGACACTTAAAACCTCTGAAGAAACTTATGTCAAACTCATGAAAAACATTGAAGAAGTGATTGCAGGTAATAACACAAAAGAAATCGAAATCATTGATGGGGTAATTGCTTGAACAGGTAAGAACGAAGAAAGATTATACGGATATCGCTAATGAAGTTGAGACGCTAAAAGGCAAGAAACACAAAATGCTAGTAAAAAAGGCACTAGATGAAGATACCAAAAGACGCATCAAGGATATGGAAGAATTTCTCAAAAGTCAGAGCAGAGAGATAACAGAATATGATGAAGAACTTGTGAGGAAATACATCAAACAGATAAAAATATTTGATGATAAATTTGAAATTACCTTCAAGTCTGGAATAGAAATAAAAATTGAGAGAATGTAAGAATGGCCTGAGCTTTAACTAGCTTGGGCTTTTTTGATTGATATTTGGACAGAAAAAGCCAATGATAGCGTGAAGTGTATAAGCAGGTGGCAGGACAAGAGGAGTTTGATAGATTCTAACTCTGATTTAATAAAAGTTGTAAATACGCATTTATTTTAAAAGTATGCATTGGAATCTTCGCTGAAGGATGCTATAATATTATAAATAGATTTAATGAAAATGCGTATTTACAACATAGTTTTAAATGAGGTGTATAGATGGAAGTGCAAAGACCAAGATACTTAAACCAACTTATAGATAAAAAAGATAACGGAAGAGTAAAGATTATTACAGGCATTAGAAGATGTGGGAAATCATATCTTTTATTTGAATTATATAAAAAGCACCTACTTTCTTGTGGAGTAAGTGAAAATCAAATGATAATGATTGCACTTGACAGTCTACAGAATATTAAGTATAGGAATCCAATTGAGCTGGATAACTTTTTAAGAGGTAAAATTGAAGATAATGGAATTAAGCACTATATTTTTATAGATGAGATTCAGTTTGTAGAAGAAATTCCCAATCCATATTTGGAAGGAAGTTGTTCAAAAATTACATTTGTCGATTTGGTACTAGGATTAATGAAAATACCAAATGTTGATGTGTATATTACAGGGAGTAATTCCAAAATGCTTTCATCAGATGTATTGACGCATTTTCGAGATCGTGGTGATGAAATAAGGGTATACCCATTTTCATTTGCAGAGTTTTATTCATGTTATGAAGGGGATAAAAGAAAGGCTTTTGACGAGTATTGTCTATATGGCGGAATGCCAATGTCTGTACAGTTTAGTAATCATGAAAAAAAGAGTGAGTATTTGAAGAATATTTTTACAAGTACCTATATTAAAGATGTAATAGAGCGTAATAAAATCTTAAAAGACACATCTATATTGGATGATTTGCTAGATATTATATCTTCATCTATTGGCTCTTTGTCTAATCCAACAAAATTAGCTAATACTTTTATGTCAGAAAAAAATATAAAGATATCTCAGTTTACAGTAAGCACTTACCTAAATTATTTTATAGATGCTTTTTTAATTGAGAAAGCCAGAAGATATGATGTGAAAGGGAGAAAATATATATCATCTCCGTACAAATACTATTTTTCAGATATTGGACTTAGAAATGCAAGGTTGAATTTCAGGCAGAATGAGCAATCACATATCATGGAGAATGTAATATATAATGAACTTCGAATGAGGGGATTAAATGTAGATGTTGGTGTTGTGGAATACAACTATAAAGATAAGAGTAAAAAAACTGTCAAAAAGAACTTAGAAGTCGACTTTGTTATAAATAGGGGAAGTAACAGATATTATATTCAATCGGCACTTAATGTTGATACAGAAGAAAAGCGAATACAAGAAACAGAATCTTTGAGGAGAACCAGAGATTCCTTTAAGAAGGTTGTTATAGTTAGAAATAATATTGTGCCAAGATATGATGATGATGGTATTTTATATATTGGTGTAGAGGACTTTCTTTTAGATGAAGCTGCATTGGATTTATAAAATAACAATATTAAATTTAATAAAAATGCGTATTTACAACATTTGAATAAATTTGAATTTGAGTAGAGGTATTAAAATGGAACAGTTGATAAATAATTTAAGAAAAATAAATTATGAAAATCTTAATCTTGATGAGGTCTTGACCGGAAGAGATAACAAAACCTTTGATAGCGAATGGATAAGAGTATTTGATGAAATTAAAGAATTAAAAAATAGTGTGAAAATAACTGACAATACGCACATCAGAGAATTGGCTTATTTAATAGTGTATGAGAACTCAAATTCAGATGATTTAGCAGCTTATGTTTCTGATGATTTCGGTTTAATTTTCGATAGTATTATTTTAAATTATAGGGATGAATGGTTTGATAAATTGATTAGGTGTTATGAAGAATTAAATATACCAAATGGGATATTATAAATTTAGATACGAGGATTAAGAGACTATTGGGTTATAAAAATTTGAATTTAGAGGACTTAATGAAAAATAAAGAAATACAGGAACTTGTACAAAATGAGATAAAAAATAATATGATGGATTTGGATGAATGGAGAATTAATAATCTTAAACAAATTTTGTTTGAACTTAAGCAGTTAGAAAAAAATCCTACATATGTACTTTCTTATCCAAGATATATAATTGACCAATGGGAGCTTGATAATCCACTAATTGTTAAGCTTTTAGAATATGCAGAAGATATAGAAAGAATGCAATCTCATCGCAAATAACTCCCAGTTTTAAGAGGAGTGAATAAAATTGAAAAGATACAAACAAATGACATGGCAATTTGAAATTGCAGGTGTAGAAGGGAATGTAATTCTGTTTGATACAAATATTTTTGAGTATGACTGGCATGAAACAGGGGAATACGTATCAGTAACGGAGCCACTATATCATCAGAGTTGTAGGTTTCCTATTTATGTTGTGTATATTAACGATGAACTTCATAAATTTGCTGCTGGTGAATTTAGTAGTAATGTATGGGGATTTTATATACTTAAGTACTCAAGTGATAATTTCAGTTTATTGTGAGGTGGAAACAAATTTGAATTTGTGAGGGGATATGATGATGGAAACTATAAAAGAATTTTTAGAGAGCAATATATATTTAGATATTATAAAAAAATTGGGAGTAGATAACTTTCGTAAAGAGCTACGAAGCATAGAAATAGAGCGACTGATAAATCGTTTGAAACAAAGACAATTTCTAATGCACGTGAGTGTATCGGTGGTGATGTGACTCATATTTTAAAGTGGTTTGAAATTCCTAATGATGTTGAAGAAGCAATTCGTGAAAGAGAATGGTGAAAATCAAAAGACAAGCTCGAAACAGCGAAATTTAATTTTAATGAGAGATGACCTGAGGAGGATGGTTTTCATGGATGATTTGAATGAGAAAACTATAAATGAGAAGCTACTTTCCTTGGTAGAGGGCAGAGAAACCCCTGAAAGCTATCAAAATTGGTGGCTAAAACACGAACATGAATTAGAGAGGGTTTTAAATAGGGGAGAATTTTTAAGACTTAAGCCAAAAGACCATGATTTCCTCTGGGTGCCGATTTTAACAAGCCAAAAAGGAGCCATAGCCATACTGGAGAGGAAAGGGCTACCTTTTTCTAAAAGCAATCTGTATCAAGAGAAATATTTAGAGGAGCTGGATATCTATTGTAAGGATAAGAAAAAAAGAGAGCAAGAAAAGAAAAAGAAGGTTAAAGAAGAGCATCCAAATTTGTTTGAGCATTATCCAAAGTTTACAAATGCTTTAGTGAAATCTCTTGATGAAAATGACGTTATAAAATAAGGTGCTACACAAGAGGAAATTCGGAAAGCAGAAGAAAAATTAAGTTTTGCCTTTCCTGAACAAGTACAAAGGTTTTTCTTAATCACAAGCGGCATTGATCTTTCAACTGGCATAAAAGTTGTGCTAAACGAAATGTTTTCAATGGAAATAAAAGAGAAGCAATATTTGGTTCTTGGAGAGTTTTGGAAAGAGGCAGACGGAGATCAGCTATTGCTTTGTCATGATGAAGAAACAATTTGGTACTATGCCCATGAACAGAATAAAGTAAAGAAGCTTTGCAATGATATGAATGAATTTCTTGAGAAGAAATTATCTAGGTATCTGAGCAGGTAAAGACAAATATGGAGGAAAAATAAATGGGATTGATTGCAAATTATCAGTCAACTACTGACATTGAGTTAGAAAAATTTATGTGTCTTGATGATGTGGAAGAAGCACAGGAAAATGAGAACTTAGAAATTTGTGATATAGATAAAACGTGGGACGCACTTCATTTTTTGTTGACAGGAAAATCTGCCAACGAACCGATTGAAGATAATTTAATCAGCGAAGCGATTGTAGGACAGTTTAATATTTCCGGGGAAGAAATCGAAGAATTTATATCTGGAACGAAAACTGATAGAGTGAAAGAAATTGCAAAAGCGTTGCAAGAGATTGATTTTGAAACATATATTGATAAATTCGATATGAGTGCGTTTCGCCAAAACGATATTTACCCTGATATTTGGGAATACGAAGAAGAAGCTGATGAAATTAAAGATGATTTAAGAATCAAATTTGAAAGAATGAAAAAATTTTATGAGAAAATGGCAGCACAAGAGAGCGCCGTTTTAGTGTCAATCTATTAACTGTACAATTTCAACTGTTGCGGAAATAGCAAAGCCAGCCGAGCCAGTCACGAGCCAGTCAAGGGTCAAGATAAATGGCGCATAAATGCGCCACCGTTTACAGCCCCGCCCGTCTTTGCTAGTGGTCAATCAAGGTGGGAAAACCTAAAATGGCTTCCCGCTCATTTCAAAATTTAGAAAAATTTGTGTAGGGAGGAAACAACCATGTCAGTAAGTGGTTATACGGTTGAAGCACATGGACATGACCGAAAAAGTGATGATTATGGCTATGTGAATATCATGTATCGCTATGGTAACAAGAAGAACTGCCCAAGACCAGAGCAGTGCGAAAAGATGGAGGTTATGTGGGCGGACGAAAGTGTCTACGGACCGCCCGCCCCCGGTTGTAAAGTCGGAGATTTTATTATGACTTGGTTGATGGGGAGTGAGCGTCTTAATTGTGGGATATTTGCCCGTAGGGGAATTGCCCAGTACTTAGCTGAAACTTTCTCCGGTTTGAAAATCAAGGAATTGGAGTGGTTTGAGAACCCCAGAGAAAAAACACTGAAAAATGGAAACCCTCGCATGCGCAGGGTCAAGTGGCTGCCGGAGCGTGAGGTGGATTTAGTGTACCTCTACTCTGACTGCTATATTGACGCTCGAAACCCTGTCCCAATTCAGACGGATTTTTTTACCGCTACAAGAATGGATGCTTGGGGAGAGACTACTTGGTTTATGTGTTCCCCAAAAGCTGCTGAACAACTGATTACCATGGATTTTGAAAATCTGATTGTCAAAGAAGCAACTATTGTTGGATAGGTATATATTTATTAAGCAGACAAGGAGGGAGAGCAAGGAAGAAGAGGAACTAACAATGTTTGAAAATAATGATTTAAAGGATTTTTTGGAATAGGGGGTAACAAGCACAACTCTTTATTTGGAAAATATGGGAATATCCACGAAATATAGGAATTATTATTGCAGGTACAGAATCTGGTGGATATGATATAATCTATTTAGATTATCGTGAATGTGGAAAAGATGGAGAATTCAAAGTATCCGTTTGTTTTCAAGAATATGATTATGAAATTCAAGTCCTTGCAAATAAATTTGAAGAATTTATAGGAATGCTAATATCAGAGGAAGATCTTGAATAAAATTCAATCTGTTGAAAATTCCAACAAGTTTGCACCGAAGGAAATTAAGAAGAAATAAAGATGTTAGTAAATACCCGTTCCCAAGCCAGCTTAAACCTTTTAACGATAGCCTTCTCTTATCGTTAAAAAGTATGATTGATACGTTTCCACGAACGGACACTATGACTTGTTATTCATACTGTTTTTGCCTGCCATTTAGACTTTTTGAAAAGGATGGATATGAGAAAGTTTCTGTGCCTACGATAATCGCCGCAGCTGACCCGAGTGTATCTGAAATTACAAGGGTTGCGGTTGCACCAATTGCATTTGGCGTGGTGCTAACGAGCATTATCACTCCAATATTAACTGAAAAATATGCAAGGAAACGCAAGATGTAAAAGAGAAGTTTAAACATGTAAGGAGGAATGAATTATGACTAATTATTTTAAAGAAGCTTTAGAATACAAAGATGAGCTAATTGAAAAAAGAAGAGCTTTGCACCAAATTCCGGAAGTTGGACTGGATTTACCAAAAACAAAGGCATATGTAAAGGGTGAGCTCGAAGGACTTGGCCTTGAAGTAAAAGAATATGGTACATCCGGTTTATCTACCCTTATTCAAGGTGAAAAAGGTGAAGGAAAATGCATTATGATTAGGGCAGATATGGATGCCCTTCCAATGAATGAAGAAAGTGGTTTGCCCTTTGCTTCAACCGGAAATACTGCCCACACTTGTGGCCACGATCTCCACTCTTCTATTGCCCTAACTGCTGCAAAAGCTCTATTAAAAGAAAAGGCAAATTTCAAAGGCACAGTGAAATTTATGTTTCAACCGGCTGAAGAAATTTTTGCAGGATCTAAAATGATGATTGAAAACGGACTATTAGAAAATCCTCAAGTGGATAGTGCTCTTGCACTTCACACAGCTCTTGACAGAGAAACAGGTTCAATTTGTTACAATGAAGGCTATGTTGCTACAAGCTCAGATAACTTTAAAATTACAATTAAAGGTAAAGGCGGCCATGGCGCATATCCTCACACTACCATTGATCCGATACATGTAGCTGTCAATATTTACACAAATTTCTTAGAGCTAATCGCTCGCGAATGTCCACCTCAAGAAACGAGTACATTGACCTTTGGAATGCTAAGTGCCGGTTCAAACTCAAATATTATTCCGGATCTTGCAGAAATGCAAGGAACACTTCGTACATACAATCCGGAGGTTAGAAATAAATTAAAATCAAGAATGCTGGATATTATTGAAGGATTAAAGATTTCAACAAAAGCTGAAATCGATCTTGACTTCTTCACCGGAGTTCCAAGCCTTTATTCAGACCCGGAATTCACAAGAGAAATTGTGGACTATATAAAAAATAGTGATTTTGATGGCGAACTCATTCCGGACACAAAAATAATGGCAAGCGAAGATATGGCTCTTGTGGCTGAAAAAGTTCCAACCGCCTATTTCAATGTAAACTGCAAATTGCCGGGCAACAACTTTAGCCACCACAATCCCGGAGTGAATTTTGACGAGAATATGATGCCAATTGGGCTGGGGCTAATGCTTACAGCCGTTGTCAACTGGCTAAATAATAACTGATTTGCATTAAAAAAGGGCTTAAGATTTGACCACTTTGCACTGGCCTCCAAAAGTTGAACCAAGAAATCCAACCTTTGGAGGTCAGTACATAACTCAAACAGATCTTTTATGGGCTGCTTTTTCTTTGCTCCGGAATAATATAATAAATTATAAAATGTTTATTGATTGATAGCTTCCCACATACGAGGCTTTTGAGAAATATGCAACTTTATTCATACAGACGAATCGTTCCATGTGGAGACGGTAGTCTTGCTGTCAAATGTGAACTCTAAGAAGTAAAAATAATGTAGTAAATAAAAGGCTTTTCAGAGAGCTATCGTTATTGAGTACGATTGGTTGCTGGAAAGCTTTTCTTTTTGGCTCTATATTTTTGTGAATGCTCGGAACTTTTTTTTACTCAAACCATCACGAAAACAGACAGAAATTATATCAAACCATCGAAAACTTAATATCGAACGGGTATAATGTTCAGTGAAGTATTATATGCAGAACAGAGTCATGTAAAAGGAGATTTCTATGAGTGCAATAATCAAAAAAGAAAATTTGATAGGGATAAATGAGGCTGCAGAGTTCCTTGAAGTTAAACCCGCTACTATTCGTGATTTGATACGCAAAGGAAAAGATATTCTAAGACGTAAAATCGGAAAAGTATGAAAGTTTAAGTATTCTGAGTTAGAGGAATGAGCCCGTAGTGGCAGAGCGGCTGACGAATAAAAGACACGTCAAACATGGCGTTATAGGAGGATTGATTTATGAACAAGCACCAACTTGCATCGACAAGTTGGGAGTCTGCAAATCAGATGCGTTCCAAAATAGAAGCAAATGAGTATATGGATTTTATTCTTGGTTTTATATTTTATACATATTTATCGGATCGTGAACTCGAATTGTTTCGCAAAGAAAAGTTGAGTGACGAAGAAATCAAAAAGATTGATGAAACTGATTTCCAGTATGCAAAGCTCGTAAGGGAGACATTGGGATATTTTATTGCCTATGATAATCTTTTTTCTACTTGGTTAGATAAGGGCAATGATTTTGATATAAAGAATGTAAGAGATGCTTTGTCGGATTTTGACCACAATATTGACGATGTCTATAAAAAGGTTTTTGAAAAAATATTTAAAACGCTTCAAAAACTATTGAATATTTGAAAATCGTTATTGGAGAATCTAATTTTTTATACTCTTATCCAGAAGAAATAACTTTGACTGTTGAACAGGAAGAAAAGATGATAAAAAGTTTTAATGAATCTGAAGATATTCTTATGATTATAGCTGAGTTTGATGGAAGATTGATTGCAAGTGCTCAGATTTCAAGATCAAAAAAATGAAAATGCGTCATAGAGGAAATGTTGCTGTTACAGTTCTGAAAGAATTTTGGAACTTAGGAATAGGAAAGAAGATGCTCCTTTGTCTTGAAGACTTTGCTAAAGAATGGGATCTTTCTCAACTCGAACTGGATTATTTCTCAGGAAATGAAAGAGGACAGATTCTTTATGAGAAACTAGGATTTGTCAAAGTGGGAGAAATGCCTAATGCCTTTATTTTGAAGGATGGCACATGATACAAGAATATAACGATGGTGAAAAGTATATAAAAAAATCCAACAGCATAAATTTCCGATAATTTGATTAACAGTCCACTTGAATAGATAGAAATTTTAGTGGCTAAAAGTATTGAGAATACTATAAGATTTTTTCTGAATAGTCTCTTGTTATAATTGTGACAACGGCAGATAGTAACGATGGATATTAGATTTCAGACTCTCTAGTAAAAATAAAAGGAGGTGCTTTCTATGAAAATAGCTTTAGCAGCAGTAGGTTTTATAACAAATGATACAGCTTATAATGTAGAAAAAATAAAGACTCTAATAGAAAAATATGCTTCTGAAGTTGATCTTATTTTGTTTGGTGAAAGCTTTCTACAAGGCTTTGAATGCTTAAGTTGGGACTATGCAAAAGATGTAAATATAGCTGTGCACCAAGATTCAGAATTAATAAATGATATTAGAGCTATGTGTGAAATTAATAGGGTATCAGTTTCTTTTGGATATATTGAAAAAGATGAAGATAATCTATATAGTAGCCAATTAACTATAGATAAGAATGGGGAAACAGTAGATAATTTCAGGCGTGTTTCTATTGGATGGAAAGAGCCAATTGCAGATTTCCATTATGTTGAAGGTAAAGGATTTGGACAATTTACTTATTTAGATAAAACTGTGTCAGTCGCATTGTGTGGAGACCTATGGTATGAAGACAACTGCATTCAAATGAAGAATTTGGACTCTGATATAGTTCTTTGGCCAGTATATACAGATTTTGACTCTCAAGAATGGAATGAAAGTATGAAACACGAATATGCTGAACAAGCGGAGAAATGTGGGAATAATATACTATATGTCAACTCATATTGTCTAGACCAAAATAGTCAAGGTATAGCCAGGGGAGGTGCAGCATTATTTAGTCAGGGGAAGATAGAAAGTGAAATTCCAGCTGGCATAGAAGGTGTTCTCGTTGTTGAAGCTTAGGAACTAATTGATTCATCAGTCATAATAGTGATAGAGGCAAATGGTTATGTAAATACATGGAGTTCAAGACTTCTACCAAAGTTTAAAATCAAAAAAATGAATCGTTGGTGTGCTGTTTAGAGCAGTTATTATGAAAATAAATGTTGTAAACAGTACATCAGCATAAAGGAGGAACTCATATGTCTAGGGTGAAAAAAGAGATGATTGAAGCAAAAGGTTTTGCTATTCAAATTTATACTGAAGACTTTAAAAACGACTATATAAGTCTAACGGATATTGCTAAGTATAAAAATACTGATGATCCGAGGTTTGTTATTCAGAACTGGATGAGAAACAGAAATACGTTGGAATTTATCGGACTATGGGAAATTCTGAACAATGCAAATTTTAACCGTGTGCAATTCGACACGTTTAGAAATGAGGCAGGACTTAATAGATTTACAATGACACCACAAAAATGGATTGATTCTACAAATGCTATTGGCATAATTTCAAAGTCTGGAAGATATGGAGGTACATTTGCTCATAGTGATATAGCAATGGAATTCGCTTCATGGATTTCACCAGAATTTAAGCTTTACATTATTCAAGATTATAAGAGACTTAAATCAGATGAAAATTCAAGATTGTCACTGGGATGGAATCTGAATAGAGAAATTTCTAAGATTAACTACAAAATTCATACAGATGCAATCAAAGAATATCTCTTAAAGGATCTTACCAACGAACAGCTATCCTATAAGTACGCAAGTGAAGCAGATATGATTAATGTTGCCTTGTTTAACAAAAGAGCAAAACAGTGGCGTGAAGGAAATCCAGATTTGAAAGGTAATATGAGAGACTATGCAAGTCTGAATGAGTTACTTGTACTCGCCAATATGGAAAGCTATAATGCGGTTCTTATCGGTAAAGGTATGGAACAAAAAGAAAGAATGATAGAACTGAGAAAGCTTGCGAGAACACAATTAATGTCACTGCAAAAACTTGGTGATAGTGGCATTAAAAGATTAGAAGGAAAGTAATAATAACTGTTAGTTTGTAATTGAGTAAATAAATTTGAATTTATGGGATGTGGCTATTTGAAGAACGCTAGACCTGATTTCAGAGATATAAAGTCATTTGAAGAATTTTCTAGATATTATTGGTACAGAGAGGAACTTTCAAAAATTTGCCAGTCACTTGGATTAGAATATAGAAGTACAAAGCAAGAACTGAATCATATCATAGAACAATATTTTATGGGAAATAGAATAGAGCAGTCACAGAGAAATGGAAACAAAAATCAAATAGAAGTTGTAACATTATGTACACCATTACTTGAATGTGCTTTTTCCTTTAATCAAAAATTTAGGGACTATTTTTCTGCAGTAACGGGTGTTAATCCATTTAAGTTCCATGCCGATATGGCAACGGCATGGAGAAAAGTGAAAACAGAAAATGACTTAAATTTTACAATTCAAGATATGCTCAAAGTATATTATGGCGAGTCAGATTACGCTAAGTATGATAATTCAGCTTGTCAATGGAATCAATTCCTAAAGGACTTTTGCTCAGATGAATTTAGCGACTATTATTCTAACAAGTTAAAAGTTGCTGTTATATGGAAAGAAGTTAGAGACTCAAAAAATGAAAAAATTTATTCGAGACAACTCCTAAACGAATATGGAGATAAAATAGAGGAGTATCATAAATAAATCCCAGTTTGTCGAACTGAATATAAGATATTAAAGACGATAGAAAGAAAAAATCTATCGTCTTTTTTCATGCCTATTTTCAATTTATATTGCGATAAATAAATAGGGAAAACTCGCAAGAGTTGTTAACTAGTATTTCAAATGCCTCTCACTAATATATACACGACAAAATGCTAGTTCCCTTAAATATGTTACAGAAAGTAAAGGAGAAAAGATGGTAAGGATAAGAAGCCCTACAGTTATGCAAAAGTACAAACGGATTATTGGATATAACTATTTATCTCTTAGTTAAGGCTTGGCACATAGGAATTAGAAATCCCAAAAGTGATGATAAAATGTCGTGTGTTATAAATGTTGTAGATAAAGCAGTAGTAACATCAGAAGGATATGAAAGGTATTTTGAATTTCCCAAAAATAAATAGTTCAGATTATGTATGTAATAGCTTTGCATAGTCTGAGCTATTTTTTTGATTTAAGAAAACATAAAACATTTTTATGTAAAATATATATTATTAAGTAGTTCAAATAGTTGAAAGAAAGACTGTTTTTTGCTATAATAAGACAAATTTTACCCATCAAAAAATGACAAAAGTAGGAATAATAATTTAAGGAGGAGATTTTATAAGTGATGGAGAAATACATTATTTATGTAATTGTGTTATTGGTTTTTGCAATAAGGTTGGCATTTTTGAAAATTTCTAAAAGAAATGAAAAAGCTATTCTTGAAAATGGCGGAGAGGAGTATGGAGTAAAAAACTCAAAAAGAATTACCATACTTCATATTATATTCTATTTTGGTAGCTTGGCAGAGGCAATAATAACAAAAGCTGAGTTTGACAAAATAAGCCTAATTGGACTTTTTCTATTAACCTTTTCAATGTTTATGTTATACATAGTAGTACATTTATTAGATGGAATATGGACAGTAAAACTTATGATAGCTAAAAATCATAAATTTAATAACCATTGGCTATTTAAAAAAGTGAAACACCCTAATTATTTTTTGAACATAGTTCCAGAACTTATTGGAATAGGACTGATTTGCCATAGTAAGATTACAAGTATCATTGTTCTTCCGTTATATGCTATTGTATTATACATTAGGATAAAGGAAGAAAATACACTTATAGAGAAAATTATAAAACCTAATGGTGTTTAATTTAATTAAGAATAACCTTTGAAATGAAAACTTAGTAAAAAGAAAAAGAAAAATATACACTTGGAGGACAAAAAAGAGCCTTTAAGTGTATTTTTTTATAAAAAAACAAAAAATACAAAAATGGAAATGACACCCTGTTTTTTTCGGTTGTTCGACAAATCTTGTTGGTGGATATAATTTGTAAGATTTTATCATATCGATTATAGGTAAAATAAAAGTGCCAATAATTTTGTATAAACTTCATTAGTGATTAATTAAATGATTCATTCAATAAAAACAAAGAAGCTATATCCCTGTGATATGGCTTTTTCTTTAGGAATAGTCACAAACCTAAAAATTTGGTATAATACAAGAATGAAATCAAAAGAATGACGAGCTCTAGGAAATGCACCCCCCTGATGCAAAATGCACCCCCCTAGAGTAAAAAAAGGAGAGATTGTATGATAAAAGTCATTGCACTAGACTTAGATGGAACATTACTAACAGATGATAAAAAAGTAACACCTGAAAATAAAAAAGCCATTCAACTGGCGAAAGAACAAGGAGTAAAAATTGTTCTTTGTACAGGTCGTCCTTTAATGAGTATATATCATTTATTAGAAGAATTAGAATTATTAGGTGATGATGATTTTTCTATCAATTACAATGGTGGAATTATTCAAAAAACAAAATCACAAGAAATTTTATTTAAACAAGGTCATTCAAAAGATGATATGCAATACTGCTATGAAGAAGCGTATAAAGTTGGCTTACCTCTTGTTATGATTGATTTAGAAAGAGCTTATGAAAGAACTTATCCGGAAGGAAGACCTTCTATTTATCCAGGCTTACCTCATCCAATTGAGTTCATTACAAAAAATCCATCGGAATTTGAAGAAATCCATGTGTTTTATAAGGCAGTGCTATGTATTGAAGAATCACTATTAGATGAAGGAATTCGTCAATTACCAGAAGCTTTCTTTGAAAAATTCAATTGTATGAAGTCACGTACTTTCTTATTAGAAGTAGTTCCAAAAGAAGTTTCTAAAGGAACAGGGTTAACGCATTTAGCTGAAATTTTAGGAATTACAGTAGAGGAAATTGCAGCTTGTGGAGACGAAGAAAATGATTTATCAATGCTAACAACTGTTGGATTCCCAGTAGCAATGGGAAATGGTTCTCCAAAAGTAAAAGAAGTGGCGAAATTCATTACGAAGACAAATGAAGAATCTGGGGTAGCTCATGCTATTTATCACATTTTAGAACAAAATAAACGTGAAAGAGAAGGAGTGAAATAATGGGATTATTTGATCGTATTAAACGTGCCTTTACCGGTGAAGATGCTGTCATTAAACAGCAGGAACAAGAAACTTCGATTATTATTGATAAATATGACCAAGGAATGCAAAAAACTCGTAAAAGTTTTTCGGATCATTTAAATGAATTTTTAGCTGATTTTAGAACAATTGATGAAGATTTTTTCGATGATTTAGAAGAAACATTTATTTCTTCAGATGTAGGCTTTGAAATGACGTTAGCGATTACGGATGCTTTAAGAGATGAAGTTCGTTTACAAAATGCTAAAAATGCTCATGATGTCAAACAAGTTATTATTGAAAAAATGGTAGATATTTATGAAAAAGGTGAAGACAATTTAGCAACTTTAGCAAAAGCTGAAGGTAGACCAACGGTATTACTATTTGTCGGAGTAAATGGTGTTGGTAAAACAACTACGATTGGTAAAATTGCTTGGAGATTAAAACAAGAAGGTCATTCTGTATTATTAGCAGCGGGCGATACATTCCGTGCTGGAGCCATTCAACAATTAGAAATTTGGGGCGAACGTGTAGGTGTTCCAGTAGTTAGTGGTAAAGAAGGTGGAGATCCTTCTTCTGTTGTGTATGATGCCATTAAAAAAGCGAAAGCAGAAAATATCGATTATTTATTAATTGATACAGCTGGTCGTCTACAAAATAAAGTAAACTTAATGAAAGAATTAGAAAAAATGAACCGTATTATTTCTAGAGAAATCGAAAAGGGAGCAGATGAAACTTTATTAGTATTAGATGCGACAACTGGACAAAATGCTTTAGTTCAAGCAAAACAATTTAAAGAAACGATTGACGTGACAGGTTTGATTTTAACAAAATTAGATGGCACTGCAAAAGGTGGCGTAATTTTATCGATTCGTCATGAAATGAATATTCCTGTTAAATTTATTGGATTAGGGGAAAAAATGGACGATTTACAACCATTTGACTCAACACAGTTTATCTTCGGATTAGTGAAGGATTCGTTAAAATAGTATTATTTATTTTTTATGACTTTTTAAATGTAGCAAGGACGGTAGTAGGTTCTCAATTGAATCTCATGGCTAAAACTGCTACTTTAGAAAGTCTTTTTTTATTTTCCTTAACCTTTTTGTTCGTGTTTTACTATATAATACAAACGTTGTACGAATTAATGTTCAAGAAAATATAGATTTTAGTTTACATTTTGGTCGAAATAAGTTAAAATAATTCGTGGTAACAGATATGGAACAAATGCTTATTTAAGGAGGTTACCTCATGTTTGAAATGAAAGTTTTTGACTATGAAGATATTCAATTAGTACCGAATAAATGTATTGTAAATAGTCGTTCAGAATGCAATACAAGTGTTCAATTAGGAAAACACACTTTTAAAATCCCTGTAGTACCTGCTAATATGCAAACGATTATTGATGAATCAGTTGCAGAATTTCTAGCAGAAAATGGATATTTTTATATTATGCATCGGTTTGATGAAGAAGGAAGAATTCCATTTATTAAAAAAATGCATAAAAAAAATCTTATTGCTTCAATTAGTGTGGGTGTAAAACCTCATGAATATGAATTTATTGAAGAATTAAAAGAGAAAAATTTAATTCCGGATTATATTACCATTGATATTGCCCATGGACATGCTAATTCAGTTATTAATATGATTGGACATATTAAAAAACATTTACCAGATACTTTTGTCATTGCTGGAAATGTTGGTACACCAGAAGCCGTTCGTGAATTAGAAAATGCAGGAGCAGATGCGACAAAAGTGGGTATTGGACCTGGTAAAGTATGTATTACAAAAATTAAAACAGGATTTGGTACTGGTGGTTGGCAATTAGCAGCCCTTCGTTGGTGCTCAAAAGCAGCCCGTAAACCAATTATTGCGGATGGAGGAATTCGTACTCACGGGGATATTGCCAAATCAATTCGTTTTGGAGCTACAATGGTCATGATTGGTTCATTATTTGCTGGCCATGAAGAATCACCAGGTAAAACAGTTGAAATTAATGGAGAACGTTTCAAAGAATATTTCGGTAGTGCATCAGAATTCCAAAAAGGCGAACGCAAAAATGTTGAAGGTAAAAAAATCATTGTTCCTTATAAAGGTTCATTAAAGGATACTTTAGTAGAAATGCAACAAGATTTACAATCTTCTATTTCTTATGCGGGAGGTTCAGACTTAGAATCAATTCGTAAAGTGGATTACGTTATTGTTAAAAATTCAATTTTTAATGGAGATTCTATTTAAAATTAAAAAAAGATTCAATGCCGATTCGAGTAAAATTGAATCGGCAATTTTTATGCTTTAGTAAGAATTTTTGCTAAATTCCGCAAAAAAGAGTAGAATAATAGAGTTATAGAGGAGGATCATTTGTGAAAATTAAACATATTTTGGGATTTAGTTTCCTTATGGCTTCATTATTTTGTACAAGTGCTATTTTAGCGGAGGAAAATGTTTCTACTACAAAAGAAGCTACGCAAGAAACTACCGTAGAATCAGAAAAAACTCAAGAAGCTGAAAAAATTGAACAAACAACTGTTGCAATTCCATTTAGGGAAGATGTAATGGATGCTATAGCAGAACAAGGCTATGGTGTCGATGAATATTATAGACCAGAAAGTACCATTATGGTGGATGCTGATACGGGAGAGATTGTTTTTGGCAGTAATATTGACCAACCATGGGATCCAGCTAGTATTTCAAAAATGATGACGGCTTATATGGCGTTTGAAGCGATGAAAGAAGGCAAGTTATCTTTAAATACAATTGTCACTGCAACAGAAGAAGATCGAGCAATTTCCACGATTGGAGATATTAGTAATAATATTATTGTTGCTGGAGTAGATTATCCAATTGAAGAATTATTGTATATGATGTTTTATCCGTCTTCAAATGTTGCTACATTAATGGTGGCAAGAGCGACAGGTTTAACGGACACAGAATTTTTAGATAAGATGAACGCTAAATTTAAAGAATGGGGCATGGAGAATACAAAATTCAATAATGCTAGTGGGGCAGTTGCTTCTGCATTTAGAGGATACTATGCACCAGAGGGATATAATAACAATCATTATAATCAAACTACAGCAAGAGATTTAGCTATTTTAGCGTATCATTTCTTAAAAGATTTTCCAGAAATTACAAATTTTACGAAAAATCCTTTAATTACGGTTATGGTGGGAACACCTTATGAAGAATCATTTTACACTTATAACAGTTCGATTCCAGGAATGACTCAAGGCTTTCCAGGAGTAGATGGGTTTAAAACAGGTTCAAGTCCTAGTGCAGCATTTAACCATTTACTAACTGCTAAACAAGAAGAAACACGTTTTATTCAAGTTATTTTAGGAGTAGGATCTTGGGAAGATAAGGAGAATAGTTCTTTCTTCAAGAGCCAAATCGGAAATGGATTACTGAGAAAAGCTTTTTCTGAATATGAGACTCAAACAATTCTTAAAGCAGGAGAACATACGATTGATGGAGTGAAAGTTCAACTAGATAAAGATATTAAGACATTAGTTCGAATTGGTGAAACTCCTAAATATCATTTGAAGGAGGATAAGATTGTTATTGATACAGACCTTCCTCGTATTACTTCAAAAATAGAACCATTAACTTATCCTGTTACAATTATTCCAGAAGAAGTAAAAGAGAATAAAGAAAGTAAACAAAATACAACTGTGGAAGCTAAATCAGAATTAACGATTAATTTTGAAAAATTTTTATTAAGCCTTTCTGATCAGCCAATTTTATTAGGTGCAATTATTATTGGATTAGCTTGTGTTATTAGTGCCATTATTGTTTGTATTGTATTTATTTTAAAAAAATAAAAAAAGCTTAAAATCATCGACAATGAATGATTTTAAGCTTTTTTAGCCATAAACCCGAAGGGGTTGCTGGCGTCCTTGCTACAGCAATAAATAAATTTAAAAATATTTTTATTTTAACGAATCGATAAGCCTTAATTCAATAATTATTTGAAAAAAGCCCAAATATAATCGATAATCGCAGTTAATCCATAAGTATATGCCGCTAAAGTAATAGGTTTACAAATTAAAATAATGATGATGAACTTTTTATAACTCATTTTTGTTAAACCTGCAAGCATACATAGGAAATCATCAGGTGAAACAGGAAAAGCCATCATGAAAGTAAAAAAGTAATCAAATTTATTTCCACGATTTATCCATCCAATATAACGATGATACGTACTATCATTGACCATTGATTTTACAAAGAGTTGTCCGTAAATTCGAGCTAAATGGAAAGCTATAATGGAACCAATGATAATGCCGATATAGTTGTAGAGATTTCCTATAAACATTCCATAAATATAGACACCAGCAATACTTGTTAAAGCACCCGGGATAATCGGAATAACGGTTTGCAAAACTTGTAATAGGATGAAAACAGGTGGTCCCCAAATGCCTGCACGTTGCATATATTCGCTAAGTGCTTCTTGGGAAGTAAATAAACCTTTTTGATACGCCCAAATACAAAAGATAACAGTAGCAATTGCTCCAGCAATAGAAGAAGCATGCAGCAATTTTTGTGCAAAGGGAGATAAAGGCTTACCTTGTTTAATATGTGTTTCAGTCATAAATTCTCCTTTATTTTAAATGATTTTCAACAGCTACTTTATCATAAAACGCTTGCCATTGTTGGAGTACATTTTCTTTAGAGTAAAATTGCTCTCCTTTTCTAGATTTTTCGCAAGCTTCTTGATAGAAAGCCTCATCTTGCTGTAATTGACGTAAAATCTCTTGGAATTGTACTTGAGAATTTCCTTTTAAATAATAATCGAATAAAATAGGGCGATATTCTCTTAAATCTCTTAATAATAAGGGAATATTGGCGTTCATAGATTCCAAAATCGTCATAGGGAATAACTCTTCAAACGAAAGTTGCAACATCACATCTCCCATATTAAAGAATTCATTCATTCGTTCTCTTTCTACAAGTCCTAAGAAATGAACATTACCTGGTAATTCATCCATATGTTCCATAATTTCTTTTCGACCTTCAGAAATCCCTTTGAATGCAAAGTCACCTGCCCAAACAAATTGGATATCAGGCATTTTTTTCGCTAAATCAATAAATTCTAAAACACCTTTTCTCATCTGTAATTGTCCAGCAGATACAACGGTAAATTTATTTGGATCTAATCCAAAAGATTCTCGAAGAGCTGCTTTTGAACGATCAGTAATTTTATAAAAAGTATCACGTGATACAAAATTTGGAATATAAGTGATTTTTTCTTTTGAAATACCATAATGTTCTAAATCTTCAATAAAACGTGGATTAACGGTTACTAAATAATCTGCTTGTTTATAAAATTGAAGAACATATTTATAAAACAATTCTTTTAAGGGACGAGGCAAGGAAATACTTTTTTCTAAAGTTTCCGGTAAAAAATGAACAGAAGCAATCATTGGACGATTTTGTCTTGTGATAACAGATTTAATTAAAAAATCTGGATTAATTGTATGAATATGAGTAATATCGTAAGTTTTTAATTGATTCACAACGACTTGATAGTCTTTTAAACCTTCTGTTACGAGATTAATTTGTTCTTCTGTAGCAGATAGAACACCTTGTCCTTTTACACTATCTGCTCGTGTAAGCATATTGATCGTTAACATATTGACTCCTTTAAGAAACAATTTCGTTTACTATTTTACCATGAAATGAACCATTTGGAAAATAGCTAGTAAAATCTTAAGAAAGATTTGAAAATTCAAAGATAACTTTTTGCCTTATGGGTAATTTTTTTGTATACTAGATGAAGAGAAATCAAGAGAGGTTATTCATGAAGCGTCAGAAAAATAAACCTAAAGGTAAAGCGTCTAAAAATTTAAAAGAATCTATGACATTAGTGGATTGTTATTACATTCCAACAGCAATTGCAGAGCATTTTTGCCTATTACGTAAGCATTGTGCAACAGAAGTAGAACAAACTTTATTACAGCACTTTGCGAAAGTTCAACGAGAACAACGGGAAGATATTGGCGAAGTAATTGTAGCATATGATGAAGCTGGTGTATGTCATGGTGAGATTAGTTTAAGTCCAACTGAAATATCAAAATTAGAAAAAGAAATTTCAGCCGAGAGATTGGATAAATATTTAGAAATTTATTTTAATTAAGATATTTTTGAGAAATGGATGAAGTATAATCTATATCAACTCCTGTTGGAATTCCCTTCAGGAGTTTTTTTCTTTTTAAGTCGTGTGATTTGCCTCAAGAGTTAGAGCTTGATATCATCAAATAGAAAAGTAGGAGATACTATGGAATTAGGAATTCGTAATTTTACATTTAGAAACCCAACAAAAATTTTATTTGGAAAAAATCGTATTAAGGATATTGATGGAGAAATTCCAAAAGATGCAAAAGTATTAATTTTATACGGTGGAGGTTCTGTTAAACAAAATGGAGCTTTTGACCGTGCTGTACAAGCGTTAGGGAATCGCAAATGGGATGAGTTTGGAGGAATCGAAGCAAACCCAACATACGAAACATTAATTAAGGCTGTTGCACGTGTAAAAGAAGAAGGGTTTACATACTTACTAGCGATTGGTGGTGGTTCTGTCATTGATGGAACAAAGTTTGTAGCTGCAGCAAGTGTTTTTGATGGAAATCCATTAGATATGTTTAGAGGTGGATTTGGGAAAGGACTTCCTGTTACGAAAGCTGTTCCATTTGGAACGATTTTAACATTACCTGCAACTGCTTCAGAAATGAATAGTGGTGCAGTGATTACCTTTGTAGCATTAAAAGCAAAAGTTAGTTTTAGACCAGATGTTACATTCCCTCAGTTTTCAGTACTAGAACCTGAATTAACGTATACATTACCAAAACGTCAATTAGTTAATGGCGTATTAGATACATTTATTCATACGATGGAAAATTATTTAACTTATCCTGTAGATGCAAAATTACAAGATCGTTATGCAGAAGGGATTTTACAAACATTAATTGAAATTGCCCCAACTGTCATTGATGAGGATAATCATGACTTTGCTGCAAGAGCGAACTTTATGTGGTGTGCTACAAATGCATTAAATGGAACCATTTCTGCAGGAGTACCGACAGACTGGGCAACTCATGCATTAGGACATGAAATTACATTAAATCATGGAATTGACCATGGACGTACATTATCGATTGTGTTACCAGCAATGATGAAAGTTCGTAAAGAACAAAAATGGGACAAACTCATTCAATATGGAAAACGAGTGTGGGATTTATCAGGAACACCAGAAGAAATTGTAAATAGAGCGATTGAAAAAACAGAAGAATTCTTTGCATCATTAGGTGCACCGATTCGATTTAAAGATGTTTCATTAGATGAATCAGTTATTGAGGCATTAGTGGAAGGATTAGGTCGTCACGAGAAAATTCATTTATCAGAGCATCATAATTTAGAATTAGAAGATGCAAGAATCATTTATCATACTGCATTATAGTGGGGGAAAGGAGCGAAAAGATGGCAAGTGAATTAATTGAAGAAAAGTTAAAACAATTGCCTGATTTACCAGGATGTTACTTGATGAAGAATCAAGAGGATGAAATTATTTATATTGGTAAGGCAAAAAACTTAAAAAATCGAGTACGCTCCTATTTCCGTGGAGCACATAATACTAAAACTGAAAAATTAGTGAGTGAAATTCATCATTTTGAATTTATTGTCACAAAAACTAATAAAGAATCGTTATTATTAGAAATTAATTTAATTAAGAAATACCAACCTTATTACAATATTAAATTAAAACAAGGAACGATGTATCCTTATTTAAAAATTACAAATGAGCGAGATCCTCAACTAGTGATTACAAGTAATGTTGAAAAAGATGGGGGCATGTATTTTGGACCTTATCCGAATGTTTATGCTGCAACAGAAACGCAACAGCTCATTCAAAAAATTTATCCATTAAGAAAATGTGGAAAAAATGAAACACGTGCTTGTTTCTATTACCATTTAGGACAATGTATTGGTTGTTGTGACCATGAAGTTTCACCAGAAATTTATCAACAACAAAAGAAAAAAATTCAACGTTTTCTTGAAGGTAATGTAAAAGAAATTAAGCAAGATTTGCAAAAGAAAATGGATGAAGCTTCAGAACAATTAGAGTTTGAACGAGCCATTGATTACAGAAATCAAATTCAATATATTGAAACAACAGTAGAAAAACAGCATATTATGTCTCAAGACTTTACAAATCGGGATGTATTCTCATTCCATATGGATAGAGGTTGGATTTCTATTCAAGTCTTTTTACTTAGACAATCCACAATTATCAAGAGAGAAGCAGCATTATTTCCAATTTACAATGCGGCTGAAGAGGAATTAACGTCATTTATTGTTCAGTTTTATCAAGAACAAAATCATATTTTACCTAAAGAAATATTAGTTCCAGAAGAAATTGATAAGGAATTATTATCTGAAGTATTAGAAGTCAAAGTATTAACCCCTCAAAGAGGATCGAAGAAGCGAATGCTTGATTTAGCGACACAAAATAGTGAAGTAGCTTTATTTGAAAAATTCAAGATTGATGAGAATAGTCAGCAAAAAACTTTAGGTGCGGTGGAACAATTACGACAAGCACTTGATTTAAGCCGTTTAAGCGTGATTGAGTCATTTGACCACTCGAATATTCAAGGGACAAATCCTGTATCAGCAATGGTCGTTTATCGAGACGGGAAACCGGAGAAGAAAAGTTATCGAAAATTCAACATAAAAACGGTAGAAGGGAGTCATGAATTTTTAACGACACAAGAAGTCGTTAGAAGACGATATTCAAGATTATTAAAAGAACAGAAACCTTTACCGGATTTAATTTTGATGGATGGTGGAAAAGTTCAGATGAGAGCTGCCCTGGAAGTTTTAAAAGATGAACTTGGCTTATCAATTCCGATTGCAGGAATGGTAAAGGATGAGAAACATAAGACCGCTCATTTGCTTTACGGAGAAGAGTATGAACAAATCGAACTAGATCCAACGAGTCATGCTTTTCATTTATTGCAACGAATTCAAGAGGAAGTCCATCGATATGCGATTACGTTTCATCGTCAGGTACGAAGTAAACATGCTTTTTCTTCGATACTTGATGAGATTGAAGGAGTTGGACCGAAGACTCGTACGAAATTATTACAGCATTTTAAAACGATGAAGGGAATTAAGGAGGCGACAGTCGAGGAGATTCAAAAACTGGGGATTTCTGAGAAAGTGGCGAAGCGTATCAAAGAATCAGTTTAGGTATGTGTATAGGGATTTCTCATATGGGGGTGAGGCTCGTGCTCTTTCACACCGGTGTGAAAGAGCATGTGTGTCATTCATTAACGGATATTTCGTATAAGATATTTTTACGTTAAACTCATATATGTTCTATCATGTGGTAAATGCGCGCGTTGCGCTGTTTGCCTATTAGTGTACATGAGGGGGGAGAATTAGTGTTAATTCATATTCACTTCTGTATCTTTAATTGTTATAAAAGGTTTTAGTATTGTTTAATTGTTTGTATAACAGATTTTTTAATCTGTTATATTTTTTTATAAAAAAGTAAAAAATGATTGATTTATTTCTCAGGGCGTGCTATGTTAGGTTAGTCAAAAATATATGAAAAAAAGGCAGGCGAAATCATGAATACATGGCTTAAACTAGGTGCAGTTGCTGCAACATTATTGTTAGGAGCTTGCTCAACTTCAACAAGTACTACTACAAGCAAGGGTACTGTATCACAAGCTCAAAAAAATTGGAATGCAATTGAAAAAGCAGGAAAGATTAAAGTTGCAACAGCAGGTACTTTATATCCACAATCATTCCATACAGATAAAGACAACTCTTTAACGGGTTATGATGTTGAGATTGTAAAAGAAGTAGCTAAACGATTAAAATTAGAAGTTGAATTCACTGAAATGGGTGTTGACGGTATGTTAACTGCTTTAGATAGCGGTCAAGTGGATATTGCCAATTATTCAATTGAAGATGGGGCAAAAAATATTGATAAATATTTACGTACTGAACCTCATAAATATTCATTTACATCAATGGTAGTTCGTGAAAGCGACAATTCAGGAATTTCTTCTTGGGCTGATGTAAAAGGGAAAAAAGCTGCAGGTGCTGCAAGTACAAACTATATGAAACTTGCTAAAAAATTAGGTGCAGAATTAGTCATCTATGACAATGTTACAAATGATGTTTATATGTCTGATTTAGTAAATGGTCGTACAGATGTTATTATCAATGACTATTACTTACAAAAAATTGCTGTAGCATTCGGTAAAGATACTTTCCCAATTAAAATTAACGAAGGTGTTTTCGCAAACCCATATAGCGTAAGCTTCTCTATAAAATTAGGAAATGACGTTATCCAACAAAAATTCAATGAAGCATTAAAATCAATGAAAGAAGATGGAACTTTAACAGAAATTTCTAAAACATTCTTTGCTGGGGAAGATGTAACTCAACCAAAAGACTTGAAATTAGAAAAAATTGATTTTTCTGATGTAGAATAAGAGGCGATGACGATTGTTTAATCTTAAGTTAGCGATTCATAGTCTTTCCTTTGTATTAAGTGGTTTACAATATACATTAGGAATTGCTGGAGTAAGTTTTATTTTTGGAACGATCTTAGGGTTCATGCTTGTATTAATGAAACGATCGGACATAAGAGTTTTAAGAATGATTGCTAATTTCCATGTTTCTTTTATGAGAGGAACTCCTACATTAGTATTTTTATTCTTATTATATTTTGGATTACCTTATTTAAAAATTCAACTCCCAGCTATAGTCTGTGCAATCTTATGCTTCAGTATTGCAAGTAGTGCATATATTTGTGAAGTTTTACGATCTTCTATTGATGCAGTGGACTATGGACAATGGGAAGCTTCTACTTCCTTGGGATTGAATTATTTCCAAACATTAAGAAGAGTTATTGTTCCTCAAGCAGTTAGAATTTCAGTACCTCCTTTAAGTAATGTTTTATTAGATATGATAAAAGGAACGTCGT
This sequence comes from Granulicatella elegans, assembly GCF_020735385.1. Classification (NCBI taxonomy): domain Bacteria; kingdom Bacillati; phylum Bacillota; class Bacilli; order Lactobacillales; family Carnobacteriaceae; genus Granulicatella; species Granulicatella elegans. The sequence goes on along the minus strand of NZ_CP085953.1, from coordinate 1,589,975 downwards.
TGGTAGCGATGATTACGGTTCCTGATATTTTTCAAAACGCTAAAATTGTTGGAGGTCGAGAATTCGATTATATGACGATGTATATTTTAGTCGCATTAATTTACTGGAGTATCTGTTTAGTGTTTGAACAAGGTCAGAAAATTTTAGAAAAAAGTTTATCATTATATTAGAAATGTAGAGGTTGGAATTCCAGCCTCTTTTTTGTATGCAACGAGGATTGCTAGAGATTTTAAGGAAAATATGATAGACTATCCAGGAAGAAAAGGAGTGGTGATGATGAAAAAATTAGCGATTATAGGCACAGGGTGGATATCTTCTTCTTTTGTGGAAGCCGTTAAAGAAACGTTGAGTTTTGAAGTAGTATCTGTATACAGTAGAACACTAGAAAAAGCAGAAGAATTTGCTGAAAAACACCAAATTCCTTCTTGGACAAATCAATGGAGTGAATTTTTATTAGAAAATAACTGGGATGTTGTCTATATCGGAGCACCAAACCATACACATGGGGACTATTCAAAACAATTATTAGAGCATCAGAAAAATATTATTGTTGAAAAACCATCCTTTTTATCTGTTGAAGAATGGGATGAAGTTCATCAATTAGCGATGGAAAAAAATTTATTAGTGATTGAAGCTATTCGTCATTATTATGAACCAGCCTTTCATGAAGTTGGAAAAATGATTGCTTCTAAAATGGATGAAGTAAAAGGAGCTGTTCTATCGTATGCAAAATACTCTTCAAAATATGATGCATTTTTAAGAGGCGAGATTGCGAATTCATTTTCATTAGCTTCTGGTGGTGGAGCTTTAATGGATTTAGGAGTTTATCCAATTTACAATGCGATTAGTTGGTTCGGAATGCCGGAGAAGGCTCATTATCAAGCACGTAAATTACAAAATCAAGCAGATGGACAAGGAATCATATCATTGGAGTATCCAACATTTGATGTAACGATTTTTGTTGGGAAAGTGTTAAACGTATGTCTACCTCAAGAAATTTACTTTGGTAAAGAAACATTGCAAATCAATGACTGTCAAGAAATTAAAGAAGTCAAAACACTATATATGAGTGAAGTTGGAGAAACAAAGAAATACAAACTTCGTAATAATCCATTAGAATGGGAAGCCGTTGCTTTCGCAAAAATATTAGAACGCACACCAGAATCCCTAAAACAATATGAACAAAGTAAAAAAATAAGTCGAAATGTTTTAGAAGTGATTGAAGCATTAAGAAATTCAGCAGGAATTACATTTAATTAAGGAGAAATCATGAAAGAATATATTCAAAACAAATGGAATGAAAAAGGGTTTAAAGACTTAACCCCGATTCAAGAAGCAACAAAGGAATTGATTCAAAAAGGGGAAGATGTAGTAGCCGTCTCTCCAACTGGAACAGGGAAAACATTAGCTTATCTGTTACCTTTATTAGAAAAAATTGAAATCAATCATGAACTACAAGCAGTCATTTTAGTACCTAGTCAAGAATTAGCACAACAAATTGGTGAAGTTATTCGTGAATGGAAATTGCCAGAACTAACCATGTTAGTGTTAGCAGGAGGAGCTAATGTAAAGCGTCAAATTGAAAACTTAAAGAAAAAACCAGAATTAGTTGTTGGAACACCAGGACGATTAACAGAATTAGCGAATCAAAGAAAATTAAAACTTCATCAAGTTCAAACGCTTGTTTTAGACGAAGCTGATTATTTATTAGCACAAGAACATTTAGAACAAACTCGTTCCTTTATTAAAAAATGTCCATCACAACGACAAATGATTTGTTTTTCAGCCACTAAAAATGAAATATTAGAATCGATCCATCAATGGATTAATATGACACCAAATTGGGTTGAAAATGAACAGAAAATGTCAGGAAAAGGGAATGTAAAACATGTGTATATTGAATCTCCGGTTCGTAAAAAAGATGAATTGTTAAGAAAATTTGCAAATATGAAGCAATATCAAGCATTAGTATTTGTTAATTCATTGGCAAATGCAGGGATTTTAGCAGAAAAATTACAATACCATAATATCCCATGTGCCCTATTAACAAGCCAAGAAAATCAAATCAATCGTAAAGCAGCCATTCAAGCCTTTAAAAAAGGCGAAGTTCCTATTTTATTAACGACAGATGTGGCAGCACGTGGATTAGATATTGAAGATTTACCAGTCGTGATTCATTATGATTTACCTGAAAATAAAGAGGTATACACGCATCGTTCAGGAAGAACGGGAAGAATGGGAAAAGATGGTTTAGTCATTAGTTTTGTAACAGAAAAAGAAGTGAGAGACTTGAAAAAACTCATACCAGCTGATGCAAAACTAGAAGCGTTCCAAATTCATTCGAGCCAACTACAAGTTGCAGAAAAGAAAAAGCTTGTAGAAAAGAAACTCTATAAAGCAAAAGAGAAAAAAGGAACAGCTAAAAAAGCTTATCCATCAAAAGATAAAAAATCCTTTAAAGCTAAAAAATCATCAGGAAAGAAAAAGTAAAAAGGAGATTCTTAGATGCTTACATTGGAGTTTTTAAAAAATCATTTAGCAGAATACCATTTACCCTATGAAGACAAAGCTGTGTTGTTTCAAGTAAAAAGATTAATCCACGAAGAACATGCGATTTGTTATTGGTCTTCAATGGGATGTGTATTTTTTTGGTTAAAAGATGATACGACTTTTTCTGATATAAGACCGTTACTATTTCCGGTTGAACGAGTAGAGAAAGTGCAGTATCAAAAGAAATTTTTATCAAATGATGAATTAAGTTTTGAAGTTGAAGGAGAAAAGTTTCAATTTGAAATTCCTCATCGTTCTAAATATTTTTCAAATCAAAAAGAACAATTAAAACTGTTCCGTCAGTTGATGGAACAATAAAGGAGACGGACATGGAAATTATTCGTTCGCACCAAAATGCAATGGTTAAAAATTATCAAAAATTACAAACTTCCAAAGGTAGAAAAAAGGCCGAAGCGTATATGATTGAAGGGGAACATTTAGTGGAAGAAGCCATTCAATCAAATGTTTCTATTCAACGTTTAGTTGTCAGTGAGGACACGATTCATTTTTATGAAAAATGGACAAAAAGCTATCTAACAATGTTTGTTTCAAAAGAGGTGTTTGAAAAGTTATCGATGACGCAAACGAATCAAGGTATTTTAGCAATTGTTCCTTTAGAAAAGAAAACATTGGTCGAAGTTTCTAAGGGGCGTTATCTTTTAGTAGATGCGGTTCAAGACCCAGGTAATTTAGGCACGATTATTCGTACTGCTGATGCTGCAGGATTTGATGCAGTTGTTTTAGGGGAAGGCTGTGTAGATTTATATAATGATAAAGTGATTCGCTCCATGCAAGGAAGCCAATTTCACGTAGCGATTTATCATGAGAATTTAATGGATGTATATACAAAATTAAAGAAAAATAATATTCCAATTGCAGTAACGGCTTTGCATCGTGAAGCAAAAGATTTTCAATGGTTAACGGGTAGAGATTCTGTTGCGATTGTGGTGGGAAATGAAGGAAATGGAGTTCGTCAAGAATTGATTGATTCTGCGGATTGTATCATTCAGATTCCTATGTTTGGTCAAGCGGAATCGTTGAATGTTGCCATTGCTAGTGGGGTACTTATGTACCAAACGAGAATGTGATATATATAGGGATTGGGCTGATGTTGTGAGGCCGCCAGCAGCCTCCTGCGGAGTCTCATGGCTAATTTTTGAGCCTAAGGTCTCAAAAATTGCCTATGAAAGTACTCTGGAAACAGAGTACTTTCATTTTCACAACGGCGCCCAATCCCAGGTGCTTCGGTCATAACATGAGGGTACGTTTAGGATCTGGGGTACGGAAATGCCTTTTACGTGCTGACGTGAGGCAGAGGCGCTTCGCTGTCTGCCTATTTTTTGGCTATTTTGGGTTAGTTGTTAGAACTAGTTTGGTGTCTCTTATTGGTTCTGAGCGTTTTGTTTGATTGATAATTTTATCTGTGCTATACTATTTATGAATTAAGGTGATGTGGAAAGGAGAGTGAGCAGGAATGCTCACTCTTTTTACGCAGTGATGTAAAGGAGGTTATCTATGAGTAAAGTAGCAGAATTAGTTTCAACACTCGCTTTGCCAGTTATTGAAGCGGAAGGGTTTGAATTAGTCGATTTAGAGTTTGTAAAAGAAGGGAAAAATTGGTTTTTACGTTTTTACCTTGACAAACCAGGTGGAATTGATTTAGATGATTGTGCGTTTATGAGTGAAAAATTTAGTGAATTATTAGATGCACAAGATCCAGATCCGATTCCTCAAGCGTATTTCCTTGAAGTATCTTCTCCTGGTGCTGAACGTCCTCTGAAAACTGAGAAAGATTTGAAAGAAGCGATTGGACAATATGTTCATTTATCATTCTATCAACAAATCGAAGGCGAGAAGTTTTTAGAAGGATTTTTAACGGAAGTAACTGATGAGTCAGTGACTTTAGAAGTGAAAATTAAAACACGTAAAAAATCAGTTACGATTGTACGTGAAAATATTGCAAAAGCTAGATTAGCGATTCAATTCTAGGAATCAATGAGAAACATTTTTGACAAAGGAGTCACATTATGAGTAAAGAAATGATTAAAGCATTAAATATTCTTGAAGAAGAAAAAGGGATTTCTAAAGAAGTTGTGATTACAGCTTTAGAAGCGGCTCTTGTTTCTGCTTATAAGAAAAACTATGGACAAGCACAAAATGTTGAAGTTGAATTTGATGCTAAAAAAGGAAAAATGCATGTATATGCAGTGAAAGAAGTTGTGGAATATGTATTTGATTCAACGCTTGAAGTGAGTATCGAAGAAGCTCATGAATTACATAAAGCTTATGAAGTTGGAGATAAAATTCGTTTTGAAGTAACTCCAAAAGATTTTGGACGTATTGCTGCACAAACAGCCAAACAAGTGATTATGCAACGTTTAAGAGATGCTGAACGTACAAATATTTATAATGAATTTATCGAATACGAAAATGAAATTATGACAGGTGTAGTTGACCGTCAAGATTTCCGTTATGTATATGTGAATTTAGGTAAAATTGTTGCAGGAATGACAAAACAAGATCAAATTCCTACTGAAGAATATTTACCAGATCAACGTATTAAAGTATTAGTATCTAAAGTGGATAATACAACTAAAGGTCCATTAATTTTCGTAAGTCGTACACATCCAGATTTATTAAAACGTTTATTTGAACAAGAAGTTCCTGAAATTTATGAAGGAGTTGTAGAAATCGTTTCGATTGCTCGTGAAGCAGGAGATCGTGCTAAAGTTGCAGTACGTTCTAGAGATACAAACTTAGATCCAGTTGGTACTTGCGTAGGGCCACGTGGTCAACGTGTTCAAAATATCGTAAATGAATTAAATGGTGAAAATATGGATATCGTTGAATGGAACGAAGATCCATCTGTATACATTGCGAATGCATTAAATCCTGCACAAGTTGTGAAAGTAGATTTTGATTCAGATCGTAATAGCTGCATCGTTGTAGTTCCAGATCATCAATTATCATTAGCGATTGGGAAACGTGGACAAAATGCTCGTTTAGCAGCTAAATTAACTGGTTTCCGTATTGATATTAAATCAGAATCAGCTTATCAAGAATATTTAAACCAATTAGATTCAGAATTACCGACAGTTGAAGAAACTGCAAATGAAGAAGTCCAAACTGAAGAATAATCAAGAAGGAGGCATCTTATGAAAAAAAGAAAAATTCCAATGCGTCGTTGTATAGCTTCTGGAGAAATGATGCCTAAGAAAGAATTGGTACGGATTGTTCGTAACAGTGAAGGTGTCGCTCAAATTGATCCTACTGGAAAAGTCAATGGAAGAGGAGCTTATATTACATTAGAACCGACTCTTGTTGAAAAAGCGTGGAAGAATCATTTATTTGAACGTCAATTAGAAATTGAAATCCCAGATAGTTTCTATGAAGAACTATTGCAATATGTGGATCACCAAAAAGCTAGAAAAGAGTTATTTAGTGATGGAAAACATTGATAAAAAGAAAGCTCTCAATTTATTAGGAATGGCAACAAGAGCTCGTAAACTAATATCTGGAGAAGAGCAAGTACTGCAAAGTATTCAAAAAGAAAAAGTGAATCTCGTTATTTGTACAACAAATAGTAGTGAGAATACCGTAAAGAAAATCAAAAATAAATGTGAATATTATGAAATCCCTTTTATTCAGCAATTTACAACGGAAGAAGTTTCGCAGGCGATTGGAAAACAACGTTCGATTATCGCAATTGCTGATCAAGGTTTTACAAAAAGTCTGATGAAGATGAAAGGATTTAACGATATGAACGAATAGGAAGGTGAACGTATGTCAAAAACACGTGTATATGAACTTGCAAAAGAATTAAAACTACCTAGTAAGGACATTATCGAAAAAGCAAAACAATTAGGCATTACTTATAACAGTCATATGTCAACAATGGAAGATGGAGAAGTAATAACAATTAAAGCTTCTATTTCTACAAAGAAAGAAAAGTCAAAGAAAGTTGTTGAAAAGAAAGAAACTCCTGCGCCTAAAAAAGTAGAGCCAAAAAAAGATGCAGCGCAACCTAAAAAGGAAACTGGAAAAAAAGAAAAAGTGAAAAAAGCTGAACAAAAACCAACACATTCACCAAAACAACAGGATAAAAATCATCAACCAAACCAAAATCAAAATAAACATGGACATAAGAAGGAATCTATGCAAAAACAAGAAAAAGTAGTAAACAAAGGACCAAAACATCAGTCACGTGATGCAGAATCATATTCAAATCATCGTGAATCTAAAAAGAATAATGATTTCAAACGTGGAAATCAAAAACGTGGTGGCGAACGTAATCCACAAGAAAACTTCAATAAGAAAAATCGTCATCAAAAAAATAACCGTAAACAACAAAAGAATGCTGAAAAAAAACCAGCAGTTCCAGCACGTAAATTCCATGAATTACCAGATGTATTAGTGTATACAGATGGAATGACAGTAGCTGAATTAGCGAAAAAGATTAAACGTGAACCAGCAGAAATTATTAAAAAATTATTCTTATTAGGTGTAATGGCAACATTAAACCAAGGATTATCAAAAGATGCGATTGAATTATTAGCAGCAGACTATGGTATGGATGCTGAAGAAAAAATCGAAAAAGACATTTCTGATTTAGATGTATACTTTGAAGAAGCAGCTGCTGAGATCGACTCACATGCAGTTCGTCCTCCAGTTGTTACAATCATGGGACACGTTGACCATGGTAAAACAACTTTACTTGACCAATTAAGAAATTCTTCTGTAGTAGCTGGAGAAGCTGGAGGAATTACACAACATATTGGTGCTTACCAAATTAAAATTGATGGCAAACCAATTACATTCTTAGATACACCAGGTCACGCGGCGTTTACAACAATGCGTGCTCGTGGTGCGGATATCACAGATATTACAATTATTGTAGTTGCTGCGGATGACGGTGTAATGCCACAAACAATTGAAGCAATTAACCATGCTAAAGCAGCAGATGTTCCAATTATTGTTGCTGTAAACAAAATTGATAAACCAGCTGCTAATCCAGGTCGTGTGATGCAAGAATTATCTGATTTAGGTTTAGTTCCTGAAGCATGGGGTGGAGATACAATCTTCGTTGAAATCTCTGCTAAATTTAATCAAAATATCGAAGAATTATTAGAAATGATTTTATTAGTAGCTGAAATGCAAGAATTAAGTGCAAATGCTAATCGTTTAGCATTAGGTACAGTTATTGAAGCTCGTTTAGATAAAACAAAAGGACCTATCGCAACATTATTAGTTCAAGAAGGAACTCTTAAAGTTGGAGACCCAATCGTTGTTGGTAATACATTCGGACGTGTTCGTGTAATGGTGAATGACCAAGGACGCCGTGTGAAAACAGCTGTTCCAGCAACTCCAGTAGAAATTACAGGGTTAAATGCATCACCACAAGCAGGAGATCGCTTCGTAGTATTTGAAGATGAAAAATCGGCTCGTGCTGCAGGTGAAGAACGTGCGAAACGTGCTTTAATTGAACAACGTAATGCATCAAGCCGTATTACATTAGATAACTTATTCTCAACATTAAAAGATGGAGAAATGAAAGAAGTTAACGTGATTATTAAAGCTGACGTACAAGGTTCTGTTGAAGCTTTAGCTTCAAGTTTACAAAAAATTGAAGTTGAAGGCGTACGTGTGAAAATTATTCATACAGCTGTTGGGGCAATTAATGAAAGTGATATTACTTTAGCAACAGCAAGTAATGCGATTATTATTGGTTTCAACGTAAGACCTACACCTCAAGCGAAGATTCAAGCTGAATCTGATCAAGTAGATATTCGTTTACACCGTATTATTTATAATGTTATTGATGAAATTGAAACAGCGATGAAAGGTATGTTAGATCCTGAATTTGAAGAGAAAATTACAGGTTCTGCTATCGTTCGTGAAACGTATACAGTTTCTAAATTAGGTACAATTGCTGGTTCATATGTTACTGAAGGGGTTGTAAAACGTTCTAGTCAAGTTCGTTTAATCCGTGATAACATTGTTATTTACGAAGGTGAATTAGCAAGCTTGAAACGTTTCAAAGATGATGCTAAAGAAGTGAAATTAGGATTTGAATGTGGAATTATGATTGAAGGCTACAATGATATTAAAGTAGATGATATTATCGAAGCATTTGAAATGGTTGAAATTAAAAGAAAATAGTCTGAAATGATGGAATGAAGAGAGGAGAGTATCAAATGGCGAATTTCCGTGTTGGTCGTGTTTCTCAAGAAATTTTGAGAGAAGTGAATGATATTTTGTCAAAAAAAGTTCGTGATCCTCGTGTGCAAGAAATTACTATTACCGAGGTCGATGTAACGGGCGATTTGCAAATTGCGACGGTTTATTATACAACTTTGCAAACTTTAGCGAGTGAACGCCAAGCAACTGAACGTGGATTGGAAAAATCTAAAGGTTTAATTCGTCGTGAATTAGGGAAACGTTTATCTCTCTATAAAACGCCTGAATTAATTTTTAAACGTGATGAGTCTGTTGATTATGGAAACCATATCGAAGAATTGTTGAAGAGTATCCAACAAGAGGATGAGGAACGTTAAATACAAATAAAAAAAGTTTTTCTATAGTAATAAAGGACGCCAGTAGCCCCCTATGGGGTCTCTTGGCTAAAATTTGAGCCATGGTCTCAAATTTCCCTAGTAAAAGTAGCCAAATGGCTACTTTTACGCATATTACTATAGAATTTTTTATTTGTATTTACCTTTAAGAACTATTACTTTTTTAGTAGGAAACGTAAAATAGGTTTAATTGACTGCTTACTACTTTGGATAGTCTTTTATTTTATAACAAATAAAAAAACTCTCCGTAGTAGCTAAAGCAATGAGACTCGCAAAAGCGAGGCTGCTTGCGTCCCTAGCAACTACAGAGAAGTCTATTTTTATTTATAAAAAATTAAATTACTGTGGTATAATGGACACACTATGAATAAAAGAGGTGTGTTATGATTTCTGCAAATGAGACTTGGATTCTTTGGTCTATTATTATTGTCATTGCAACAGCAAGTATTTATTTAGAAAATCATTATGAATGGGCATCGAAAATTAGTGGTCCGATTATTGGTTTATTAGCAGCAGCTACATTAAGCAATGTTGGCATCATTCCTGTTGAATCTCCTGTTTATGATCAAGTATGGGGTGTTGTAGTTCCATTAGCGATTCCGATGTTATTATTTACATGTGATTTAAAACAAATTTGGAAAGAAAGTGGACGTCTATTATTGATTTTCTTAATTAGTTCTGTCGGAACTATATTAGGGGCTTTAGTAGGATATGCTTTCTTAGTCAAAATGATTCCTGTATTGAATCATATTGCCGGAATGATGGTTGGAAGTTATATCGGTGGTGGAGTTAACTTTGTGGCAGTTGCTTCTGCATTTGATATTCCAAAAGAATTAATTTCTGCCGCTACTGTAGCGGATAATTTATTAATGGTATTTTATTTCTTAATTTTATTAATGATTCCATCTATGGCATTTTTCAAGAAGCATTTTAAATTTGCTTATTCAAATAAAGAGTTAGAAGACTCTAAAGAGTATCGTTCTAAAACAGTCGTTACATTACAAGATATTGCTTTTGTATTTGCGATTGCAGTAGTGATTGTAACGGTAAGCTTTAGTTTATCAAAAGGGATTGCTACTCTTGGACAAAATAGTGTGATTCAATTTATCTCGAATAAGTATTTAATTCTAACCACTTTAACCGTTGCAGCTTCGACATTTTTTTCTTCATTTTTTAAGAAAATTCATGGAGCAAATGAAATTGGAACTTTCTTAATTTACTTATTCTTCGTAGTTATTGGGATTCCTGCTTCAATTGAGGCGATTATTGCGAAATCTCCATTACTTTTAGTGTTCTGTGCCATTATGGTCTTTGTAAATATGTTCGTGACATTCTTAGGGGCAAAAGTATTTGGCTTTACAATTGAAGAAGCTATTTTAGCATCAAATGCAAATATTGGAGGACCAACAACGGCAGCAGCCATGGCAGTATCAAAAGGCTGGCATCGCTTCGTAGCACCAACCATGTTAGTAGGAACATTAGGCTATATACTAGGAACCTATATTGGAATATTAGCAGGAAACTTACTAATGTAAAAGAAAAGACAAACATCAATTTAGAAAGAAGACCTAAGAAGATGTTTGTCTTATTTTATTGAAAAAGACTTCCTATAGTAGCAGGCAAGAGACCTGTAAGGTCCTAATACTACTATTAAGGAAGTCTATTAAAGATTTATTTTTTCTCTAGGTAAGTAACCGCCATTGCATCTACACCTGTATGGCTCATAATAATTGGTGAAGTCATTACAATTGTAAGTTTAGCATCAGGGAATAACTCACGTAATGTATCAATTTGAGATTGATTAAACTCATTCAATCCAGCATGCATAATGCCAATTTCTTGGATACCATTAGGGCAAGCTTTCATTTCCTCAAAAACTTCATCATATTTCTTCTGAAGAGACTTTAAACCTCTCCCTTTTTGAACAATCTCAATTTTACCATTAATTACTTCTAAAAATAGTTTGATGTTTAATAAATTAGAGAAAGCTCCCATGACACGACTAATACGACCACCTTTAATTAAATTATCTAGGTTTAAAACGGTTAAATATAATTTTGTACGTTGACGAGTACTTTCAATAACTTCTAAAATTTCTTCAACACTTTTGCCTTCTTTGGCAGCTTTCGCAGCTTCACGAACAATGATTCCCATTGAACGAGAAGTGAAGTCTGAATCAACAACCGTTACAGTTGATTCCGTAAGATCTGCTGCTTGTCTTGCAGCATTAACAGTTCCACTAATCGAATTCATTAAGTGAATAGAAATAATTTCAGAACCGTCTTTTCCTAATTTGTCATACAGTTCTACAAAACGACCAATGGAAGGTTGAGCAGTCATTGGTAATTCAGAACTTGCAATCATTTTATTTTTGAATTCTTCTTTTGTAATAGTTTCACCGTCTAAATAATGTTCTTCTTGAATGGTAATATTTAATGGAACTACATGGATATTGAAATCTTGGATTTCTTGTTCGGTTAAATCAGCAGTTGAATCTGTCACTATGATTATACGAGACATGTTGTCACTCCTTTTAACTTAATATATTTCTATCATAGCATATTTTTTACAAAACACCTAGCATAATATTTTTTACTAAGATAAGAGATGCGTTCCAGCATAGGATTTGTTTTTTTTTAAGAAAATCTATGATAAAATATGATAAGTTATTAAGTAAAATTTATGGAAAAAGGAAGAAAACAATGGACGGAATTTTACCATTATGGAAAGAAAAAGGGATGACTTCATTCGACTGTGTCTTTAAAGTGAGACGCTTATTACAAACGAAAAAAGTAGGTCATTCAGGTACTTTAGATCCAGAAGTAGATGGTGTTTTGCCAATTTGTGTTGGAAAAGCAACAAAAGTGGTAGAGTATTTATTAGAATCTAATAAAGTCTATCAAGGAGAGATTTGTTTAGGGATTGCTACTGCAACAGAAGATGCTCATGGAGAAATTGTGAAACAAGAAGCGATAATGACTCCATTTACCATTAATCAAATTGATGCTATGATGGAAACTTTTCAAGGAGAAATTACTCAAATTCCTCCAATGTATTCTGCTGTGAAAGTTAATGGTAAAAGACTATACGAATATGCTCGAAAAGGAGAATCCGTTGAACGTCCAGAAAGAAAAGTGAATATATACGAGTTTAAACGTACTTCGACTCCTGAATATGATGAAGCGACGAAAACACAAAAATGGACCTTTGAAGTTAGCTGTAGTAAAGGGACTTATGTTCGTACATTAGCTGTTGATTTAGGAGAAAAATTAGGAGTACCTTCTCATATGTCGCAATTAACTCGTATTAAAAGTGGCCCATTTATGTCAGAACAATGTGTGACATTATCACAATTAGAGGCTTTAGTAGAACAACATCAAGCTTCATCCATCCTTCGACCTTTAGAAGAAGTATTTGAAACATATCCTAGAGTGGATGTGAGTGAAGAATTCGTTACAAAAGTGAAAAATGGAGCCATTTTAACAACAGCAGAATTACCTCAAGTGATAGAACCTTCAACTTTTTATATTGAAGGTGAATTAATAGCCTTATACGGACCTCATCCTGAGAAAAAAGGACTATTAAAACCGATTAAAATGTTTTAAAGAAAGAGAGATAACATGCAAATTATAAAAATCACCCATCCTTATCAGTCTTCTCAAATTGTTCAAGAACCGATTGTGTTAGCACTTGGATTTTTTGATGGGATTCATTTAGGGCATCAGAAAGTGATTCAACAAGCAAAGGAACAAGCTCAAGAACTAGGCGTTAAATTAGCATTAATGTCATTTGACCATCATCCTTCCATTATCGTCCAAGGAGCAGATCCAGACGAATTACAATATCTATCACCCTTTGAAAGAAAGGTAGAGTTATTAGAAGAATTTGGTGTAGATATTTTTTACGTTATTGATTTTACAAAAGAATTTGCTTCATTAAGTCCTCAAGAATTTGTTGATCAATACATAGTTGGGCTAAATGCTGTAGCAGTTGTAGCTGGATTTGATTATACTTATGGGAAAAAAGATATTGCCAATATGGAATTATTACCGACATATGCAAAAGAAAGATTCTCGATTGTAACAATCTCAGAACAACAAACTGAAGAGCAAAAGATTGGTTCAACCGCTATTCGACAATATTTAGAAACCGGTCAAATCGAAGAAGCAAATGCACTATTAGGCTATGAATATACGATGATTGGAAAAGTGGTTCATGGTTTTGGACGTGGGAGTGCCTTATTAGGATTTCCAACAGCGAATATTGATGTTTCAACGGACACTTATTTATTAAAAAAGGGAGTTTACATAGTAGAAATTCAAGTAGAAGATAAGTGGTATCCTGCGATGGCTTCGATTGGAGTGAATCCAACGTTTAATGATGTAACGAAAATTACAATTGAAGTTTATATTTTAGATTTCCAAAGAGATATTTATGAATTCTCAGTAAGAGTAAAATGGTTGCATTATTTACGAGACGAATTAAAATTCGATGGATTAGAAGCACTTATTGCACAATTAAAAGAAGATGAAGTAAATACTAAAAAATATTTTGAAAAATAATGAGGTTAAATATGTGGTACTTGAAAAATTTTGACGAATTATCGAAAAATGAAGTTATTGAAATTTATAAAGCAAGAATTCAAACCTTTATGGTTGAACAACAATTAAATTATCAAGAAATAGATGAGATTGATAAACGAGCGTGGCATTTATTCGAAACAGATGAAACTGGTAAAGTAATTGCTTATTTACGAATCTTCCAAGAAGTAGATGGAGCTCATGTTGGACGTGTCATTGTGGATGAAGCTCATCGTAAACAAGGAAAAGGAAGAGCTCTGATAGAAAGAGCGATAGAAATTTGTCAGGAATGGTATGTTGATCAGCCGATTATGATTCATGCACAAACGTATTTACAACAGTTTTACGAATCATTAGGCTTTGAAGTTTGGTCACCACCTTATCAGCTAGTTGGAATTGAACATATAGATATGATTTTAAAATAGGAGGCATTTGTATGATTACTCGTTACACAAGACCGGAAATGGCCAATATTTGGTCAGATGAAAATCGTTATCGTTGTTGGTTAGAAGTTGAGATTTTAGCTTGCGAAGCATGGGCAGAGTTAGGAGAGATTCCTAAAGAAGATGTTCAAAAAATTCGTGATAATGCTAGTTTTTCAGTGGAAAGAATTTTAGAAATTGAAGAAGAAACAAGACACGACGTTGTAGCCTTTACTCGTGCTGTGAGTGAAACGTTAGGGGAAGAACGTAAATGGGTTCATTATGGTCTAACAAGTACAGATGTTGTCGATACTGCCTATGGCTATCAATTAAAGCAAACGAATGATATTTTACGAAAAGACTTAAGACGTTTCTTAGAGATTGTCCAACAAAAAGCGCTTGAACATAAATATACTGTATGTATGGGAAGAACGCATGGGGTACATGCAGAGCCAACGACTTTTGGGTTGAAGCTTGCATTATGGTATTCAGAAATGAAACGGAATATCGAACGATTTGAACGTGCTGCTCAGGGCGTAGAAGCTGGTAAAATTAGTGGAGCCGTTGGAACTTTTGCCAATATTCCAACTTCAGTAGAAGCATATGTTTGTGAGAAGTTACAAATTCGGCCACAAGAAATTTCAACACAAATTTTATCGAGAGATTTACATGCGGACTATATTTCAACAATCGCTTTAATTGCAACGAGTATTGAAAAATTCGCTACAGAAATTCGTGGCTTGCAAAAATCAGAAACACGTGAAGTTGAAGAATTTTTCGCAAAAGGTCAAAAAGGTTCTTCTGCAATGCCTCATAAGAGAAACCCAATCGGTTCAGAAAATATGGCTGGCTTATCAAGAGTGATTCGTGGACATATGATAACAGCGTATGAAAATGTCAACTTATGGCATGAACGAGATATTTCGCATTCTTCTGCAGAACGTATCATTATTCCAGATAGCACGATTTTATTAAATTATATGTTAAATCGTTTTGGTAATATTGTAAAAAACTTAACGGTATTCCCTGATCGTATGCTTAAAAACATGGATGCAACATTTGGATTAATTTATAGCCAACGTGTTCTATTAAAATTAATTGATAAAGGATTAAGCCGTGAAAAAGCTTATGACTTAGTACAACCATGTACAGCCTTAGCGTGGGATGAACAACGTTCATTTAGAGAAATTATTGAAAACCACGAAGAAATAATGTCCCATTTAACAGCTGAAGAATTGAATGAGGCCTTTGATTATCACTATCATATTCGACAAGTTGATGAAATTTTCCACAGAGTTGGACTTGACTAGTGCATTTTTCTAAAAAATATGGTATAAACGTATAGTAAACAAAATACGAAGGAGAGTTAACATGATTAACGTAAGTGATTTAAAAGCAGGAATGACTTTCATTCTTGATGGAAAATTAATTAAAGTGTTGGAAATCAGCCACCACAAACCAGGTAAAGGAAATACTGTAATGCGTATGAAAATCCGTGACGTTCGTAATGGATCAACAGTTGATACTACAATGAGACCTGATGAAAAAGTAGAACGTGCTCACATCGATACAAAAGACGTTCAATACTTATACAGCCAAGATAATGTTGGTGTATTCATGGACTTAGAAAGCTATGAACAGTATGAAATTCCAGAAGAAACAATCGAAAACGAATTGAAATACATTTTGGAAAACATGGAAGTTAAAATCCAATTCTACGGAACAGAAGTAATTGGGGTTTCATTACCTTCAACAGTTGTATTACAAGTAACTGAAACTCAACCATCAATTAAAGGTGCTACTGTTACAGGTTCTGGTAAACCAGCAACAATGGAAACAGGATTAGTCGTAAACGTTCCAGACTTCATCGAAGCTGGCGAGTACTTAGAAGTAAACACTTCAGAAGGTACATACGTACGTCGTGCAACTAAATAATGAATAAAGAGAAGAAACAGTTTGCGAGAGCAAACTGTTTTTTTGATACGCTTTTGTTTCCATTTCTACCATCCTATGTTACACTAGCAAAAAGTGAACAAGAGGTGATAGAGATGAAAATTGCAGTAAAGGGTGGAACGCTTGTTGATTCAAGATTAGGATATGTAGTAGAAAATAAGTTTTTTATCAATGAGACAGCTTTAGCTGGCTTCTTGCGACCTTGCTACTACATCTATTAGTCAAAATTTTTAATATTTTTAGGTTATGTAAAGGAGAAATCCCGATACATAGCCTTTTTTCTATAACAAAAATATTTTTAAAATCAGACTAAAGACCGAGTGTTTTATTATTGACTTACTTTGACCAATATGATAAATTATACATGTGGTTAGCACTCGTCTTAGTCAAGTGCTAAAGAGAGGTGACCAAAATGTTAACCGATAGACAATTGCTAATCTTACAATCGATTATTCAACTATATACGGAAACATTAGAACCAGTTGGATCAAAAAAGTTGATGCAGCATACGGGTTTAGCAGTAAGTTCTGCAACCATTCGAAATGAAATGATGAAGCTAGAAGAGATGGGATACCTTGAAAAAAATCATTCCTCTTCAGGACGAGTTCCATCGAATCAAGGGTATCGATATTATTTAGATAATATTTTACCTGTTCAGAACAGTCCTGTTTCATTAAGCATTCGAAATCAAATCCGTGAAACTTTCCAGCAATCGACCATGGAAATTCAAGATGTCTTTAAAGTTTCGGCAGATATATTGTCGACGCTGACGAATTACACAACGATTTCCATCGGACCCGCAGTAAGGAGTGCTACATTATCTGGATTTCGACTCGTTCGACTAGGGTTAAACCAAGTAATGGCAATTTTAGTCATGAGCAATGGTTTAGTTGAAAATAAAGTGTACTCGATTCCAAGTGCGATTGATGATTCCGACTTAGATAAAGTCGTTCGAATGATCAATGAGGAATTGATTGGCTTGCCACTAGAAACTGTTCTCCAACGTTTGAAGACTGATTTACCAGCTTTAATGAATCGATATATGAATTCTCAAATTCAAATTGTCAAAGTGATTCAAGATATGATGAACCAATTTGAACAAGATAGACTCCATGTTGCAGGAAGAAGATATTTATTAAATTACTTCGACTCACATGCCGATGTCCATCATTTAAAAGAAATTTATCGATTAATGGATGACCAATCAAAGATGCACGAATTAGTGATGCCTTCTAACCGAGATATCCAAATTCGTTTAGGATCTGAGATGAACGACCCATTATTAGGAGAATTTAGTATTATTACAGCAAGCTATGAAACTCCAAAACACGATAAAGGAATCATCGCTTTATTAGGACCTAAAAATATGCCGTATTCGAATGTTCTATCAATTGTCAAAGGATTACAAGAAGAGCTCACAACAACAATGGAGCAATATTATAGAAACTTATAAAAGGAGATGGAAGCTTGGAAACAAATGAAGAAAAAGACGTTCAACAAACTCAAGAAGTAGAAGAAGAGAAATCTCCTGAAGTAGAAGAGTTTGAAGAAACTGTCGAAGAAACCGAAGAAGTTGAACTTTCTGTTGAAGAAAAATTACAACAAGAAATTTCTCAATTAAATGACCAAGTATATCGCTTATCTGCAGAAATTGCGAATATTCAAAAGCGAAATGCAAAAGAGCGACAAGATGCAGCAAAGTATCGTAGTCAATCTTTAGCACAAAACTTATTGAATGTGATTGATAATCTAGAAAGAGCGATTGCTTCACCTAGTGAATCAGAAGAAGCGAAAAATCTGAAAAAAGGAGTCGAAATGGTATATGAAGGTTTCTTATATGCCCTAAAAGAAGAAGGCATTGAAGAAATCGAAGCATTAAATCAACCATTTGACCCAAATAAACATCACGCTGTTCAAGCTGTTCCAGCTGAAGAAGGACAAGAAAGTGATGTCGTTGTTCAAGTGTTTCAAAAAGGCTATGTATTGAAAGATCGTGTATTAAGACCAGCGATGGTTATCGTCTCTCAATAAGCCAAGTAAAAAATTATAAATTATAGGAGTGTAACAATTATGAGTAAAATTATTGGTATTGACTTAGGAACTACAAACTCAGCAGTTGCTGTATTAGAAGGAAATGAAGCTAAAATTATTCCAAATCCAGAAGGAAATCGTACAACACCATCAGTTGTAGCGTTCAAAAATGGTGAAATTCAAGTAGGGGAAGTTGCAAAACGTCAAGCTGTAACAAATTTAAATACAATTTCCTCTATTAAACGTTATATGGGAGATGCTTCTCATAAAGTTGAAATCGAAGGAAAACAATATACACCACAAGAAATTTCAGCAATGATCTTACAATACTTAAAAGGCTATGCTGAAGAATATTTAGGAGAAAAAGTTGAAAAAGCAGTTATTACTGTACCAGCTTACTTCAATGATGCTCAACGTCAAGCCACTAAAGATGCAGGACGTATCGCTGGTTTAGAAGTAGAACGTATCGTTAACGAACCAACTGCAGCAGCTTTAGCATATGGTTTAGATAAAGTAGACCACGAAGAAAAAATCTTAGTATTTGACCTTGGTGGTGGTACATTTGACGTATCTATCTTAGAATTAGGAGACGGCGTATTCGACGTATTATCAACAGCAGGAGACAACCACTTAGGTGGAGATGATTTCGATAATAAAATTATTGAATTCTTAGTTGCTGAATTTAAACGTGATAATGGAATTGATTTATCACAAGATAAAATGGCAATGCAACGTTTGAAAGATGCAGCTGAAAAAGCTAAAAAAGATTTATCAGGTGTTACTTCAACACAAATCAGCTTACCATTCATCACTGCTGGTGAAGCTGGACCATTACACTTAGAAGTAACATTAACACGTGCTAAATTTGACCAATTAACATTAGATTTAGTAGAACGTACAAAAGAACCAGTTCGTCGTGCATTAAGCGATGCTGGATTATCAGCAAGTGAAATCGACCAAGTAATCTTAGTTGGTGGATCAACTCGTATTCCAGCAGTTGTAGAAGCTGTTCGTAAAGAAACTGGTAAAGAACCAAACAAATCAGTAAATCCTGACGAAGTAGTAGCTATGGGTGCTGCAATCCAAGGTGGAGTTATCTCAGGTGATGTGAAAGATATCGTATTATTAGACGTAACTCCATTATCATTAGGAATTGAAACAATGGGTGGTGTATTTACTAAATTAATCGATCGTAATACAACAATTCCAACAAGCAAATCACAAGTGTTCTCAACAGCAGCAGATAACCAACCAGCAGTAGATGTTCACGTATTACAAGGGGAACGTCCAATGGCGGCAGACAATAAAACTTTAGGTCGCTTCCAATTAACAGATATCCCAGCTGCACCTCGTGGTGTGCCACAAATCGAAGTAACATTTGATATTGATAAAAACGGTATTGTAAATGTTCGTGCAAAAGACTTAGGTACTGGAAAAGAACAAACAATCACAATTAAATCTTCATCAGGTTTATCAGACGAAGAAATCGAACGCATGGTAAAAGATGCTGAAGCTAATGCTGAAGCAGATAAAAAACGTAAAGAAGAAGTAGATTTACGTAATGAAGTGGATCAATTAATCTTCACTGTAGATAAAACATTGAAAGACTTAGAAGGCAAAGTAGATGCTGAAGATGTTAAGAAAGCTGAAACAGCTCGTGATGAATTAAAAGCAGCTGTAGAAGCAAATGACTTAGAAGCAATGAAAGCTAAACGTGACGCTTTAAATGAAGTTGTTCAAAACTTATCAGTAAAATTATATGAACAAGCAGCAGCAGCTAGCCAAGCAGCTCAAGGAGCAGGTGCTGAACAAGCAAGCTCTCAATCACAAGATGGCGTAGTAGATGCTGACTTTGAAGAAGTAAAAGACTAATATAGCAATATAGAGCAAATAAGAGTGGGAGAAATTCTTCCACTCGCTCTTTTGTAGAATGATATGATAAGGAGGGATGATGGTGGCAAAACGTGATTTATATGAAGTACTCGGAGTCTCCAAAGATGCCTCTGATGCAGATATAAAACGAGCTTATCGTAAATTATCCAAACAATACCATCCAGATATTAATAAAGAAGCTGGAGCGGAAGAAAAATTTAAAGAAATAGCAGAAGCTTATGAAATTTTAAGTGATAGTCAAAAACGTGCTGCGTATGATCAATATGGGCATGCTTCCTATGATCCAAACTCTGGATTTTCTGGTGGAGGTTTTGGAGGCTTTGGTGGATTCGGAGGTCAAGGATTCTCTGGAAGTTACACAGGTGGATTCGAAGATATTTTCGATACTTTCTTTGGTGGCGGCGGTGCTCGTCGTGGAAATCGTGCCAATATGCCACGTCAAGGCGCAGATTTACAATATGTCATGGACTTAACATTTGAAGAAGCGATTTTTGGTAAGGAAGAAGTGATCCATTACCATCGTAATGCAGAATGTGAAACTTGTCATGGTTCGGGTGCAAAACCTGGTACAGATCCAGTAACTTGTTCGAAATGTCATGGCGCAGGTGTGATTAATGTTGAAAGAGCAACACCATTTGGTAGAATGATGTCTCAAACAACGTGTGATGTCTGTGGTGGTACTGGTCAAGAAATCAAAGAAAAATGTGAAACTTGTCATGGGCACAAACATGTAGAAGAAACGCATAAAGTGAAAGTGAAAGTCCCAGCCGGTGTTGAAAATGGAAACCAAATGCCATTACGTGGACAAGGAGAAGCTGGAGTTAATGGCGGCCCTTATGGCGACTTATATGTAATTTTCCGTGTTGCTAAGAGTGATACATTTGAACGTGAAGGGGCGGATATTTTCTACGAACTTCCAATCAACTTTGCTCAAGCTGCATTAGGAGATGAAGTGGATGTACCAACTGTTCACGGCAAGGTAAAATTAAAAGTTCCT
Source organism: Granulicatella elegans (assembly GCF_020735385.1). Classification (NCBI taxonomy): domain Bacteria; kingdom Bacillati; phylum Bacillota; class Bacilli; order Lactobacillales; family Carnobacteriaceae; genus Granulicatella; species Granulicatella elegans. Next base: position 1,568,977 of record NZ_CP085953.1, on the reverse strand, counting down.
GCGGGTACTCAATCTGGTACGGTTCTTCGTTTAAGAGGAAAAGGTGCGCCTAGACTTCATGGTGGCGGCATGGGTGATCAGCATGTTACGGTCCGTGTTGTAACGCCTAAGCATTTAACGGATAAGCAACGTGAGGCGATGCAGATTTTCGCAAAAGAAGCGGGTACTCATGTTGAGGGTGAAGGAACTTTCTTCGATAAAATGAAGGATGCGTTTAAGGACAGTTTTAAGTAAAGAATAGACTTTTCCGTTGTAGCAATAGGACGCCAGTAGCCACCTTTGGTGTCTCATTGCTCATACTACTTTAGGAAGTCTTTTTTGTTCTTCGTGTGCTTTTTCATGTAAAATAATCTATCAAACAACAGAGATATCTTGAGGGTATCTCTTTTTTTATATTGTTAAAATATGGTATACTACTAATAGTATGTTTACAGAATGGAGTGATAAATGATGGATATGTCCAAAGTCATTGAACAAATGGTTGAATCGAAAGATGTCAAAAGAATTAGGGAATTATTCAACCAGAATTATCCAATCGATATTGCTCTAGGATTGGAAGAAGTAACTGATGAAGTGCTTAAAAACTTCATGTATACCATTTCCAATACACGATTAGCTTCCATTTTGGAAGTGAGTGACCCTGAACTTCAAATTCGAATGTTAGAAAAACTACCGTTCCGACGTGTAGGATTATTATTTCAACAAATGTCTAATGACGATATCGTGGATATTTTAGGAAATCTGCCAATTGGAATTCGTAAAAAATATTTGAATATGATGAAGGGTTCTTCTCAAGATGAAATTCAAACGATGTTAAAATATCCTCAAGATTCTGCCGGAGGGATTATGACGACAGAATTTATTTCTGTGAAGGAACATTTAACCGTTGAAGAAACTTTATCGAAGTTAAGAGAAATTTCTCCAAATACAGAAGTCATTCATACGATTTTTGTCACAACATTCCAAAATCAATTAATTGGTTGGATTGATATTCGTGACTTATTTACGAATGAATTAGATGTCAGTTTACACGATTTAATGCATACAAATATTATTTCTGTTGTACCTGAAGAAGACCAAGAGGAAGTAGCTCGTCTATCTTCAAAATATGACTTATCAGTTGTTCCCGTAGTAAGTACAAAGGGCGTTTTAATTGGGATTATTACCATTGATGATATCGTCCACGTTCTTCAAGAAGAGCATCATGAAGATATGCTTTTAATTAGCGGGGTTGAAGGGTCAGAAAGAATTGGTGGCCCATTTATTGAGTCTATTAAGAAACGGACACCTTGGTTATTAATTAATTTAATTACAGCCTTTATGGCTTCAGCGGTTGTTGGTATGTTCCAATCAACGATTGAACAAGTGGTTGTACTTGCGGTTGCTATGCCGATTATTACTGGAATGGGAGGAAACTCAGCTTCTCAAACTCTTGCTCTAGCAATTCAAGAAATTGCATTAGGACAATTATCATTGGAAAAAGATAAAAAGTATGTTTGGAATGAAATTGTTCTGGGCTGTATGAATGGACTTATTACTGGAGTTGTAGCTGCGCTAGCGCTATATATTCCTTATCAAAACTTTTATTTATCAATTATTGTAGTTTTAGCGATGGCAATGAATTTAATGGTGGGAGCGATTTTTGGGTTCTTTGTACCTTTAGTATTAAAAGCTATGAAATTAGACCCGGCCATTTCATCAACCATCTTTGTAACAACGGCAACAGACGTTCTAGGATTTTTCTTTTTCCTAGGCATTGCACAAGTCTTTTTACCGTTATTAATTTAGACATGAAGGAGATTATGAATGAATTTAGAAGAAATGAGAAAACGACAAGAGCGCATCAGAAACTTCTCAATTATTGCGCATATTGACCATGGAAAGTCAACTTTAGCTGACCGTATTTTACAAGCAACAGATACCGTTGCTGATCGTGAAATGCAGGATCAATTATTAGACTCTATGGATTTAGAACGTGAACGTGGTATTACGATTAAATTAAATGCGGTGGAATTAACGTATGATGCCAATGATGGAACAGAGTATATTTTCCACTTAATTGATACTCCAGGGCACGTGGACTTTACGTATGAAGTGAGCCGTAGCTTGGCAGCTTGTGAAGGAGCAATTCTTGTAGTTGATGCTGCTCAAGGGATTGAAGCTCAAACATTAGCGAATGTGTATTTAGCGATTGATAATGACTTAGAAATTGTTCCAGTTATTAATAAAATTGACCTACCTGCTGCAGATCCTGAACGTGTGCGCACGGAAATTGAAGATGTGATTGGGATTGACGCAAGTGAAGCCGTTCTTGCCAGTGCTAAAGTGGGAATTGGAATTCCAGAAATTTTAGAACAAATTGTTCATAAAATTCCAGCACCTACTGGAGACTTAGAAGCGCCATTACAAGCTTTGATTTTCGACTCAGTGTATGATGCTTACCGTGGGGTAGTCTTAAATGTTCGAATTCAAAACGGGATTGTTAGACCAGGGGACAAAATTCAATTAATGAGTAATGGGAAAACTTTTGATGTTGTGGATGTTGGTATTTTCTCTCCAAAACCAATAAGTCGTGACTATTTAATGGTTGGAGATGTAGGGTATATTACCGCTTCTATTAAAACTATTCAAGATACGCGTGTAGGGGATACGGTTACATTAGCGAACAATCCAGCAAGCGAACCTTTATCAGGTTATCGTAAAATGAATCCAATGGTGTACTGTGGTTTGTATCCAATTGATTCTTCTAAATATAATGATTTACGTGATGCATTGGAAAAATTACAATTAAATGATGCTGCATTACAATTTGAAGCTGAAACTTCTCAGGCATTAGGATTTGGTTTCCGTTGTGGTTTCTTAGGATTACTACATATGGATGTTATTCAAGAACGTTTAGAACGTGAATTTGATTTAGACTTAATTACAACAGCTCCATCGGTAATTTACCATGTTCAAAAAACAGATGGAACAGAAGTAGTGGTTTCAAACCCTGCTGAAATGCCAGACCAATCAAGTGTTCAATCGATTCAAGAACCTTATGTAAAAGCGTCTATTATGGTACCGAATGAGTATGTGGGAAGTGTAATGGATATTTGCCAACGTAAACGTGGTACTTTTGTAACAATGGATTACTTGGATGAATATCGTGTTAATGTGATTTATGAAATGCCTCTATCTGAAATTATTTTTGATTTCTTCGATTCATTGAAATCAAGTACAAAAGGATATGCATCACTAGACTATGATTTAATCGGCTATCGTGAAAGCAAACTAGTGAAGATGGATATTATGTTAAATGGCGAAGTAGTCGATGCCTTAAGTATTATCGTTCATAAAGACTTTGCTTATAATCGTGGTAAAGCTATTACTGAAAAATTAAGAACATTAATTCCTCGTCAACAATTTGAAGTGCCAATTCAAGCAGCAATTGGAAACAAAATTTTATCTCGTACAAACATTAAAGCGTTACGTAAGAACGTATTGGCAAAATGTTATGGTGGAGACGTTTCTCGTAAGCGTAAGTTATTAGAGAAACAAAAAGAAGGTAAGAAACGTATGAAACAAGTGGGATCCGTTGAAGTACCACAAGAAGCGTTTATGTCAGTACTTAACCTTAACGAGGAAGAAAAGTAGTTTTTTAAATGACTTTTTACTGTAGTAAAGGACGCAAGCAGCTTCGCTAAAGCGAATCTCATTGCTAAAACTTGAGCCTAAGGTCTCAAGTTTTCCTGTAATATAAGACATTCAGCCTTATATTACTTCTACTACGGTAAAAAGTCATTTGTATTGTGTCATTCTTTTATGGATTGGCGTTTGAATGTCTTATTTTACTCATGCTACTGTGAAAATTTTTTGTTTTCATGCATTAACGTTCCTACAGATGATAAATGGTTTAAAAAATGTTATACTAATAAGTAAAAGTTCTAGGAAAGGAGTATGATGGGGTGGAAATTGATCCATTTAAAGAATACTTAAAAGAATCAGAGCCAGATAAACAGAAAAAAGTTTATGCATGGCGTACAGCTATTGGTTTACAAGATGTCGATGGATTAAAACCATCTCAATATTTAATCGAAACAGCTACTCAGAATATTGAAGGGTACATTACGATTGAAGAAGCATTAGACCGAATTGATTCTTATTATGAAGAAAAAGAAGTACACTCACCTGAAAGTGAACGTACAGAAGAAGCCGATAAAGTAGCTTCTCGAATTGCTCAACTTCTTTCTGAAACAGCATTTTCATTTACACCACAGGAGTATATTTCTATTCATCGAAAATTATTTCAAGGAATTTATCCACATGCGGGTAAGATAAGAGTATATAATATTACTAAAAAAGAATGGGTACTAGATGGAGACACCATTTTGTACGGAAGTGCTTCTGAATTAGAAGCAACCCTTGACTATGATTTTTCTAGAGAAAGAGAGTTTAGTTATAAAGGGTTGACAATGGAGGAAATCATTCATCATTTAGCGGTGTTTATTTCCAGATTATGGCAAATTCATATTTTTGGAGAAGGAAATACAATAACGACTGCCGTATTTTTTATTAAATATTTAAGAACTCTTGGATTTACTGTGACAAATAAGAGTTTTGCAGAGCATTCTTGGTATTTTAGAAATGCACTTCTTCGTGCGAATTATACGAATTTACCAAAAGGAATTCATGAAACGACGGAGTATCTAGAGTTATTTCTTAAAAATTTATTGTTGAATGAGAATTATCCGTTATCCAATCGTGATCTTAGAATTCATGAGTGATCATATAAATACACTAATAGCGATAAAGTTTTTTGGAACTTATCTAAAACACCGGACTTAAAGTACCGGTGTTTTTTATGCGAAAAAATCGAACCACCTATTTAAAAATATTTTTAAATAACTCTTGCTTTTTGATTTCAGAAGGAGTATTATCTATTTAAAGGAAATTTTAAATAGAAAGAGATGAGGGTATGTCTGTTAATGAAATTTTGTCAGCCTTATCGGATGAAAACCGTCGCAAGATTTTAGAGATTTTACGACAGGGAAGAACGAATACAGGTGACTTAGCAAATAGATTACAAATCACACCGCAAGCATTGTCGTACCATTTAAAAAAGTTAAAACAGGCGGATTTAATTTATGAAACAAAAGAAAAGAACTTCATTTTTTATGAATTAAATTTAACCGTTTTAGAAGAGGCAATTGTTTGGATGAATTCAATTATTGGGGGAAAATAATATGTTAGTTGAACAAAGAAAAATTTATTTATTAGATGTCATTTTGACTTTTTTACCTATATTACTTGCTTTATGCGTTGTTTGGTATGCACCCGAGACAATCCCCTCTCGTTTTGATTTAGAAGGAAATGTAATTGCAACTGCTTCACGTTGGACGATTGTCATATTACCAATCTTTATTTTATGTTTTTCTGGTTTGTTCAAATGGATTGATTATAAAGAATTGGTCGGAAGTCGAAATAAAGAAATTAGTCGTTATATTTTCAGAGTTTCATTACTATTCTTTAACGCAATCGCCTTTTTCCAATTTGTCTTAATTTTGACAGGAGTTAGTATGGGTTCTCAAATGGGACGTTTGATGGCATTTCTTATTGGGGGATTTACGATAGTGATTGGAAATGTTAGTCCTAAAATTAAAGAAACGAATAAGCACTTTGGATTCCGTGTGCCATGGATTATGGACAATGATGAAGCTTTCCGTAAAACACAACGATTCTTTGGATTTGCGAGTATGATTAGTGGAATCATCTTTATTTTAATCTCATTATTTGTGGGAAACAAATTAGCATTGGTTCTTGTGAGTATCGGTTTGGTGCTAACGATTGGTATTACTGCAGTGTATTCGTATAAAATTAGCAAATAATAAAAAAGATTTGCTGAATTGTAAAATGAAGTGCAACAAAAAGACATAACTATCTGATAGACTTAAGTCGAAGAAAACAAAGTATAGGAGTGATAGTGATATTTAAAGAAAATAGTACCACAAAATAATCTTACAATTATCTTTCAGCATCGAAAGAGGAAAAATCGAGGTACTTTATAAATAAGGAAAATCTCAATCAGAAATCGCATGAAAACTTGGTAGAAATCGTTCTACGATTAGTCGTGAATTAAAATGTGGAACTGTTACACAAATGAAAATCAAAACTGAAAGATCATTTATTACAAGGAATATTTTACCGAAACAGGACAAGCACGTTATAAAAATAATACTAATTTTAGGATTCTTACTTAAGAGGAAGGAGGGAAAATTTTGATTTTAACATTATTGCTTGTTATGGTGATGAATGAGAGAATGGACCGATAAACATCAGAAATATAAGAATAATACATGGGATTTTAATTTTGATAAAAATCTTCTTAAGGATGGTTCTATTATTACTTTACAAGGTGTCCTATGGAAAAATTTTCTAGAGAAAATGGTTATCTTGATTTATTGCCTTTGTGCTGTGATGTTGATCACATTGTGTTTGAGAAAAGGAAAGCAGTGCTTCATAGAAAACAGACATTAGCATCCGGGGGAGAAATATGTGATTATTGGATTGTTGGAGATAAGACTAAGAATCAAATGTGAACAATTAGGATTATATGAAGGAGGTTGATTTTATGGATTTATTTCAAGCAATTCTTGTCGGAATTGCTATAGCAGCTATTTTTAACGGTACAGTGGCTTCTCTAGTACTTATTAATCCAAGATTCTTTTTGGATTCTTATCCAAAGGCTATCCAGAAAACAGCTCCGAAACAAATGACAAAGCAAGAGAAAAAGATAAATATGACACTTACTATCATTATTGTGGGAGTTTGTTTTATTTATTCAACAATAAGTATTTTATATTCAGGAGTTGTTGGCTTTTGGAATATATTTTGGATGGGATACATTCATTGGAGTATATTAAATATAGGAGATTTTTTGTTATTGGATTGTCTCTTATTTCAAGGAAAATATAAAGAAAAGATAGTTATTCCGGGAACAGAGGGACACAAAGATTATGAGTTTAATAATTGGATGAAACATTTAGCAGTTAAAGAACATTTTTTATTAGTTCCATTTTTTCTTATACCAATTATAGCTACAATTCAAGCTTTGGTTGTTGGCTTTTTAGGAAGATAAATTTAGAGTTGCATAAACAATTTAATAATTAGATAAGAGATACCATAAGAACAGTAAATCAAAAAAAGGTTTACTGTTTTTATTTGTCTAAAATGAAAAAAGAAGAACAAAATTAGAAAAGGGAGAAAAGATAAAACTAAAAAGCGGTAACTACAAAACAAGAAAAGTAGAACTGACGGACTGGAACGATAAGGGAAACGAAGAGAAATGACGAGAGAATTTTGCAAACCTTTGTAATCAGTATTTAGAAAAAATCATCAGGAAAAGAGAGCGGATTATCGCTCCTAGAAAAGACAAGGGATAGAAGAAATCCCATCCATCCATTCATTTAGGAGCAAGTGCCAGTACCTTAGAGAAAAAAAGATTTGAAACCGACAAAGGAAATATCAACAGAGAAATTAAAAAGCATAATTCTTTAGTAAAAACCATCAAGAACAAGATAAAAGAAATCACTTCTTTTTATTTGGAAATCTGCAAGCAAAATACGATGAGTATAAACAGACTATAAGTGCTACTATAACAATGCACACATTCAGGAATTTGAAAATGGAGAACTTGGTCAAGATAAGCATGATGCCCTTCAAAGAGAAATCATCGAAATAGAAAATAATCTGAAATCCCTTCAGGAAGAAGCAAAGTAAGTACCATCAGCATTATCTGTTTCTATGAAAGAGGTAGGAGATAAAATTAAAGAAGTTGGTAAAGATTTATCTACTCATGTTACAGCACCTATCGTAGCGATGGGTGCTGCTATTGGTGAAGTAAATACTAGGTTTTGTCTTACTGGTCAAAAACTTGAAACCTTATCCGGTAAGTTCATAAAGTTTGCTCAACTTAATAATACAGATGTATCAACTGCTCTCGAGATGGTACGTAGCTTAATTTTATTACTAGAAATTTAAGAGTAAAATTTTTTATTATCTTAATTTTTAAAAATATATAAAATTTATAAAAATTAAAAAATAATTCATAAAAAGCAGAATTATGAATTATTTTTGTACTTTATATAGTTTGTTTTGGATTTTGTTGACAGTTTAGTTTCAGTTTGCTAATATCAAAAAGCAATATATAAAACACAACAAAAACAATATAAAAAAAGAGGTATAAAACATGAAAAAACAAAAAATAGCAAAATACGCAATGGTTGCGGCCCTGTCATCAAGCATACTTATTTCAAAAGTAGATTTGGTAAAGGCTAAAGAAAATGCTGAGGTAAATCCTACAAAAATTGACTACAAGGCTAAGATTGAAAATAAAATTGAGATTATAAAAAAAGAAATAGCACAAATGGAAAAAGAATTATCAGAAAAAATAAATGAAAGAGAAAGATTGCTTAAAGAAAAATCTGAAATTTCTGGTAAATTATCCAAGAAAAATGACAATTTAGCTAAGGAAATTGATGAATTAAAAAATAAAATCAAGGAACTTGAGGATAAAGAAGCTGAAAACCAAAAAAAACTTAAAACTTTTGATGAAAAATTAGCAAAAGCTAATGAGAAAAAAGAAAATTTAAGAAAAGAACTTGAACAAAAGGAAAAAGAAATTGAGGATGTAAAAAACTTTAATCCAGCAAAGGATAAAGAGGGTCTTGAAAAAAGTATAGAAGAAGATAAGGAAAAAGAAAAAGAATTTTTGGAAAAAACAAAAGCTTTAAAGGCGAATGTAGATAAGAAAAATGAAAATTTAACTAAGAAAACAAAGGATTATAATAAGGAAAATGCCCTTATTGAAAGATATGATTTGGATTTAGTTAATGCTGAAAAAGACTTGTCTAAGTTAAAAGAAGAAAAAGAAAAACTTAAAGAAAAAACGAACAACTCTAAGATAGATAGGGCAAAAATTGAAGAAAATATTGCAGAAATAGAAAAGAATAATGCAATCAATGATATAACCAAAAAAGATGCCGAAAAAAAATATAATAAGGCTAAGGCTGATTTGGAAATAAAAAAAGCTGAACTCAAAAAAATTATGGATGGAAATCCAGGCTATAAGCCAGATATTGAAGAATTACAAAAAGAAATAAAAACGCTTGAAAATAAAATTGTGGGTGGAGAAACTGCTATTAGAATTTCAGAACAATTAAAAGAGAAATTTGAAAAAGGTTTAAAAGAAAACAAGGAATTAATAAAAGATTTTATAGCTTTAGATGAACTTGATAAAAAAATAAAGTATTTAGAAAAACAGATTGAAAGTACAAAAGAGGCTAAAAAAGAAACTCAAACAAGAGTTGAAGAACTTAAGAAGGCAAAAGAAGAACAAGAACATATTTTTGAAAACGCAAAAAATGAATTGCAAGCAGAAGAAGAAAATCTTAAAAATATTCAAAATACTATTAAAGAAAACCAAAATAAATTAAAGGCTGTAGGTAACAAAGACCAAGCAATTAAAGATCTTGAAAAAGAAAAAGCAGAAATTCAAAAAGAAATTGACGCAAATAATAAAAAAATAGAAGAATTAGAAAAAGAAAAAAATGCTAGCAAGGCTTTAAGTGAAAATACAGCAAATGAGATAAAAACTCTTAAAGAAAAACTTTCAAAACTAGAAGAAGAAAAAAAGGGACTTGAAAGATTTAAGCTAAGGTCAGCATCACTAGACCAAGTAAAATCAGAGAAAAAAGACCTTGAAGAAAAACTAAAATCTATCGATGAAAAAATCAAAAAATTAGATATAGAAATTAAAAATCTAAGAGATGAGATTGCAAAGAAAAAATTACTATTGGCTAGTTTAGAAGAAAAACCAATTGCTGAAACAATTAATCCTATTCTTCCAAAAAATAAACTAAAAGTTAAAAATTTAGAAAAATTAACAGAAAAAGGAAAAGAGGAAATCGAAAATAAAATAAAAGAATTAAACAAAAATAATTTCCCGAAAAATACACAAGTAGAAGTAGATGAAAACGGAAATGTAACAATAACATATCCAGATAATTCTAAAGATACAATTAATGTTAGCGATTTGGTTGTGAAAATGGCACAAGCACAGAATAATAAAACAGATGCTCAAAATAATCTACAGAAGCCTGTGCAAAACACAAATCTACCAAAGACCGGAGAGGGTTCAAATTCATTCCTGAATGGAATGATACTAGGAATATCCGGACTTGTATTTGCTATCACAGGATACTTCAGAAAAAAACACGCGAAATAAGCTAGCGTAGTAATCAACAAAATATTAGATAATGCCTACTAGGGAGAAATCCTTGGTAGGCATTGTTTTTTTGCACATTGAGATAAGGTTAAAAAAAGTGGCTCTTTGTCAAATAGGGTTGATGAAACAATTTTAGTGAAGGAATTAAGCAGCGTCAGGTTGCTTAATTCCTTTTTTAGTTGTTGGAGTAAATAGTTTAGACATTAGTAGAATTCTATTTCTAAAATGAGTAAAACTGCTGTAGCCATATGCATTTCTTTTAAGTACTTTTATCTTGTTGTTAATCCCTTCAATAGGTCCATTTGAAAGTGTTGGATACTCACAAGAATTTTGTAAATACGGTAAAAATTTCTTAAATGTTTGGAGAACACGATTTAATCCATCAGACAGAAGTTTTGGTTGTACACTCATCAATTCTTCTTTAAATTCAATGAAATTTCTCTCTTTAAAAGCTTCTCTTAATTGATGTACTGTTTCATATTCTAGTTTAAGTGAAGGTACTTCTTGTAATAAATAATCTACAATTCCTTGAGAATGCGTTAACCAATCGAATAATCGGTAATAGCTGTAGTGATAGGATTGAAGGTTATCTCGATTTTTTAAGATTAGTTTCCAGTAACGTTTTAATTTATTATAAAGACGTCTGTCTTTATAACGTACTTGATTCATTTTTCTTGTTCTTGTCTTGTTTAATTCTCTATTTAAAGCTTGAATAATATGGAATGAATCAATAATAATTTTAGCCTTAGGGAATAAATGTTTCATCACTTTAATGTATGGAGCATACATATCAATCGAAATTGTTTTAACATTTAAGCGAGTTTGTAAAGGAAATCGGTTGAAATAACGAACTAAATTCCCCATTTTTCTATCTTGAACAACATCAACAAGTTGATGAGTAATAGCGTCACAATAAGCAAAACTCATACTAGATTCAGCGGAAGCTACAGACTTAAATTCATCCCAACACATATGTTCAGGTAACTCATTTAAAGGCTTAATTCTAAGAGATTCAGCAGTTTCATTGACAACTCTGCGAACAGTATGAACAGAAACATTCATTTCTTTAGCGATATGAGATTCAGAAACTGTTTCGCAAGCTTTGACTTTCATTTCATTTTTTACATTTTTAGAAATAAAAGCATTAAGGTCTACGATACTAGTTGTATCAGCAGTAAAACTATGAGAGCATTCACGGCAGAAGAAACGCTGTTTTCTTAATTTAAGAAAAGCAGGTAATCCAGAAACCGGATTAAGCGTAATTCTAGAAGTACGAGTACCGTTTTTAACAATAGAAAAATCACGATTTACACAACTACAGTTAGGGCAAGCGTCTGGGCAATAGGTATAGGTAGCGAAGAAAAACAAGCTTTTTTTCTTCTTAAAATACCCTTCTTCTACATTATCTTCCCATTTTACATTTTTATCTTTGATTTGTAGCACAACTTCTTGTATAGTAGTCATAGGGTTTCATCTCCTCTTAAATAGTTTAGACGCTTTTAATATAAGGGATGAAGCCCTTTTTGTATACACTAAAATAGGGTTGGTGGATTTTCTCCATCAACCCTATAAATTATAGAACCCTTATCGTTTCTTTTGTTTCGCACGTTGTTCTAACATACGTTTGACGAACTCCGGCATTTTTACATTCTCTCTGCCTTTTTTAGCGATTAACTTCTTCACAAATTCTGGCATTTGAATATCAGATTCATGGTCTAGAATGTCTTTTGATGTTTCTGGTGGAACCATTTCATCTAGTGTTTCTTCTTCGTTTGTTTTAAGAGTGAATGTTTCTGTTTCGTGAGCTCGAACAGTTTCGTGTAAGGCTTCGACTAGTAGTAGATGAGCATTCGGCATTGGTGGTCTGTGATAGTGTACACCAAACTCATCACATAAGTCCTTACATTCGATATCATTGTCGTATAGAACTTCGATATGTTCACTAATAAAGCTAATTGGAATGAAGATATAATGTTCAGGGTGTTCCGTTTGTTCTCGTAAGTATTCTAGAACGTCTGGTTTCATCCAAGGTAGTCCAATATCACTTTCACTTTGCCATGTATGAGTGTACTGATGTTTTTCTAATCCTAATCTTTCTGCAATGATTTGTCCATTTTTATAAATTTGGTCGATATAAGGATCTTCGAATTCCAATGCAATTACGGGTACGCTATGTGCTGAGAAAACGACTTTAAAACTATCTTTTTTGATGTCTTTAGTCAAAATCTTTTGAATTTCTTGTTCCCAGAATTGTAGTAGGTTTATATTATGATACCAATCTTTTACAACGTGGAAGCGAATCGTTTTGCTTTCGATAAATTTTTCATATCCGTAAATGGAGTAGTAAGAGTAGTGAGGTTCAAGAGCTAAGCACAAGCATTCTTCAATTCCGTCTTGTTCCATTTGTTTAACGACTTCTGGAATGAATGGTGAGGAGAATTTATTGGCAAAATAGACTGTATATTCTTCTTGTATTCGTTCTTGTAATTTTGCTGCTTGTTGTTTTGAAATTTCTTGTAGAGGACTTCCGCCAATTTTTCGATAATTATCATACAAGTGTTGGATTTCTTGATCCGTTGGACGAACGCCACGTCGAATATTTGTAAAAAATCTTGCAATATCTTCAAAAGTATATCCTTCAGGTGACCCAAATGTCATGAGTAAAATTGCTTTTTTTGTCATATAATCACTTTCCTATGTGAATTTTTTTCATCATAACATTTTTAATACTATCTGACTAGTAGAAGCCATTGAAAACAGTATACAAAGTGTTTATAATAAAGAAAACAAACTATAAGGGGCTTTTGACATGTATCAAAAAGTAGTAGATCAATTAAATGAATTAGGCATTCCATTTCAAATGGTGGAACATGAACCAGCGCTAACAACAGAACAAGCAGATCGTTTTATCGAAGGAATTGAAGGTGTTCGTACAAAGACGTTGTTTTTAACAAATAAGAAGAAACGTAATTTTTATTTAGTCATTATGGATGATACGAAACGATTAGATATGGATGTCTTTAAAGAAATTGTAGAAGAAAAACAAATTAAAATGGCTTCAGCAGAAACGCTAAATGACAAAATGATGCTCCCACCAGGAGTTGTCTCTCCATTTGGCTTATTAAATAATGAAGACAAAGATATTCAAGTATATTTTGACCAAGAAATTGTATCTGAAGAACGAATGAGCTTTCATCCAAATACAAATGATAAGACGATTTTTGTCAATACGGAAGATTTGTTTACCTTCTTAAAAGCAATTGGATCTGAACCTCACGTGATTGAGTTATAGAAAATAAGGTCATTGAATGAAAAAATTACAAAAAGGAATGCATATTCGTGTACTAAGTCCATCTTCGTCAATTGAACGAATTGGCGGATTTGAAGCAAATAGGGCTGCTAAGGATACGTTAGAACAATTAGGATTTAAGGTCAGTTATTCAAAACATTATTTTGAACAGGACATACTAGATTCTGCAAGTATTCAAAGTCGTTTGGAAGATTTGCATGAAGCATTTTTAGATTCTACAGTAGATGTCATTCTAGTAACTATTGGTGGATTTAATTCCAATGAATTACTTCCTTATTTAGACTATGAGTTAATTGCGAAGCATCCTAAAATTATTTGCGGATATTCCGATACGACTGCTATTTTAAATGCCATTTATGCAAAAACTGGAATGCTAACTTATATGGGGCCTTCTTATACAAGCTTCAAAATGAAGGAACTCCAAGAATATCAAACAGCATCATGGCTTAAAGCATTAAGCAATACTCAGTATGAGTTAACACCAAGTGAAAAATGGGGCAGTAATGCCTGGTATTTACCAGATGCACCTTTGACGTTTCAACCTACAAAATGGAAAGTATACAACCACGGTAAAGCTACCGCAACAGCAATCGGGGGAAACTTATCAACCTTTTCATTATTAAGAGGAACTCCTTATGCTCCAAAACCAGAAGACTATGCCTTTTTTATTGAAAAATCAGAAGATAGCGACTATTTTGAATTTGATCGAAATTTAGCCGCATTACTACAAGCTTATCCAAATCCAAAAGCAGTTTTAATTGGAAGATTCCCGAAAGAATGCCGTATGACGGAAGAGTTATTATTGTATATATTAGACAAATATCCAGTCTTAAAACAAATCCCGGTGATGTACGACTTAGACTTTGCACATACACAACCATTATTTACAATTACCATTGGAGCAAAAGTAACGGTGGATACAGAGAAAATGTCTATTACAATGGATGAAGAAGTAGAAGAAAATATACTGTAAAAGAAACGAAAAAAGCACAAATTTTACAAAATTTTCAAAAAGCCTTTTCATTATTGCTATAATTTAGTACAATAGCAATGTAGATCAATGAAGGGAGAGAACTTGCATGAGTACAGGTGTATGGATTTTAATCGTCGTTGTAGCTGCTATCTTAGGAGCAATCGGTGGATTCTTTATCGCACGTAAAACAATGATGAATTACTTTCTAGAAAATCCTCCATTTGATGAAAGTATGATTCGTAGTATGATGACTCAAATGGGTCAAAAACCATCCGAACAAAAAGTTCGTCAAATTGCTGCTTCAATGAAAGCACAGGCAAAGAAAAATGCTAAGAAATAATTGAGTAGAAGGGTAGACGCTGTCTGCTCTTTTTTTACGGAAAAATGAAAAACCACTCAAAAGTGAGTGGTTTCTAAAAGAAATCGGAATGTGAACCCGTATCAATTAAAGTTAAAGTAATTATGTCTTCTTCTTTAAGATAAATAAGTAGCCAATCCGGTTTAATATGACATTCATAATAACCAGTATAATCGCCTGTTAACATATGATTACGATATTTCGGTTCAAGAGGAATACCTTGACTTAGTTGATAAACGACTTCTTCTAATAGTGAAATATCATAACCTCGTTTCTTCATCAACTTATAACTCTTTTTAAACTTATTTGTAAATTTTAATTTATACATTATTCTTCTTCCAATGCTTTAAAAAGTTCATTAATGCTTGAATAACCTTGAATACTTGGATCTCTTGAAATTCTTTTTGCATCTTCCATTGCAGCTAATGTTTCTTCATTATATTTTGGAAGTTCAATTGTAAAAGGTAAACCGCCTCTTAATAAACATTGACGTAAAAAAATATTTACGGCACTAGACATATCAAGACCCAGTCTTGAGAATAAAACATTTGCATCTTCTTTAATAGTAGTATCAATTCTAATTTGAGTAGGACTTGTTGCCATCTTCATTACCTCCTAATTTTCTTTAATTATATTACAAATGGTATACATTGTAAACTGTTTGATTTTGCGATAGAACTTTTTTATACCCAAAATGGTGAAAAGATGACTCACGACAGAACGTCAAGAAACGAAATATACGCAATAAAAAAAGTAAAAATCTCCACTCAACAGTGGCAGTGATAATCAGCCATGATTATCACAATGGAAAATTTGAGACCAAGGCTCAAATTTTAGGCATGAGACCCGCAGGGGCTGCTGCCGTCCTCACTGTAGCAGTAGAGATTTTTACTTTTTTTATTTTCGTTAGTAGTTAATTCTTATTTCCGTTTCTTCTCAGGAATCACGTATTCAAAGTTAGGATTAATTTCCTTGTCCAATTCATCGAATTTTTGGATTAATAATTCATCATATTGCGCTACTTCTTCCTTAGTTAAACGTCCCTCTGGTAAATGGATTGGTTCTCCAATTTTTACAAACATCTTTTGACGTTTCAATAGGTTCATAAAAGTAAAAGGTCCTTGATAAACAATCGGCACAATCGGAGCTTTTGCCATACGAGCAATCGTCACAGCCCCACCTTTCATTTCATTAGAGTAGCGAGTACCAGTTGGGAAAATCACCAAAGCTTTTCCGTTTTCCTTAATCTGAGTCACTGGATGCTTAATTGCACTTGGACCAGGCTTCTCACGATTCACAGGAAATGCACCTAACTGACGAATAAACCAACCAAATGGCTTAGGCGAAAATAATTCCTGCTTTGCCATCAATACTAAAGACTTCGGATAAACCGCAATCGCAATTAGTACCGGATCTAACCATGAACGGTGTGGAGCAACAATCACATACCCAGAATCCTTCGGCAGATTCTCCAATCCCGTTACTCTCGTAAATCCATTTAAAAGAATAATCAATAAACGAACAATAAATATAGTAATTTTATAAATCATATGAAACTCCTTAAAAGTTGATTACTAAAACAGTATGAAGTAGAAACTCATATTTTGCAAGATTTTTGATAAATATTTTACAAAAAATCTTAAAGAAATCTTATAAATAAAGAGTTTTGACAAATAAATCATAAAAATGAAAACGTTCATAAAACTTCATAAAAGATTAGTTACTCTAGATGAATTGTGTTAGAAAACGTTTTATTATATAATGGATTCATTAAAGATTACTAGTAATTATGAAATGATCATGAATTAAGAGACGTCTTAAAAGTTATGATTATTTCAAATTTGTGTGTGGCAAAAGCCCTGAGAGAGAAAAGGAGAATGACAAAATGGCAATTCCAAATTTACAAGTTGCATTAGACCATTTACGTATCGAAGATGCGTTAAAAGATGCACTTGCTGTTGGTAATGAAGTAGACATTATCGAAGCTGGTACAATTTTAATCTTGAATGAAGGGGACAAAGCAATTAAATGCTTACGTAATGCATTCCCTGATAAAGTTGTCATTGCAGATACAAAATGTGCCGATGCTGGATCAACAGTTGCTAAAAACTGTAAAGATGCTGGTGCCGACTGGATGACTATCATTTGCTGTGCAACCATTCCTACAATGAAAGCTGCTCAAAAAGAAATTGGCACTTTACAAGTAGAATTATATGGTGACTGGACATTTGAACAAGCAGAGCAATGGCGTGAAGCTGGTATCGACCAAGTAATCTATCACCAAAGTCGTGATGCTCTATTTGCTGGAGCAAGTTGGACAGAAAGTGACTTGAACAAAATCAAACGTTTAATTGAGATGGGATTCAAAGTTTCTGCAACTGGTGGATTAACAAAAGATACATTGAAAGTGTTCGAAGGTATCGATATTTATACATTCATTGCTGGACGTGGAATTTACGCTACAGAAAATCCTGCACAATCAGCTCGTGAATTTAAAGAAGAAATTAGAAGAATTTGGGGCTAATCTCAAGGAAGGAAAGAAAGAATAATGGCAAACATTAAAGATGTAACAAAAGAATCATGGATTCTATCAACATTCCCAGAATGGGGTACATGGTTAAACGAAGAAATTGAACGTGAGGAAGTTAAACCAGGAACATTCGCTATGTGGTGGTTAGGATGTACAGGTATCTGGTTAAAATCAGAAAAAAACACTAACATCCTATGTGACTTATGGTGTGGAACTGGTAAACGTAGCCACGGAAATGGAAAAATGAAAATTGGACACCAAATGCAACGTATGAGTGGTTGCCAAAACTTACAACCAAACTTACGTACACAACCATTTGTTATCGATCCATTTGAAGTGAAAAACGTAGACGCTTTAGTAGTAACGCACATTCACTCAGATCACTTAGATATCAATACAGCAGCAGCAGTTGCGAACAACTGTCCAGAAGCTAAATTCGTTGGACCACAAGAAGTAGTAAACACTTGGTTAGGTTGGGGAGTTCCAGCTGAACGTACAATCGTTGTACACCCAGGAGACTCAGTTAAAATTAAAGATATCGAAATCGTTGCTTTAGAAGCATTTGACCGTACAGCTTTAGTAACTGCTAAAGATGGCGAAGTATTAAAAGGTAAAATGCCTCAAGATATGAACGAAATCGCAGTGAACTACTTATTCAAAACAAGTGGTGGTAACTTATACCACGCTGGTGACTCTCACTACTCAAACATGTTTGCTAAACATGGTAATGAACATGAGATCGATGTGTGCTTAGGTGCATACGGTGAAAACCCTCGTGGTATCACAGATAAAGTGACTTCAGTTGATATGTTACGTATGGCTGAATCATTAAACGCTAAAGTTGTTATTCCAGTTCACTATGATATCTGGGCTAACTTCCAAGCAGATCCTAAAGAAATTACAGAAATCTGGAAATTCAAAAAAGATCGCTTAGAATATAAATTCAAACCATTCATTTGGCAAGTAGGTGGTAAATACACTTACCCAACAGATAAAGATAAATTAGAATTTAACTTCTACCGTGGATTTGACGACGTATTCTCAATAGAAAACGACGTACCATTCCCATCATTCTTATAATAAAAATATCTGATTGACCGTTACTACGGTAACGGTCAAATCTTAAAATATGGATGTATACGATTTCTTAACTAAAATCGTCAAAAGGAGTTTTATCAGTGTTAAAAGAAATTATTGAAAACAATCGTTTTAGTTTCCAAAAAGGTTTTTCTTCTTGGGAAGATGCGATTCGCACAGCGTGTCAACCATTGTTAGACCAAAATATTATTACAGCAGACTATCCAGGTTACATTATTAATAATGTTCACGAATTTGGTCCATACATTGTAATCGCACCAGAAATTTGCATTCCACATGCACAAGAAGGAAAAGGTGTTAACGAAACAGCGGTTGCCTTCATGAATGTTGAAGAGGCAGTTGACTTCGGACCTGGTTCTGATTATAAGCCTCGTTTATTCTTTGTTTTAGCTTCAACTGACAATGAAAAACATTTGGGCAATTTATCAGAACTTGTAACATTAGTAGAAGATGAAAATATCATCAATGCTTTTGTTAATGCACGTTCAAAAGAGGATTTAGAAAATATTTTACAAGGAATAGGTGAATAATATGGAATTCTTATTTGGCTTTTGGCAATTTTTCTATACGAACATTTTTACAAAACCACAATACTTTGTAGGTTTAATCGTTTTAGTAGGTTACTTATTATTAGGTCGTAAATGGTATGACGCATTAGCTGGTTTTGTTAAAGCAGTTGTTGGTTATATGATCTTAAACGTAGCCGCTGGTGGATTAGTTTCAAACTTCCGTCCAGTATTAGCAGCTTTAGGTGACCGTTTCGGTTTACAAGCAGCAGTTATCGATCCTTATTTTGGTCAAGCAGCAGCAGAAGCAGCTTTAAAACAAGCTGGTCATGCAACTGGTTTAACAGTACAAGTACTTTTAGTAGCATTCTTAACTAACTTAGCACTTGTAATTTTCCGTAAAATCACTAAAGTACGTACTGTTTTCATCACTGGTCACATCATGGTACAACAATCAGCTACAGCGACTTGGTTAATGGCATTAGCTTTAGGTGACAATGTTCAACAATTACAATTTGTTGTTTTATTAGGTATCGTATTAGGGGTTTATTGGGCAGTAGCAGCTAACTTAACTGTAGAGGCAACTCAAGAATTAACAGAAGGTGGCGGATTTGCAATTGGTCACCAACAAATGTTCGGGGTTTGGTTAGTAGATAAATTCGCACACAAATTCTCTGGTAAAAACGACAAGAAAATTGAAGATTTAGAATTACCAGGATTCTTATCAATCTTTAAAGAATCAATCGTAGCAACTTCTATCTTAATGGTAGTATTCTTCGGAGCTATCTTATTAGTATTAGGTAAAGATTACTTAGTAGGCGTAAACGGTAAAGAAATCGTAGTTATGGCTTCTAAATTCAAAATGGCTACATTAAAAGAAGGCGACAACTTCTTCTTCTACATTTTACAAATTGCTTTAACATTTACAGTTTATGTACAAATTTTACAATTAGGGGTTCGTTTATTCGTTGCTGAGTTATCAGAAGCGTTCCAAGGTATCTCTAACAAATTATTACCAGGTTCTATGCCAGCCGTTGACTGTGCTGCTGTATACGGATTTGGTTCTCCAAACGCAGTAACAATTGGTTTCTTATTCGGGGTTTTAGGACAAGTAATCGCAATCTTAGGATTAATCGTGTTCAAATCACCAGTATTAATCATCACTGGTTTCGTTCCTGTATTCTTCGACAACGCTACTTTAGCAGTGTATGCTAACCACAAAGGTGGTTTACGTGCTGCTTCAATTATGACATTCTTATCAGGTGTTATCCAAGTTTTAGGTGGAGCAATCGCAGCTGGAGCATTTGGATTAGCAGCATACGGTGGATGGCATGGTAACTTCGACTGGGATACAATTTGGGTTGGATTTGGATTCTTAATGCAACACTTCCAATATGTTGGTTTAGGTATTGTATTAATTATTCTTTTAGCAATTCCTCAATTACAATTCAGCCGTAATAAAGAAAATTATTTCTTAATCGCTGAAGATTACGAAACATATTTAGAAAAAAATCAAGCTTAATTAGTTTTAAACAGTAAAATTTTATTATAAAATAGGTAACGGGTAAGACAGACTTACCCGTTATCAAATTCTAAAGGAGAGATATCAATGAAAGTATTAGCAGCATGTGGAAGTGGAATGGGATCAAGCCAAATTATCAAAATGAAATTAACAAATGTATTCCGTAAATTAAATATTCCATTGGAAATTCATCACTGTGCAGTTGCAGAAGCAAAATCATCAGCTAAAAACTTTGACATGGTAGTTGTTTCTCAAGCATTATTAGAAATCTTCGACGGATTAGATTTACCAAACACTAAAATTGTTGGGTTACAAAACTTATTATCAGAAAAAGAAATGACTGAAAAAATTTCAGCAGCTTTAGAGCTTTAATTCAAAAGGAGTCTTTTTTATCATGGCATATGAAGCGTTAAAACAACGTGTTCTTGAAGCAAACTTATTATTACCAAAGCATAATTTAGTATTATTCACTTGGGGAAATGTTTCAGAATACGACCGTGAAGCTGGCGTTATCGCTATTAAACCTTCAGGGGTAGAATATGATGTAATGAAAGCAGAAGATATTGTTATTGTTGATATCGACGGAAATAAAATCGAAGGAGCTTTAAAACCATCTTCTGACTTAGATACACACTTAGAAATTTACCGTAATTTCCCAGATGTTAAAGGGGTAGTTCATACTCACTCAACTTGGGCAACTACAATGGCTCAAAACGGCCAAGAAATTCCTGCATTCGGGACAACTCAAGGGGACTACTTCTATGGAACAATCCCATGTACTCGTGCTATGACTGATGCAGAAATTAAAGGAGCTTATGAGTTAGAAACAGGGAAAGTGATTGTAGAAACATTTAAAGATAAAGATCCTAATGCAATTCCTGGTGTATTAGTATTTAACCACGGACCATTTGCATGGGGTAAAGATGCTTTTGATGCTGTTCACAATATTACTGTTTTAGAACAAGTCGCTAATATGGCTTGGCATAACTTAGTTTTAAATCCAAACTTACAACCAATGTCTCAAACAATTTTAGACAAGCACTATTTACGTAAACATGGTGCAAATGCATACTATGGACAAGGGTAGGAGTTAAGCATGTACGAATTAGGACTATATGAAAAATCAATGCCAAACACATTATCATTTAAAGAAAAGTTAGAAACGGTTAAAGCGACTGGATTCGACTTCTTAGAAATGAGTGTGGATGAAACTGATGAAAAATTAGCTCGTTTAGAGTGGACGAAAGAAGAACGTCTTGAACTTGTTAAAACAATGTACGAAACTGGCGTTTCAATTCGTTCTATGTGTTTAAGTGGACATCGTAAATATCCATTTGGATCACATGACGCATCTGTACGTGAACGTAGTATGGAAATCATGGAAAAAGCGATTGAATTAGCGGATGACTTAGGAATCCGTGTCATTCAATTAGCTGGTTATGATGTATACTATGAAGAAGGCGATGCAGATACATTAGAATTCTTTATCGATAACTTAAAGAAAGCTACTTTATTGGCAGCTCAAAAAGGAATCGTTTTAGGATTTGAAACAATGGAAACTCCATTTATGAATACAGTGGAAAAATCAATGCGTTTTGTTAACTTAGTAGATTCACCTTATTTACAAGTTTATCCGGATTCAGGAAACTTAAAGAATGCTTCTTTAGAACCTGGTGCGAAAAATGTTTATGAAGATATTGAATTAGGAAAAGGTCATATTGTGGCTGCTCACTTAAAAGAAACAATTCCTGGACATTATCGTGAAATTCCTTTTGGAACAGGACAAATTGATTTCAAAAAAATGGTGGACACTTTCTTATCAATTGGTGTTCGTCGTTTCACTGGTGAATTTTGGTATGTTGGACAAGAAAACTGGTTAGAGGATATTCATTTCGCTAACAAATTCTTACGTTCATATTTTCCAGAAAAATAATTAAGAATTTAATGTAACATCCTTAGAGTGATCTAGGGATGTTTTTTTACGTATGGATTCTGTATACATTGAAAATACCGTTGATATAGTAGCAAGGTCGCCAGCAGCCTTGCTTTGCAAGTCTCATGGCTAAACTTCGAGCCTAGGTCTCGAAGTTCCCCTGCAATAAAAGTAGCAACGGCTACTTTTATTGCTTTTGCTACTATGGTGTATTTTCTATGTATTCTGAATCCTATTTGTGTTAACGTATTTATTACCAAAGTTAAAGAGTAAAACACTTTTATAGTATAACGAAAATAATCGAACGTTACGAAAAAGAATATTCGCTTATTTTTAATGAATTAATTGTTTCGTAATTTACTAATTATTCATTACCAATGTTTTCGTAAGTATAATGTTCGTATTTTACACGTTTACAACATTTGAAAGTAGATTTTTTTAAAAGAAAACTCGTCTAAAAATGTATTTTTAGATAGAAATCACTTGTAATTATCGTTCGTATTTTGTATGATTGTACTTGAGGTTGAGAGTTCAATCTCTTAGAAAACATATCTTAGGGGGATATCTTTTATGAAGAAGTCTTGTTGGTCAAAATTAGTACTTGGAGTATCAGCAGCAGCATTACTTGCCGCTTGTTCAAGTCAATCTAGTGATTCAGGTTCTAAAGGTAATGGATCTAAAACAATTGATACATTAAAGGTTGCATTTGTACCTTCTCGTGATCCAGAAGCGATTGTAACAGCTACTGAACCATTGAAAGAATTATTAAAGAAACAATTGGCAGATGAAGGTTATACAGTTAATAATGTTGAAATCAATGTTGGTACAAGCTTTGATGCAGTAGGGGAAGCTTTAGCATCAGGTACAGCAGATGTTGGTTTCATTCCTGGTGGTACTTATGTATTATTTGACAAAGAGGTAGATGTATTATTAACAGCAACTCGTTCTGATTTAGAAAAAAAATCAACGAATCCAAAAGAATGGAATGATGGTCAAGAAACAAAACGTTCTAAAGATCAAGCTACTTCATATAAAGGATTAGTAATTGCTGGACCAACTGAAAAAGGGAAAGCTATTGCTGAAAAAGTTAATAGTGGTCAAGATCTTTCATGGGATGATTTAAATTCAGCAAACTGGGGAGTTTTAGGAACTTCTTCTTCTTCAGGATATATTTATCCTACATTATGGCTACAAGATAAATTCGGTAAAAACATTTCAGATTTACAAAATGTTGTTCAATCTGATTCTTATGCTTCATCTGCAGCTCGTTTAGCTTCAGGACAAATTGATATTATGGTTGGATATGCTGACTTACGTTCTGACTATGCTAAAAAATGGACAAGTGAATATGGACGTTCAGAGGAAATTTGGAAAGAAACAAATGTTATTGGTGTAACTCCAGATATTTATAATGACACAATTTCAGTAAGTAAATCTTCACCAATTGTAGACGATGCGTTTAAAGAAGCTTTCGCAAATGCGATGATTAAATTAGCGGGTACAGATGAAGGTAAAGAAGTCATTAAAATTTACTCTCATTCAGGATATAAGAAAGCTAATGCATCTGATTACGATAAAGAACGTGAAGCTCAAAAAGTTCTTAAAAAATTAAAATCAGGTAACTAAGGAAAGAAATGATGATCAAAAAAGGGTTAGGAGCGAATCCTGACCCTTTTTTGAGAAAGAGGACATATTATGATTAAATTTGAAAATGTTTCAAAAACCTATCCAAATGGAGTCAAAGGGTTAAAAAATATTAATTTAGAAATTGAACAAGGAGAATTTGTTTCAATTATTGGTTTATCAGGTGCTGGTAAATCGACTTTAATCCGTACTATTAACCGAATGATTGAAATTACAGAAGGAACATTAACAGTAGATGGTACAAATGTATCTTCATTAAAAGGAAAATCTCTTTGTAAATTCCGTAGAAATAAAGTAGGAATGATTTTCCAATCATTCAATTTAGTAACAAGAACAACGGTTATTAAAAACGTATTAACTTCGATTGTTCCAGATATTCCATTTGTTCGTTCATTATTTGGAATTTATACAAAAGAAGAAAAATTACATGCTTTAGAAGCTTTAGATAAAGTGGGGATTGTTGACAAAGCCTTTATCCGTGCAGACCAATTATCAGGGGGACAACAACAACGTGTGGCATTAGCAAGAACATTAGCTCAAAATCCTGAAATTATTTTAGCGGATGAACCAGTTGCGGCTTTAGACCCAATTACAGCTAAACGTGTAATGGAAGACTTTAGAAAAATTAATCAAGAATTAAATATTTCTATTTTACTAAATATCCATCATGTAGAATTAGCGTTAGAATATGCAGATCGTATTATTGGTATTCGTGATGGTGAAATTGTTTACGATGGACCAAGTAGCCAAGTAACGAAAGAAGTCTTAGATTTAATCTATAAAGGAAAGGCGGAGGAGTTGCATGAAGGATAATAAACTCTTCGCTGGAAAAGAATTTACGTTAAAAAATGGAACAACCGTAAAGGAACCAAAATCGAAAACAATTTTCGTTATTATTGGTTTATTAATTGCGATGTACTATTCTGCTAAAGTAACAGGTTTTAATTTACATACTATTTTACAACGTGGTGTTCAATTCTTTGTCATTATTGGTCGTATGTTTCCACCAACTTGGGAATATTCAAGTAATATTTGGCAACCATTAATTGATACGATTAAAATGTCATTATTAGGATCATTATTAGGATCTATTTTAGTGATTCCATTTGCGATTGTTGCTTCAAGTAATATTGTAAAAAATAAATGGATTATTAGTTTAAGTCGTTTATTTTTAAGTGTAGTTCGTACATTACCAACACTTGTCACAGCCTTAATTGCAACTTATATCTTTGGATTAGGAACAATGGCTGGTACATTTGCGATTGCAACTTATACATTTGCATACTGTGGTAAACAATTATATGAACAAATTGAAACAGTTGATATGGGAGCTTTTGAAGCAGCTGAAGCTTTAGGAGCAACAAAAAGTCAAGCATTTACAAGTGCAATTATTCCTCAAATTTTACCAATTTACTTAGCAACCTCATTATATTGCTTTGAAGGAAATGTTCGTTATGCATCAATTTTAGGATATGTTGGTGCCGGTGGTATCGGGATTATTTTAAATGAAAACCTTGGATGGCGTGAATATGGGAATGTAGGAATGATTTTAGTGACATTATTCTTTACAGTAGTCATTATTGAATCAGTAAGTTACTACTTACGTACGAAATTAACATAGAAGGGGAGTTAAACACATGAATGAAGTAGTATTAAAACAATATGAAAAAGCTCCTCGTACATGGATTGTTCAATTAGGCGTTTTATTCTTATTTATTATTATTTTTGCGTGGTCAGGATCTACGATTGAATTCAGTAAAATTCCAGAAAATGGATTACAAATTTCTCAAAGTATTTTACAAGGGATTATAACTCCTGAAACATCGTTATTATTAAACTTTACAACAAAAGGTGTTCCGTATTTATTATTAGAAACTATTTCGATTGCATTTCTAGGAACACTAGTGGGTGCTATTTTAGCAATTCCATTGTCATTTATTTCAGCAACGAATATTGTACCAAAACCAGTTGCAGTGATTGGACGTACAGCGATTATGGCAATTCGTACTGTACCAACATTAATTTATGGGTTAATGTTTATTCGTGTAACAGGTCCTGGTGCCTTTACAGGGTTGCTTACAATGTCTGTAGCATCTATTGGGATGATTTCTAAATTATATATTGAAGCTATTGAAGACTTAGATTACAAGATTTTAGAATCATTAGATGCTAGTGGATGTAATTTCTATCAAAAAATTCGTTTTGGGATTTTACCACAACTAATTCCAGCATTCATTTCTACAGTTATTTATCGTTTTGATATGAATTTAAGAGATGCTACTGTTTTAGGGATGGTTGGAGCAGGTGGTATCGGTGCTCCATTAATCTTTGCGATGACAGCCTATAAATGGCATGAAGTAGGGGCTATCCTATGCGGATTAATCGTATTAGTATTAGTCATTGAATATTTATCAACGAAAATTCGTACTTACTTAGCACGAGGATAAATAAAAAGCATGAGGGCTTAACCTTCATGCTTTTTTTCTATTTTTGAAAACATTTTATGAAATAAAGGTGCTAATGCGTATCCCATTAACGAAATACCAATAATTCCCATGAAATACAATACCGTTTCTTGGAAAATGCTAAAACCAATTAAAAGAACTGGAATCGCAAAAATAGCAATAGCTTCTTTTAAAGAAATAAAAATAAATAAATATCCATCACGAATATAACTTTTAATTGTACCAAAATACTGCGTTCTTGCTAATGAAATCAACATTGCTGTAATTGTCATACATAGGAATAAAAAGAAAATAATCGCCAACATCATTCCAAAAATATTTTGGAAACTATACCAAAATTGAATGACATATACTGTAGCTGCAATGATTGCTGCGTAAATGAAAGAAACAGCAACACGTACAAAGAACAAATGTTTCAATTCATTCCAGAACGTTTTCACTAAATAACCATCTTCATTTTCAGAAAACTTCATCATTGTATAAAACAAAGCCGCCAAAACAGGCCCAATCGTTACAATAGGAATACTAATCACAATAACAAAAAAGTTTAACAAAATAAAATCTGCTAACATCGTAGCAAAACGCCAAAAAGGACTTTCCTCATTAAATTTCATTCAAAACCATCCTTTAACTAAATAAAATACAACATACATTATACGATTAAGCCCCCAATTAATCAAGTTATCGTACATAAGCTCAATAAATTAACACAGCAACTAACGGTCTAGACTGATAACGTAAAAAGTTAGAAAACATTGAATATAATGTTTGAGATAAAAGAACGATAAGAAATAAATGAAACTATATAATATACAGATTCAGAGTGAAAAATATTTTATATATGATAACGTAAAAAGTGAGAAATAATTGATACAGTAGCTAAAGTAAAAGAATCAGATATGATTCTTTTACTTACAGGGAAACTTTGAGACCAAGGCTCAAAGTTTAGCCATGAGACAGCAAAGCTGGCTGCTGACGACCTAGCTACAGTCAATCAATTATTTCGAACGACATCTAGGTTTACATAATATATATTAAAGAAAGTTTCATATCAAACTTTTTAATCTTAAACAAATCCTCCTCCACAATCCAACGCAGTAAAAAAGGACGCCCATCACGAACGTCCTTCCACTATACCTTAACCATTAGAAATATCAATCGATTGACCAATTGATAATAAACACAACATACGTTTAGTAACTTTCTTTTGATAACTTGTTTCTAATGCCTCAGCATATAAATTCAATTGTTGTTTATACTTATCGACGACTTTCTGTATACCTTTTTGTGTCGGCACTACATGATCCGTCTTATAATCAAATAAGATAATCTCATCATCTAATTCCACAAATCCGTCAATAATTCCGTGTATTAACATCGAATCTTCATTATCTGGTAAATGCTTAAAGATTCGTTTTGCTGTTACAACATGTGAAAATGCTTGCTCACGGTTTAATAATGCTTGATGTTCCTGTATCCATTGTCCAAAATCACTTTGGAAGAAATGATAAACTTGGTCTACTGGAATGACTGCAGCAACTTCTTTTTCTAAAAACTGTGTTTCAACTAATTGTTGAATCGTTTCTTGAATAAATTCAGGAGTTATATTCCTAGTTAAGTCTAATTTTTGCATCAATAAATGTAAACCGCTTCCACGTTCTGCAGCTGATACCTTTTGTTTAGATTCCATAAAGCTTGGTTTTGCTAATTCAGAAGTTAAATATATATATTGTTGCACAGTTTTTTCTGCTTCTTGAGGTTGTTCTTCTAAATGTGGCAATTGTTTCACATCAGGTTCTTCATTCATTCGTTTTATTTCAGATACACTTTGATAACTTGCTGTTGTGGATGCTAATAAATATGGATATGGTTGTTTTAATTCTTGTAATAAGTTTTGAAGATTTTTAACTGGTTTTGCTTCTACTTGTTTTTGTAACCACTCTTCTTCATTTATAGAAAATATTTCTGTCTCTTGAATCCAGTTGAGTGCATTCTTTTTAATTTGTTCTAATTCAATCACCTCTTGATGAAATTGAACTTTTTCCTGCTTTCTCATTGTAGCCATTAAAATCCACGTTAAATAATTATCGACATGATAACGAAGAGAAAATGGTAATGTTTCTTCATCTATCTCTTCTATCATAGAATGTTCTTCTTTGAATTTTTCAAAATCTTTTAAAGAACCGACAATAATGAGTTTTTCTCGTGCACGAGTCATTGCTACGTATAATTTTCTCATTTCTTCAGATAATAATTTATTTTTCTCTGCCTTATAAGCCATTACATAGGGAATCGTTGTCCATTGAATTCTTTCAGGAAGTTGTAAATACTTCACTCCGACACCTAATTCATCACTCCGAATCGCTTGTTGGCGAATATCTTGCTGATTAAATTTCTTTCCAGCATTCATTAAAAATACCACAGGATATTCTAATCCCTTACTAGCATGAATCGTCATGACACGTACTGCATCTTCTTCATCAGAAATTTGTGTAGGTTCTTCTAAATCTTGCTTTTTATGTTGCATTTGCTGAATAAATCGAACAAAATTACGTAACCCTTTAAAGCTAGAATCTTCGAAATCTTTCGCATACTTATACAAGGCATGTAAATTCAAGACACGTTGCTGTCCAACAGATTGTCCATGTACATAGGTTAAATAGTTCGTATCCATATAAATTTGCCAAATAAGCGTACTGATTGATTGATGGTTAGCGATATCTCTCCAAGCTTCTAACTGATTTAAGAATAATGTTATACGTTCTTTTAGTTGATTTTGTTGAGCACTATCATAATAAGTCACTTCTTCTAGTTTAAAATTCTCTACAAATTTCACACATGCTTCGTAAAACGAACAAGATTGATTGTTTTTACGAATATGAGCTAATGCTATTTCATCTAATCCAATGATTCCTGAACGTAATACCGCTACAAATGGAATATCTTGAATAGGATTATCAATAATTTTTAATACGGACATCATAATAGCAATTTCAGTTCGTTTAAAATACTGAAGATTTTTTTGAACTAAAACAGGAATTTGATAGTGAGTAAAAATTTCTTCAATCAATCCATTATTAGCCTTTGTTGGTGCTAAAATAACGATATCTTTATATTGTATTGGTCGTTTTTTCGGATTTTCTTTTGTACTTTCTTCATGCATGATTTCAAATTGATTTGCCATCAATTCTTTAATTTTTCCCGCAATAAAATGGACTTCAGCACTAGCTGAACTATCAATCAGACTTTCCGTTTCCAGTTCAGAAATTTCTTCTTCATCCTCATCTAAATTCGTATTTTGAATAATATAGCATTCGCTAAATTTATCCGTATCATCTGAATAAAGTTTATTTCCCGTTTTTAGTGCTGCGTCATCATCATAATCAATTTGACCTAATTCATGATCCATAATCTGTCTAAAAATTAAGTTTGTAAAGGATAATACTTGATCTCTAGAACGGAAATTTTCAGCTAAAATTATTCGTTTTCCACCATTTTCATCTGCATAGGCTTCATATTTATCTCTAAATAATGATGGGTCAGCCAAACGGAAGGCATAAATTGATTGTTTCACATCTCCTACCATGAAGAGATTATTCTCCCTAGCAACACTTGTTAAAATTGCTTCTTGAACACGGTTTACGTCTTGGTATTCATCAATTAAAACTTCGGTATATAATTCTTGATAATATTTTTTAGCAATGAGAACTCCATTTTTTTCAGTAGAAAGAATCGCTAATGTATCATGTTCTAAGTCAGAAAAATCAATTTTATTTGAAGTTTTCTTTTCTAATTGGAAAGCTTCATAAAATTTAAAGACAACTTGAGATAAATGCAACATCATTGGATAAATTTCTTTTAAATGCTTCATTTGAATCTCCGGAGACTCGAAAAATGCTGTTGCTAATAATTGATCTTCCCAATGTTTCTTTAAGCTATCTCTTTTCCGTTTAATGGCCTGAACGGCTTCTCTATCGGTTGTTTCATCTTTTTTAGGAACGGTTGGGAAACGGTCAAAACTCACTTGCTGCGATAATGTATACGCTGCTGTGTAATTACCACTTTCAAATGCTGTATACACTTCCTGAATTTTTTGGGCATCAGCTTCAACTACATCTCTACATTTCTTAAATTCGGTTACTTCAGCTAGTTTCAGTAATTCATCATAAGCAGAAACTAAATACTTTAATTCTTCAACAATATAAGGTGCAAATTGATCCTTTATAATAGGGATTTCGCCGTATTCATCCTTTGTTTCATATAAATCTGGTAAGGAAGAAATCCATTGTTTTGGATTTGGTTTTGAACGTGAAAAATCATATAGTTGATACACTAATGTGGTAAATCCATCATCATTACGGTCGCTAGAAAAATAGCGCATTAGTCCATCCATCCAAGAATGTTCTTCTAATAATTCATCTTGAATTTTTCTCCAAACTTTTTCTTTTAATAAAGTCCCCTCTACTTCATTTAATAGTGAAAATACAGGATCTAATTGACTTAAATAGAAATAACGACGAATGACTTTCATACAGAAACTATGGATTGTCGAAATCGTTGCATTTGGTAATAAACTTAATTGTTTGATATACATATGCTTCTTAGCAAGATCAGTTTCTTTTGTAATAGCTTTTTCTAAATTGGTACGTAAACGTTCTTTCATTTCTTTAGCAGCAGCTTCAGTAAAAGTCACAATTAATAAAGAATCGATATTAACACCATCTTCGATATATCCCATAATTCGGTCGACTAATACTTTTGTTTTTCCTGATCCAGCAGAAGCAGAAACTAATAAATTATCCCCTCTTTGCCAAATCGCTTGCCACTGTTCAGGAGTTGCTTGTATACCCTCTGGTTTTACTGGTATCACCCACTACTCCTCCTTTCCGTCAATTTTATTTCTCATCCAAGTTAAGTTCTCTTGAAGAGGCATTTTCGTTAAAAATTGATAATTATTTTCTGGATTCGTTGCATCAAACATTGAAATTGCACTGAATTTTCCATTTACTGAATCTGCATATTCTTTTAGTTCATCAAATGGGGCAATTTGATTTTCTCCATTTAAAATTCTTTCTCCTGCAGTTTTCAATTGATAGAAAGCAAAGTCCATTAATAAATTGATGTCATCAGGAGCGTATACTTGGCTAGTTGCCTTATACTCTCCATCTTTTTTTACTCCAAATGGTAATACAATAGAGTCTCCTGCTTCAAAATCAGGTTGAACTTGTTGGAGAACTCCCAAATCATTCGTCAATAATCCAGATAATTTATATTTCTTCAGACGAGTTTCTTCAAAATCTGTATCTTTTTTTAGATCTTTAGCACTAAAGCTTGGTTGGAAAACATGCATATATAATCCACCATAAGGCGTCACAGTTTTCTTAAATTGGTCAGAAACAATCTTTCTAGCAACTGACAAATAGGTTAGTAGCTGTAATTGAATCCCATAACGTAATCGATTGATATCAAATTTTTGCGCTGAAGATTTATAATCCACAATTCCTAAGTGATAACCCTTTTCAGTTTCTAAAAGGTCAATACGGTCAATTTTCCCACGAATAAATAAGGATTGAGTGTCATTTAATGGGATTTCAATTTTTTTATAGGGTTCTCTTCCAAATGCTACTTCTGTTTTCCATGGTGTTACTTGTATTTGTTGTAACTGTAAGAGTGCTGCTGATAATGTTTGTCGAATCGTATCTTGTAAAAGTACTTTTGTCCATTTCATTCTCGGTGTGGCATTTAATATTTGGAATCTTGCATCTTCATTCATGGAGGCAAAAATTTCTTGTAATACTTTCTCTGTTGTGGCAGCATCCATAGATCGAATATCTAATTTCAATTCATGAATTTTACGAATAAACTGGTCAAATGTTTCATGGAAATATTCACCAGATCCAGCTGCTGTTAATTCGAACTCTCTACGCTCTCGTAAATTTAATCCATATTGCAAGAAATGACTAAATGGATCTTTATAAAAAGTTTCCACTTGAGAAGTCGATAAATGCAATTTATTTCCATATAGTTCAGTAGCTAATTCTTTTGGTAATTGTTTTGCAATATTTAAATGGAATACACTGTCTACTAATGTATGATACTCCTGTTGAAAATCTTTATCCTGTCTTAATAAATGAGGTAAAGCCCTCCAAATAGATGGAATCTCTTCTTCTTTTGAAAATTTATACTGACGAAGTTTTTGTAATAAAGTTGTAAATAATTCATGAATCGTTACAAAGTCGCCCTGTTCAAATCGTTCATGTTGTTTTTGATTGCCATCCACTGTAGTAATCTCATATTTATTTAAAATACGTTCTACAAAACTGGATGGTTTTAATTTAGCACCTTTATCCGTATGATGCATCGATAAGTATAACTTTTCAGTTGCTGAAGTTAACACTTTATAAAATAAAAATGGCTCAACTGATTGTTTTTGAATGGTTGTTGGATGTAAGAAACGTCCACTATCTAATTTACTTAATAAATACACTCTTTCTTCATCAGTCATTAGACCACTCTCCTCTTCCATTCTAGGAAGGACACCTTGAGATAAACCAATGACAAAAGTAACCTTTTTAGGAGAATAACGAACAGAATCGATTCCTGTACACGTTAATTGATCTAAAGTAGAAGGAGCCATATTGTAATGAGTATGTTCAAATCCAGTATGTAGTAATAATTGGAATATTTCCCAATCGAATGGTTCATTTCCAAAAATATAAACATATTCTTCTAATAATTTTAGAAATTCATTCCATACTTGATCTTGTCTACGAGCTGTTTGGATATCCCCAATATTAGCAGCATGGTTTCTCCAGTATAGGAATGCATCCGTTACACCAATTCTTTCTAATAATTGATAAAGAAGACTTATCGCTTCCTTTGTCGTCTCGACTTTATCCAATTTTTTGTAAAATGGTTCTAATAAAGAGACAACTTGCTCTCGTAGTTCTTGTGCTTGTGTTAATTGTTGATGAACGAATACTTCTTTGCTACTTAAGCTATCTTCATCAATCGTTTCAAGTTGATAATTCCATATTTTACTTGAAACCCAATCTTTTCCTTCGTATCCTTGCGCTAGTATAATGGTCTCTGTTTCGTCTAATTTTTGACGGTAGTGAATGAGCGCTTCTCTTAAACTTTCTTCCTCATTATTTTTACCGTTTGAATTTGCTCGATTTAAAGGCCAGAAACAATATTCACTTCTTAGTAGGTTCATAATGTCATGATAACGCCAAAAATGCTTCTGAATAGCAAAAATCGCGTCTAGCACTTGAATCAGTGGATGATGTTCCATTGTATCTGATAAATCCATGAAATAAGGAATTTGATATGTTTCTAATAAAGGTTGCAAGAGTGTTTGTTGTTCTTCTAAATTTCTCGATAAAATTTGAATATCTTGGTAACGATATTGACCGCTATCGACTAATTTTTTAATCGTTGCTAATGTTTCTTGGATTTCTTGACGTTCATCTTCATAAGTCGTCCATTGTAAAGCTTCAATTGTACTTGTTGAACAATTAGAAGAAGTTTCAAGTCCACCACTTGTTTCTAACCAATATTGTTCGAGTTCAAAAAAATCAGGATGATAAGTAGTATTTTCTTCTGTTAATTCTTTTAAAACAGGTTTACTTTCGTCAATCATTAACCAATTTAGTAAGCGAGAAATTAATTGACGATTGGAATCAAATAATCCAGATTCTAACGGTTCTTTTGGTTTAAAAGCATCTGTCGTTGCAGTCGTAAAAAACTCTACTCCTCCACACGATTTGACTAAAGCATCAACTACTTCTAATTCCATCGAATTTAAGTGATACGATTGATCAATCACCACATAGGTATTAGATAAATCCATCGATGAAATTTCTTCCCCTAATAGTTTTAATAAATCTTCTGATTGTACAAAATCTTGCTTTAAATAAGCTAAATAATGTTTATAAATGATGCCGAACTCTTTCAAACGTTGGTCAATTTCTTCATAGGAATCTTGCTCAAACCACTCTGAGAAGTCCTCTACTTCGATTCCTCCTAAACGAAATTCTTGAATGACAGCAGATAAACGTTCAATAAATCCTTTATGACGAGATTCTTTGTTAAATAATACTAATTCATCTTGATATTCAGTTAGTATTTTTTGTAACATCATACAAATTCCGACCTTGGATAAAGAAGGACGTTGTAATGCAGCATGGTCTCTTAAAAAATACCATGCTAATCGTTTAAAACTGTATACTTGTAATTTTGTCACAGCATAAGAATTCTTCGGTTGTTGTAATAATTGCCCCACTTGTTGAATCATTTCTAATTCTGCAGAAAACTTAATGTGATCTGGTACAAGATAAATAACTTGATTTATACTAGATTGTTTTAACCAATCGGCAATTTTGCTAGCAATATGCGCAACTTTTGCACTTGTTTCTTTTGTAAGAATGACTTCGAAACTCATAAGAACCTCCAATCGTTTATTCCCCCTTAACTTAACCATATAACAAGGAATTTGTAAACAAAAATAAAACGATTTTTCTTTTTGTAGCTTTGTACTACGAAAGAAAAATCGTTTTAAAAATTCAAGGTTAAACTCTTAGCCAACTAATTGTTCCAAAATATCTGGGCGGAAACCAAAGAATGGTTCCATTCCATCAGCTACAATAACTGGTAATGATTGAAATCCTAAAGCTTTCACTTCTTCTAAAGCTTCTTCTGATTCAAACACATCCTTGATGACAAATGGTACTTGATTATCCTCAAAAAATTGTTTTGTAAAATTGCATTGCATACAATTTGGTTTTGAATATAGTGTGATTTGACGATTTGACATTTACATCTCTCCCTTTTGGTTCATACAGGTAGTATGATACCTCATATTAGAGTGAAATACAATATATTGTACTTAATTTTTTTGTTTTATTTTTAAAAACACAATATATTGGGATAGAAGTGTTGTGGTATAACCCCTCTAAATCTTGATATAAAGGCAAAAACAGCTTTAAAACAGAGTAAATAAAAAGCTAAGCACCATATTTTGTATTTAGCTTTTACATCATCATTCATTATCAGACTGTTTAATTCTTTTAATACTTGCAGCAAAAATAGCAAGTCCGATAGACGCAAATATTACTAACATCTTTTTATCATGATAAAAGATGTTAAAAATTATAAACAAATAAAGCGCATATAAAATTCCCAATAGAATACTTGTCTTTTTCATAACCCTACCACCTAACTATAAACTTGGCAAAATTATATCATAAATAAAAGTAATATTCTATTAGTAAACACTTGTATCAAATCCACGATTTGTAACATATCCATCTTTTTCCCAAATATTTTTCTTTTTCTTCTTTGTTTGCTCTTCAACTTTTTGTAAATCTTTTAGTAGACTTGTATTTGGTGGATGAGCATAACCTACTCTTGCTAAACTTTCTTCAACTAAGGTTTGTTGTAATAATTTTCCATCTAAATAAACATACATTAAAGCACGTCCATATTTATCTGTATAATCTCCGATATCAAATTTTCCTTCTACCTTTTTAGCTTTTTTTAGTAACTCTTCCGTTCTTTGTTTTGCTTGTTCTGCAAAAGGTTGAGTTGCTTTTCCTTCTTTAGCAGTTTCCGGTGTATCAATAAGTAGTAAACGTATTTTGAATTCTTCTCCATCTAATCGAACATGGAATGTATCTCCATCCGCTACTTTCCCAACTTCAAGAGTATACAGTTTTGATTTGTCATATCCAGAAAAATCTACTGTACTTTCTACTTGTGTTTGGCTAGTATTCGATTTCTGAGAAGTTTTTTTCTGATTTTTCGAGAAAAATCCAGGACCAGAAATAATTAGGATAATCACTACGATCACTAACTTAACGAGTAAAAATTGTTGCTTCTTCGTTAATTTCATAGAAGCTCCTTTCATTTATTCAAAAAATAAGTGACAACAAATCTTTGGTTCTATAATTTATAGGGTTGATGGAGAAAATCCACCAACCCTATTTTAGTGTATACAAAAAGGGCTTCATCCCTTATATTAAAAGCGTCTAAACTATTTAAGAGGAGATGAAACCCTATGACTACTATACAAGAAGTTGTGCTACAAATCAAAGATAAAAATGTAAAATGGGAAGATAATGTAGAAGAAGGGTATTTTAAGAAGAAAAAAAGCTTGTTTTTCTTCGCTACCTATACCTATTGCCCAGATGCTTGCCCTAACTGTAGTTGTGTAAATCGTGATTTTTCTATTGTTAAAAACGGTACTCGTACTTCTAGAATTACGCTTAATCCGGTTTCTGGATTACCTGCTTTTCTTAAATTAAGAAAACAGCGTTTCTTCTGCCGTGAATGCTCTCATAGTTTTACTGCTGATACAACTAGTATCGTAGACCTTAATGCTTTTATTTCTAAAAATGTAAAAAATGAAATGAAAGTCAAAGCTTGCGAAACAGTTTCTGAATCTCATATCGCTAAAGAAATGAATGTTTCTGTTCATACTGTTCGCAGAGTTGTCAATGAAACTGCTGAATCTCTTAGAATTAAACCTTTAAATGAGTTACCTGAACATATGTGTTGGGATGAATTTAAGTCTGTAGCCTCCGCTGAAGCTAGTATGAGTTTTGCTTATTGTGACGCTATTACTCATCAACTTGTTGATGTTGTTCAAGATAGAAAAATGGAGAATTTAGTTCGTTATTTCAACCGATTTCCTTTACAAACTCGCTTAAATGTTAAAACAATTTCGATTGATATGTATGCTCCATACATTAAAGTGATTAAACATTTATTCCCTAAGGCTAAAATTATTATTGATTCATTCCATATTATTCAAGCTTTAAATAGAGAATTAAACAAGACAAGAACAAGAAAAATGAATCAAGTACGTTATAAAAACAGACGTCTTTATAATAAATTAAAACGTTACTGGAAACTAATCTTAAAAAATCGAGATGACCTTCAATCCTATCACTACAGCTATTACCGATTATTCGATTGGTTAACGCATTCTCAAGGAATTGTAGATTATTTATTACAAGAAGTACCTTCACTTAAACCAGAATATGAAACAGTACATCAATTAAGAGAAGCTTTTAAAGAGAGAAATTTCATTGAATTTAAAGAAGAATTGATGAGTGTACAACCAAAACTTCTGTCTGATGGATTAAATCGTGTTCTCCAAACATTTAAGAAATTTTTACCGTATTTACAAAATTCTTGTGAGTATACAACACTTTCAAATGGACCTATTGAAGGGATTAACAACAAGATAAAAGTACTTAAAAGAAATGCATATGGCTACAGCAGTTTTACTCATTTTAGAAATAGAATTCTACTAATGTCTAAACTATTTACTCCAACAACTAAAAAAGGAATTAAGCAACCTGACGCTGCTTAATTCCTTCACTAAAATTGTTTCATCAACCCTATTTGACAAAGAGCCAAATCTTTAATATGAACTAAGATTTGTTGTCACAGGATGAATTATACTTCTAATAATTCTTTTTCTTTTACTTGTGTTAAATGATCAATGTTTTTTACACTATCATCAGTTAATTTTTGAATATCTTTTTCATATCCACGTAAATCATCTTCAGTGATTTCTTTATTTTTTTCAGCTTTCTTTAAATGATCAATGGCATCACGGCGAATGTTACGAACACTTACTTTAGCACCTTCAGCTTCTTTTCCTACTTGTTTTGCTAATTCTTTACGACGTTCTTCTGTTAATTGAGGAATCACTAAACGAACAACACTACCATCATTTGTTGGAGTAATCCCAATATCTGACATTAAAATTGCACGTTCAATATCTTGTAAACTTGATTTGTCATAAGGCGTAATTAAAAGCATACGAGCTTCAGGCACTGTTACAGAAGCTAGTTGATTTACAGGAGTTGGAACTCCATAATACTCAACTTGCAGACGATCTAAAAGACTTGCATTCGCACGTCCAGCACGAATTCCGCCTAATTCACGTTGAAGAGCATCTTCAGTTTTTTTCATACGTTCTTTTGCATTTGCAATAATTTCAGTTGCTGTCATATTATTTCCCCCTTACAGTTGTACCGATATTTTCACCAAGAACAACTCGTCGAATATTTCCCGTTTCATTTAAATTGAAGACAACTAATGGAATGTCATTATCCATAGATAATGAACTAGCAGTTGTATCCATAACTTTTAATCCTTTTTGAATGATATCTAAATGTGTTAACTCTGTAAATTTAATGGCATTTGTATCAATACGAGGGTCTGCACTATACACACCATCAACATTATTTTTAGCCATTAAAATTGCATCTGCTCCGATTTCAGCAGCACGTAATGCAGCAGCAGTATCAGTAGAAAAATAAGGATTCCCTGTACCACCTGCAAAAATCACAACACGAGATTTTTCAAGATTTCTTATAGCTTTTCTACGAATATATGGCTCTGCAATTTGACGCATTTCAATAGAAGTTTGTACACGTGTAGGAACTCCAATGTTTTCTAAAGCATCTTGTAAGGCTAAAGCATTCATAACAGTTGCAAGCATCCCCATATAGTCCGCTTGAGCACGTTCCATACCTACTTCTTCTCCTGTTACCCCACGCCAAATATTTCCGCCACCAACTACGATTGCAATTTCAACATTTAGATCATGTACTTCTTTAATTTCTTTTACGATTTCTTTAATCGTTGGAGGATTAATTCCAAAACCTGTTTGGCCAGCTAATGCCTCTCCACTTAATTTTAATACCACACGTTTATATTTAGGTTCCACCATTATAAGGACTCCTCTTCTATTTAGTTCTTAGTGAATTTTGTCTAAAAAAAAGGGGAATAGAGGGCAGATTCCTACCTTATTCCCCACTAATTGAAATCAATTATTTTTTAACTTGTCCCATTACTTCTTCAACGAAGTTGTCAACACGTTTTTCTAAACCTTCACCAACTTCATAACGGTGGAATAATTTAACTTTACCACCTTTAGAAGCTGCATATTTAGAAACTGTTGTATCTGGATCTTTAACGAATGGTTGGTCGTTCAAGCTGATTTCAGCTAAGAATTTGTTTAAACGTCCAGCAATCATTTTTTCAACGATATTAGCTGGTTTACCTTCGTTTAATGCTTGTTCTGTAAGAACTTTTTTCTCATGCTCTAATTCATCAGCAGAAACTTCTGAACGGTCAACATATTTAGGTTTGATTGCTGCAACGTGCATAGCAATGTCTTTAGCGGCATCTGCATCTGTAGAACCTTCTAATACAGTTAACACACCGATACGTCCGCCCATGTGTAAGTATGCTCCGAATGCATCTGCATCAGATTTTTCAACGATTTCAAAACGACGTAATGAAATTTTTTCTCCGATAACTGTAGTTGCTTCAGCAATTACGTCAGAAACTTTACCTTCTTCAGTAACGATTTCTAAAGCAGCTTCTAAGTCAGCTGGTTTGTTTGCTAAAATTACTTGTGATAATTTAGCTACTAATGCTTGGAATTTGTCGTTTTTAGCAACAAAGTCAGTTTCAGCATTTACTTCTAATACAACTGCAACGTTTCCATCTACTAATACGTTTGTAATACCTTCTGCTGCAATACGGTCAGCTTTTTTAGCTGCTTTTGCTAAACCATTTTCACGTAAGTAGTCAACTGCTGCATCGATATCTCCTTCAGTTTGAACTAATGCTTTTTTAGCATCCATCATCCCTACGCCAGTCATGTCACGTAGTTGTTTTACTAATTGTGCTGAAATTTGTGCCATTTCAATTTCCTCCTAAATGTTATAAATTTACAAAACTTATTTTAAAAAAAAGCTGTTTGGATGAAAGATTTCTTTTCCGATTCCAAACAGCCTACTGGTTAGTGATTATTTAGCGTTGTCGCCTTCAACTAATTTTTCAATATCTTCTAATGAAGTATCTTTATCTAAGTCTTCTTCGTCAACTGCTACGTCTTCACCTTGGTTACCTTCAACGAATGCATCAGCCATTTTAGCTACGATTAATTTAACCGCACGGATTGCATCGTCATTTGATGGAATAACAACATCGATTTCATCAGGGTCACAGTTTGTGTCAACCATAGCAACGATTGGAATGTTTAATTTGTGAGCTTCTTGAACTGCAATGCGTTCTTTACGAGGGTCAACGATAAACATTACATCAGGAATGCGTGGCATATCTTTAATACCACCTAAGTATTTTTCAAGTTTGTCTAATTCTTTTAATAGAACGCCAACTTCTTTTTTAGGTAATACATCGAATGTACCGTCTTCTTGCATTTCTTTAATTTTTTTCAAGCGGTTGATACGTGTTTGGATTGTATCCCAGTTAGTCAACATACCACCTAACCAACGATGGTTAACATAGTATTGACCACTACGGATTGCTTCATCTTTAACAGCATCTTGTGCTTGTTTTTTAGTACCTACGAATAAAGCAATACCACCGTCTTGAGCAACTTCACGCATGTAGTTGTATGCGTCGTCCACTAATTTAACGGTTTTTTGTAAGTCGATGATATAGATACCATTTCTTTCTGTGAAGATGTATCTCTTCATCTTAGGGTTCCAGCGACGTGTTTGGTGACCGAAATGTACACCAGCTTCTAACAATTGTTTCATTGAAATAACTGCCATTTTTGTTTTCCTCCAATTTTGGTTTTATTTTTCCTCCCCAATTTTCAGCGACAAGGGTACTTATTCCTAAGCACCACCCTTATCATCCAATTAGGTGTGAAATATGGTTTTTACACCGTTAGTTATATTACACTAATCTGAATTAGAATGCAACTATTTTGATAGCTTCATTAAACTTTTTTTAGTTTCACACATTCTTCTTCATCTACTTCGTGTAATTTCACTAAAATTTCTTCTTTTTTAGAAGTTGGAATATTTTTTCCGACATAATCTGGACGAATCGGTAATTCACGATGTCCTCTATCAATTAAGACTGCTAAACTTATGTTTTTTGGTCTACCGTATTCCATTAAAGCATTTAATGCAGAACGGACAGTTCTACCAGTAAAGATAACATCATCTATTAAAACAACATTTTTACCATTTAATGAAAAAGGAATATTCGTTCCATTAATAATTGGTTCTACCGTTGGATCTGGTTCGTGACGATCATCTCTATATAAGGTGATATCAATTTCGCCCAATAAAATTGGTTGATTTTCAATAGATTCGATTTTCTTTTGAAGACGTTTAGCAATATAAACTCCTCTTGTTTTAATTCCAATAAGTACTAAATCGTCAACTGACTTGTATTGTTCAATAATCTCATAAGAAATTCGTGTCATTGAACGATTTATTGTCGCTTCATCTAATAAGAATTTTTCTGACATATCCATACTCCTCTACTGTAGTTCTTGAATTTTTTCTTCGTATTCTTGTGGTAATGGACTTTCAAAATATAGTTTTTCTTGAGTAATAGGATGAACAAATCCTAAAGTCTCTGCATGTAAATATTGACCAAATTCTGTGGCATTTTTTCCATTTGGATGATACATTGGATCATTTAAAATCGGATGATGGATAAATTCCATGTGCGCACGTATTTGATGAGTTCTACCAGTTTCTAAATTCAATCGCAACACACTTGCTTCTTTTAATGCTTGAATCACTGTAAAATGCGTAATCGCTGGTTTCCCTTCTTTTTGAACACAACGTTTTAGACGATTATGTGGATCTCTAGCTAATGGGGCATCCACTGTTCCTGTAATATGTTCAAAACTACCTTCCACAATTGCCACATAACTACGAGTCATAGAATGATCCATTAATTGATTCGATAAACCAACATGAGCTTGTGGAGTTTTTGCCACTACTAACAAGCCCGATGTATCTTTGTCAATTCGGTGAACGATTCCTGGTCGATAGCTTTTAGAACCTTTGGATAATTGATCAACATGGTATAGTAATGCATTCACTAAAGTTCCTGTTGAATGTCCTTTTGAAGGATGAACAACCATTCCACTTGGTTTATTAATGACTAATAAATGTTCATCCTCATAAACAATTTCTAATGGAATATTTTCTGCAAGAACCGTTAATTCTTCCTCTTCTTCAATTTGAATGGTAACATGTTCTCCATCTTTTGCTTTATAGTTCGCTTTGACTACTTCTCCATTCACAGATACAAATCCTGATTTTAACCATTGTTGAATGACTGAACGCGTATGAGATAATTCTTGTGTTAAAATTTTATCGAGTCTTTCACTTTTTCCCAATGATAATGTTAATTCAATAATCTTATTTTCCACTATTTTCCTTCTTTCTTTCGACAATTAAAATATATAGGAATAATGCCGCTACCCCAACTGTTAAACAAATATCTGCAATATTAAAAATTGGGAAATCAATAAATTCAAATTGAAACATATCGACAACAAATCCTAATCGAACACGGTCAATAAAATTTCCTAATGCTCCTGCTAATAACAAACTATACGTTGTTAAAGCAAATTTTGATTTACCTTTTTCTTGAAGCATCAAGTATAAAATAGCAAAAACTCCAAAAGCAGTAATCATATAAAATACAAATTGTTGTCCTGCTAAAATCCCCCATGCTGCACCCGTATTTTGAATATAAAATAACTTCACAATACCTGGTAACAATTCTTGTCCTGTATGCAAGGCGAAATTAGAAACAATCCACATTTTCATAAATTGGTCTGCTGCAATCAATAATAAACTTAACACTAAATAAATAATCATAAAATACCTCTTTCTACTTTCAATAACTCTATTGTACCGATTCTACTAATCTTCGTCAAACAAGAGAATATGGAATAAAAAATTTCAAATTTTACCTAAAAATAGCAAAAACATCCCCACTTTCACATGAAAAAGGCATCAAATCGGTTAATTATTTGTACATTTCACAAAAAAACTGTATAATGACAAAGTAATTTGTGTGTCTATAAATGAAGATGCGAAAAATAAGGAGTGTGTTATGAAAAAAATTGCTACGAAGGTATTCTTGATTAGTGCAAGTTTGCTAGTATTTGCAGCCTGCGCTAATACAAAGAAGAGTGCTGAGAAAACTGTTCAAGAAGTACAAGATACCTTACCTGTGGTTGTTGATCATTTAAACAACATCCAAACTTTTGAAGCAAATTTGCAAAATGATTGGGAAGATGATATTGCTGATGATTCGACTCTAGCAAATTACGCTAAGAAAAAAGGTAAAGTTTTTGATAATCTACAACAAAGAAGAGATATTCAAAAACAAATTACTAAAACGTTAAAAGTGATTCGTGATGATGCGTCTCACCTTAGTAATTTACAAGACAAAAATTTGCCAAGTGTTGAAATTAAAATCGTAAGCTCAAACTTGCAAAAAATTGTCGACAGTATAACGGATTACATCAAGAAATCCGAAGAACAATTAAATAAAGAACAACAATTCTTTGTTGAAATTTCTGGAAATAAATTATCAAATGA
Source organism: Granulicatella elegans (assembly GCF_020735385.1). Lineage (NCBI taxonomy): Bacteria > Bacillati > Bacillota > Bacilli > Lactobacillales > Carnobacteriaceae > Granulicatella > Granulicatella elegans. Next base: position 1,524,957 of record NZ_CP085953.1, on the reverse strand, counting down.
TGATTTAAGAGAGAAAATCAAAGTTTTGAATCAAGCAGCCATTGATCGTCAAAAAATACTGGAAGAAATTAACGAACCTCTGACAGCCATTGACAAACCAATCCGAATTCTAAAGGCTCGCTTGAGTACAAGAAAGGAGTAGTTGCTGATGGAGAAAATAAATAGAATCATTCGTATTCTTTTATTAGGAGTATTCATCCTTCTTTTTACCCCTGTCCATGCACACGAAGAAGAAACTCCGCAAAAATTAACCTTAAGAGCTTCAAGTTTATTAAAAGTTCCCGTTAATTTTCCTGTAACTAGTACTTACGATTCAGGAATTACAATTCCCTATCCAAGGGATGGTGTTAAAGGGATTTATGTTCAAGCATTTAGAGCAAAAGGTGCTGAGCTAGATAGAATTGTTCAGTATGTTGACAAAACAGACGCTAATGCCGTTGTAATCGATGTTCGAGATGGATATGGAAAAATTACAATGCCGTTAGAAACTGATAATCAAACTATCCAAGATAGTACCGTAAATGAAATTACAGACACAAAACAATTACTAAAAACTTTGGAAAAACATAAAATTTATCCAATTGCTCGAATTGTAAGTTTTGGGGATCATTTAGTTCCTTATCAAAATCCTAATTTAACATTCCGCACTCAAATGGGAACTGTTTGGGAAAATGATGAAGGTGAAGCTTTCTTAAATCCTTTCCTAAAAGAAAATTGGGAATACATTGCTGAAATTGCTGTAGGTGCAGCTAAAGCAGGATTTAAAGATATTCAATTAGACTATGTACGCTTCCCTCTTGGATTTGAATTAATTGAAAAATATTTAGATTACGATTTAGGAGATTACAGTCATTATACAGATATGGATGAAGCGCGTATTGCAGCAGTCACAGACTTTGTAGAATTTGTTCGTGCCAAATTAAAACCATACGGCGTTCATCTTTCTGCCGATATTTTGGCACATGCGATTACCGCTTCAAAAATTGGTGGGATTGGTCAAAGATTCACGGATATTGCTGAACATGTTGATGTCATTTCTTCAATGATTTTTCCAAGTCACTGGGTTAACGGAGTCTTTGGTATAAAAGAACCGGATAAACAACCATATGATATCGTAAGTCAATATATGAAAATTGAGAATGGATATTTTAAAGATTTAAATCCCTCTCCTACTTCAAGACCATGGATTCAAGCATTCACAGCTGACTATTTAGGCGAAGGAAACTACCAATTATATACGGCTGATGTTATTAGCCAAGAAATTAAAGCTTTAAAAGAAGCTGGAATTAAAGAATACTTACTATGGAATGCAGCCAGTCAATATTCAACAGAAATTGATTTTTAAGACAAAGAAAAACGACAGAATCATTTAAGGTTCTGTCGTTTTTATATAGAAGTAGGATGGGCAATGAGACAGCGAAAGGTGGCTACTTGCGTCCTAAATACTACTATCTAAGAAAGTCTAATAAAAAAATCATAAACGTTTCTTCGTATGATTAACACCAAAGACTTTCTATAGTAGTATGGGCATGATAAGCCAAAATGGCTTATCACGCAGGAAACTTTGAGACTACAGACTCAAAGTTTAGCAATGAGACTTGCCAAAAGCAAGGCTGCTTGCGTCCTAAATACTACTATCTAAGAAAGTCTATTAAAGAAATATTATACATCATATACAAAATGCTTCAGCACTGTCTTCGTAACTCCATCTGCATCATTCAGTAAAGCCGAACCATTACTTGTACGATCTACCAAACTTAAGTCCATTGGACGAATCTCTTTCATTTTCCCGTTTGTCGAAACAACAACATACTCTTGTTTTGAAGTAATATTACCATCTAAATAAACAACACGATGAGGATTACTCTTCAATTCTCTTAATACCATTAACCCTCTCTTAGCTCTTGTAAGCATAGAAACTTCTAAAACATTAAAACGTTTTACCGCTCCACGTTGAGTCGCTAAAAAGGCAGAAACAACTTTATGTTTTGGACTATAAACCATCGCTCCAGCGACAAAATCATCTTTTCTTAAATTAATCGCCTTAACCCCACTAGCAACAGTACCAACAACCGGAACTTCACATAATTCATAACGTAAGCCAAAACCACAATGGGTCACAATAAAGATTTCTTGTTCTTGATTTGGAACTAGTTCAATAGCTACTACTTCATCCGTTGCTGTTTTTAATTTAATGGCATTACTAGTACGGGTTTTATACCCTCGATACGTATTAAATTCATTCAGCGCAGTTTGTTTCACAAGTCCCTCTTTTGTAAAGAATACAACTGTCCAATCTTGATACACTTTTGTACTATCTTTTTCCTTAATCATACTAGCTAAAATAGTTTCATTTGTCGCTAGTGAAATGGATTGGCTTAAATGATGCCCTACATCTTTCCATTTTGCCTCAGGAATTTCGTGAACCGGTAAATGTAAATAATTCCCTTTAGATGTAAATAAAATTAAATGATCTAAAGTTGATACTTTTTGAACTAATAACACTTCATCCCCTTCACGCAATCCATTCTCTTCAGGAGAACTTGAAGCAAAGGAACGTGGACTCACTCGTTTATAATAGCCTTGTTTTGTAGCTACTACATACACTTCTTCTTCTGGAATTAAAATCTCGGTTTCAATCTTGATTTCTTTAATTTCTGCTTCAATTTCAGTTAAACGAGGTGTCGCATATTTTTTCTTTAATTCACGTAATTCTTGCTTCATTACTTGTAATAACGTTTTTTCTGATTTTAAAATACTTGTTAAAGTCGCTACACGTTCATTTAAATCTAATTTTTCTTCTTGTAAAATTGTTATATCTGTATTCGTTAAACGATATAATTGTAAGCTGACAATTGCTTCTGCTTGAGTCATAGTAAAATCATAAGTTTCAACTAATTTTTCTTTTGCATCTTTTTTATCATTGCTATTACGAATTAATGCAATCACTTCATCTAAAATCGATAAAGCTTTCATTAACCCATCTACAATATGCAAACGATTTTGTGCTTTAGTTAAGTCAAACTGAGTACGTTTTGTAATCACTTCTTTTTGATGGGCAATATAAGAATCAATTATTTTCTTTAATCCAACTTGCATTGGACGTCTAGCATCAATCGCAACCATATTGAAATTATAATTAATTTGAAGCTCGGTATTTTTAAGTAAATAATTTAAAATTCCTTCTGCATTTGCTTCTTTTTTCAACTCAATGACAATTTGTAATCCAGTACGGTCTGATTCATCCCTTACTTCGGCAATGCCTTCAATTTTTTTATTTAAACGAATTTCATCAATTTTCTTCACTAATAAAGCTTTATTCACTTCATAAGGAATTTCTGTGACTACAATTTGACTCTTTCCACCTTTAATGGCTTCAATGGATGTTTTAGAACGAACCACTACTTTTCCTTTACCTGTTTCATACGCTTGTTCTAATTCATCAATCCCTTGAATAATAGCTCCGGTTGGAAAATCTGGTCCTTTTACAAATTGCATTAATTCTTTAACCGTTGCTTTAGGATGATCAATGGTATGAATTGTTGCATCAATAACTTCCCCTAAATTATGAGTTGGAATTTCAGTTGCATAACCAGCAGAAATCCCTGTAGCACCATTGACTAATAAATTCGGGAATCGAGCAGGTAAAACAGTTGGTTCTTCTTCTGTATCATCAAAGTTTAAGACAAAATCAACCGTTTTTTTGTCTAAATCACGTAATAATTCTTCAGAAATTTTTGATAAACGAGCTTCCGTATAACGCATAGCAGCAGCTGGGTCTCCATCCATACTACCGTTATTCCCATGCATTTCTACTAAAACATCTCTTAATTTCCAATCTTGGCTTAAACGAACCATCGCTTCATAAACCGATGAATCCCCATGAGGATGATAATTACCAATGACATTACCGACAGTTTTAGCAGATTTTCTAAATTGTTTTTCACTTGTATTTCCTTCTACAAACATCGCATATAAAATACGTCTTTGTACAGGTTTTAATCCATCACGAATATCTGGTAAGGCACGATCTTGAATAATATATTTGGAATAACGTCCAAAGCGATCGCCCATTACATCTTCAAGATTTAACTCTTGGATATCTTGTTGCAAGCTCATCTTATTCCTCCTCCATTAATAGTGATAATTGTTCAACAGATGATGGAGAATTTATTTCTTCCTTGTTTGCTTTAGAAACTTTTGGTTGTTCACTCACTGTTAAATGCCCCTCTGTTTCTAAAATACTCTTTCCATCTTCTAAGCTAAATTCCACATGACTTTCAATCCATTTTCTACGTGGTTCAACTTTATTTCCCATTAATGTACTCACTCGACGTTCTGCTTGAGCTTTATCATCAATCACAACACGAATGAGTGTTCTGGACTCCGGATTCATCGTTGTTTCCCATAATTGGTCTGCATTCATTTCGCCAAGACCTTTATAACGTTGTAATAAGTATCCTTTACCAACTTTTTTAATTTTTTCTTCTAATTCTTTTTCAGTCCAAGCGTATTCTACAACTTGTTTTTTACCCGTTCCTTTCGAAATCTTGAATAATGGAGGTAAAGCTAAATATACTTTTCCTGCTTCAATTAATGGTTTCATATAACGATAGAAGAATGTTAATAATAATACTTGAATATGAGCTCCATCGGTATCCGCATCGGTCATAATGACAATTTTATCGTAATTACAATCTTCAATATTAAAGTCAGTTCCAACTCCAGCACCGATTGTATAAATGATTGTATTAATTTCTTCATTTTTTAAAATATCAGAAAGAGAAGCTTTCTCCGTATTAATGACTTTACCACGCAATGGTAAGATTGCTTGGAATTTACGGTCACGGCCTTGTTTAGCAGAACCACCCGCGGAATCTCCCTCTACTAAGTAAAGTTCATTCTTTTTAGGATTTTTCCCTTGAGCAGGTGTTAATTTTCCGGATAGAAGGGTTTCTTTTTTCTTCCCTTTTTTACCATTACGGCTCTCTTCTCTTGCTTTACGACTCGCTTCACGTGCTTCTCTTGCTTTTAGCGCTTTACGAATTAATTCTTGAGCAATTTCACCATTTTCTGTTAAAAAGATTCCTAATTGTTCAAAAATCGTATTATCTACAATACTTCTTGCAACTGGAGTTCCTAATTTATCTTTCGTTTGCCCTTCAAATTGTAAAATCTCTTCTGGGACACGTAAAGAAACAATCGCTGTTAATCCTTCACGAACGTCACTACCTTCAAGATTTTTATCTTTTTCTTTTAATAGCCCTACTTTACGAGCATATTCATTAAAAGCTTTTGTTAAGGCAGTTTTCATCCCTACTTCGTGAGTTCCACCATCTTTAGTACGAACATTATTCACAAATGATAAAATCGTTTCAGAATAGCCATCATTATATTGGAAGGCAAATTCTGTTTCTACTCCATCAATCGTACTATTAAAATCTACAATTGGTGATAAGGTATCTTTTTCTTCATTCAAATATTGAATGAAATTACGGATACCTTCTTCATAGCAAAATTCATCACTTGTATCGGTTCTTTCATCTGTTAATGTAATCGTTAATCCTTTTAATAAAAAGGCAGATTCACGTAAACGTTCCGCTAAAGTTTCATAAGACCAAACGATAGTTGAAAAAATATGTTTGCTTGGTAAGAAACGAACCGTTGTCCCAGAACCTTTACGATTTGTTTTTTCTTTTTTTATAGAACTAACTTTTTCTCCACCAATTTTAAATGTTTGAGTATATAATACGCCATCACGTAATACTTCAACTTCTAACCAATCAGATAAGGCATTTACAACGCTGGCACCTACCCCATGAAGTCCTCCAGAAGTTTTATATCCACCTTGTCCAAATTTACCCCCAGCATGTAAAACGGTAAAAATGACTTGAATTGTTGGAATTCCTGAAGCATGTTTTCCAGTTGGCATTCCTCGCCCATTATCTCTTACAGATAGTGAGCCATCTTTATGAATTGTGACATCAATCTTACTTGCATATCCAGATAAGGCTTCATCCACTGCATTATCGACAATTTCATAGGCAAGATGATGCAATCCACGATGGTCAGTTGAACCGATATACATCCCTGGACGTTTTCGAACGGCTTCTAAGCCTTCTAATACTTGAATTGAATCATCATTATATTGGTTAGTGACTTTACTCATTCACGACTCTCCTTCTTCCTATTTATAAAACATATCTACTCTATCATACTTAATTTTTCAAATATTGCAAGAATTCTTCCTATTACACCTTAAAATCGTACTAATTTTTTAAAAATATGCTATAATCAATAAGTATAAATTAAATTTAACGGATAAAGGAGAACGACATATCTATGCTATCCATTGTTTTAGGTGCTACGATGGCATACTTATTAGGATCCATTCCTTCTGGTTTATGGATTGGACGTAAGTTTTTTCAAATTGATATTAGACAACACGGAAGTGGAAATTTAGGAGCTACGAATTCGTTTAGAATTCTTGGTAAAAAAGCAGGAACTATTGTTTTACTGATGGATCTTTTAAAAGGTTCGATTAGTGTTCTTCTTTTACAACAAATGGATTTACAGGGAATTTCCCCACTCATTATTGCACTGTTTGCTGTGATTGGTCATACGTATCCATTATTTGCAAATTTTAAGGGTGGTAAAGCTGTGGCAACTTTTGCTGGAGTTATATTAGCGTATAAACCAGAATTACTAATTCCTTGTTTATTTTTATTTATCATTGTTTTATCGATTTCTAAAATGGTGAGTTTTACTAGTATGCTTACGATTTCCATCGGTGTACTAGCATCTCTTTACTTCCACGATATGGTTTTAACAACGGTTGCATTGATTGTTGATTTGTTTATAATTTATCGACACCGTACGAATATTCAAAGAATTTTAAATGGTACCGAACCGAAAGTTGATATTTTTAAACGGAAGAAAAGCTTGTAAACGTAATAAAAGCGTAATCTCACAATGAAGTATTAATTCAATATTTCTAAATTTACGGGCTATAATTTATAGGGTTGATGGATTTTCTCCATCAACCCTATTTTAGTGTATACAAAAAGGGCTTCATCTCTTATATTAAAAGCGTCCAAACTATTTAAGTAGAGTCGTCAATGAAACTGCTGAATCTCTTAGAATTAAGCCTTTAAATGAGTTACCTGAACATATGTGTTGGGATGAATTTAAGTCTGTAGCTTCCGCTGAATCTAGTATGAGTTTTGCTTATTGTGACGCTATTACTCATCAACTTGTTGATGTTGTTCAAGATAGAAAAATGGAGAATTAAACAAGACAAGAACAATGAATCAAGTACGTTACTGGAAAATAATCTTAAAAAATCAAAATGACCTTCAATGCTTTCACTACAGCTATTACAGATTATTCGATTGGTTAACGCATTCTCAAGGAATTGGAGATTATTTATTACAAAAAGTACCTTCACTTAAACCAGAATATAAAACAGTACATCAATTAAGAGAAGCTTTTAAGGAGAGAAATTTCATTGAATTTAAAGAAGAATTGATGAGTGTACAAACGAACCATCTGTCTAATGGATTAAATCGCGTTCTACAAACATTTAAGAAGTTTTTACCGTATTTTCAAAAATCCAACTCTTTCAAATGGACCTATTGAAGGGATTAACAACAAGATTAAAGTACTTAAAAGAAACGCTTATGGCTACACTGGTTTCACTCATTTTAGAAATAGAATTCTACTAATGTCTCAACTATTTACTCCAACGACTAAAAAAGGAATTAAGCAACCTGACGCTGCTTAATTCCTTCACTAAAATTGTTTCATCAACCCTATTTGATAAAGAGCCAATAAAAGATAGGAAGAAAAATCGTTTTGTAGTGAAAGTGCCATGAGACTCGCTGCGAGGCTGCTGGCGACCTCACAAACAAATAAGATTTTTCTTCTTATCTTTTAACATTAATGGCTTTTTTCTATAAATTAGCTAATTCAGCATTCAATGCTTGGTGAATGTGTTGGTTCTTGATTCGTAGGAAGGTTCCTTTTGTTCCTAAACTTCTACTTTCAAGTATGCCTGCAGATTCTAGTTTACGAATCGCATTCACAATTACCGTACGTGTGATATCAAACTCTTTGGCAATTTTCAATGCAGTGAATCGTAATTCAATTCCTTCAAATAAGGATAAAATAATTTTTATCGCTTCAATTTCACTATAAGAAAGAGATTTTAATGCTAAATGGACATTTTGTTTTTCTCGGTTTTCTTGTTCAATTCGTTTTGTTTGCCAGTGCAATAACTCGGTTCCAATTGCGGTTGCTGCATGCTCTGCTAAAATCAAATCACCCGCTGAAAACGATTCTTTAGCTTTTCCCATCACAACAAATCCTAACCGGTTTCCAGAAGCATATATCGGAATAATCGTTGTTTTTGCTTCAAGATATTCCTGTTTTAGTTCCACAGGAAAAATAGTTAATTCAGCATCTACTGAAATATTTTCTAAATTTGTTTCAATGGAATTCAAAGCATTCACATAAAAATCAGGAAATTGTCTTGTTGAAACATATTCATGTATCCGAGCATTATTTAACTCGAATTGATCATGCACACCTAAAATTCTTCCTTCTGGTGAAGCAATAAATAAATCCACTTTCAATAGAGTCCCTAATACATCACTTAAAGTATTAAATGGTAAATCAGCCTTTTCATCTAATGTCCATAAATTATCATATTGTAAAACCGTATTGATTTTTCTTAAATCCTTTAGTACTTGTTGCAATGTTCTCTCTCCTTCCTATAAAATATAACGGCTTAAATCACGATCTGCTGTGATTGTATTTAATTTTGATTCCACATATTGCTCAGTTATTTGAATACTTCCCATTTGCATCTGAGGAGCTTCAAATAATAATTCTTCTAATAATGTTTCTAGAATAGTATGCAATCTTCGTGCTCCAATATTTTCCATATTACTATTCACTTCAAATGCTGTTCTAGCAAGTGAAGAAACAGCTTCTTTTGTGAAGATAACTTCAACATTTTCAGTAGCCAATAATGCTTTATATTGTTTTAATAAGGCATTCTTCGGTTCTGTTAAAATACGTTCGAAATCTTCTTTTGATAAATCTTGTAATTCCACACGAATTGGGAAACGACCTTGTAATTCAGGCATTAAATCACTTGGTTTAGCAACATGGAAAGCTCCTGAAGCAATGAATAAAATATGATCTGTTTGAATAGCACCATATTTAGTTTGAACTTGGCTTCCTTCTACGATTGGTAAAATATCTCTTTGAACACCTTCTCTAGAAACTTCCCCTCCATGATGTCCTTTAGCAGCAATTTTATCAATTTCATCAATAAAAATAATACCTGATGTCTCTGCTAATTTTAATGCTTCTGCATGGACATCATCTTTATTCACTAATTGATCAGCTTCTTGTTCTGTTAAAATATCTAACGCTTCTTCTACACTAACAGTACGTTTTGAACGTTTTTTAGGGGTCATTTGATCTAACATGGATTGGATTTGCATCATTTGCTCCATTCCATTTGAATTTCCTGTCATACGTAATGGCTTTTCTTCTACTTCAATCGTAACTTCTTGATTTTTTAATAAACCATTTCTCAATTGTTTCTCAATTTCACGTCTTGATGCAGCAATTTCCTCTGTTACTTCTTCTTTTTCCTCTTGTGGTAGATCTGGTTTTGGTAAGCCCATTGATTGGAATAATCCCATTAGAGAATCTTGTTGCGGATTCGCCACTTTTTTCATGATGCCAGGTTTTAAAATTTTTGCTAATTTACGTACAGCCTTATCATAAGCTTGCGGACGTACGTCTTCTTGTTTTTGTTTATGCACGATAGTAATCGCATTTTCTACTAAATCACGAACCATCGATTCAACATCACGACCGACATAACCCACTTCTGTAAATTTAGTCGCTTCAACTTTAACAAATGGTGCATCCACAAGTTTTGCTAAACGTCTCGCTAATTCCGTTTTCCCTACACCTGTTGGTCCAATCATTAATAAGTTTTTAGGAGTCACTTCTTTTTGCATTTCTTCATCTAATAATAAACGACGATAACGATTACGTAGCGCAACTGCTAAAGCTCGTTTAGCACTAGCCTGTCCTACAATAAATTGGTCTAATTCTTGTACGACCTCTCTAGGTGTCTTACTAATTTTTGAATTCATTTTCCCGTCTCCTATACTACTTCTGTAATAATTGCATCATTTGTATACACATCAATTTCTGAAGCAACTTTTAAACTTTCTCTAGCAATATCTTCTGCGCTTAAATTTTCATCCCCAAGTCGTAGTAAAGCTCTAGCAGCTGATAATGCAAAATTTCCACCTGAGCCAATCGTTAAAATCCCATCATCTGGCTCAATCACTTCACCAGTACCAGAAACTAATAATAATTGATCTTTATTCATCACAATTAGCATCGCTTCTAATTTTTGTAAGGTACGATCTGTTCTCCATTGTTTTGCTAATTCAATAGCTGCACGTTGCAAATTCCCTTTAAATTGCTTTAATTGGTCTTCAAACATTTCTTCTAAAGTAATCGCATCTGCAACCCCACCAGCAAAACCAACAACGACTTCTCCACCGAAAATGCGTCTAATTTTTCTAGCGCTACCTTTCATAATAATTCTTTCACCCATGGTAATTTGACCGTCACCTGCAATAGCAGATTGATTTCCTTTTTTAACGGCACATATTGTTGTCATCTTAAAACCTCCTATAGTTTATGGTTAAATTTGGATGCATCAAAAGTATCTTCCTCTTGTTTTGCTCTTGGAAAATATAATTGATAATTTTGTTGCAAAGCATCTTTTGTGACATGTGTATAAATTTGAGTAGAACTTAAACTAACATGTCCTAATAATTCTTGAACAGTTTTCATATCTGCTCCATTATTTAATAAATGAGTCGCAAAAGTATGTCGCAACATATGCGGATGAATTTTTAATTGTAATCCACTTTCTTGTAATAATTGATTTAAAATATAGCGAACACCTGTTGTTGTTAATGGATCCCCTAAATGATTCACGAAGACAGAAGTATGTTCCTTTTTATATTGGCTCATTAAAGAAGTTCGACTTTCATCTAGATAACTCTGTAAAGCTTCTCTAGCAAAATCTCCGATTGGAACATATCGTTCTTTTGAACCTTTCCCAATGACCAAAATAATGCCATTTTTAAAATCTAATTGCTGTAAAGTCAATTCGGTTAATTCACTTACTCGCATCCCTGTAGCATATAATACTTCAATTAACGCACGATTACGTTGGTCTAAAGGCTGATTTCCATCAATGGAAGCAATAAATTTATCCATTTCATCTTCATAAAAAAATTCAGGAAGTCGTTTTTGTCCTTTTTTATAAGTGATACTGGCAAATGGATTTTCCTCAACAATGTCATGTTCTAATAAGTACTGATAAAACGAACGAAGGCTTGATAAAAATCGTGAAATACTGGAACGGTTATATTGTTGTTGATGTAGTTTTCCAAGATAAATTCGTACATCCACTACTGTAACTTCTGATAATTGTGTTAATGGAATTTCTTTTAAAAACATCAAAAATTGTTCAATATCTCGCTGGTACGCTTCGACTGTTTTCATCGAATATCTTCTCTCGACTGTTAAATATTGAATAAATGCATGAAATAGTTCTTCCATTTAACGACATCCTTTCTCCATATAAAACTGTAGCATAGTTTCTGACAACTGACAACTAAATTGTCAAAATTTTTCAAACAATTTTCACAACAAAAGAAATGCTCTAATATTATTTTTCATTTGAAAAAATTCAATTTGTTAGAATCTATATGTAATCCAAGAGATATTTATCTCTTGGATTATTACGAAAAAAGAAGCCGCAAGGCTTCTTTCCATCATTATTTTTGAATTTCTTCTTTATAATCGCATTGGCTACATACAATTTGTTTGCCACTTTTCACTTTTTTCTCTACAAGATAGTGAGAACATTTCGGACATTCTCTTCCTACAGGTTTATCCCATGAGACAAATTCACATTCAGGATAACGATCACAACCATAGAATAAACGATTCTTCTTCGATTTTCTCTCAATCACATGCCCTTGATGACAATGAGGACAAGTTACACCGATTTCTTTTACAATTGCTGCAGTATGACGACAATCAGGGAAATTACTACATGCATAAAATTTTCCAAATCGTCCTAATTTAATGACCATTGGATTCCCACAAACTTCACAATCAAATCCTGCAGGTTCATCTTTAATTTGGACTTTCTCAATTTGAATTTCCGCTTTATCCACTTCAGCCTTAAATGGTTGATAGAATCGATCGATGACTTGAACCCACTCTTGTTTACCTGCTTCAATTTGGTCTAATTCTGATTCCATTTCAGCAGTAAATCTTGTATCCACAATATTCGGGAAATAATTTTGAATCATTTGATGAACAATTTCTCCCAATTCCGTTGGTTCAAAGCGTTTCGTTACCAATTTGACATAATAACGTTTTTGAATCGTTTCAATCGTTGGCGCATAAGTTGAAGGTCGACCGACTCCAATTTCTTCTAATGTTTTAATTAAAGTCGCTTCTGAATATCTAGCAGGTGGTTGAGTAAAGTGTTGTTCTGGATCTAATTTTTGAACAGATACCGTATCTCCCTTCACTAATTCCGGTAGAACATTAGATTTTTTAGAATCCGCATTGTCTTGATAAACTTTTTGATAACCAGCAAATTTAATGGTAGAACCATTTGCTTTGAATACTTGTTGATTTTGCTCTAATTCAACTTGAACCGTATCATAAACAGCCGCAGACATTTGACTTGCGACAAATCTAGACCAAATTAATGTATATAATTTTAATTGATCTTTTGTTAAATAAGAGGCAATAGAATCAGGAGTTCTCATAACAGATGAAGGACGAATCGCTTCATGGGCATCTTGAGCCCCTTCTGAAACTTTTGTCGAACGAGTTGAATTCGAATATTCACTACCAAATTCTGACAAAATATATGATTTTGCTTCATCCTTAGCTGTTTGAGAAATACGAGTTGAATCGGTACGCATATATGTAATTAAACCGACTGATCCTTGTCTTCCTAGCGATACACCTTCATATAATTGTTGAGCGACCATCATTGTTTTACGAGTTCTAAAGTTTAATTTATTCGAAGCATCTTGTTGTAAGCTACTTGTTGTAAATGGTGCAGCAGGATTTCTTCTTCTTTCTTTTTTCGTAACTTTTTGAACAGTAAATGGTGACTTCTCGTCAATTTCTTTCAAGACTTGATTCACTTCATCTTGAGATTTTAATTCAACTTTTTCAGCGGTTGTTCCATAATAACTCGCTGAAAATTTCTTTGTTGACTTTTGGAAAGTCGCATCTAATGTCCAATATTCTTCTGGAACAAAAGATTGAATTTCTCTTTCTCGATCAATAATTAATTTTACAGCAATACTTTGTACACGACCAGCACTTAAGCCTTTTTTCACTTTTTTCCATAAAATTGGAGAAATCGTATACCCTACTAAGCGGTCTAAAATACGACGAGCTTGTTGCGCATCAACTAAATCCATATCTAAATTTCTTGGATTTTTAAAGGCTTCTTTTACAGCATCCTTTGTAATCTCATTAAATTCTACACGAATCGGTTTAGTCGTATCTAATCCTAATAAATGTGCTAAATGCCATGAAATAGCTTCCCCTTCTCTATCCGGGTCACTTGCAAGGTAAACGGCATCGGCTTTACTCGCCTCTTTTTTCAAAGATTTGATTAAATCCCCTTTTCCACGAATAGAAATATAATGAGGCTCATAATTATTCTCAATATCGATTCCCATTTTACTTTTTGGTAAATCACGTAAGTGACCTTTACTTGCCACTACTTTAAAGTTTTTTCCTAAATATCTTTCAATTGTTTTCGCTTTTGTTGGTGATTCGACAATCACCAAGTTTTTCTTAACCATATCGAAACTCCCTTCACAGAAGTATATGCTTGTTTTCAATAATCGTTATTCATCATAGCGAACGAAAGTTTGTTTGTCAAATCAAAAAACTAAATGAGTAAAAATTTTATGGAAAAAAATGAAGAGAATTTAAAATATCATTCGCATTTCTTATCGGAAAGGCCCCAGCTGTAATCAGTTCATTCGTTCCTTTGGAAAATTCACTTGTAATGTTACCAGGTAAGGCAAATACTTGACGATTTTCACTTAAAGCAACATTTGCCGTAATTAAACTTCCACTATGCAGTTTCGCTTCAATCACACATAATCCATGGCTTAATCCTGCAATGATTCGATTTCGATAAGGAAAATGAAATTTTAAAGGTGGACTATCTAATGGATATTCAGACAGTATCAATCCTTTTTTTCCTATCGTATCATATAAACTTTGATTTTCATTAGGGTAGCAAATATTAATCCCATTTCCAACAACCGCAATCGTTTCCCCTTTTAAATCTAATGTAAGTTGGTGAGCTAAACTATCTACTCCTCTTGCTAATCCACTAATAATGGATACTTTTCTTTCAAGTATATCGGGTAGTAAATATTCTAGCGCTTCTTTGCTATAGGGAGTATGGTTTCTTGCACCAACCATTCCGATTGATAATCGATTGAATAACTCCAGTCTTCCCTTATAAAATAACACAACTGGTGGTAAATAAATTTCTTTTAAACGTTTTGGATACAAAGCATCTTCATACATCAAAAAATGAATCCCTTCTTTTCGATACTTTAATTCCAAATTCGCAAAATCTGTATTTCTTAGCCAATCAATCTCTTCTAAACTTAATTCCTGATGAATCGATTCTAATGTAAAACTTCCTTCTGTCCATTCATTTTGACATAATTGTTGATACAACTCCCATCTTTGTTGACTACTTCCCTTATCCCTCATTGCTAGAGCAATCATTAGTGTTCGTCTTGTCCATTCCATAAAAATAACCTTCTTTCTCGAAATAACATTTCTATTTGTTATATACGAAAAAAAAGGCTAAAAATATTTTTTTATTGTAAAAAATCTTTAATTGGAGCAAAAGTTTTTCGATGAATGGGACAAATTCCTTTTGTATGTAATCCTTCCAAATGTTTTGGTGTTCCATAACCGGCATTATTAGAAAAATCATATCCTGGATATAATTCATCAAATTCTTGCATCATTTGATCACGCACTTGTTTTGCCACAATACTTGCTGCTGCAATCGATATACTCTTTGCATCTCCTTTAATGATGCCAATTTGCGGTGTATTCACATCAATTTTCATCGCATCAATTAATAAATAATCCGGTTGAATTTTTAATTCACTTACTGCTTGTTGCATTGCTAAACGACTAGCTTGATAAATATTAACCTGGTCAATAATATCTGCATCCACAATTCCAATTCCAATTGCAATAGCTTTTTCTTGAATGAGTCGATAAATTTCTTCTCGTTTAGATGCTGATAATTTTTTAGAATCATCAAACCCTAAATCTTCAATATTTTTCGGTAAAATGACTGCTGCAGCTACTACAGGACCCGCTAATGGTCCACGTCCTACTTCATCGACTCCTGCAATAAAACTAGCTCCTTCTTGATAAGCTAATTTCTCATAATATTGCATTTCAATAAAATGTTCTGCACGTTTTTGTTCTTTTTCAATTCTTTTTTGACACGATTTGAGAGCTGTTTGCACTCCTTTTCTCATATCTAAACTCAATTGTTGAAAAATGAGATCTTCCATAGAATGAATCGAACTTAGAATTTCTTTAATCTGACTAATGGTATATTTTTCAGTCATCTTAAACACCTTCCAAACTAATTGGTGCAGTATCCAATGTATATCGACCTAATTTACCACCACGAATATCAAAAATAATACGCTCACTCGCGCGTTCATAATCATCTTTGAATCCTAACTTTTTCGTAATGAGCAATAATAAATCTACATCTGATAATTCCAAATCAGCTTCACTCAAACCATAAGGTTTTCTTAAAGCATCTGTATAGTAGGTTCTAAAAATATTAATCGCAAATAACGCAACATCATCCATATGTAATAATGAATCTTTAATAGCTCCTGTTACTGCTAATTTATTTCCAATCTCTTGATTATCAAATTTTGGCCATAAAATACCAGGCGTATCTAATAATTCAAAATCATTGCCGATTTTTAACCAGCGTTGTCCTTTAGTAACCCCGGGACGATTAGCCGTTTCAGCTTGATTTTTTTGAATCATACGATTGATAAATGTTGATTTCCCAACATTAGGTATTCCTAATACCATTAAACGAATTGGACGAGGACGAACCCCTTTTGCTGCTAATTTTTCAAATTCTTCTGTCATTAATGTTTTAATCGCTGCTTTTACTTGATTCAATCCTTTACCCTCTTTAGCTTCAACCGTTAAAACTTCAATACCTTCTTCTTGGTAATATTTCATCCATTTCTTTGTTTGAATCGGATCGGCTAAATCCGTTTTATTTAATAGCATTAATTGTTTCTTTTGTCCTTTAATCTCATTAACGATTGGATTACGACTTGATTCTGGAATGCGCGCATCTACTAATTCAATTACAACATCAACTAATTTTAATTTTTCAATTGCTTCTCTTTTAGCTTTAGCCATATGTCCAGGATACCATTGTATCGTTGCCATCAATTTCACCCTTTCTTACTACTTGTAACTTTATTCTGAACTATTTTAACATACTCCCTTTTTATTTCAAAACTATTGCCCTACTTAAAATTATTTTGGGTAATTTCCATTGTTATTTTTGTCTGATTAGTATTTCTTATTTTTTCTATTTCTTTTATTATGCCATTATTTTATAGATCATTACGAAAGTGTTAGATGTGTTGTTATATTTTACTTGAAGAAAAAGCCTAGAAGTGAGCTATCCTACTCCTTCAAGGCTTCCAAATATAGATTATCTCATAGTTGTTTTAAATTTCACTTTCTTAATTTTAAAATCAATGCCCTTTTCTTCAATTGTCTTTTTTAAATCTTGAACAAAAACACGAGCATCATTATCAATTTGAATATATAACTCATATCCTTCTGGAATTTTCTTCACTTCAACATTGGCAGCTTGATACTGTTTTAAATGACAATGTCGATGAATATCATGAATAACATTCAAATGACTAATCTTTCCAGTAATATTTAATTGATACATTTTTCTATGAACACTGAGTTTACGATGTGTCAATAATTGAACTATTACTACTACAGCGCAACAAACACTGCCAAAGAACCAGAATCCTCCGCCAATAGCCATTCCAATTCCCGAAGTTGCCCATAATCCCGCAGCAGTCGTCACACCATTCACACGCATATCACGCATATAAATTATACCACCACCGATAAAACTAATACCACTAACTACTTGGGCAGCAATACGAGAAGTATCCGCTGCATTTGGAATTTCAGAAAATGCTTCTTTTGAAACAATCATCATTAAAGCAGAAGCTAATGCTACAATGACATGAGTTTTTACTCCCGCTTGTTTATTTCGAGATTTACGTTCATACCCAATCGCCCATCCGCATAAACAAGCAATAATAATGGATAAAAAGTGACGTAATTCTAATAAAGCATCAAATTGATGTGAAAATATTTGATCCATTTAACTTCTCCTTCCCACTCGTTATGATATCGTTCTCATAGAATGCTTATTATCGTATAATTTTTAGAAGAAAAAGTCAAGTTGAATGCTGTGAGTTGATAGCATATTTTATACAATTTAGTTATGAGATTCGCAAAGCGAAGCTGCTGGCGTCCCAAGCAACCTGCAGAAAAGTCATTATAAAAATATACTCATTTTTTGAAGAAATTCCTCATCGTAAACAATGGTTTACTACGTACAATATTTTCTTCTCCAACAAATGTACGCATCTCTTTTAAGCATTTTCCAGCATTTTTTACAACAAAATTAAACGAACCTGCCGATTTCGTATCAATAAAGAAACCACGAATATAACGATCCTTAAAGAACAGTTGCGCACGCACTTTATCAATTTCATTCCAAGGAATTTGAATATAATCCTCCGGATTTTTTTCATTATAAAACTCAAACGCTCTATCTCCCACAAGAATATCTCCATGCTTATTTCCAATCCAACCAACAAATACATTGGCTTTCGTAGTAAAAATAATTTTTGTATTTAAAGACTGTGCCATAACCTTCTCCTTAATTCATAAACTAATAAGTCTATTTTATCATAAAATAAAAAAAGATGAACAGACATTACATCTGTTCATCTCAAAATTGTATCTTAATTACATTATTCCTGTTACACGACCAAGAATACCTAGTGCAAATAATCCAAAGATAATTAAAATTGGACTTACTTTACGTTTTAATAACCACATACATGCGAATGTTAATAGTAAAGCAGCAAAACCTGGAATTAATTGATTTAAGTTATCTTGTAATGTTGTAACTTTTTCAGGAGTTAATGAAGCTCCACCTGCTAATGCAGATAAGATTTTTTGTAATGTAGAACCATCTACAGTTCCTTCAGGGAATTGAATAAATGCTCCTTCAGATAATTTAGCACGAGCAACAACTAATGGGAAGTTAATAGAAGTCCAACGTTGAACTAAAATCCCCATTACGAACATCCCTAAGATTGAAGCACCTTTAGTAATTGTTTGTAAAATACCACCTGATAAGTCGCTAGTAATTTCAGAACCTTTTTGATAACCAAGTTCTTGTGTATACCATAAGAATGCGATACGAACTAAGTTCCAAGTGATAAAGAAGAATAATGGTGCAATTAATGAACCACCAGTTGCCAATGAAGCAGCAATTGCTCCAAGAATTGGACGAACTGTAAACCAGAATACTGGATCACCAATACCTGCTAAAGGTCCCATCATCCCAACTTTAACCCCTTGAATAGCAGCATCTTCAATTTCTGCACCACTTGCTTTTTCTTCTTCAAGAGCTAATGTTACCCCAAGAATTGGAGCAGCAATATATGGGTGAGTGTTAAAGAACTCTAAGTGACGTTTTAAAGCATCACTTGCATCTTGTTTATTAGGATATAATTTTTTAAGTGCTGGGATTAATGAGAATGCCCAACCACCATTTTGCATACGTTCATAGTTCCATGAACCTTGAAGGAACTGAGAACGCAACATAATATTAAAACGATCTTTTTTCGTTAATGTTACTTTTTTATCTGACATGTCTGTTCCTCCATTCTAGTAATCATTTAAAATATCACCAAGTGGGTCTCCTGAACCAGAATTTGATCCTGAACCACCTGAGTTATTTTTTTGTAAGTTTAAGTAAATAAATGCAATTGCTAAACCGATAATACCAGTTGCAATTAATGTTAATTCTTTAATTGGTGCTAAAGCAAACCCTAAGAAGAAGAATGGCCATACTTCTTTAGTTGCCATTAAGTTAATAACCATTGCATAACCTACGGCTACTACCATTCCTCCACCTACTGTCATACCACCAGTAAACCATGCTGGTAATGAACCTAAAGCAGCTTGTACTGCTGAAGAAGGGATGAATAATAAAGCGCCGGCAGGAATCGCAATACGTAAACCTTGTGTAGCTAATGCTACATAGTGCCAAAATTCAACACCACGGAAGTTGCCTTGTTCTGCTGCTCTATCAGCTTGGTGCACAAGTACAACTGACAATGTACGAACAACCATAGTTGTTACTAAACCAACAGTTGCTAAAGTGATAGCAGCTGCAATGGCAACATTACGACCATCTGTAGAGAAGTCACCAGCTTTTACATAAATAATGGCAGATGCTACTGAAGCTAACGCTGCATCGGGAGCAACCGCTGCACCGATATTAGCCCAACCTAGAGCTAATAATTGTAAAGCTCCACCTAAAATAATACATTCAGATAAATGTCCTGTTGCTAATCCAATTAATGAACATGCAATAATTGGTTGATGGAATTGGAATTGGTCTAAAATACTTTCCATACCAGCTAAAAAGGCAACAACTAGGACTGCAATAATTGCTACAATATTAAAATCCATAATGACCTCCTATTAAATGTTTAATCCTTCGCCTGCTTTTGCAGCGATTAATTTGAATAAATCAGAAGGAGAATCTCCTGATACTTTTCTAACATCGAATTTTACGCCTAAATCACGTAATTTCTTATACGTATCAACATCTGCTTGGTCAACAGATAATACATTATTAATTTGAATTTTACCAACTGAATGAGCCATAGAACCAATATTTAATTCTGTAATTTCTACACCTTTTTCAATAACTGCTAAAGCATCCTGTGGATTTTCAAATAATAATAATGCTTTTGTATCTCCAAAACGTGTATCGTTATACACTTGAACTAATTTATCCAATGGGATAACGTGAGCACGTACTCCTGGAGGAGCTGCTTGCTCAATTAATTTTTTACGTAAATCGTCTTTAGATACTGAATCAGAAACAACGATAATACGGTTTGGATTTGTTGCTTTAGTCCAGTTTGTAGCAACTTGTCCGTGAAGTAAACGAGTATCAATACGTGCTAATACAAATTTAATTTTGCCATCACCTAAAACTGTTCCTTCCGGAATAGCTCCTTTAGGTGCAACCGTTTGAGTTTCGGCTACTTCTTCTTTCTTTTGCAATTCTTCAGGGCGAACTTTTACCCCATCAATTGCAGTTGGAGCAATCGCTTGCGCAATTTCGTGAGCTGTGTTCATTGAGAAACGACTCGCATACGCTTCGATTAACATTGGTAAGTTTAATCCAGCAACAATCGCACGATGTTCTGGAGCTTCTTCAAACAATTTATTTGCTTGATTGAATGGACTACCGCCCCATAAATCGACTAAGAATAAGATTTCTTCTGAATCAACTTTTTCAATGGCTTCTTGCAATTTTCTTTGCAAATCATCTGGCCCTTCACTTGGCATAAAAACAACAGATTCGACTTTTTCTTGTTCTCCAAAAATCATTGAACCAGATTGCTTGATACCAGCAGCGAATTCACCATGGCTTGCAATAATAATTCCAACCATATGATTTCCTCCTATAAATCTATATTAATGCATCATTTTATGCACCATTTGAATTTTAACATTATTTTTAAATTTTGTAAAAAAAACGTTTAATAAATAAATTGGAATTTTATCGTAAAAAAAGAAAACTGGACATTAAAATCCCAGCTTTCCTTTGCATAAACATGACTATTTAAGACAGAGAAAGAAAAGTCTTTTCTAAGTAGCTTTAGCCATGAGACCGAAGATCTACTGGCGGACTAATACTACATTAAGAAAAGTCAATTTCTGTACTCTATTCCGAAAATAAATAACCGTAATCTTTTTGTCCTCCAATTCGACCAAATGGCCAAATTGTAAAGACTGCTTTTCCTTCAATAGCTGAACGATCAATAAAACCAATCATTCGACTATCTTTAGAAACTCCACGATTATCCCCTAAAACAAAATACTTCCCTGCAGGAACTTTCGATTCACCTGTTAGACTTTCTAAAGTAAAATCATCATTAAAAAACGTTTGTTTTGCCAACGCTTCAGTATTGATAAAAGGTTGATCTACTTTTTTACCATTAATATAAAGTACCCCACTCTTCATCTCCACTGTATCCCCTGGCATCCCAATAACACGTTTAATATATTCAACATTTTCATCTGGAGCCTTTAGGATAACAACATCAAATCGATGAATATCTCCAACTTTAGATAAGACCATACGATCACCATTATGCAATGTTGGATACATTGAAGTACCAATCACTGTAAAAGGTCTTCCAAGGAAGAAATACACTCCCCCTACAATGATAAAGGCTACTATAAACGACCAAATCCAAGACCATATAATAGACAATATCGAAGGTTTATCTTCATACTCATCTTCATGACTCATTTAAAATCTCTCCTTATCATTCAGAATATAAATAAGAGTAATTTTTTTGACCACCAATTCGATTCAACGGCCAAATTGTAAAGACTGCTTTCCCTTCAATTGCAGAGCGATCAATAAAACCAATCATTCGACTGTCTCTTGACACTCCACGATTATCCCCCATTACAAAATATTTTCCTTCAGGTACTTTTAATTCTCCGGTTAATTCTTGCAATGTAAAATCATCAATATAGACCGTTTTATTTACAAGTATCTCTGTGTTAATAAATGGTTGATTTACTACTTGACCATTAATATATAATTTACCTTCTTTAACTTCAATTGTATCCCCAGGCATACCAATCACTCGTTTAATATACTCTTTATCTTGGTCAGGAGCTTGTAATACAACCACATCAAAACGATTGATATCCCCTAATTTTGACATAAACATACGATCATTATTATGTAATGTCGGATACATTGATTGACCACTTACCGTAAAAGGTTTCCCTACAAAGATAAATAATAAGGCTAGAATTGCAAATGATACGGCAAAAGAGCCTAACCAACTGAATAATTCTTCCCATATAGTAGGTTTAGGAAGTTTTCTTTTACGCATATTACGAGGAATAAATGAACTAACTTCTTCCATGGAAAAACCTCCATTCTATTTTAGTAATTCTTTTGCTACTTGATACTGTGTATCGTTTTCTTGGATTAAAACTCTAACACTATTCATTAATTTTTGAGCTGTTTCTTCATCTACTTCTCCTGTTGCAGTTAATCCCTCTTTTTGTTGATAAACTTTTACTGCATTTTGAGTAGCTTCATCAAAATAACCATCTGCTGTAACTGAATAGCCTAATCCTTTTAGAATTGTTTCAACTGATAAGACATTTTGTGAAACAGTCCCTAGTTTTAATGTTTCTCTTGCATCAATAATTTTTAAAAATGCATAATCCGGTAAATTCACTTCTTTTGTTGGGGTAACTCCCTCTTTATGAATCCAATTTCCCTTTGGTGTTAACCATTTTGCGTTTGTATATTTCAATTCACTATTATCAGAAATATCAATCACACTTTGAACGGTTCCTTTACCATAAGTTTTAGTTCCCACAATTTGTGCTCCTGCTCCTTCTTTTAATGCAGCAGCTAAAATTTCAGAAGCACTTGCACTTCCTTCATTCACTAAAAGAACATAGGGTTGAGTAATTTTGAAGGTTCCAATATCTGAAGAAGCTTTATAAATTTTTTTCTTTCCAAATCTATCTTCCACTTGAACAATTGGTTCACCATCTTTTAGAAACATATTGGCAACTTTATATGCTTGATCTAACAATCCACCAGGATTGTATCGTACATCGAATACAAAAGATTGCGCACCTTTATCGGTTAAATCTTTCACCGATTTTTCCAATTCTTGAGCAGTATTTTTAGCAAAACTTGTAATACGAATATGTCCAATTGTTGCATCCTCTTTATCTAATTCAGCTTTTACAGTATTAATGGCGATGCTAGCTCTCGTTAATTTGACTTCTAAAGAAGTTCCAGCACGTTCAATCGTTAACACAACATCTGTTCCAACTTCACCACGTACTTTTTTTACAACTTCAGAAATGGTCTTTCCTGTCATATCTTCGCCATCAACTTTGGTAATGACATCATCTGCTTGAAGCCCTACTTGTTGAGATGGACTTCCTTCCATTGTAGTACTAATGACAACACGGCTTTGATCTGATTTTAATTCGGCACCAATTCCACCAAATGCTCCATTGACCGTTTCATCTAATTGAGCTGTTTCATCATTTACTAAATAAGTAGTATAAGGATCTCCAACTGATTCAGCCATCCCTTTTAAGGCACCTTGAATTAATTGTTCATTGGTAATATTTTTATCTAAATAATTTTGTTTTAAATAATAAAATACTTTCTCAATTTGAAACATTTCATTCTTTTTTAATACACCAAATGCTAATTTATTATCTGCTTTTGGCAATTGTGTAATCACTAATGCAACTGTTAAAAAAACTGAAATGAGCATTGTAGCAATTAATGAAACAATAAAAACCCATAGTCGAATTACTTTTTTAGGTTTATTAACAACTTTTTCTTGATTTTCTTCCATATTTTTTACCTACACATTACCCATTGTGAACAGTTTCTAAAGCAATTTCCATCATTTCATTAAATGTTTTTTCACGTTCTTCAGCAG
Source organism: Granulicatella elegans (assembly GCF_020735385.1). Taxonomy (NCBI): domain Bacteria; kingdom Bacillati; phylum Bacillota; class Bacilli; order Lactobacillales; family Carnobacteriaceae; genus Granulicatella; species Granulicatella elegans. The sequence goes on along the minus strand of NZ_CP085953.1, from coordinate 1,500,904 downwards.
TTGTTTCTTCACCAGTTAAAATATGGTCACTAATCGTTACAATTGCTAAAGCTTGTTTCTTATGTTGTGCTGCTAATGCATATAAACCAGCAGCTTCCATTTCAATCGCTAGTACGCCATATTCTTGTAATTTTTGTTTGTTTAATTCAGCATTATAGAAACGATCTGAAGATAAAATATTTCCAACGTGAACAGTTGCACCACGTTCTTTTGCTAAATGATACGCTTTATCTAATAATTCAAATGAAGCTAAAGGTGCGAAGTTTACTTGTCCTTGGAAAATATTTGTAATAATTGATGAATCCGTTGTAGCACCTTGAGCTAATACGATATCACGAACATTTACATCAGTTTGAATAGAACCTGCTGAACCAATACGAATAATTTTTTCCACACCAAATTCAGTATATAATTCATTGGCATAAATCATCATTGAAGGAATACCCATTCCACTACCTTGAACAGAAACTCGTTGCCCTTTGTATAAACCTGTATATCCAAACATATTTCTTACACTGTTATATTGTTCTACATCTGTTAAATAATGTTCCGCAATATATTTAGCACGAAGTGGGTCTCCTGGCATTAAAACTACCTCTGCGATTTGTCCTTTTGTTGCATTAATATGTACACTCATGTGTGATCTCCTAACTGTCTTATAGACTTTAAAATTTTACTTACTGTAGATATTCTACTATATTGTCATTAGAAATTGAAATAGAAAAAATAAATTCATTCGATTTTAAATTAATTTTTTTTGCTTTAATCGTACTTCCTTCATGAATTCCTGATAAATTTAATAAAAAATACTGGTTCTCAGTATTTAATTGGAACCATTCTGGAAATTCCGTTTGTTTTAATCTTCCTAAAGCTAAAAATACTGGTAGTGAGAAACCTCCTAATTGAATAGACTGTATTTTTAATTGAACAGTTCCTTCTTCCGTTACATAAGGAACTGTCGTCATTTTGTAAGGTACAGTTACTCCTAATGCATTAGCATCTCCAGTAATTTGAATAACGGAATCATTCATAACAAAGTTTGGAAAATTTGGATTTTCTGCTTGATTTTTTTTGGAAACAATATCTAAAATATTTTGAATTTCATTTTTACTTAATGTGACTTCCATCCAATTCTCTCCTTGCTCCACAATTGGCGTTGTTAAAACTTGTTGTTTAGATTGTCTCGGAATGAATGTAGAAACAATTACAAATAGATTGATTGAAATTAGAACAATAAAAGCGACCTTCCAATCATTTCTCTTCTTTTTAGTTCTTCTTAATGGTGTCATTCTATCACCTCTTTCATCTCATTACAGCAATTGATACAAAATCTTAACCTAATCTTCTAAAAGGAAAGCCTGGAATACATTATTTCCTAAAAACTTCCCTTTATGAGTTAACGCAATTCCTTCTGTTGTTAATTGGATTAATTCTTGTTCTATCAGTTCCTCAATAATTTCTTGATAAATATCATTCATATTTCTTCCAAATCGTTTTTTAAATTCAAGATTAGAAATCCCTGACATTTTTCTTAACCCTAGAAACATAAATTCTTCCATTTGAGATTTTTTACTTAATACATCTTTTTGTAAAATTGGAAGTTCAAAATTCCGTAATGGTTCTAAATAATGTTGGATAGGACCACAATTTTGATAGCGTTCTTGATTTAAATAACCATGTGCTCCCGCACCAAAACCTAAATACTCATCTGCTTTCCAATAATGTAAATTATGCCTTGATTCAAAACCTGGAAGAGCATAATTACTAATTTCATAATGATGTCGACCAAAACTTTCCATCGAATCCATGGCTAATTGAAACATATCTGCTTCTTCATCTTGAGTCGGCAAAGGAAGCTTCCCCTGTCTCATTAAATTATAAAAAACAGTCTTTTGTTCTAAAATTAAGGAATAAATCGAATAATGTGGCAAGTCCAATTCCATGGCAATTTTTAAACTATCTTCAAAATCTTGAATCGTTTGTTGAGGAAGTCTAAAAATTAAATCAATACTAATATTATCAAATCCAATTTTTCGAGCATTTCCTATAGTTTGTAAAACGGTCTTTTTACTATGTTTTCGTCCAATTCTTTTTAATAACTCATCATTAAAGGATTGAACTCCCATACTAATACGGTTTACCCCATATTCTTTCATCACTTCTAAACGTTCCATTTGACCATCATCTGGATTTAATTCCATTGAAAATTCGCAATTTTTCTCTAGTGGTAAATAACGATGAATCCCTTCAAATAACGTTGCTAATTGCTTTGGCATTAAAGTTGAAGGAGTTCCTCCCCCGATATATAACGTCTCTAAAGGTGATATGGGGTGAGAGTCTGCTCGTAATTGCATTTCTCTTACTAATAAATCAACATATTCATCAACCGGTTGCCCCTCAATAAATACCTTATTAAAATCGCAATAATAGCAAATATGAGAACAAAATGGAATATGAATATATGCTGCTCTTACCGCGTTCATTTGTTTCTCCTATTCTTTTGGTTTATTTTCTCGAATTTGTTGAATCACTGCTTCATCAGGAGTGATATACGTATTTTGTTGACCTTCATACACTACAAATCCTGGCTTAGATCCATTTGGCTTTCTAATTTTTGAAACAGAAACATAGTCCACAGGAACGGTTGCTGAATGACGGTATTTAGAATAGTATGCTGCTAACATGGCTGCTTGCCCAATCGTTTCATCGGTTGGATTGGCTGATTCTACAATGACGTGTGACCCCGGAATATTTTGCGCATGTAACCATAAATATTCTTTTTTTGCTTGTTTTAAGGTTAAAGTATCATTTTGTAAGTTATTTCTACCCACTAAAATTCTAGTACCATCATTTGAATAGAAAACATATGGTTTTGAAGGTTTTGTTTTTTGTTTTCCTTTTTTCACCGCAGATCGTTTTAAATACCCACTCGCTACTAATTCTTCTCGAATCATTTCTAAGTTTTGTACATCTGCTTCTTCAATTTGATATAAAACTTGTTCTAAATACTGAATTTCTTGATGGGTAAATTCCTGTTGTTTTTCAATATGTTCAATTGAATTTCTTAATTTTTGATATTTTTTAAAATAAGCTTGTGCATTTTGAGAAGGTGTTAACCATGTAGACAATTGAATCGTCAGTAATTCATTATTATCGTAATAATTCTCCACCTGAATTTCAGTTTGACCTTTTTCTATTTTGTAGAGGCAAGTATTTAATAACTCTCCTTTAATACGGTATTGTTCTGCCTTCTCACTCTTTTGTAAATCTTCTTCAAATTTAATGAGTTTTTCTCGATTTTTTTTCAATTCTGATTTCAACATTTGAAGTAAATTACCTGCCAGCTGTTGAATTTTTTCTTCCTGAACTTTATGAACATAATAAGCTGTTAATAATTCAGACAATGTTTCAAATGATTGATTTTCAGCATTTTGGAATGAGTAATATGGACATACTGTGAAGTAGCTTTTTCCATTAGATAATTTTGCCAAAGTTGGTGTTGGTTTCTCATTATTTTGTTCTAAAAACTTCCATAAACTTTCAGCAATTGTTTCATCAAACATCATAGAACGTTCAACAATTTCATTAGCAGTTAGCGTACTTATCCCTTGTACAATACTCATTAATGATTTGGTTAATGAATCTTCAGAAATTTCTCTATTCAATCTGGCATCTAATTCAAAAAGAGTCATTTCAAATGGATTCAATTTTGTTTGATGTGGAGGTAATTGATAAGTAGCCCCTGGTTGTAAGGTACGATACGTATTTTGACTTAATGGAATTCGTTTTAAACAATCGATAATTTGCTGACTTCTTCGATCCACTAAGAAAACATTACTATGTTTTCCCATCATTTCAAGTGTCAAACGCCATTTTGCTTCGTCCCCAAGTTCATCCCTTGTATCCACATCTAAATGAATGATTCGGTCAGCTCCAACTTGGGTAAAATCTTGAATAATGGCTCCTTCAAGATATTTTCTTAAAATCATACAAAAATTAGGAGCGATTTCAGGATTATCCCCTTTTTCAGCGATAAACTGAAAACGTGCCATCATTGGATGAGCACATAATAATAATAAATAATTTTTTCGATTGGAACGAATCGTTAATTGAATTTCATAAGGAAGGGGTTGATGAATTTTACTAATTCTTCCTCCAATAATTTCTTTAGAAACTTCATCCGTCATCCATTTTGTAAACAAACCATCAAATGTCATAACTTCCTCCATATAGATAAAAAAATAGATTTGAATTTATCTAATTATAAATCCAAATCTATTATATTTTGTATTGTTATTAGATTAGATTTTACTGTTAAACTCTACTCTATTGTAACGATTTTTAACAAATTTATCTACTGATATGATAAAAAGCCATCATAAATGACAAATACAATTAGCTTTTCTATAGTAGCTACGGCGCAATGAGATTCGCTTTGCGAAGCTGCTGCCGTCCTTAGCTACTAAAAGCCATATTTTATCTTTCTATTTGGCTAGTAATTGTGCAATTTCAATAATGACATCTCGTGCTTTTTCCATTGATTCTACAGCGACGAATTCGTAACGTCCGTGGAAGTTTTCTCCACCTGCAAAAATGTTTGGAGTTGGTAAGCCCATAAATGAAATTTTAGAACCATCTGTACCACCACGAATTGGTTCAATAATTGGCGTAATCGATAAGTTTTCCATTGCTTTTTGAGCCACTTCAACAGCTCTAAAGTCTTTTTCAATGATTTCAGCCATATTGTAATATTGATCTTTCATATCAATTGAAATACGATTGCTATCTAACGATGCGTTTAGTCGATCTGCAACTAATTGTAAATAAGCTTTTTTCGCTTCAAATAAGTTACGATCATGGTCACGAATAATATAGACTAATTTTGCTTCTTCTACGACGCCATTGGCATACATTAAGTGATAGAATCCTTCACGTCCAGTAGTATGTTCTGGTACTTCAAATTCAGGTAAAGCATTTTGGAATTGACGAGCAATTTCTAAGGCGTTCACCATTGTGTCTTTTGCAGTTCCTGGGTGAACATTTTTCCCTTGGATTGTAATTTCAGCTTGAGCAGCATTAAAACTTTCATATTCTAATTCTCCAACTGGACCTCCATCCATTGTATAGGCAAAGTCACAGCCAAATTCTTCCACATCAAATAAATCAGCACCACGTCCAATTTCTTCATCTGGGCCAAATGCTACACGAATTTTTCCGTGTTCGATTTCAGGATGAGCTAATAGGTAAGCACCTGCTGTTACAATTTCACTCACCCCTGCTTTATCGTCAGCTCCTAATAGAGTTGTACCATCTGTTGTAATTAATGTTTTCCCAACATATTTTTTTAAATTAGGAAAATCTTTTGGAGATAAAACAAATTTACCTTCTTTATCTAATACAATCGCTTCTCCATCATAGTTTTCATGGAATTGTGGTTGTACATTACGAGCTTCAAAATCAGCTGTATCTACGTGAGCAATAAATCCAACAACTGGTACTTCTTTTGTAGTGGTAGCTGGAATTGTTGCCGTTACGAAGCTATTTTTAGGATTTAATCTTACATCTTGATATCCTAATGCTACTAATTCTTCTACTAAATCTTTTAAAAACTCTGTTTGACTTGGTGTTGACGGAACAGTTGTACTTGTTTCATCTGAACGAGTTTCTTTTTTTACATAACGAATAAAACGATCAACTAATTGATTTGGCATGTTTAATTCCTTCTTTCTTCTTATAAAAATTCAAATGGATCCGTAAAAGTCGTACTCTTAATCACTTTTACATTCCAATTTTCTTCTTGATTCCATTGTACAAGCCAGTTCGCTAATTTTTCAATACAAACGACTTCAATATGATGCCCTGCATCCACTAATAACATTGGTGACTCTTGAATATCATGAGCGACATGATACGTAATATCGCCTGTTACAAAAGCATCTGCTCCCTTACTTACAGCAGCTTGGTAAAAGCTTCCACCAGAACCGCCTAAAACGGCAACTTTACGAATTTTGTCTAACGAACGATTTCTTGGAGTAACAAAACGTAATCCTTTTAATTGGAATTGATTTTTCACATAAGTGACAAATTCTTCAACAGATAATGCTTTAGGTAATTGTCCAATACGTCCAATCCCTAGTGTTTTTGCATCATTTTCTAATGCCCAAACTTCATAAGCTGGAACTTCATAAGGATGGCTAGCTTTCATAGCAATAATAATAGCGTCTACTTGGTTTTCATAACAAATGACTTCTACTTTTTCCTCTGCTACTTGTTCTGGTTGATTCACTTGTCCAATAGCAGGATTTGCTCCTTCTGTTGCTGTGAAGCGACCTACTCCACTAGTTGTAAAACTACAATCCTTATAACAATCACCAATTTGTCCTGCTCCTGCTTCATGCATTGCTTGTCGAACTGTGCTTGCTTGTTCTTTCGGTACGAACACAGAAATTTTCATTTGACGAAGTTTTCCTGTTGGAGATAGTACTTCTACTTCTTCTAATTGCAGCACTTCACTTAACCAATCATTGACACCCCCTGATACAACATCCAAGTTTGTATGAGCCGCATAAATCGCAATATCATGTTTTAAAATTTCTTGATACATTTTATGTTGCGGATTTGTTAAATCAAATTGTTGTACGGGTCTAAAAATTGGTGGATGATGTGCAATAATTAAATCAACATTTTTTTCAATCGCTTCTTGAATAATTGAAGGACGAATATCTAACGTCGTCATCACTACTTGAACCTCTTGATTCCAATCCCCAAAATGTAACCCAATGGGATCTTTTCCCATTGCTAAAGACTTCGGAACTCTTTGTTCAAATTTACGAATAATCTCTCTAACGGTTGACATCTTCAATCAGTCCTTTCAATTCAAGATATTGATGGTTAAATTTTTCTACTTTATCAGTTGGAAGTTCTTTGCTCTCTTTCAATTGCGCTAAAATTTCTTCAATTTTGCGTAACTGACGTTCCCATTTACGAACCACTAACTCCGTTGGGTTCTCTATTAATTTTGGACCAAATTTAATTTGTGTTGCTGTTAAGGAGATACTCTGTTCTCTTTTTGCAGCTACAATAATTTCATATAAACGATGATGATCTTCCACTACAACTTCTTCTAAAATTTCATAGTGATGGTCTACCAACCACTGTCTTAATAAATGTTCTGCAACATTTGGCTGCAACACTAATTTTTCTTTCCCTGTTAAAGTTCCATTTACTCGACCTTGTTCTAAAATACGAGCAATCAATTCTCCGCCCATTCCACAAATAGAAATGGCTGAAACTTTATCATTAGAAGTGACAACATCTAATCCATCCCCTAAACGAACAGAAATTTTATCATTTAGAACATAATCTTGAACCGTTTGTTGGGCAGACTCGAAAGGACCTTTTACAACTTCTCCAGCAATAGCGCTAGTAATTAATCCTTGCTGAATCGCATAAACCGGTAAATAAGCATGGTCAGAACCAACATCACATAATAATGTCACTCCTTCTAAAAAAGAAGCAACTGTTTTTAGTCTTGGGCTTAATTCTACTGACATCTCTTACTCCTTTCTCACATTAAGAAATAAATAAAACTTTTACACCAATACTCTTTAAATAGGCTACTGTTTCAGCATCTGCCGAATAATCTGTAATTAAATGCGTAATCATGGAACAATCTGCCGTATGGAAATTGGATTCTCTTCCAACTTTCGCTCCTTCTGCAACAACAATTTTAGGACCATTCGTTCGTTCTAAAATCACACGATTAACAGCTGTTTCAGGTAAGGCAACAGTCGTAATTCCATTTTTATTAATGCCACCGACACCTAAAAAACAAATATTGGCACGAGCCTTTGAAAAAGAGTTAATGGCAAAATCTCCGACTAAAGATTTCTTTTGCTCAAAAATTTCTCCTCCACTTAACACAATCGAAGCTTTTGAAGAGGCTTTTTTAAAAATAGAACGTCCATTATTCGTTAAAATTGTAACATTTTCATCTGCTAAATAATTCAATAATAAAAAGGCAGTAGAACCTGAATTAATAAAGACCATATCATGTTCACGGACTAAACCAGAAGCTCGACGTGCAATATTTTTCTTAGTGGAATTATATTGTTTTTGATCAATATTTTCTTTTTCAATCTTACCTGAAATATATTTTGCTCCACCATAAAAACGTTCAATCAATCCTTGATCTTCAAAACGTTGTAAATCTCTACGGATTGTAATTTCAGAAACTTCTAATCTGGAAGATAATTCTTCCACAGATAATTGCCTATGTTCCTGTAATAATTTCAAAATTTCTTGTTGTCTCTTAAACACAACACCTTTGCTATTTTTCATTAGTATTCGTTCCTTTATTCTCTATGAAGAACAGAGGAGAAGCCTTCATTGACGACTTCTCCATTGTTCATTGATTTTAGCGAATTTTTAGTGATAATTCTTGTAATTGTTGTTCAGATACTGGACTTGGTGCTTGTGTCATAGTATCCATTGCTGAACCGTTTTTAGGAAATGCAATCACTTCACGGATGTTATCTTCCCCAGCTAATAACATGACTAAACGGTCTAATCCTAATGCAATTCCTCCGTGTGGTGGGAATCCATAATCTAACGCATCCATTAAGAATCCAAATTGTTCTTGTGCAGATTCTTTTGTGAATCCTAATACTTCAAACATTGCTTCTTGCATGTCTCTTCTATAAATTCTTAATGATCCTCCGCCTAATTCATATCCATTTAATACAATGTCATAAGCTTGAGCTTTAGCTGCTGCTGGATTTTCTAATAAAGCATTGAAATCTTCATTAACTGGACGAGTAAATGGATGGTGCATTGCTTGATAACGGTTTGCATCTTCGTCATATTCTAATAATGGCCAATCAACAACCCATAAGAAATTGAATTTAGATTGATCAATTAATTCATGTTTTCTACCGAAGTGCAAACGTAATTCAGATAATGATTGAGCTACAACACTTGGTTTATCCGCACAGAAGAAAATAATATCTCCCACTTCTGCATCTAAACGTTCTCTTAACGCTGCTTCTTGATTCACTAAGAATTTAGCAATTGGACCTTTAAGACCATCTTCTTCCACTTTCAACCAAGCTAATCCTTTTGCACCATACTTAGCAACAAATTGAGCTAAGTTATCGGCATCTTTACGTGAATATGCATCTGCTAATCCTTTTAAGTTTAAAGCTTTGACATGTCCACCATTTTCAACAACTGTACTAAACACTTTTAAGTCAGAATCTTTTACAATATCGGCTACATCGATTAATTCTAATGCAAAACGAGTATCTGGTTTATCATTCCCATAACGGCTCATTGCTTCAGCAAATGAAAGACGTGGGAATGGTGTTGTGACTTCTACTCCTAATGTATCCTTCATGACTTTTTTCAATAAGCCTTCCATCATTTCTTGAATTTCTTCAGCTGATAAGAAACTTGTCTCAATATCGACTTGTGTAAATTCAGGTTGACGGTCTCCACGTAAATCTTCGTCACGGAAGCAACGAACGATTTGGTAGTAACGGTCTAATCCCCCACCCATTAATAATTGTTTAAATGTTTGTGGTGATTGTGGTAATGCATAGAAACTTCCTTCATGTACACGAGAAGGTACTAAGTAGTCACGAGCTCCTTCTGGAGTTGATTTTGCTAAGTATGGTGTTTCTACATCGATAAATCCTTCCGTATCTAAATATTCACGAATCGCACGAGTTGTTTTATGACGTAAACGCAAGTTTTCTAATACAGGTTTGCGACGCATATCTAAATAACGATATTTCATACGTAATTCATCTGAAGCTACTTTGTCATCTTCAATGTAAATTGGTGGAGTTTTAGCTTTTGTTAATAATTCAACATGGTGAACTTCTAATTCCATTGTACCTGTTTTTAAATTTGGATTTGTTAATCCTTCACCACGTAAAGCAACAGTCCCTGTTACTTCAATAACGTATTCAGGACGTAATGTGTCCGCAATTTCAAAAGCTACTTGATTATGTTGTGGGTTAAATACAACTTGCATCACACCTTCACGGTCTCGTAAGTCGATAAAAATAACCCCACCATGGTCACGACGTTTTTGTACCCAACCATGTAATGTAATTTCTTTTCCTACTAATTCTTCTGTGACTAATCCACAGTAAATTGATCTCTTTTTCATACAAATCCCTACTTTCTATTTGCCAAAATATTCATCAATTGCTGTCGTATCCATTGTTGCTTGACGGAATAAACTATCAAAATCTTCATATACATCTGCTAAGTCAACTTTTACCTCTTTACCAGTGCTCATTACTTTCAGTGGAACTTGACGACTTGCCAACTCTTCTTCCCCTAATGTAATCACAACTTTTGCTCCATATTTTTGAGCATTTTTAAATTGAGGTTTTGCTTTTCTACCGAAGAAATCACGATCCACAGAATAACCTTGTTGACGTAATGAAATAGAAAGTTTTAATACTTCTTCTTCTGTTTCTTCCCCTAAACTGACAATATAAGCATCTAATTCTTGTAAGTCAGGAATTTCAACTTGTTCATCTTTCATTAATAATACAAGTCTTTCCATTCCTAATCCAAACCCAAATCCCGGAGTTTCCGGTCCATCTAACTCTTGAACGAGACCATCATAACGTCCTCCACCACAAATCGTAGTTTTAGCACCAAATGATTTTGAATCCGTCATAATTTCAAAAATTGTATCTTGATAATAATCTAATCCACGAACCATTGTTTCATCAATTTCAAATGGAATTTCTAAGGCTGTTAAATATTGTTGCACTTTTTCAAAGTGAGTGCGTGCTTCATCAGATAAAAATTCTAAAATACGTGGTGCATTTTTAACGATTTCGATATCACGTTTATCTTTACTATCTAATACACGTAATGGATTTTTATGAAGACGATTTTTTGAATCTTCACTTAATTCTTCTGTAAATGGTTCTAAATAATCAATTAAAGCTTGGCGGTATGCAATACGATCAGCTGTTTTACCAAGAGAATTAATCACTAAGCGCATATTTGACAAACCAAGTTCTTTTAATAAATCCCATGCCATTGCAATAGTCTCAACATCTGTTGCTGGATTTGTTGAACCAAATACTTCTACCCCTAATTGGTGGAATTGTCTTAAACGACCTGATTGTGGACGTTCATAACGGAACATTGGTGCCATATAATATACTTTATAAGGTTTCTTATGTTCTGGACCAAATAATTTATTTTCTACATATGCACGAACGATAGCTGCAGTTCCTTCTGGACGTAATGTAATATGACGGTTACCCTTGTCATAAAAATCATACATTTCTTTTGAAACGATATCTGAAGTATCACCTACACCTCGGCTAAATAATTCATAGCTTTCAAACATTGGTGTACGCATTTCTTCAAATTGATAATCACCTAAAATGATGCGAGCTGTTTCTTCAATATAATGCCAAATCTTTATTTCCTCTGGTAATAAATCGGCTGTTCCTTTTGGTTTTTGAATCATTTTATCCCTACTTTCTATGTATAAAAAATATGTAAAAAAATCCTGACTCAATGAGTCAGGACGATTATTTCGTGGTACCACCTAAATTTGAACAGAGTTTTCTCTATTCCTCTACTAAATAACGGCTATTTTACCGGAATAACTTTGCATTATTCTCCTCCAGAGTGTCTTTCAATTCTCTCAGTCTTTTGAGAAACTTTCAGCCATGATTTCTCTCTCTAATTGCTGCGAATCTACTTAGCTCCTTCAATGGATTTCCTATGAAATTGATACTAATTTACTAAAAAGTTGACAATTTGTCAAGTGATGTGGATTGAATTGTTAAATTTTGTGTCAAACACAAGTGATAATGTCACAATTAAACACACGTAAAAATATGCCAAATAATATGCTCCATTCAATGTTATAATTTAAAAAAAACAGAATTCGCAATTTTATTTTTTCCTACGTTACATCTTGTATGAATATACTAATGACTTATCTACCAATAGTGGAAGAACGAGATTACGAAAGCGTTCCAACCTTTGCTGGGTCTTCTGTTATATCTAACTATATTTAGCTTTTTCACTTCTCTTATTTGTACTTTTAATTAGTATTCTTCATGTTAAAAATTTACATAGCAGTAAAAAGTACGCATTTTAAAAAAAGAAAATAAACTCCTAAAACGTTGTCGTAACAAGGTTTAGGAGCCTTTTTGATTCTATAAAGTGTTAAAAAGCAAAACAACAGCATTACGAATTCTCAAGCTTAGTCAAGTCTAATGCCATCGGCTGAAAAGATTGATTTTCATCACTTACTATCGAACCATATTTAGTAAAACCAAAACTCTCATAAAAATTGATTACCTTATCATGGTTTACACTATCCAACACAATAGTCTGTCCACCAATAATCTTCCGAGCTTTTTGAATTTGAGTAAGAACTAAATTCATCAATTCATCACCACTGATTCTCTTATCAGCTTTATAGTTTTTTTCCGAATTGGGCTATTAGAATAGCTGGAATTTCTGAAATATGTTTTGCTGCAGAACGCTTTCCACTGCTCAAAAGCTTCTTCTTTTGACTATTTGATAAGTCATCCATTTTAACAACTTTCAATGTTAGAGAGAAAACTCCAAGCAAATCACTAGAAGAATTCGGCGCTTCCACAATAAACGAACGTGTCTTATTATCCAACTCATCCTTTATAGCTAATTTAGAAAAATAATCAAGCATATCTTGGTTTCCATTAAAATCAAACTCTTCTATTACCAGATTAGAAAGAGCTAATTAGGTTTCTTCTTTAAAATGATTAACACTTTTTTCATTAGATGGATTTAGCCTTCCATCTTCAATCCATTTTTTCCACATAGTATTGTAGATGACATCCTTGTAGAACTCTTTTAATGGGGTCATAACTAAATCATCTGAGGTAAGCATCAAATCTGCCTTCTGTCCTATTTGGTCTTTCAACTGGTTTAGAAGATTTCTTAATAGCATCTAGGAATTTTTTAGTTGGAGCTGATTGCTTAATTTTTTTCAAATCTTCTTCAGTAAAAACTATCTCACGAGTAATACTAATTGTAGCCATATCTAAACCTCCTATTTAATTTACCATAATAATTATCTATATTATACTCTTTATAACGCTTCTCAGTCAATTGAGAGAACCATTGACGCTGTCATCCGTCATAAACAAGTGGTACTATCCAATTAATGTTACAAATTAGGATATTTCGGCTCAGTTTAATTTGCACTTAACAGTAATGTGAATAGAAATGTTAAATTTTGATGATAAATTTTTTATTCATTAAATAAACCATCTCTGTATTCACTACTATTGTTTTCTTCATATGTTCTTTTAGAAATAATATATCTGGGTCTGTTTTTAGTTTCTAAATAAATCTTTCCTATATATTCACCAATAACCCCTAAACTAATGAGTTGTACTCCCCCTAATAAGCTAACAATAGCATAGGTACTAGCCCATCCTGCAACACTTTCTCCTGTAAATTTAGTCCATAGAACCCAAACAATTAGTAGAAAACTAAAAAATGATGTACAAACTCCTAAAATAGTAATCATACGAATAGGCTTTACAGATAAACTTGTAATACCATCAACTGCTAATTTAACCATTTTAGAAAGTGGATAATGACTCTCTCCTGCGATTCTTTCTTCTCGTTTATAAGTTACAATCGAGTATTGAAAACCAACTAAAGGCACAATTCCTCTTAAAAATAAGTTAACTTCTTTATATTTACTTAATTCTTCAATAAATCGTTTACTCATCAAACGATAATCTGCATGATTAAATATAATTTCAGCACCAAAAAAGCTCATTAAACGATAAAAACTTTCCGCTGTAAATCTTTTAAAAAATGTATCTGTTTCTCTATTTTCTCTTACTCCATATACAATTTCAGAACCTTTTTCATAAGCTTCTAGCATTTTATTTACACAATGAATATCATCTTGTCCATCGGCATCAATGGTAATAACTACGTCTGCAAATGTTTTAGCCTCGAATAGTCCTGCTAAAACACTACTTTGGTGTCCACGATTTCTACTTTGGCTAATTCCAACAACGAACTCATTATTTAAATATTCTTCTATTAAATTCCACGTATCATCAGTACTTCCATCATTCACATACATCACTCTTGATTGTTGAGAAATGATTTCTTTTTCTACCAATTCTTGAATTTTATCTTTAAAACTCACATTGGTAAAAGGTAAAACTTTTTCTTCATTAAAACATGGAATAACTATATATAAGATTGGCTTTTTCTTCATTGAAACTCCTTAATTATTTTTAAATTTATAAATACTCATACTTTCAATTTCTTTTTCAAAATCATAGTATTCTTTTATATATTCTTTAATAAATTCATCTGTTAATCTACGATAATCCCATCTTGAATCAAAAACAATATATTTCGGTGGATTATTTAGGATAGAATTTTTAAAATCATCAATTAAAGGTGTTTCATCCTTTAACGATGGAATAAAGAAAAATTTTGTACTAGCTAATCGATCACTTTCTAAATAAATAATTCCATTCATTCTATGGGAATAAATTCTATCGTCATTATATGTATGAGTACGAATATAGTTAGCTACTTCTCTCTCATTAACAGACAAGTCTTGATAACGATGTGAAATATTATCTTTTATTTCCTTTAAAGGATGATAATAAATGATACACATTCCAATTAGTAATATCACAATTCCATATTTTGATAAATAACTGTTAAAATGCTCCATAAAAATACTAATATAAGGTACATATAATGGAATCAACACTAATAAATAATGGAAATATGTTCTCTTTGAAACTAATGCAACCACAATACAAAAAATCACTAATAGATTATAAGCAATGACTTTCCAATGATATTTTTTTAATGCTAGTAGGCTAGATAATACAATGAATAAGTTAATTTGTAGATAATTGGTTTGAAATAAATACCATTCGATTACTTCTTTTAACGAATACTCACTCGGTTGTTTCGAATAAATCATATTTACAATAAACGACTGATAAAACATATCAGTTAATGCACCATTCATCATTAAATATAAAAATAATGGCACAAGAATTAGAAGAATTCCACTTAAAAATAATCCTATTAATTGAATTAAGTCTTTATACTTTTTTTGATAGACTAAATTTACAGTAATGTATAAAGTAAAAAATAACCACATTCCTACCATATTAGCTTTTGTAAAAAATACAATAGAGAAAAATAAACCATTTAGTACAACTTCCATTGGTTTAATTTTACAAGTTAATGAATAGTTTAAAAATACATATAAAGAATAACTGATACAAGGTAAAATATAACCTTCTAATCCCCATCCACCTTCAAAATACTTTTCAAAAATAATAAACACAATAACATTAACCAATATAGAAATGGTTTTATCCGAAAATAATCGTGAGATACGATAAGACCAATAAAAAAATAAATATATACACAATAAATATAATGCTTTTATCCCTAATGGTCCTGCGATAAAGTAGCCTAAAGCATTAAAAATAAAAATAAATGGTCCTTTATGATCAAATAAATTAGTATACATTACTTGACCATGATTCATCGCATATCCAAAATATTCAAATATACTTGCATCATAAAGTGCTAAACCTTTTCGAACACTTGTCGTCATTGATAACCAAACTATTATCATTAAAACAAAGGATACAAAATTACCAATGAAAAAATCCTTTTTAAATTTCAATGAACATCCCCCTAAATGTATCATAATGTACAAGTATTATATCATAATCTAATAAAATTCGTCGAATATCTTTAATATTTTGTAAAATGAAAATCCCTACCATTTTATTAGTAAAGGATTCTCAAATAATATATTCTATTTTAAAATCTTTTTTAATTTTCATTCAGATATTTTTTCTAAATCAAAACTATCCATCACTCGCCCTTTTGTTAACACAATAACATTCGAGCAAAACGATTCAATTAACGACTGATTATGACTAATAAAAAGTATCGTCATATTTGTTTCTTCTTGAATTTTTTGTAACACTTTTATAACCTTTTCTTGATTCGCATCATCTAGTGAACTTGTTATTTCATCACAAATCAAGCACTCAGGTTGCGCTAAAACAGCTCTTGCAATCACACATCTTTGACATTGTCCTCCAGATAATTGATGAGGATATTTTTCTAACCAATCGAATTCTAACTCTAGGCTTGTAAATAATTCCTGTATCATTCGAATTCGTTCCAGACGACATTTTATTTTTCGCATAAATCTTAACGGTTCTTCCAAGCTTTTCAAAATCGTTTGATTCGGATTAAAAGATAACAAGCTATTTTGGAATAAATATTGAACTTTTCTGTAATAACTTTGTTTTTCATGAATCAATAATTCTCCTAATTCTTTTCCTTCAATCTCAATTTTGCCTTCGTATGGAATAAAGCCTGATAAAATCTTTGCAAGAGTTGTCTTTCCAGCTCCTGAATGACCCATTATTCCGGTTACTTTGTATTTTGGAATATCGACCGTAATGCTTTGAAGAATCGCATCATTACTTTGATAATGATTGGATACATTTTTCAATTGGAAAAATACTTCTTTTTCGACAGCAGTGCCTCGAACAAATGGAATTCTTTCTTGTAGTGCTTCCTCTTTTTCTACAAAATGTCCCTCTTCTAAAGTCAACACTTTCGTACAAAATTGATAGGCTAATTCTTGTTGATGTGTCACCATAATGGTTGCTACTTTATGATGCTTAGCAACAGTAACGATTAGTTTCATCATTTCCATTTGCAAAGGAGCGTCTAATGCACTAAAGGGTTCATCAGCAATAATTAATTTCGGCTGATTGATAAAAGCCATTGCAATCATAACTCTTTGCAACATTCCTCCAGATAATTCGTGAGGATATAAGTGCAACACCTTTTCTTCTAATTGAAGCATTTTCAGAGTTTCGATTATTTTTTGTGGTTCTGATTGTACCATTAATTCTTCCAACTGTTGACCAATTGTAAATAACGGGTCCAAACTATGTTGTCCATTTTGAAAAATAATGCCAATATCTTGCCTCAAATATTCTCTTCTTTTTTTACTTTCTAAATTCAACCAGTTTTCTTCTAAAAGCTTCATTTCAGTCGCATTCATTATTACTTTTTGATGAATATTTCCAAGAATACATTCTAAAAAAGTCGATTTTCCAATTCCAGACTCACCAATAATCCCAATAACTTCGCCTTCTGCAATTGAAAAGTCTAAATTTTTAAGGACTAGTTCTTTTCCATATGAAGCATTTAATTGTTTAACGTCAAAAACTGTTTTTCCCATTAGTCTTTTACCAATTTATTCGTAATATGATAAAAATCAGATGGAGAAAGTTCAAAATGATGAATATAATTGTTCATTGCCCCATGTAAGTTAACAAATCCAATATAATCAACCACTGCTTCATCTCTTGCATAATCTTGAATTTCTGCCACTTCACTACGAATTTTATCGGTATCTACTTCATGAGCTAAGTTAGAAATTTTTTCATCTAACCATGAATCTGAATTTTTCACATAATTCAAAGCCCCTTCACTAGATAAAGTTGCATTTAGGAAATAATGAGGATCTCCCGTTGGCAATGTTAATGCTGAAGCTAATGCAATGTCATAATCTAATTGATTTAATCCGTCGACTTTTTCTCGAATATCAATTTTCAAATCAATCCCCACTTGTTTGAATTGTTGTTGCAAAGCTGTAGCAATTTTTTTATTGGCTAATCTCTTATAAGTTTTTAGAACAATTTGTAATGGCTCATTTTGAGCATTCACTAAAATACCATCTGCATTTTTAGTTTTATAGCCAGCTTCTGCTAATAATTTTGTCGTCAATTCTGGTTGGTATTGTTTATTAGCAAATGTACCACTTGAATAAATACTAGAATCTAAAAAGGCACCGTCTGCAGGAGTGACATGACCTTTTAAGAAGTCTTGTGTCAATTCTTGTTTATTAATCGCATGTAAAATCGCTTGACGAACTTTTTTATCTTGTAATCTTGCTTTATTCAATTCTAAATGGTACGTTCTCGTACTTGGTTGATTATATACTTGAACAGAAGAATCTTTCATTAATGAATCAGCAACATCATCATTTAAATCTAATCCACCATCTACCTCTTTTGATTTAATCGCTAATTCCAATGTTTTTTGGTCTGGAATTAATTGATAATGAACTTCCTTAATCGAAGCATTGCCATCCCAATAATGAGTCGAAGCCGTTAATGAAATGGAATCATTTGGTTTGAACTCTGTCACTTCATAAGGACCAGTTCCTATTATTTTGTCCGTGCTAGTTACATCTACAATAGCTGTTTTTGCATCCACTAATTCATGAATAAATTGAGGACTTGTTTTTTCAGTTTTTACTGTAAACGTTAATGCATCCTGTACTGTATAAGTAGCTGTTTTAAAAATTTTACCTGACTTATGGTTTTCTCCTACTCTTTGAAGGCTAGCAATAACCGCATCACTAGTCACAGGATTTCCATTTGAAAATGTAAGGTTTTCTTTTAAATGAATTTCCCATGTTTGATCATCAATCATCTTATAAGAGGATGCTAACCATGGTTCTACATCAAAATCCTTTGTTAAACGGAATAATGTTTCACCAATCCCAAACCGAATCGTATACCAACCTTCCCAATCTTTTGCGGGGTCAATTCCTGCAGTAAATTGAGAATATCCAATTTTAAACGTTGAATTTTGCGAACTTTCTTGTTGTTGAGAGGTTGGCTGTACAGGTGCACATCCCACTAATACTGCTGCTGCAATGGTTAATAACATATTTTTTAATTTCATCATTTTCTCCCTTTCTTCTGTTGAATCCAATTGTGAATTCCGTTAAATATAATAATCGTTATCGTAATTGCAAGTCCTGGTGCAATCATTAACCATGGTGCTTGTTCAAACGATAATCTTCCTTCATTTAGCATTGCTCCCCATTCTGGTTGAGGAACTTTTACACCTATCCCTAAAAAAGATAAAGTTGCTAAACTTAAGATAGTACTCGAAATATTGACCATCATATACGTCACTAATGGTAGTTGGATATTTTTTAAAATTATAATCATCCGATACCATAATGGAGCTCCTTGCATATACATTACGGTGACATATTCTCGAACTTTAATATTACGAATTTCTCCTCTTGTTAATTTGGCATAATACGGCAAATAACTAATGACAAGAGCAATGACGCCATTTCTTAACCCTCCCCCTAATACTCCAGCTACCGTAATGGCAATGAGTAAACTAGGAATGGCTAATAAAATATCTACCATATTTGTTATGATTCTGTCGATCCATCCACCAAATACTCCCGCTAGTCCTCCTAAAAGCATTCCCCCTAAATAAGATAATCCAACAATAAACAGAGAAGCTCCAATCGAATATCTAGCTCCTACAATCACTCGAATAAAAACATCACGACCAAAATCATCCGTACCAAACCAATGACGAGAATTTGGTGGATTTAACAAATCATTGGCATTCATTGTTTCGTAATTTAAACATAATGTACTACACAATAGTAATACAACTACTAAAATAATAATTTCAATTCTCCATTTTTTCTTATTTATCATGGCCACTCACCACCTTTAATACGAGTATCTGTTCTATTTTGTAATCCATCAGATACTTGAGTGAGCAATAAATAAAAAAAACTTATACATACAACAATCATTTGTACGAGTGGATAATCTCTCGAACTAATGCTATCCATTAATAACTTCCCAATTCCTGGCCAATAAAAAATGGTTTCAACTACAACGACACCCGCCATTAAAGAACCAAACGATAGTAAAATAATCGTCACCATTGTAGGAAATATATTTTTCATTAAATGACGTTGAAAGATTTTTGACTCTTCCATTCCACGGTAATAAAGCACTTTAACATATTCCTGTTGCAATTCTTGTTCTAACAACGCTGAAAATTGTTGAATAAATTTTGCACTCACTGGAATAACAATCGTAATAATCGGTAAGATTAAACCAATACCACCTTGTTTTGCTAGTAATGGAACCCATTTTAATTGAACACTAAATACATACATTAAAAAATAACCAATCACGAAAGATGGCAATGACATTTTGAAAAATAGAATCAATTGCAAGAGTGATTTTACAATCCGGTTTTGACATCGTACAAAAAATATAGACAAAGGAATTGAGATTCCTAGTGAAACCATTAATGTTATCACTGCTAATTGAATCGTATTCATAACTGCTGGAATCATTAATTTCTCTGTTTGTATATCTGACATTAAACTCTTCCCAAAATCTCCTTGAAGAAATTTAAAAAGCCAATTTCCATATTGTACTAGTAAAGGTTGATTGAGTCCCATTTCCTCACGCATGAGTGCAAGAGCCTCTGTGGAAACTCTCCCTGTTCCAGCTGACATTTTTACAGATGCTGGATCACTAGGTGCTATATGAATGAGTAAAAACACAAAAAATGAAATGCCAACAAAAAGTATACATATGGTTAAAAGTCTTTTCATTACTTTAATCATTTACTTCCACTCCTTACTTTTTAGCACATAGTAAGAATAAAGGTGTTGGATTATAAAATTCATCTTTTTCTAGATAAATCCTTTGGCTAATTGATCGATCAATTTGCAAAGATTCCACTTCTTGATTTAATAAATAGTGCACATCCCATTGAGGTCGTACTTCACTAGAAATGGATAAGCTTCTTTGAATCATTTCGCATTCTGTTAAAGTATCTTTGCTTAAATGATGATGAGCATGATGCTGTGGTAAATGACTCGTATCTGTCATGCTCGAAGCACCATAATTTCCATCAATATTTATGAGTAATCCACCTTTTTTTAATACTCGAAGCCATTCACGATAAGCTTTTGGAACATCTGGCAATGTCCAAGTGACATTTCTTGCAATAACAATATCAAAGCTTGCATCAGCAAATCCTAAATTTTGAGCATCCATGACTAAAAATTGCGCATCAAACTTTTCTTGTTTAGCAAAAACAGTAGCTGAATGTATCATTTCCTTTGTTAAATCAATCCCTATTACTTCATGACCTAATTGACTTAAAATGCCTGTAAAGAATCCTGTTCCACAACCAATATCTAAAATTTTTAATGATTTTTCTTGTGGTAAATATTTTTTAAATTCGGTAATCCATCGATCTTTTAATGGACTATGAAATTCTCTTATTCGTTGTTCAAGAAAAGAAGAGCTTCGATTTGTCCAATAATTTTTAACACGTTCTTGTATCGTTTGTTCTGGTGTCATTACACATCCTCCTTTACGACTTTGATACAAAACATTGGTGTTGCACCATAATTTAATTGTTCTTCATAATCCCACACCAAATCTCCAAAGTTTTCTTCTGTTTCTACTGAAATACCTTTCTGTGACAAAAAATAATTCCTATCCCATTGCGGTCTTTGTTGATACGTCAAAGGTAATTGCTCAACAATCCAATTCATTTTTTCCTCATTAACACCTTCACCTTGCCAATAATCTTCTAACTTCTCTTCAATAGCTTTTTTACGTTTTTCTTCAAACTCTTTTTCTAATGATTCATTTTGAAGAAACGCATACCAATTAGCATCAAAAATAAATAATCTTCCATTTGGTTTCAAGACTCTTAACCATTCTGAATAAGCTTGTTGTGGTTTTTCTAAATTCCAAGTTAAATTTCGGCTTACAATGATATCAAAACTTTCTGGTTTAAACTCTAGCTTTTGTGCATCCATTTGAATGAGTTGTATACTTGAATGTTCTTTGCCATATTTTTGAATATTCTCTTTGGCAACTTCTAGCATTTTATCGGAAACATCAATACCTGTTATAGTTGTATAACCTAATTCTTCTAAAATAATTGAAAAAAAACCGGGGCCTGTCCCTATATCTAATACTTTAAGATTTGGATTAGCTGGTAACAATCGCTTCAATTCTTCTTTCCATCTTTTTCTTTGAATTCCTTCTAATTCTTTTTGATTCACTTTGGAATATCCTGTATATCGATGATTCCAATAGTTTTGTATTTCTTCTAACAGGTTCACATTTGTTACTCCCTTTTCATCTTACTTTTATAAATTCAGTTACAAGTTTATCAAAGAGTTTTCGGTTTAATGTTAACAAATCATCACATTTAAAAAATATTTTTTTATAAAACTTATGTTAACAAAAAAGAATTCCAGATTTAATCTGAAATTCTTCTTAATTCATCACTTTTATCGTAATCTTTTTTCTTCCAAAATCCATTGCTTGCTGTACTTCAGGATAATGTAAATCAATTCGATTTCCTTTAATATCTGCACCTGTATCTCCAGCAATCGCAATTCCATACCCTGGAACTTCCACTAAAGTTCCTAATGGAATTTGAGTGGGATCTACTGCAATGACATTAGGATTTTGTCTTAAATCAATGCCCATTGCTGTATAATTATTTAGCCCAGGTTGTTTATAAGAATAGGCTGTTGCTTCTGCAACAAATTCTTTTCCAACAGAACTAGAATTTGTTTCACTAGTTACTGTTTTACTCTTTGAAGAAGATTGGTTTAGCTGTTGATTTTCAAGAGATTTCTTACCTGTTGCTGAAGTGGTTTCTTTAGAATTTTCAATAGAAGACTCTTTAACCTTTTCTTCTTTTTTACTTTCACTAGGAGAGTGATGAGTGGTTGGTTCTTCATTTTCACTCGACTGTTTTACTTTTTCACGAATTGCTAACAATGCTTCTTTATTAGTAGAAAGATTTTGTTTTAAAACTTGAATACTTTCTTCATATAAAGTAGATTCTGTTTGTAAATCTTGCTGTTTTTTTAATAAACTATCTTCATTCTCTTTTAATTCTTGTTTTGAAATGACTAATGAATGAACTTCTTGTTTATAGTTTCGTATTGTTAAAATATCTGCTTTGAATAACTCTTGAATCGTAAAAAAGCGATGGAAAAAATCAGAAATACTCGCTGCCTGAACCAGTTGAATAAACCGTTGATAAACAATACCACTTGACTGCAATGCTAATAAACGTTGTTTCACAACTGATTCTTTCTCCACTAATTTTTCTTGTTGTTGATTAATTTGTTGTTCTAATAACGCTTGATTGGATGCTAACTCCTTTAAATCGTTCTTTAATGTTGCAACTTGACGATATTTCTCATTAGCAAAATTTAATTTTTGAGAAAGCTCTTGCTCTAATTGAAGAATGGATTCTTGAGAGATTTCTTGTGCATGTATGGATATAGGAGAATGTGTCAATAATAGACCTACTACTCCCGTAATGACAATATTTTTTCTTAATCGCTTATCCAGATCCATTCACCACACTTTTCTCATAGTATTCTTCATTATACAAATTCTATATAAAAAAAACGTAACAACCATATTACAGTGTTGTTACGTTTCACGATTAGTATTTTCTAAATTTTTCTAAGCGTTGGCTTACTAGTTCCTCTTTTGATTTGGTACGCCATTCTTTTAAAGATACCAATAAAGTAGTTTGAAGTTCTGTCGCTATTTTTTAACGAACGGTTTTTCTCTAAAATAATTTTATCGACAATTCCTTCTTTCATTAATTTCTTACTTGTAAACTTCATTAATTCACTTGCTTGTTCAGCTTTTTTACTATCTTTCCACAAAATCGAAGCAAATCCTTCTGGATGAACTTGCCCAAAATTTCGCTCGATATTTTCTTGTAACGTATGACCTTTTTGCATTCCAATAACTGTAACTGAAATCTCTTTTAAGCGTACAACATATCCTTTCTTCACTAGTACATTAACTGCTACTGTTAGCGTCCCAACCGTTACATTTAATGTATTGGCAACTTCTGTTGTTGTATGTTCATGGTACATACCAATTGCTTCAATGGCATGCATTTCTTTAATGGATAAATCTTTAAATTGACTTTGCGCCAATGAAGATTCTTCAATATCAAGCATTTGATTAAGGACGTCTACCAAATACTCATTAATTTTCTCTAGAGTTGTTTCCATTCCTTTCTACTAATTAGTTTGAATATCAAACATTTTCATGATTATTCAATTGGCGTAAAAATTAACCTTAATGCATGTAATAGCACTACTACTGTACTTCCTTCGTGAAGAATGACTCCAAGAGTTAGATCACTCCATCCTAGAAAATTTAAAATCACTAATAAAATTACAATAAATAGTGAAAAAAGTAAGTTTTGCTTTGTAACGGTCATCATTAATTTTGAAACTTTATGTAATGTTTTTAAAGAATCTAATTGACTAGTCATTAATACAATATCACTTGATTCCATTGCAACATCAGTTCCTTTTCCCATTGCAATCCCAACTTCTGCACTCACTAATGCTGGTGCATCATTAATACCATCTCCTACCATTGCAATTGTCGGATATTTCATGGTCCACTCTTTTAGAGTATTTGCTTTTTCTTCTGGTAATACATTGGCTCTAACTTCATCCACTTCTAATTCGTTAGCAATTGCCTCAGCCGTTTGAATAGAATCTCCCGTTAAAAGCATCGTTTGAATATTTTCTTGTTTGAAATAATCAATCACTTGTTTTGCTTTTTCTTTTGGAGTATCTAATAGCGCTACTGCTCCAACTACTAAATGGTCTTCACTCAAAACTACAACGGTTTTCCCTTCATTCATCCACTGTTCAACAATTTCTGCATATTTTCCTAATGTAGCGAAACTAGAAGGTTTTCCAACACGATACGTGCGATTTCTATAAGTTGCTTCTAATCCAATTCCTACTTTTGGTATAACAGATAATGAATAAGTAGGATAAGCTAATCCAGATTCTACGATTGCAAAGGCTAATGGATGATTTACTTTTCTCTCCATCGATACAAGAATGGAATATAATTCAAATTCACGATCTTTATCCATTACTTTGGACACAACTTTCGGTGTTCCATTTGTAAGTGTACCAGTTTTATCAAAAGCAATCGCTTCAACTTCAGACATTTTTTCTAAAGAAGCTCCAGATTTAATAAAGATTCCTTTTCTAGATAAAGTTGAAATAGCAGCTACTGTTACCGGTGTTGCACTAGCGGCTAGTGCACATGGAGATACGGCAATTAAATAAACCATTCCACGATAAAAAGCTGTTAAGAAATCCCAGTTTAAAAATAGAATTCCGATCGCTAATACAACAGGGAATAAAGCCAATACGATTGTGACATAGACTGGTTCCCATTTCTTTAAAAAACTTCCCGTACGAGTTAATGATTGACCGGCTTCTTGCACTAAAGTAATAATCTTTCCAAGTACACTATCTTGTTGTTTTTTAGTAACCTTAACCAGCAATGTTTGTGTCAGATTTAAAGTTCCAGCAAATACTTCATTCCCTACTTCTTTTTCAACTGGAATAGATTCACCAGTTACAGAAGCTTGATTAACAGAAGACATTCCTTCAATAATCATTCCATCTGCTGAAATTTGACTTCCATTCAATACTTGAATAATATCTCCAATTTCTAAAGAAGATGCATCCACTTCCTCAAAATGTCCATGACTCATTTGTTTTAATGCAACTTTTGGTTGCAATTGTAATAATTGAGTCATATCTTTACGACTTTTCTTTTCTACATATTCTTCAAGTGAATGAGCAATCGTAAAAATAACAATTAGCATTGCTGCTTCTTCAAATTTTCCAATAAAAATTGCTCCAAGAGCAGCAAGTGTCATCAGTAAATGAACATTTGGACGAAACTGTTTAAATTGTTTAGTCTCCTGTATTGTATCCATAATGCCTTCAGCAATGATTTCTTTCCCAATAAAAGCAATCGTTAAAAGGAATAAAGCATTCGCAATCCATCCTACACTTCTTTCTAAAATCAATGCTCCTATAAACATTCCAATAGCAAGAACCCAACGTTGCCAAGAAATTTCATGATGATGGTGACCAGAACAACTTCCACAATGAGTATGAGAATGATGTTCATGAGAATCATGATTATGATGGCAATGGGCATCTTGGTGATGTTCATGATGGTGGTGATGTTTCCCGTGTTCATGAGTGTGATGATGACTGTGCTGTTCTTCCAGTTCATCAGAGCGTTCTTCATGATGATGTGATTCTTCAGTTGCTCTTCCATTCAATAATTGATGATATTTTAGTTTAAAAACTTCCATAAATTCTTCTAAAGCTTTAAATTGATGTTTCATACTCCACTCCCTTTCTTACTAAATTGATTATACATGAATATTTATTCATATGTCAATAAAAAAATAAATGACTTATTATAATAGCAGATCATGAAACCGCGGGTTTGCTGGCATCCGTCTGCTATTATATCATAAGTCAAGTAAATAAAAATATTCCGTGAATTGTCAAGTCAAGTGCAACAAACGATAACTTATCCTATATACAAATTTGATATAAAAAAACGTAACAACCGTATTACAGTGTTGTTACGTTTTATACTCAATTATTTGTTCCATAATTTCTTTACAGACATAGTATCAAATTTTTCAAAAAATATAATTAAAATAAACAAGATGACTATGAATAAAGGAAGAATCATTATCCCAAAATCCCCATTCAAATTAACATTTTGAATCCTTATTGGAAATCTTCCAGATAATATGTCAACTGCACGTATATATGTAAATGGAATAATATGTGCATATTTTTGAAGAGGTTGAATGGCATTTGTTCCAAAAATTAACCCAACAATCAGAATTAATGAAATAAATAAGGAAACTGTTTTTTGTTTTAAAAATAAACTAACTAAATAAACAACTTCAACAATCACAATAAACGTTAAAAAATTTAACATTAAACTATGGAATAATATATCTTGTATTTTAACAATAGACACATTCTGACTTACAACATCTAATATTGGATATGGATAATCCAACCTGCCAAAACCATTGTTAAAAATACCTGATAATAAAGAAAAAATACAAAGCCCGATATATAATAAACTTACATAACTCAATCCTACTCCAAGCGTACAAATCGCATACTTCACTCTTGAAAAAGGGAGTAATATTGATGTATCTAAACCATCTTTATACCTATCTGTAAACAACTGAGTTATTAAGAAAATAATTGAAATTAAAAATAATGTTGGAATTATCGCACTTGATACCCATACAATTTGATCAATACCATAAGTTGGAAAATCTAAGTTATGAGCTTTTATGTTAAGTGGGTACAAGGATTTATAGACTTCCTTTTCTAGATTAATAGCCACTTTTAACTCAGTACTACTGTAATCTTGTTTCGAAACAATTTCATAATTTCTTTCTTCGTTTTTCCATTGTAAGAAATAAGCTTCTTTCCAATTTTGTTGTTCTAATAACGAAAGAATTTGATTTCTTTGTTTCAATAGTTCTTTTTGTAATTCTAAATTATTTTTTGCAAACTGATATTCGTCAGATAAAGTGTCGTTCAGTGTAGATAATTTTTCTTCATTTTTTTGGATTGCTTTTTCATTCTCTGTAATATGTGTTTCTAAGCGATTTTCTAAGGTAAGATGTTGTGCTGTTTGACTATTGAAATAAAAAGAAACACTAAGACATATTGTTAATAAGATAATAATTGCTATGTTTAAACGACTTTTTAAAATTTTTTTAAATAAAAATATAAATAATTGTTTCATAGTTGTCCCTCTTTAATTTCACCATTTTCAATCGTTAAAAGCTTATCACAAACTTTACTTAAATCCTCTTTATAGTGAGAAGTTAAAATAATGAGGTGATTTTCCCTATTTAATTTATCGATTCTGTTAAAAAATTTAGTACGAAAATATTCATCTAATCCATTTGTTATTTCATCCATTAGCCAACATTCTGCTTGACTAATAAAATACATTGCAATTAATAATCGTTGTTTCATTCCTAATGAATATTTACGAATTGGAAGATAAATAAAATCATTCATTTCCCAGAAATCTATTTCATCATTTAAACTTTGAGTTGATTTCCAGATATTTTTTATATAATTTAAATAGTCAATTCCACTTAAATTCAAATCGAACCATTCTATATTTTCATAATAAAAAAAGGAAGAAAGAGTTGTTATATTTCCACTATTTACTGGTATTAACTGACTTATAGCACGAAACAATGTTGTTTTTCCAGACCCATTTATAGCAACAATCCCATAAACCTTTCCCTTATTAAAAGTAAAATCAATATTTTCGATAATGGTTTGTCGTGTTTTTATGGTAACATTACTAAGTGTAATCATATAAAACTCTCCTTCCTATAAAAACTAACTTATCATTTAATATCCACCAGAATAGTGGTTAAGCACTTCGTATCGAACATAATTCCAATCGCCACCAACAGGATACTCATCATAACTTTCATAATAAGACCAAGAAGGAATGTCAATCTCCTGATAATTATGGTAATTACCGCTATATTTCAAGTACGTATTCCAATCATAACGATAACTTTTAATAACTGAAACAGCAGAAGCTCTTGATTGTAAAAGACCGATAAACAATAGTGTAGTTAATAATACTACTTTTAATATTTTTTTCATTGTATACACCTCATTTTTATAATTTATACAACCACTTTCGAAAGCACTTACAATATAACATATTATTTATTTTTTTGCAATAAAATTATTAAGAAAAAATTAAAAAAATAAAAACTCTATAACAAATTCTAATAATTTAACCGAAATGTTCTTATTTCAATTTTATCACTTCTTAATTAAAAAGTTTGCATTTTTCTAAGTTTACCAAAACAATGTTAAATCTATACTTAGGGATCTTTTTACTTCATTAAACTACAAAACCAAGAAAAACGTAACAACCATATTACAGTGTTGTTACGTTTCACGATTAAAATTTCCTAATCTAACAAATCACTCAAATCAATCGTATCCAATGTCATTTCCGTTGAAGTTTGAGCCATAATCGATTCATAATCAAAATAATCATTAATCGTTAATTGATTCAACTGATAAATTTGTTCAAACAAATTTTCAGGCTTCTGCTTCTTCCAGCGATACGTCACAAAATAAGTGGCAATATCATAACTAGAAATCGATTCATATCCCTGAGTTATAAATTCAATAATTTTATAACTTAACCAAGGACGAAACTGTTCCAATAATTCCTCTTGCTTATTCATCATACCAACACAAAAACACTATTCTGCATCAGCAACAGCTAAACCACTATCGCCTACAGTTGGAACAACATGATGAATCGCACGACGTTCAAAAGTTAAATAAACACCTTCACAATCGATTTCAACAGTTTGTGCATCCGTATCAATATAATGAACAACTCCATGTAAACCACCAATCGTAACAATGTGGTCACCTGCTTTCAAAGCATTCATTTGCTCTTGTATTTTTTTAGTACGCTCTCGATTTTTACGACCAAAAAACCACCAAGCTCCTCCTAAAGCTACAATATAAAGTAACATTAATGCTAATTGATTCATTTTTAACACTCCTTCATTTAATGTATTACTACTGTATCAAATTTTTCCAAAGAATACTAGAAATTACGAGCATTTTCTTTATTAAATCCATATTCTTCGAAAAATGCTTCTCTAAATTCTAATAAATTATCATCCATAATGGCTTGTCGAACTTGTTTCATTAAGTTTAATAAGAAGTATAAATTATGGTAACTTGTTAAACGTAAGCCAAATGTTTCATCTGCTTTAAATAAATGACGAATATAGGCACGAGAGTAATTGCGACATGTGTAGCAATTACATTTTTCATCGATTGGACGGAAATCACGTTCATATTTCGCATTTTTCACAACAAGACGTCCGGCACTCGTCATACAAGTACCATTTCTTGCAATACGTGTTGGAAGTACACAGTCAAACATATCAACTCCACGGATCACTCCATCAATTAATGAGTCAGGAGAACCTACTCCCATTAAATAACGTGGTTTATGAGATGGAATCAGTGGTGTCACATAGTCTAGTACTTCATTCATTTCTTGCTTTGTTTCCCCTACAGATAATCCACCAATAGAATACCCTGGAAAATCAAGTGAAATCATATCCTTAGCATGATCCATTCGTAAATCTTTGTATCCTGCCCCTTGTAAAATTCCAAATAAAGCTTGAGTTTCTGGAGATTTATGAGCTTTCAATCCACGTTCTGCCCATCTTGTCGTACGAGCAATGGAATTTTTCACATAATCATGAGTATGATGGAAATCTGGACATTCATCAAAACTCATAATAATATCCGCTCCAAGTTTATTTTGAACATCAATTGAAATTTCTGGAGACAAGAATAATTTTGACCCATTTAAATGGTTTCTAAAATGTACGCCCTCTTCTTCAATTCTTCTCATATCACTTAAAGAGAATACTTGAAAACCACCAGAATCTGTTAAAATTCCTTTTTTCCAATTCATAAAATTGTGTAGTTTTCCTGCTTCATCTACAATATCCGCACCTGGACGTAACCATAAGTGGTAAGTGTTACTTAAAATAATATTTGCTCCCATTTCATCTAATTCTTCAGGAGACATTGATTTTACAGTTGCTAATGTACCTACAGGCATAAACATTGGAGTTGGAAAAGTTCCATGTGGTGTAATAATTTCTCCAAGACGAGCACCTGTATGTTTTTCTGTTTTTATTAAGCGATAAGTTACAGCTGGTTGTGTCATTGCTACATTCCTTTCTTTGTACATTCAACTATATAACTGTATCTTACTATGCTCTATTTGTCCAATATTTTATAAGATTTTGAGCAAATAATCGAAAAAACTTCAAAAGTCAGATAAAGTTTCTAACTTTTGAAGTTAAATTTTTCATTATGCAGTTTGAATGGCACGATAACTATAGGATGGTTCTTTTAATTTTTCATCAAAGACAACATCTAAATCATGTCCTTGGAAAAACCATTCATCACCTGTTTCAACAAAATAGGTAATCCCATTTTTTTCGACACTAACAAATGGATTATTTGGTGCATCAACTTCTACAGCTAAAGAAAAGCCTTCATGAATTGGACTACAACCATAAACTTTTCCTAAAAAACGAACACCTCGTTCTTTAGAAACTCCCATTTCTTCTTCAAACCATAATTGTGATTTTTCATCAATTGTTAATTTCATACGTCCCATCCTTTAACTTCATTTCTTGATGATAGTTTACCATAATTTCTAAAATCTTGCTTTTACTTTGCTTGCAATAATGGATTAGCCATAAAAGAAGTACACCCATATTGAGACAAAGCTGTAAATCCATTAGCTTCGTAAAATGCGATTGTTTTTAATTCACTATCCGTTGTTAAAATAATCTGATACACCTCATTAAAATACTCCAGTGTTTGACGAAGTAATTGTGTACCAATTCCCTGTCTTTGATACTCAGGCAATACTATAATATCTTGGATATAAACAATCGAATACCCATCTCCTACTGCTCTTAAAAATCCAATTAACTTTCCTTCTTCATCTCTTGCAGAAAATAACAATAAACTATGTTCTAACGCATTTTGAAGCATGATTGGATTAGACGTATAATTCGTCCATCCTACTGCTTCATATAATGGAAATAGTTCTTCAAAAGAAACTGCATCATTTATCTTATAGCCAATCAACCTATTCACTCCTCATCTAATACGATTGATTCAATCCATTCCCAAGCTTTTTCCACCCCTTCTCCTGTTTCCGAAGAAAATGTTAAAAATAATTCTTCCGATGGTTTCCCAAAAGCTTTTCGAATTTGACTCACATGTTTATTCCATTTACCACGAGGTATTTTGTCACACTTCGTCATAATAATTCGATAAGGAATTTCATAATACTCTAAAAACTCACGCATTTGAACATCTTCTGTACTAGGTTCATGACGGAAATCAACGAGGATTAAAACGAGTTCAAGATTTTCACGAGTTGTAATGTACTCCTCAATCATTTTTCCCCATTTTTCGCGTTCTTTTTTAGAAACTTTTGCGTATCCATAACCAGGAACATCGACAAAGTAAAATAAGTCATTAATATGATAAAAGTTTAATGTCTGAGTTTTACCTGGTTTACTAGAAGTTCTAGCTAAACTTTTTCGTTGAATTAAACGATTAATAAAAGATGATTTTCCAACATTTGAACGACCCGATAAAGCAATTTCCACTTTTTGATCCGTTGGATATTGATTAGGACCCACCGCACTAATCGTAAATTCAGCATTTGTCACTTTCATCATTATGCTCCTTCCTCTGTTGTTTGAGGATTGATTTTAACAAAGAATAATAATCCTCCTCCAATTAAGAATAGAAGAATAAGAGAAAAGACTCCATGTAATGAATTACCCGTCATTTGGGCTGTGATTCCTAATAATGTTGTTCCTAAAATAGATGAGAATTTTCCAAAAATATTATAAAATCCAAAAAATTCATTCGCACGATTTGCCGGTATAATTTGTCCAAAAATAGAACGACTAATCGATTGTACCCCACCTTGAGCTGTACCGATACAAATGGCTAATAATAAGAAATCCGTATAAGTTTTTAATCCTGTTGCTAAAATACAAATAATCACATAAGTAGCAATTCCTAAAAAGACAGTGTTTTTCGATCCAATTTTCTTTGCTAGATAACCATAAATAATACTGAATGGGAATGCTACAATTTGTACAATTAGTAATATTACAATCAAACTATTTCCATCTAATCCCACATCACTACCGACGGCTGTTGCCATTTTAATAATTGTTCCAATTCCATCAATATAGAAGAAATAAGAAATTAAGAATAAAAACACATGTTTATGTTCACGAATATGTTTAATCGTTGTAAATAATCGTGAAAAACTGTCATAAACAGGATGTTTATCATGTTCCATAAAGTGTTTTTGTTTTACATGTTTCCAAAATGGAATGGTAAAAACAAACCACCAAACAGCAGTAATGAAAAATCCGATTTTAACAATGACATCTCCAGGCAATTGAGAAAATTGCATAATTATCATAAATACTACAAATGGAATAACACTGCCGATATAACCATATCCAAATCCTGCAGCAGAAATTCTGTCCATTCTTTCGTACGTAGTTACGTCCATAATCGAACTATCATAAAATATATTCGATGCAGAAAATCCAATAGCAGAAATAGTATATAAAATTAATAAAAACATCCACTGATCACTACCAGCAAACATCATTCCTAATACAGAAAATACCCCTACCATCGTTGAAATGGTGAACATAGGATTTCGGTATCCTCGATAGTCTGCTAGTGCTCCTAATACTGGTGCCATCACTGCAACGACAAATGTAGCAATTGAGTTTGCATAACTTAAATAAGCGGTTGAATTAGCAGCAGTTACTCCTGCATTAGTTGTTACTGTTTTAAAGAAAATTGGAAAAATAGCGGTAGTAATCATTAATGAATACACTGAATTAGCCCAATCTTGTAAAATCCACGAAAATTCTTCTTTCGTATATCGACTTGCAAAAAACTTACGAATTGCAGACATAAAACTCCTCCTAAAATTAAGCTTTCAATAATTTTCCTTTTTTATTGTACAACTCTGGTTGTTCTTCATTATCTACAACCTCTTTTGTTACAATGACTTTAGAGACTTCTTCTCTACTTGGAATTTCAAACATTAAATCCATCATCACAGATTCAATAATGGAACGAAGTCCACGAGCTCCTGTTTTACGTTCAATGGCTTTTGTTGCAATTGCATCTAACGCATCTTGAGCAAACTCTAATTCAACTTCATCCATTAAGAATAGTTTTTGATATTGTTTCACTAATGCATTTTTAGGTTTTGTTAAAATAGATACTAAATCTTTTTGTTCTAATTTTTCTAATGCTGCAATAATTGGTAAACGTCCAATAAATTCTGGAATTAATCCAAACTTTTGTAAATCTTCCGGAATAATCATTTGCATTAAACTTTCATGCTCGCTAAAGTTTTTATTTGAAGAACCAAAACCAATGACTTTAGCTCCTAGTCTCTCTTTAATAATTGTTTCGATGCCATCAAAAGCTCCACCAACAATAAATAAAATATCCGTCGTATCGATTTGAATTAATTCTTGTTGTGGATGCTTACGTCCACCTTGAGGAGGAACTGATGCAATCGTTCCTTCTAAAATTTTTAATAAAGCTTGTTGTACACCTTCACCACTTACATCACGAGTAATGGATACATTTTCGCTTTTACGTGCGATTTTATCAATTTCATCAATATAAATGATTCCTTTTTGTGCACGTTCAACATCATAATCTGTTGCTTGAAGAAGTTTTAGTAAAATATTTTCCACATCTTCCCCAACATATCCAGCTTCGGTTAATGTTGTTGCATCTGCAATTGCAAATGGTACGTTTAATAGACGTGCTAATGATTGAGCTAAGTAAGTTTTCCCAGAACCAGTTGGTCCAATTAAACAAATATTACTCTTTTGTAACTCAACCCCATCTTCTTCCACAAAATGATTGATTCGTTTATAGTGATTATAAACTGCAACCGCCAATGCTTTCTTAGCATTGTCTTGTCCAATCACGTATTCATTTAAAATTTCACGAATTTCTTGTGGTTTGGGTACTGTAATTTCACCTTCAAAAAATTGTGTTAATAATTCTTCATCAATAATTTCTTTACATAAATCTACACATTCATTACAAATAAAAACATCTGGTCCAGCGATAATTTTCTTCACTTGCTCTTGTGACTTCCCACAAAATGAACAACAGACATGTTTTGGTTCATCTTTATACAACTAAGAACCCTCCATTTCATTTTTTGACACTACAATAGTAGATTAGCATATCTGAGTAGTTTGAACAAGAAAAGTCCATCCTAGAATGAAAATTTTCCATAAAAAAGAACAATCCTGTTTCCAAGATTGTTCTCTCGTCATTGTAATATTAAGCTTCTACTGCAGAATCAGTAATTAAAGCTAATGCTTTTTTCATTGAGATATCGTTTTTCAACATTTCAACTGAAACAGCTGAACGAACAGCTCCTTCTTCCATACCGTATTGAGCGGCTAATTCTTTCACTTCAGCATCAACATCAGCATCTGTTACTTCAATGTTTTCATCTTTAACGATTTGTTCTAATACTAAGTTAGTTTTTGTACGAACGTCAGCATCTTTTTCCATCATTTGGTGTAAGTCTGCTTCAGTTGTACCTGTGATTTGGTAGTACATTTCTGGTGTAATACCGTTACGACGCATGTCGTTTAAGTAGTGTTGCATTTGACGTTGTACTTCTTCATGAACCATTTCAGCTGGTAATTCTACGATTTCAGCATTTGCAACTGCTTGACGTAATGCTAAGTCAGCTACTGCTTCGTCAGCTGCTTCAACTTTAGCTTCTTCTAATTCTTTACGGAATTTTTCTTTTAATTCAGCTAATGTTTCAACTGAATCATCAACATCCTTAGCGAATTCATCTGTTAATTCTGGTAATTCTTTAGTTTTAACTTCGTGAACTGTTACTTTGAATACAGCATCTTGACCTTTTAAGTTTTCTGCATGGTATTCTTCAGGGAATGTAACTTTCACTTCAACATTGTCGCCTTCTTTAGCGCCTACTAATTGATCTTCAAATCCAGGAATGAATGAGCCTGAACCTAATTCTAATGCGTAGTTTTCACCTTTTCCTCCTTCAAATGCTTCTTCACCTAAGAAACCTTCAAAGTCGATTACTACTGTATCTGCTAATTCAGCTGCACTTTCTTTAACAACTAACTCAGCAAATTTAGCTTGTTCTTGTAACAAACGATCTTCTACATCTTGTTCAGAAACTGTACGATCTTGTTTTTCAACAGTTAATCCTTTGTATTCACCTAATTTAACTTCAGGTTTAACAATTACAGTTGCTTTAATTACCCATGGTTGACCTTTTTCTAATGATTCGATATCAATTTTTGGTTGAGTTACTGGGAAAATACCAGTTTCTTCTACTGCATTGTCATATGCATCTGGTAATAAGTAGTTTAATGCATCTTGATATAATGCTTCTTCACCATACATTTTATTAAAGACTTGGCGACTTACTTTACCTTTACGGAAACCAGGAACGTTTAAGTTCTTTTTCACACGGTTAAAAGCAACTTCTAAACCTTGTTTAATTGATTCTTCTGAAATTTCAAATGTTAACACAACTTCATTTGTGTTGATTTTTTCAAATTTTGCTGTCATAGCTTTCCTCCAAAAAATTCTTACTTCATCAAATAAATCGATGAGGGTTTTACATACTCATTTATTTTACACTACCTTTGTAAAATTGTAAAATATTTCTGTTTATTTTTTAAAAATAATTCTCTAAAATTCTGTTTAGAAATAAAATTGTAATATAGTTGTTGTCATTTTTAACAATAATTTTAGCTTTTAGTGTTCAATCAATGGTATAATAAGGATAGATTTGAGGTGATATTATGATTCAATACCCAACAGGACAACAAAGAGTCTCTTCTACTCAAACTTCTACTATTTCATATGGTAGTCGTGGAATGTTCTTAGAAACTTTATTGAATCAAACAAATGATTATTATCGATTAAAAAAAATAGCTGTTATCCATAAAAAGCCAACTCCTATTCAAGTCGTTAAAGTAGATTATCCAAAACGAAGCGCAGCAGTGATTAAAGAAGCTTATTATCGTCATGCATCTACAACAGACTATAATGGAGTTTATCGTGGATGCTATATTGATTTCGAAGCAAAAGAAACGAAAAATAAAACTTCGTTTCCTTTGATAAATATACATGAACATCAATTACAACATATGGAAGAATGTATCTATCAAGGTGGAATTGTATTTGTTATTTTTTACTTTTCTTCATTAAATGAATACTATTTATTAGAAAGTCAGTATTTACTTTCCTTTATCAAGGAGAATAAAGAAAATAAAAAATCAATTCCATTAGAGTATATTAAACAATATGGAGAACCCATTTCATTAACCGTTCAATCCATTTTGGATTATATTCCAATAGTTGATAAATTGATTGATAAAATTTAGGAGGTTTTTTATGCCAGAATCACGCCAAACTAGACGTACACAACACAGTAAAACAAATAAAACAAGTAACGAAAAAAATAAATCTGTTTGGAAAAAAATATTCATGACATTATTTTCAATCTTTGTACTTGCCTTTGTTTGTTTTACTGGATTAGTTTTCTATTATGCTTCCACTACACCAGAAGTTACAACAGCTGACTTACAAGGAGCTACAGAAACACAAATTCTTGATATGAATCAAGAACTCATTACAAAATTAGGGGGAGAAAATCGTGATTTAATTGTTCCGGAAGAAGTTCCTCAAGGATTAAAAGACGCAATTACTTCTATTGAAGATAAACGTTATTATTCTCATATGGGTATTGATCCACTTCGTATTGTTGGTTCTTTCGTTCGCAACCTACGTGCAGGGCATATTACTCAAGGTGGTAGTACGATTACTCAACAATTAATTAAACTATCTGTTTTCTCTACTAAAAAAGAAGATCAAACTTATAAACGTAAAATCCAAGAAATTTTATTAGCGTTACAAATCGAACGTGAATTTTCAAAAGAGCAAATTCTAACTTATTATTTGAATAAAGTATATATGGCGAATAATACTTATGGATTTGGAACTGCTGCTAATTACTATTTTGGAAAAGAATTAAAAGAATTAACCATTCCTCAATTAGCCCTACTAGCCGGGATGCCACAAGCACCAAGTTCTTATGATCCATATGCTCATCCCGAAGCAGCAAAAGAACGTCGTGACCTTGTACTGCAATCTATGAAAGACAATGGCAAATTAACAGATGCTCAATTAAAAGAAGCTAAATCGACTCCTATAGACGAAGGATTAGTAGAAGAGCACGAACAAGTTTCTAATGATGATAACCGTTTAATTTTCGATTCATTTTTAACAATGGTTGCTGATGAAGTAAAAGAAAAAACTGGTTTAGATGTTTACTCCGATGGATTAACCATTGAAACTACTGTTAATTCACAGGCGCAAAATTATTTATATGAAATTCTGAATACAAATCGCTACGTTCAATATGTAGATGATAACGTACAAAATGCGGTTGTTATGTTAGACTCTACCACAGGTGCTGTAAGAGCGATTAATGGTGGTCGTAAGCAAACAAATTTATTAGCTTATAACCGTGCTATTCAAAACGATAGAAGTACTGGTTCAACGATTAAACCAATTATGGATTACGGTCCAGCCATTGAATACTTAAATTACTCTACTGGGCAAACAATGGTCGATAAACCAACAAAATACTCTAATGGTTTTGAATTAAATAACTGGGATAATCAATATATGGGAACAATGACGATGCGTAAAGCATTAGTATTGTCTCGTAATACACCTGCCTATCAAACATTTAAAGCAGTTGGAAATGATAATATTCAAGCTTTCCTTAAAAAGTTAGACTTATCTGTTACAAATGATGGAAAAGAATCTTTAGTAGAAAGTAACTCCATTGGAGCAAACTTATCTCCATTAAAAATGGCTGCAGCCTATTCTGCATTTGCCAACTATGGTACTTATTCTAAACCATATACGGTTACAAAAATTACAACCCGTGACGGACAAGTATTACAGTTTAAACCTGAACAACATCAAGCTATGAAAGACTCTACAGCTTATATGATTACAAATATGCTTAAAGATACTTTCACTTATGGTTTTGCGAATGATTTAAAAATGGGAAATCTTCCACATGCTGCTAAAACCGGCTCAACGAACTATACACCAGAACAAAGAAAACAAATTGGAGCTTCAGATAATGAATTTGTCATTCCAGATTCATGGTTTATTGGATACTCTCCTACATACACCATTTCTGTTTGGACTGGGTATGATAATCCTTATACAAAAGGTCATGGATTATCTCAAACTGAAGCCAATTATTCAAAATGGATTTACGGTCACTTAATGAATTTTGCCATGAAACAAACTCCGGTTAAAGATTGGGAGCAACCTTCTAGTGTTACTTCTTCAAGAATTGTTGTGGGTTCAAATCCTTTAGTATTGGCAACCGATAAAACTCCATCTGATAAAGTAAGTACAGAATTATTTGTCAAAGGAGCCTTACCAACTGAACAATATGTAGAAGAAAAAATTGACCCTCCTACTGGATTAAATGTTAGTTACGATGCTAATAAAAAAGAAATTACCATTACTTGGAATGCTGTAAAATCTGACGAAGAGAAACCTAAATATACCATAACAGTTGGAGGTCAAACACAAACTGTTGATAAAACAAGTGCTACCTTCAAAAATATTGCAGGTGAAACTGTTACGATTAGTCTAACTGTTACAATTAAAGATAAAACTTCTGATCCAGTAACACATGAACTTCAGTTAAGTACTAAGCCAGAGGAAAAAGAAAAAACTAGCACAACAGCAAACCCACAAAATCCTAAGCAACAACAATCAACACAGCAAAATAGGCAAACGACCCAAGATCCTGTAAGAAATGAATTAACAACACAGGCAACTGGAGAAAACAATTAATCATAAAAGAGGCTGGGCAAAAAGTCTCAAAAATAGAAGAAAGCACGTCCCGATTTTGACTGAAATCAAAATTAGGACGTGCTTTTTAATAAATTCAGTAAAATCAAGGGGGATAAACCACCCTTGATTCATATTATTTAAGATATATTTCCTTAATCTCTGCAAATTCATCCCTAAAAAGAGCAGACCAATGTCATTATGAACTGCATTTTTACCTCTAACATGAGTTCTGCGCATGCCAAAATTGCGCTTCATTTGACCGAAAACTGGCTCAACTTCAATTTTTCGTTGAGCATATATACTACTTCCACGGTCACTATGTAACGCTTCTTTAATCGTTTCTTTATAAGATTCCCAAACTTGGTTTACACGGATTTGACGTTGTTGTCCAGTAGGAGTTTTCGCTAATTCATCCAATGCTTCTGTTTCTTGAATTGAATCTGTCTCATACACTTTAAATCTACGAGTAAATCCATTCTTATCGTTTCTTGTTGAATAATATTTAAAACTAAATTTTACACCTAAATGATCAATATAATAATCTTCCTCTTCATTGTAATACCAATTTTGTCTATTAGATGGATCATTTTTAAATTTCTTCGTTTGTTCTTTTTCGTACATTGTGTAAGGAATCAAAGGTGTCTTTTCATACTCTTCAAGAATCAATTGATAGTTTTCTTCACTACCGTATCCAGCATCCGCAATAATAATAGAAAATTTGTCTAATAGTTTAAATGAATTTAAAAATGGTTTAAGAGTACGCATATCTGTAGGATTAGGAAATACATCAAAACCTAAAACATATTGATGATTCGTTGCGATTTGAAGATTATAGCCAGGTTTTAATTCTCGATTTTTCATGGCATCTTCTTTCATACACATAAAAGTAGCATCGTTATCTGTTTTAGAATAACTATTCCGGTTATCAAATGTTTCCTTAGCTATCGTATATTTTTCTTTACGAGGCAGAAAATCTTTTTCAAGTTGACGTTTAAAAGAATTTAACAAGCGTTTTTTCTGTTTGTTTTTAGAACCACCAACAATATGTTTAGGTTCTTCTTCAATGAGTTCTTCTAACTGTTCTAGAGAGTTATTAGTAGCTTCAATCATGGCATGAACACCATATTCAGTAATTTTTTCTTCTTCTGATAAAGCAATATTCACTTGATTTTGAATTAATTGATCATATAATGTACTAATTTTTTCATTTAAAGCTTCATCATATCTTTCAATAGCTTTACGCCATACAAATGAATAACGATTGGCATCTGCTTGAACTTTTGTACCATCAATAAATAAACTATCTGAATCAATAATATGATAGTGTTGGAGTAATAAAGTAAAGTATACGAAAATGTTTTTAATGATAGAGGAAAACTGTTCATTACTTCTAAAATTATTAATAACATGGTAACAGACATAAGTTTGTTGAGAAAGCCACTGCATCGGAATATTTTCTTCATTTAATTGAACAATTTTTCTACCACTATACGTAGAACGAGTATAAGCGAAGAGAATCATTTTTAATAACATACGAGGATGATGAGCAGGTCTACCCATTTTTGATGTTGTATTAGGAAAGATAATAGAATCTGGAATAGAATCTACAAACTGATTAATAAATTGAGCAATGTGGTTTTTAGGGACGGTTAATGTAAAATTTAGTTCTAAAGTATCTGTTGGTGTGGTATAATTTTTGTACATAGGAGTCACCCTTTCTTATTTTATTTCATTCAAACTTATTATAACAGAGGTAGACTCCTATGTTTAATTTATAAGACTAAAAAGCACTATAAAATCCTGTTTCAGAATTTTATAGTGCTTTCTTCTATTTTTGAGACTTTTTGCCCAGCCTCTTCATTATTTAGCATACTCTACAGCTCTTGTTTCACGAATAACTGTAACCTTAATATGTCCTGGATATTGTAGTTCTTCTTCAATTTGTTTACGAATTTCACGTGCTAATAAAATAGAACTTGCATCATCAATTTTTTCTGGGTGTACCATCACACGGATTTCACGACCTGCTTGAATAGCAAAGCTACGTTCAACACCTTCATGTTCATTTGCAATAGTTTCTAAGCGTTCTAAACGACGGATGTAGTTTTCTAATGATTCACTACGTGCTCCTGGTCTTGCAGCTGATAAAGCATCTGCTGCTGCTACTAATATCGCAATTGTCGAGGTTGCTTCCACATCCCCATGGTGAGATGCAATCGCATTAACCACAATTTTGTTTTCTTTATATTTTTGAGCTATTTCCGCACCAATTTCAACATGTGAACCTTCAATTTCATGGTCTAAGGCTTTTCCTAAATCATGAAGTAAACCAGCTCTTTTAGCAATATTTACATCTTCTCCAAGCTCACCAGCCATAATTCCTGCTAGTTTAGCAACTTCAATACTATGATTTAAAACATTTTGTCCATAACTTGTACGGAAATATAATCGACCTAAAATTTTAATTAAGTCTGGATGTAATGAATGAATTCCAACTTCAAATGTTGCTTGTTCCCCAATCGAACGAATTCTTTCATCCATTTCTTTACGAGATTTTTCAACCATTTCTTCAATTCTTGCAGGATGAATACGTCCATCTGCAATTAATTTTTCTAGAGTCATTTTAGCAATTTCTCTACGAATTGGATCAAATCCGCTTAGTACTACAGCTTCTGGTGTTTCATCGATAATTAAATCAATCCCTGTTAATGATTCTAATGTACGAATATTTCTTCCTTCACGTCCGATAATTCGTCCTTTCATTTCGTCATTCGGCAGTGTCATCACAGTAACTGTATTTTCTGCTACTAAATCAGCAGCTGAGCGCTGAATGGCTTGTAAGATAATTCCTTTAGCAGCTCTATCTGCTTCATCTTTTGCACGTTGTTCAGCTTCTTTTATCATGATAGCACGTTCGTGTCTTAATTCATCACGTGTTTCCTGCATGATAATTTGTTGTGCTTCTT
This sequence comes from Granulicatella elegans, assembly GCF_020735385.1. Lineage (NCBI taxonomy): Bacteria > Bacillati > Bacillota > Bacilli > Lactobacillales > Carnobacteriaceae > Granulicatella > Granulicatella elegans. Next base: position 1,458,487 of record NZ_CP085953.1, on the reverse strand, counting down.
CACGACTAATCGTTGAAATGCGTTCTAATTCCGCTTTTTGTTCAGATAACACAGCGTCAATTTCTTCTTCTTTTCCAGTCATGACTTGTGCTCTCTCTTGAAGTTTATTTTCTTTATCTTCAATAGATTGTTCACGTTTTTCAAGAACTTCATCTTTACGATCAAGATTTTGTTCTCTTTGAATCATCCTTTTTTCTTGAAGTAAAACTTCATTTCTTCTTTCTTTTAACTCATTTTCAACTTCAGTACGATATTTATGATTTTCTTCTTTAGCTTCTAATAATACTTCCTTTTTCAATCGGTCAGCATCTTTTTTTGCATCTTCTAAAATCATTTCAGCCGATTCACGAGCAGCTACAACTTTTTTCTCATAATTGGATTTGAAAACAAAATATCCAGCAACAATTCCGATTACTAAAGTTAAGATCGCGAGGCCTCCAGTTAATAGTCCTGAGTTCATTGAGTCACCTCCGTCTCATTTTTAATTTTTCAAAATTAATTGCATAAACAATCGTTGGATAGAATAATCCAACTCAATAACCATTGTATTATTCTATCCAACTAAAGTCAACTATAAGTCTTTATTTATTCAATGCAGCAAGAAATTTTTTAGAAGATTCATTTAGTTCTTCTGCCATTTGATGAACTTCTTCTAATGTTTTCACGACAGCACCAGAAGCAAGCGGATGACCTCCACCTCCATGATTTGCTGCAATTTCATTTACAATTGGTCCTTTTGAACGTAAATTACAACGATATGTACCATCTGGTTGCTCTACAAATAGACACCAACAATGAACTCCTTCAACTGTACTCGGTAATGAAATGACTCCATGAGTTTGATGTTCTTCTACTCCAAACTCTTTTAATTGTTCTTGACTTAAAATCGTAATCGCTACACCATTTTCAGAAATTTCCATATTTTGGTAAATATACCCTGCTAAACGACTCACTGAAACAGGATTCGTAATCATATGATAAGCAATTTCTGAAATTTTTACTGGGAACTCTAATAATTTAGAAACCATTTCAAATGTCACTGTTGTTGTTGCAGGATATAAGAAACGTCCTGTATCTCCTACAATTCCTGCATATAACGCATTTGCAACTTCTTCGTTTACTTTCCAAGGTGAATTTTCACTAAATACAAATTGACATAAAATCTCACTAGTACTACTAGCAGTTGTATCAACGTATGAAATTTTTCCATAAACATCTCTATCAGGATGGTGGTCAATTTTAATCACTTCTGAAGGAGTTACTTCATATGGCGAATCAATACGAGGAGTATTCGCAGTATCATTCACAATAATTAATGAAGCTTCGAATACTTCTTGAGAAACGGCATCCATTTTACCAATGTATGCTAAATCTTCATTCATTTCTCCTAAAGCATATACTGTTTTATTTGGGTAAGTTGCTTCAATAATTTTTTTCAACCCAATTTGAGAACCAATGGCATCTGGATCAGGTAACTCATGTCGTAAAATTACAATAGAATCCGCCTTTTGAATTTCTTGATCAATCGCTAATAAGTATTCTTGTTTATTCATTCTAATAATTAATTCCTTTCCATTAACTGACTAGACATGACAGCTTTTGCTACAAGTGTATTTTCTAGATATACTGAAACATCTAATTTTGTTACTTTTCTTCCATTATCTAAGGATTCAATTTTTAAAACAATTTCACTGTCAATTGGAATCATTTTTAAATAATGCAAATCTAATTGTTCAATAACTGCATTTCTTCTTTGACTACGAGAAATAAATTCTTTCGATGCTACACTGACAACTTCGCAAAGAACACCAAATGATAACATCCCTAAATTATTCGTCATTTGAGGTGTTACCGTAAATTGAAATTTAGCTTGTTGTGCATCCATTTCTAACACATTTAAACTTTCAGCTACATCATCTTCAAAAGTATTCCCAACTTGAGGTTGACGTTGCGCTAATTGCATAGCTTTCATCACATCTTGTCTAGAAATAATACCTAATAATTCCATATTATCTTGAACAACAGGAAGCATTTCTAATCCGTTCCAAATCATAGAATGGGCAACACTGGCAACACTGGCATGCAATTTAGTCACGCTTGGATTTTTCGTCATCACTCTTTCAACAACAAGATGATCACTTTTTCCAATAACGTCTTTAGCTGTTACAATTCCTACAAGACGATTAGAATGATTAATAACAGGAAATCTAGAATTTCCAGTTTTGTGATTCATTTTTCTATAATCTTCCACTGTATCATCAATCATTAAATAATGTGTGTGTGAATAATCCGTATAAATATCTGACACAATTATGATTTTTTTCTTAATCAGTTGATCCGTCATTGCACGATTAATCAGTGACGCAACGGTAAATGTATCATAAGTTGTTCCAATTACCGGTATTGCTAATTCATCAGATCTACGAATCAATTCATCTGATGCAGTAAATCCTCCTGTAATTAATACAGCTGCCCCTTGTTCAAGTGCTAATAATTGAGCTTCTTTACGATTCCCAATAATCACTAATGATTCTGGATGAATATAACGAGTCATCGCATCTTCTGTCATCGCACCGATTACAAATCGATTTAAAATTTTATCTAAACCTTCAGAACCACCATATACTTCCCCTTCGATAATTTTTACAATTTCACCAAAAGAAAGTTTTTCAAAATTTTCTTTAGATTTACGTTCAATTCGAATTGTCCCAACACGTTCAATAGTTGAGACTACTCCTAAATTTTCTGCTGCTTTAATCGCACGATAAGCAGTACCTTCGCTTAGTTGCATATTTTTAGCGATACTACGGACAGAAATTTTTTCACCAACAGGCAAAGATTCAATGTATTCAATAATTCGTTGATGTTTGGTTGACATATTTCCCCTCCAAATCAGTATTTATTTCATGCATTGCTTAATTTTCATGTATTGTAGGAATAATTTCTCCATGTGGACAATGTGTAGGATCATCCAGAAAATCTACTAAACGATTAATCAATTCAGGTGTAGAGGCATGTTCTAAAACTTCTGCTTGCGCATGAACTTCATCTGGTGAAAATCCTAATGACTGTACTAAAAATACTTCCCATATTTTATGTGTACGAATTAAACGTTCAGCAAATAAAATCCCTTTTTCTGTCAGTCTAGCTCCTTTATATCTTACATAAACTACATAATCTTCTGTTACTAGCTTATTGAGCATCTCAGTTGTAGACGCTGCTGATATTTGAAGCATCTTAGTGATTGACTTATTAGAAACGATTTCATGATTACCGCCTAATTTGTATATTACCTTGATATAATCCTCTTTATTAGGGGTCATATTGTTTCCTCCTTTAATCCTCACTGACAACTTATTTAAAAGATTGAATAACCTTTTATTCCTCCAATAGTATACCACAAAACTGTATTAAAATAAACTGAACATCTGTATTAGTATTGATTCTAATCAGTAAAATTTTATATAAAGAAAAAGCGTAATAGTCAAAAAACGGTTCTATAATTTATAGGGTTGATGGAGAAAATCCACCAACCCTATTTTAGTGTATACAAAAAGGGCTTCATCCCTTATATTAAAAGCGTCTAAACTATTTAAGAGGAGATGAAACCCTATGACTACTATACAAGAAGTTGTGCTACAAATCAAAGATAAAAATGTAAAATGGGAAGATAATGTAGAAGAAGGGTATTTTAAGAAGAAAAAAAGCTTGTTTTTCTTCGCTACCTATACCTATTGCCCAGATGCTTGCCCTAAGTGTGGTTGTGTAAAGCGTGATTTTTCTATTGTTAAAAACGGTACTCGTACTTCTAGAATTACGCTTAATCCGGTTTCTGGATTGCCTGCTTTTCTTAAATTAAGAAAACAGCGTTTCTTCTGCCGTGAATGCTCTCATAGTTTTACTGCTGATACAACTAGTATTGTAGACCTTAATGCTTTTATTTCTAAAAATGTAAAAAATGAAATTAAAGTTAAAGCTTGCGAAACAGTTTCTGAATCCCATATTGCCAAAGAAATGAATGTTTCCGTTCATACTGTTCGTAGAGTTGTCAATGAAACTGCTGAATCTCTTAGAATTAAACCTTTAAATGAGTTACCTGAACATATGTGTTGGGATGAATTTAAGTCTGTAGCCTCCGCTGAAGCTAGTATGAGTTTTGCTTATTGTGACGCTATTACTCATCAACTTGTTGATGTTGTTCAAGATAGAAAAATGGAGAATTTAGTTCGTTATTTCAACCGATTTCCTTTACAAACTCGCTTAAATGTTAAAACAATTTCGATTGATATGTATGCTCCATACATTAAAGTGATTAAACATTTATTCCCTAAGGCTAAAATTATTATTGATTCATTCCATATTATTCAAGCTTTAAATAGAGAATTAAACAAGACAAGAACAAGAAAAATGAATCAAGTACGTTATAAAGACAGACGTCTTTATAATAAATTAAAACGTTACTGGAAACTAATCTTAAAAAATCGAGATGACCTTCAATCCTATCACTACAGCTATTACCGATTATTCGATTGGTTAACGCATTCTCAAGGAATTGTAGATTATTTATTACAAGAAGTACCTTCACTTAAACCAGAATATGAAACAGTACATCAATTAAGAGAAGCTTTTAAAGAGAGAAATTTCATTGAATTTAAAGAAGAATTGATGAGTGTACAACCAAAACTTCTGTCTGATGGATTAAATCGTGTTCTCCAAACATTTAAGAAATTTTTACCGTATTTACAAAATTCTTGTGAGTATCCAACACTTTCAAATGGACCTATTGAAGGGATTAACAACAAGATAAAAGTACTTAAAAAAAACGCTTATGGCTACACTAGTTTCACTCATTTTAGAAATAGAATTCTACTAATGTCTAAACTATTTACTCCAACAACTAAAAAAGGAATTAAGCAACCTGACGCTGCTTAATTCCTTCACTAAAATTGTTTCATCAACCCTATTTGACAAAGAGCCCAAAAAACTACTACGCTTGATATCTGTTTAATCGATTATTTTAAACGTCCTGGGCGAGCTTTGTATCCATAGTATGCATCTGCAAGAATTTCTTCCATATGAGCAACCATTGGTAAACGAGGGTTCGCTGGTGAACATTGATCTTCATAAGCTAACATTGCGATTTCACGGATTGTTTCTTTCCATTCTTTTTCATCAATACCTTGAGCTTTGAAGTTCATTTCAATTCCTACACGTTCTCCTAATTCATAAACAGCTTTTGCTAATGCATCTACTGCTTCTTCAGGAGTTGATGAAGGTAATCCTAACATTCTAGCAATGTCTTGGAATTTTTCATCTGCACGGTAGTAGTTGTATTTAGGCCATGTAGAAGTTTTAGCTGGACGAGTACCATTGTAACGGATAACATATGGAAGTAAGATTGCATTTGTTCGTCCGTGAACTGTATGGAAGAATCCACCAACTTTATGAGCCATTGAGTGAGACATTCCAAGGAATGCATTGGCAAATGCCATACCAGCCATTGTAGAAGCATTATGCATTTTTTCTCTTGATACGAAGTCTCCATTTTTAACTGAACTTTCTAAGTTTTCAAATACTAACTTGATTGCTTGTAATGCTAAACCATCAGTGTAGTCATTCGCTAATGTTGAAGTATATGCTTCAACTGCGTGAGTTAACACGTCCATACCTGTATCTGCTGTAACAAATCCTGGAACTGTCATAACTAATGCTGGGTCAACAATTGCAATTGTTGGAGTTAATGAGTAGTCTGCTAAAGGATATTTACGGTTATTTGCTTTATCAGAAATAACAGCAAATGGAGTTACTTCAGAACCTGTACCTGAAGTTGTTGGGATACCAACATATTTAGCTTTTTCACCTAATTCAGGGAATTTGAATGCACGTTTACGAATATCCATGAATTTTTGTACTAAATCACGGAAGTCAATTTGAGGTTGTTCGTAGAACATCCACATAACTTTAGCAGCATCCATTACAGAACCACCACCAAGAGCTACGATTGTATCTGGTTTAAATGATTTCATAATTTCAGCACCACGGTTAACTGTTGTAATGTCTGGATCCGGTTCAACATCTGAGAATACTTCATAAAGTACTTTGTTAGGGCGTAATTCTAATTGTTCAATGACACGTTGTAAGAATCCTAAGTTAACCATTTGTTGGTCTGTTACGATCATTACACGTTCTACATTTTTCATTTTTTGTAAGTATTGAATTGAATCACGTTCGAAATAGATTTTCGAAGGAACTTTAAACCATTGCATATTATTTCTACGTCTCCCTACTTTTTTGATATTTAATAGATTCACAACGCTTACGTTATCACCAACTGAGTTACGTCCATAAGAACCGCAACCTAATGTTAGAGATGGAATGAAGGCATTGTAAACATCCCCGATACCACCAAATGTAGATGGAGCGTTCCAGATTACACGAATCGCACGAACAATACGTCCAAATTCTTTTGCTAAATCAGCATCATCTGTATGAATAGCTGCAGAGTGTCCTAAACCATTAAATTCAACCATTTGTCTTGCTTTCTCAACACCATCTTCACGAGATTCTGATTTTAAGATTGCAATGACTGGAGACAATTTTTCACGAGTTAAAGGTTCTTTTTCCCCTACTTCGCTACATTCAGCTGCTAAAATGTTTGTTCCTTCTGGAACTGAGAATCCTGCTTGTTCTGCAATCCATGCAGCAGGTTTACCTACGATATTAGCGTTTAATTTAGCACCAGCACAGTTCTTGCTGTTAGCTTTTGCTCCAAAGCAGAACTCTTCAAGTAATGCTTTTTCTTTTTTAGATACAAAATAAGTGTGGTAGCTCTTTAATTCTGCTACAAATTCATCATAAATTTCTTTATCAATAATAGCTGCTTGTTCCGAAGCACAAACCATTCCGTTATCAAATGATTTACTCATTACGATATCGTGAGCAGCTTGACGAATGTTTGCTGATTTTTCAACATAAGCAGGTACGTTACCAGCGCCTACCCCTAAAGCAGGTTTTCCACATGAATAAGCAGCTTTAACCATTGCGTTACCACCTGTTGCTAAGATAGTTGCAATTCCATCATGATTCATTAAAGCATTTGTTGCTTCAATTGATGGGTGTTCAATCCATTGAATACAGTTTTCAGGTGCTCCAGCTGCAATCGCTGCATCACGAACGATTTGAGCTGCATGAGCTGAACTCTTTTGAGCTGATGGATGGAATGCGAATACGATAGGGTTACGTGTTTTCAATGCAATTAACGATTTGAAAATTGCTGTTGATGTTGGGTTAGTTGTTGGTGTAATACCACATACAACCCCAACTGGTTCTGCGATTAATGTTAAACCTGTTACTTCGTCATCTTCAATAACTCCAACGGTTTTCGTATGACGCATATTATGAACTATGTGTTCACATGCAAATAAATTTTTAGTCGCTTTATCTTCGAATACTCCACGACCAGTTTCTTCGATAGCGTGTGCTGCTAACACACCATGTTGGTCAAGAGCTGCTACTGATGCTTTAGCTACAATATAGTCAACTTGTTCTTGGTTGAGCAATCTAAATTGTTCTAAAGCTACTAGCCCTTTCTCTACTAATTCATTCACTTCTTTTTGAGAGTCTACTACTTTTTTCTCTTCAGTCACTGTGATTTCCTCCGTTGCTTGTTATTTTTATCACATAATTATAATAACCTATTTTCTTCATTTTGTAAATAGGAGAAAACAATTTTTTTAAAAGAAAATTATTTCATTAAGATTGAAAACAGATTTTTATAACTGCTATTTTACAATTGAATGGTTACACCATTTTCTTCAATCGTAAATTCTTTTGTTGTTAAGTTTGCTACTAGACGAGCTTTCGTTTGTTGATCAGCACTTGTACGAACAATTTCAATCGTTGATTCATCTGGAGTTGAAATTTCAATTTTCCCTTCCAAATCAAATGCTTTTGAAGTATTTCTAAAGCGTAATAATGATATTAATTGTTTAACAACTGGTCGTTCAACTTCTTTTTCAATTTCTTCTAACGTATAGTAATGACGATTAATATTACGTCCTTCTTTTGTTGCTTCAAGAAGTTCAATATCATTTTCTCCAGCTAATAATCCTACATAATAAATTTGAGGAATTCCTGGAGCAAAGCATTGTAAAATTCTTGATAATAAATAACTGGCATCATCATTTCCTAATGCACTATAGTAAGTACTATTAATTTGATAAATATCCAAGTTATTATATTTCTCACTAGAATACACTCTCTTAACATTCGCACCAACTTTATACAATTGTTCTGAAGTATAATCTAATTCTTCATCTGTTAATAAATCTCTTGCATCTACAACACCAATGCCATCATGTGTATCTAATGTTGTAAATTGTTTCATTGGACTCATTTTTAACCAATTAGCTAAGCGATTTGATTTCCCACTATAAAGTGAATATAACACAACCATTGGTAATGCAAAATCATAAACGAAATAATCATGATTTGCAATTTTCATTTGAATCGAATAATGTTCATGAATTTCAGGTAATAATTCTACTTGATATTTAGCAGCTTCTGCACGTACTTCATCTAATAAATCCCAAATTTCAGGCTCTACAAAGAAATCATTTGTATCTAATTTTTTCACAGCATAGGCAAAAGCATCTAAACGAATTAAAGAACATCCGTGACTTGCCATATCTTTAATCGTTTCACGAATAAATGCTTTTACAATTTCTTTTTTGACATCTAAATCAATTTGTTCTTCGCCAAATGTATTCCATACTTCTTCTGTTGTACCATCTTCGAAATGAACTGTTTGGAAAGGCGCTTTATCTTTTCTCTTATAAATTAAATCAATATCTTCTTGTGTTGGACGTCCTGGTGGGAAAAATTCATGCACACGAATAAACATATCTTTATAAGGAGAATTTTCATGATTCTTTTTGAAATCTTGAAAAAATTTTGATTCACGAGAAATATGATTAATCATAAAATCAAACATTAAGTAATATTGCTCTCCTAATGCATCGACATCTTCCCAGCTTCCTAAGTCTGGATCAACTGTCGTATAATCACTTGGTGCAAATCCTCTATCACCTGTTGAAGGAAAAAATGGAAGTAAATGTACTCCTCCAATTGATTCTTTAAAGTAAGTTTCTAAAACAAATTTTAGATCCTTCATGTTTTTCCCTAAGCTATCTGAATAAGTAATCAGCATTGCTTCGTTTTTTATTTGCACATTTATCAACTCCTATTCGTACCAGTATTAAACCGGTTGCATAAATATATTTTACCAAAAATTAAAGCGTTTGCATACTGCTATGCTTAAATTTTTTTGCAAATTTTATATCTCTCCTGTATACTGGATAAAGACTATTTTTGAAAGGAAGTTATTATGCCTAATATATACGAACATGAACCTTTACACTTATACAAAAATTATGAAAAAGCTTGTTCTAATTTTCCAGATAAAAAAATTTATATTGATGAAATGTTATCTGCTTTTCCTGAAATTGGATTAAAAACTACGTATCAAGAAAGTTTGAAATTCATTCAAAAACGTGCCTTCCAATTAGTTAGTTTAGGAATTAAAGCAACAGAAAAGGTAATGGTATACAAATCTTCTGCTGTCGATACATATTGGTTAGCTTGTGCAATCTCTTATTTAGGAGCTATTCCTGTCATGACTTCTGCTCATCTTCCTACTCCCATTATCGATACATTTTTCGACCGATTAGAAGATGCTTGGTTAATTTATGATGATGAAACAGCAGAGAAAGTGATGCTTTTACAAGAAAAGAATAAAGCGAAGGCTCTTTCTATACAAGATATCCAAGAACAAACTGAAACCATTACCCCTTTCGTTTCTCTTAATCCAAATGAAATTAGTTATATGACACACACTTCTGGTACAACCGGTATTCCTAAACTAATTGCACACTCTGCTAATAGCATGGGATGGAGAACTGCTTTCCAAAAAAGTATTTTTTCAAAAATGGAAGAAAAAGGATTGCTAGCATTCCATATTTCTCCAGTACACTCTCGTTTTAATATTGGAATGTCTTCTTTAATGAGTTTAGGATTTCCTTATTTAGCGATTAAAGATCCTAGTATTCAAAATATCGAGCATTTACTGCAACAATACCAACCAATTGGAATTGAAACACATCCGAATAATTTTGTTCAATGGGCTACATTGGCTAAAAATCGCCCAGACTTATTTGAACATACTCGCTATTATCACTCGACATTTGATGCGATTAATAAAAAAACGATGGCTACTTTCTTAAAAACGAATCGTGAGAAAAATGGTATTTATTTACAAATATATGGACAAAGTGAATGCGGACCTGCAATCGTTCGTAAACACACATTAGAATCATTACCAGCAATCAATATCCGAAATATGGGGATTGGATTTGAACATTTTACAAAAGCAAGAATTGCAACAAATGACGGAACACTTCTACCAGCGAATACACCAGGAAACATTCAATTATATTCTAAAGGACGAGCGTTAACGTACTTTAAAGAAGATGCTCGATTCCAAGAAAATGTATATGATGAATGGTGGGATACTGGTGATTACGGGCTTATCAATGATAAAGGTGAATTACTCCTTCATGACCGTCAAGTAGACCTAGTAGAAACTTTGGAAAGTACACTAGCTATTGAAGATTATTTACTAGACCATCTACCCTTCCTAGAAGAAGTCGTCATTATTCGTGATAATCAGGGCTATCCTCAACCAATTGTAGCTATTGCCGATGGAGAACTCTTCCAAGATGAATTATGGTTTAAAGCTATTGAAAACTTACCTCATCTAAATGAGCCAATTATGATGGAATACGAAAAAATCCCAAGAACAGCAACCATGAAAGTACAACGACGTGAACTAGAACAATTGTTGTTTCATTAAAATTTTAACCAAAACATCAAAAGAAACTTCCGTATCGAACATAAGCGTCCTATAACAAGGTGTCTATCATCGGTTCGTAACTTCTTCTATAGCAGTAGAAATGGAGGAAGTAAAATGACAAAACAAATTGTGCCACTAAACGTTCATCAAAAAACACAAAAGAGGAAAAAACATACACCTATCCTAAAACTAAGAATTAGAATTTTTAAAAAACTGTTCGGTAAATCTTCAGAAAAAAATGACAGTACATCCAAATCAAATGAGTTTGTTTGATTCGGAAGAAGAAATGTCTCAACAAGAAACGTCAGAAGAGGAAACTGAAGAAGAAACAATTACGTGTACAAAAAAGAAAACAAAATGAAAATGTCAAGATATCTTCGAACAATTCACACCGAAAATGGTTCATTGCAACTATAAAATTGATACAATTACACGATAGAAATTGCACATGCACCCACTAAAAAAATCGACTTCTAAGAGTTGATTCTTTTAATATCGATGCTTGAATGAAGTTTCAAAACAGTTGATACATACACAAAAGTTCTCTTCAGCAATTAAGCTGGTTGTTTTCATTTTTATCGCTTCATTAATTATTGTGTATTTGAGTAATCAGTGCAATTTTTAATATAAAAAATATGTTGAGAGAGGCCGTTTATACACTCTCCCCAAGAGAGTATGATAAAAAGTCTATAAATAAGTATTAATAAAAACCACTAGTTGAATGAAGTGACCCCAAAAAGTTAGACTTTTTTGAGACGACTTAAGTCGTCTCTTTTTGATTAATAAAACAAAATGTATGAATAACCCCCTAGGGGGTTCGCGCCAAAATTTTTGGCGCGTTTTTTCTTGGAAATATTATTAAACTTTCAATTAGATTTACTAGTTAAGCAATACGAGCAGAGTTTGAATGAGTTATTCTGTAATTTACAGGACTTAGTCCATCCAGTTTAATTTTTATACGTTTGTTGTTGTAATAATCAATATAATCGATAATAGCTTTCTCTAATTCCTCAAGAGACTTAAATTCTTTTTCAAATCCATAAAACATTTCTGATTTCAAAATACCAAAGAAAGATTCCATCATACCATTATCTGCACTGTTCCCCTTACGTGACATAGACGGCTTTATATCTTTACTTTCTAAAAATCGATGATAAGAATCATGCTGGTATTGCCAACCTTGGTCACTGTGGAGAATAGTATTTTTGTATTTTTCATCTGTAAATGCCTCGTTTAACATTGCCTTTAGTTGATGTAAGTTAGGTGAACGAGAAAGATTGAACGCAATAATTTCACTGTTAAATCCATCTAAGACTGGTGATAAATATAGTTTCTGTTCACTACTTGGAATGGCAAACTCCGTTACATCTGTGTAACATTTTTCCATTGGTTTAGATCCTTCAAAATCACGTTGAATCAGATTATCTGATTTCTTTCCAACATCTCCTTGGTATGAATAATATTTGCGTTTACGACGAATACGGGCAATTAAACCAAGTGCTTTCATTAAGCGTTGTACCTTCTTATGATTCACTTTAAAGCCACGATTTCTTAATTCTAAATGAATTCTACGGTAACCATAGTTTTCCTTATGTTCTGTAAAAATATCTTGTATTTCATCTTTAAGCTGTTGATCCTTATCCGGTTGGTTCATTTGTTTTAAATGGTAATAGTACGTTGAACGAGCTAAATTAATTACTTTAAGAAGAATATCCAATGGAAATTCATTGATTAATTCTTGAACAATTTCAGTTTTTCTTCTTTCTCTTTTTCCTCCTTCAATCGTAGTTCCCTCAACTTTTTTAGAACAGCAATTTCCGCCTTTAAGTATAGATTTTCTAATTCAAGATGTTCTAATTCTGTCATTTCTTCTAATTTTTTCTTTGGCTTACGTCCCATTGAATTTGGTCTCCCTCTTGTTTTCTCAACAATAGTATACCCATTTTTCTTATATTGTGCTAGCCAATTTGAAAGTAGGGAACGATTAGGAAGTGCATAATCAATAGCCACACTTGTTTGTGAACGACCTTCTAAAAGAACTTTATTCATTATTTCCTGCTTTAGTTTTGGTGAATAGTAACGATTTTTTTCTTTTTTAACAATTTCTATTCCATATTGATCAATCAATCGAACTAAGTATTTAATATTAGAATCGGCAATATCGTATTTCTTTGAAAGATTCTTTAAACTTTCACCTTGTTTTCTTAGTTGATAAATTTCTATTTTATCTTCATAAGTTAATTTCATTAAAAAACACCCCAAAAGTTAGATTTTTCATGTCTAACTTTTGGGGTGCAGTACAGAACTAGTGGTTTTTATTTTACATATAGTCGCCCCTCAGATAATGTGTTTTATTTAATAGTTATTGCTACTTTATATATTTTTTGCGTATATATCCAATAAGTAACAGCAAAGAACCTGATGTTAACATAAGCCCCCCATATAAAGATGAATTCATTCCATCTCCTGTTTTTGGTAATTCTTTATTTGGTTTTTCAGGCGGTACATTTGGTGTTCTAACATTAGTTACTACAAATCCATCTTTAGCTGTTCCTGTAACAACACTTGTATAACCATTTCCTACAGCTTCTTCCTTGACTGTATATTCAATCTTTTTGCCTGCCTTGTATTCATCAAGGTCTGTGAAAGTTCCTGTCCAGTTATTATCTTTTGTTAATACAACTTTCTTTCCTGTTTCTTTTCCGTCTGCTAGTAATTCTATTGTTACACTATCAGGTCTCTTTCCGTCTTGGTTATTTCCATCTTTCCAAGCCTTTGTTACCTGTATACTTGTCTTTCCTGGTGTGTATGAGTTCTTAACATTATATCCTTCTACTTCTGTTGTATAACCTTCTACCTTTTCTTCTACGATTGTGTAGTTGATCAATTCCCCATTTTCATATTTGTCAAGATTTTCAAACTTCCATTTCCAGCCATCTTTTTCCGTAACTTTCTTTGTAGCTACTTTTGTTCCGTTCTTTAATAGATTGATTGTGATTTCTGTTGGTCTCTTTCCGTCTTGATTGTTTTTATCGTTCCAAGTCTTAGCACCTTCAACGGATACTTTTTCTACTTCTCTTGTATTTGTTACTACAAATCCATCTTTAGCTGTTCCTGTAACAACACTTACATAACCATTTCCTACAGCTTTTTCCTTAACTGTATATACTATTTTCTTTCCGTCTTTGTATTCATCAAGGTCTGTGAAACTTCCTGTCCAGTTATTATCTTTTGTTAATACAACTTTCTTTCCTGTTTCTTTTCCGTCTGCTAGTAATTCTATTGTTACACTATCAGGTCTCTTCTTATCTTGGTTATTTCCATCTTTCCAAGCCTTTGTTACCTGTATACTTGTCTTTCTTGGTGTGTATGAGTTCTTAACATTATATCCTTCTACTTCTGTTGTATAACCTTCTACCTTTTCTTCTACGATTGTGTAGTTGATCAATTCCCCATTTTCATATTTGTCAAGATTTTCAAATTTCCATTTCCAGCCATCTTTTTCGGTAACTTTCTTTGTAGCCACTTTAGTTCCGTTCTTTAACAGATTGATTGTGATTTCTGTTGGTCTCTTTCCGTCTTGATTGTTTTTATCGTTCCAAGTCTTAGCACCTTCAACGAATACTTTTTCTACTTCTCTTGTATTTGTTACTACAAATCCATCTTTAGCTGTTCCTGTGATTTTCCCAGTATACCCATCTACTTTAACTTCCTTTATAGAGTAAATTATATCTTTTTCACCTGCTTTAGTAGGTAAATCAGTAAAAGTTGTTTTCCAATTATTTTCTTCACTTAATTGTCTGCTTTCGATTTCATATTCTTTATTTTCGATATTGGCAATTAATTTAACCGTAACTGATTCCGGGTGCTTTTGATCAACGTTATTATCCTCTATCCATTTCTTTTCTACCGATACACTTGTCGTTTCTTCTGTACCTATAGTAACAGTACCATTGCTACCAATACCACCACCTTTAGTTTTTGATTTGTTACCACTAATTAATACTTTTTTGAGATTTGCAGTTAATTCATTACCTTTCTCATCTGTGTGTAAACCTAGATATTCTCCATCCTTACTTAAAATGCCCTTATGCTTACTTTCATCTAAAGGAGAATTATCCTCATTTTTCCAGTTGTATGGTACTCCTCCTAACATCCTTTTGGAAATATCATATTCAGGATTACCACCATGAAGCCATAGATTTTTCATACATAATATATAGATTTCATTAACATTTGAAGTCGTTTTATTGCCGTAGATAGCAGCACCATTTGTCACATAAATTTTAGTTTTTGATATTGGGCATGAAGCATATCCAGCGCCTTCTTCTATGGATTCATTATCAGTGATTACAACATTCTTTAGGTAAAGCTCACCATTAGCACCTTGAACATTATAATTATTATTCGCACCATTTACATAGATTCTACCACCGCCAAACATTTTTTCAGTATATCCACTTGCATCCATCTCATTATTGGTAATTTTACCTCCATCAATATATGCTTTAGAAGCACCACCACTAAAATACTTTGCTTGAACAAAAATTCCACCACCAGCTGAACCCGCTATATTGCCATCAATTGTTCCACCACTCATTTTTAGAACATTTGTAGCACCCCATTGGTTAGAACCTAAGCTGATTCCACCACCAATTTCTTGTGCATAGTTATTTAATACTTTTGCATCGGTAGACATATTTATAGTAGATCCCTCATTTGCAAGTATTCCACCACCAGCTGAATAATATTGAGTAGGTGAAACACTTCTATCTATAACTAAATCGGATTTATTATTTTGAACAGTTCCACCAGAAAAATTCATTGTGGAACTATCTAAATAAATTCCTCCGCCATATGTCGCTTGATTGTTTTCAACGCTTCCACCCGTCATATTTATGGTTGCAGATGACGCATAAATAGCACCCCCTATCGTTGCAGTATCTTCGATAGCTTTGATTTGATTATTCTTTAAAACTGAGCCATCATTAATATTTAATATTGCTTTACTATTCACCTCAACAAGAGATTTTTCAATTGTTTTATTATTTTCTCCATTGCCATCAACTGCAATATCCGATAGTGTGGCTTCTTTTCCAGACTCTACACGGAACAAATAATCATTAAAATCTTTTCCTCTGAGTATCTTTGCATTCGTTCCTGCTAATGATACTTCACCTTCTATACGAGTAGTACCAATTACAATAATTCTCTTTATTTTCTGATTGTTAGTAGCTATTTCCTTTGCTCGAGCAAAAGATTTGACAGCTCTGCCCAATTTCCCATCTAAGCTATCATCGCCTGAAACACCATCTAAATATACATTGTTCCTTTCAGGATCAGCTTCGCCAATTTTAATTTCTTTTACAATAATCAATTTTACATCTTCGATTGAACCTGTATATGTTGCCTTTGGTGCAAGTCTTGGAATTTTCAGGATCATTTTTCCATCGGCTTTTTTAAGATATAAATCATAATGAAGTAGATATGGCTCCACCGGATTTCCGTCATCTTTATTATAATATTCTACTTCTACCTTGTTGTATGGAATCTTTATATCTTCAAAGGATATATTTCCATCCCAGTTGTAGATCTCTGCCGTATATGTCATATTTTTTACAACTGTATTTGCTTCTCCCTCTATATGAAGCTCATGTTCAACAAGAAAATCTTTTAATGCCCATTCATCTTGGTCAAAAACCTTTTGTTCAGGGTCATGCATCCAATAATTTGTGTATGTTGCAAATATGCTTTCAAAATTAGAAAAATCAGGACGAAACAATCTGAGATTAAGACTGTATTCGTTATCCTCAGAATTGTTTTCACCTTGATTGTCTGCAAATGTTGTATATCCTGAAACCAGATGCCCTAAAAATAGCAGTGACACCAATATGATAGATACAAGTAATTTAAATTTTCTCTTTCTTTTAACCATAATTACCTCAATTACCTCACTTTGCTTAGTTTATTATAATTGCTTTTAATAAAAAATGACGATAGTGTATACTATCGCTAATTAAAAATTGATACTATCAAATAAGCAGAAGGCTAGTTCTGTCTGTCTGTCTGTCTAAAAATTGTGTACATACTTTTCATTGTGTGTCAACTTCTTTCATCTTTATATATATAAATATAGTATATCAAATAGCTTACTTTATTACCAGCGTTATCTGTCATTCATATCAAACAATTCAGCAAAATTTTAAACTATCCCCTAATGTTGTATCAGTATACAGAAATAACTTCCAAAGAAAATTATTCAAACTCCCTTGCAAATCTCATTAATTCTTTGACCGTTGATGGTTCCATTTGTGCATGTCCTGCAGCAGTAGAAATGACTAATTCAGCATGTGGCAATTTTTGATGTAAATCATATGCCCCACTTGGACGGCAATCGACATCATATCTACCATGAACAATTTTAATTGGAATACCTTTTAATGAATCTGCATGATTAAGAATATAATTATCATCTTCTACAAAGCAATGATGGTAGAAATAATGACATTCCATAATGGCTATCGCAAGCATATCTTCGTCTGATTCCTCACCAATAGTTTTTCTAGGTAATAAGGTAACAATGCCACCTTCCCATCTAGCCCATTGACGAGCAGCTTCTAAACGGATAGACGCATCATCACTAGTTAACCTTTTATAATAAGCTGTTACTAAATCATCTTGTTCTTCAACTGGAATATGGTTCAAATAAGGCGCAAATTGATCTGGGAAGAAATCACTAGCTCCTTTTTGGTACAACCAATCAGTATCTTCTTGTCTCCCTAAGAAAATCCCACGTAGAATTAATCCCATAACTCTTTCTGGATATTGGATGGCATAATGAAGAGATAAAGTCGTCCCCCAACTTCCACCGAACACAATCCATTTTTCAATTCCAAGCTTTTCACGGATTTTCTCCATATCAGAAACTAAATGTTGCGTGGTATTCTCCTCTAATGAAAGAAACGGTACACTTTTCCCGCAACCACGTTGGTCAAATTGAATCATACGGTAAACCTCCGGATTAAACAATTGACGGGTTACCGGACTTGAACCTCCTCCTGGTCCACCATGAACAATAATGACCGGCTTTCCACTTGGATTTCCTGATTCCATCACAAATAGTTGATGTGCTGAAGAAACTTCTAAGTAAAACTCATTAAAAGGTTCAATTGGTGGAAATAAACTAACGTTTTCCATTATTTCTCCCCCTTTTATAAGTGAGTTAATGCTACTCGAATGGCTTCATCGTAATTTGGTTCATCTGTCATTTCTTGAACAATTTCTTGATAAACAATTGTTCCATTTTGATCGAGTACAAAAATCGAACGTTGGTCTACGCTTAATTCAGGAACATAAATACCATATGCTTCTCCAAATGTAAAATCAACATCACATAACATTTCCATAGCAACATCATTTGCCGAACACCAATTTTTAAATTCGTCTTTGTTATTTTTACTAATCGTCACTAATTGAATACTTGGATGTTCTTTCATTTTTTTATGGAAGGATTTTGTTTGAATATCGCAAACTCGAGTATTAATATCTGGAACAACGCTGATTAACGTTACTCTTCCAGCAAATGATTCTGGAGTTTTTATTTCTCCATGAATACATTCTAATGAAAAGTGAGGAGCTTTTTCTCCTACTATTGGTAATTCTCCTTTTAATTCATATGGGGCATTGTGTCGTGTAATAAACATCATTCATTCTCCTTTTTTATTATATTTTTTACAATCATTTTTAATTCTGGTAATACTTCTTCTTCAAACCATGGATTTTTCTTCATCCACCTTATATTTAAAGGGGAAGGATGTACCAATGGAAAATAGTTTGGCAAGTATTCAGAGTAATTTCTTACAGTTTCAGTTACATTTTCTTTTTTCGTTTCTTTTAGATAATAGTTTTGTGCATATGATCCAACTAACAGGATGCACTCGACTTGTTTCAATAATGGTAAAACTAATGGATGCCATTTTGATGCAAATCCTTTTCGAGGTGGTTTATCTCCACTTTTTCCTTTTCCAGGATAGTAAAAATCCATTGGAACCACTGCAAATAATCCTGATTCGTAAAATAGCATTTCATCAATTCCAAGCCATTCTCTTAAACGGTCTCCACTTTTATCTAGGAAAAATTTACGACTTTCTTGAGCTTTCAATCCTGGTGCTTGACCAATAATTAAAATTTTAGCTGTTTCCGGAATCCAAAATAATGGTTCAATTCCTTGTTCTGTAAAGACATGATTTTCTTCATCCTGCATAATTTGTTCTTTTAACTGTTCAAAAGACACGGTTCTCATCTCCATTTTTCATCATAGATTTAACGATGAACAAACATAGCATCTCCAAAACTAAAGAAACGATAACGTTCACGAATAGCATGATGATAAGCTTCTAATGTAAAGTCACGCCCTAAATAAGCGCTCACTAACATCACTAATGTTGATTTCGGCAAATGGAAATTCGTAATAAAAGCATCCACTACTTTAAATTCATATCCTGGGGAAATGAAAATATCTGTCCATCCACTACTTGGAACAATTTCTCCATGATTAGCGGACCCTACTGTTTCTAATGTACGAATCGAAGTAGTCCCAACCGCAATCACTCGTTTTCCATTTTTCTTTGTTTCTGCAATGACCTCTGCTGTTTCTTTTGAAATATGATAATATTCCGAATGCATTTTATGGTCTTCTAAGTGATCTACAGAAACAGGTCTAAAGGTGCCTAATCCAACATGTAAGGTAATCGGAACAATTTGAATGCCTTTTTGTTGAATTTTTTCCATTAATTCATTTGTAAAATGTAACCCTGCTGTTGGAGCAGCTGCAGAACCATTTTCTTTTGCATAAACTGTTTGATAACGTTCTTGATCTTCTAATCGTTCTTTGATATACGGTGGTAAAGGCATTTCACCTAATGATTCTAAAATTTCTAAAAATACTCCATCGTATTGAAATTCAATCATTCTTCCACCTTGCTCTAATTCTTCTGTCACAGTTGCCTTTAATCGTCCATCACCAAAGGATACAACTGTTCCGACTTTCATTCTTTTAGCTGGCTTTACAAGAGTTTCCCAACAATCTCCATGCGTATTGTGCAATAGTAGCACTTCAATATGAGCGCCTGTTCCCTCTTTTTCACCATATAATCTCGCTGGCAATACTCTCGTATTATTGACAACTAATGTATCACCTTCTTCTAAATAATCGATAATTTCAGAAAAATGTTTATCTATGACACTATGTTCTGTTTTATTAACGACTAATAAACGTGATGAAGTCCGATCTTTCAACGGTGTTTGAGCAATCAGTTCTTCTGGTAATTCAAAATCAAAATCTTGAGTTGTATAATTCATTCTTATTCCATCTTTCTATCTAATATCTTCTGTTCAAATGAACATAAGCTTCTGGTGTTACCATTCTTCCTCTTGAAGTTCGCTTCATAAATCCAATTTGTAATAAATACGGTTCATACATATCTTCGATTGTTTCAGCATCTTCAGAAATATTGGCAGCAATCGCTCCTAATCCTACTGGCCCACCATCATATAAATCAATCATCGCATTTAATAATTTACGATCAATCGCATCTAATCCTTTTTCATCTACTTGAAGGACTTTGAGCGCTTTTTGCGTAATTTCTTTTGAAATGGCACCTTCTTCATATACTTGAGAAAAATCACGCACACGTTTTAATAATCGATTGGCAATACGAGGCGTTCCTCTTGACCGAAGAGCAACCTCTCGAGCTGCTTCTTCATGAATCTCACTTTCAAATACACTAGCTGTTCGCTTCACAATTTCTGTTAATGATTGTTCATCATAATATTCCATATGGGACACAATTCCAAAACGATCCCTTAATGGAGCAGATAAGGCACCCGCACGAGTTGTTGCTCCCACTAAAGTGAAAGGAGGTAATGGAAAATGAACGGGATGAGCCGTGGGTCCTTGTCCTACCACAATATCCACAAAGAAATCTTCCATTGCAGAGTAGAGCATTTCTTCTACTACACGAGGTAATCGATGAATTTCATCAATAAACAATACATCTCCAGCATTTAAATCATTTAATAAAGCGACTAAATCTCCAGGTCGTTCAATGGCTGGTCCACTCGTTGTTTTAATTCCTACTTCTAATTCATTAGCAATCACCATTGCTAGAGTCGTCTTCCCTAATCCAGGGGGGCCATATAATAAGACATGATCCAAAGCTTCTTGCCTGCTACGAGCTGCTTGAATATAAATGGATAACTCTTCTTTTACTTTTTGCTGACCAATATATTGTTGTAAATTTTGCGGTCGTAATGATAATTCCGTTGACACTTCTTGTTCATCTAAGGGACTACCATCTACAAATCGATGTTTTTCCACACAAGTCTTCCTTTCTATTTCATCAATAATTTAAAGGCAATGGATAATGCTTCTTGCGTTGTTTGAGGAGCTGCTGTTTCTAACTCTTTCCAAACTTTTGTAATTTCTTTGGTAGAATATCCTAATCCTAATAATGCTTCTCTTGCTTCTTCTAAGTGTTTAACCCCAGTTGTTGTCTCTACTTTTGGAGTAGCTACTTCTTCCACAACAATATTCGTGAATTTTCCTTTTAAATCTAATACAATTTGTTGAGCAGTTTTCTTACCCACTCCCGGAAATTTTGTTAAATATGTAATATTGCCTGATTCTACTGCTTGAATAAAACCATTCACATCATCATTTGCTAAAATGGATACTGCACTTTTAGGTCCAATTCCAGAAACACTAATTAATTTTTGGAATAATTCTTTTTCTTCATCACTTAAAAAACCATACAATGTAATTGAATCTTCTCGAACAATTTGTTGAAGCTCTACTCGAATGACTTCATTCAATTTTGATTGGATACGATAAGGATTGGCAAACATAATTTGATACCCAATTCCATAATTTTCTACGACAATATAGGTTGGCTGAACTACCACTAATTCTCCTTTTAAATACTCGTACATCTCATACCTCCGTTTTATTTCATCCTAATTAGTGTATCACGAAAACGGTATAAATTCTAATAATCTACTGAGAAAACTAGATTAATTGTGCACAAAAAAAGAGGATAGATTTTTATTCTATCGCCCTTCTCCTTTGTTAGTCATTTCATTTTTCTTCTGTTTTATTTCGACGAATTTGTAATTGTTGTTGCCAATCTTCCATTTTGTCAATAAATTTTTTACCTTTCAATC
This sequence comes from Granulicatella elegans, assembly GCF_020735385.1. Lineage (NCBI taxonomy): Bacteria > Bacillati > Bacillota > Bacilli > Lactobacillales > Carnobacteriaceae > Granulicatella > Granulicatella elegans. The sequence goes on along the minus strand of NZ_CP085953.1, from coordinate 1,436,358 downwards.
GAATCCCTACATATTCATCCATCAATGAATCGCATAACCTTTTTAAATCAGCTTTTGTTTCTGAAGATAGACTCAATGATTGAATTCGCAAGGGAGATTTCATAGCAACAAGAATTCTGGCAATATGAACAGCTTTTGGATTTAACTGTAATCTCTTTTCATCTTTCTCAAAATGTTTCGAACAGAATAATCCATGATGTTTCAACGAAATATCAAATGGTCCGACCGACTCTTCGCAAAAACAACACTGTTGCCATTGAAACGCAACCCCAAAATATTTTAACATTTTCAATTCAAAATAATGCATTAAAATAAATGGATCTAAATCATTTTCTACTGCACGAATGCAATTTTCTAATAAATCATACAACTCTGTATTTACGATACGATCTTCCATCACAGCATCGACTAATTGCATCATATACGTCATAACCGCTTGAACTTCAATTTGTTCATAAATACGTCGATGGTTTTGTACTTCAAGGCATTCCCTTATAAAACTAAAGCCATTTTGATGAATGGTTCCGATAAAAACAGCTCTCGTAAATGGTAACGTTGCTGCAGATAAAGGATGGCTCGAGCGTTGTAAATTTCTTACAAAGAACATTTGCTTCCCAAACTCTCGAGAGAAAATCTTAACAATCATATCATGTTCTTTATATTCTTGTCGGAATAAAACAATGCCGGTAAACTTTTGAAAGTATTCCATAAATTCACCTTAATCTTTATAGTCTGTTGTACGATAGCCAAAGTCTTGTAAGTGGCTTTTTTTCTTACGCCAATCTTTTTCTACTTTAACCCATAATTCTAAATATACTTTATTTCCTAGTAATTGTTCGATATCTTTTCTTGCTCTAACACCAATTTCTTTCAGTAATTTACCACCTTTACCGATGATAATTCCTTTTTGGGTTGGACGTTCCACAATAATATTGGCATAAACATGTACTTTATCATACTCATCTTTTTGCATTTTATCTACAGTAACGGCTACTGAGTGAGGAATTTCTTCTTTTGTTAAATGTAAGATTTTCTCACGAATTAACTCAGATACAACGAAGTATTCAGGATGATCTGTAATTTGATCACTTGGATAATATTGAGGACCTTCTGGTAAATGATTTGTTAAAGTTGTCATCAATTCTTGAACATTATTTCCTTGTAAAACTGAAATTGGAATAATTCCAGCAAATGGAATCGTTTCTTGATACGATTCAACTCGGTCTAATAATTCATCTGGAGAAATTAAATCAATTTTATTTAACACTAAAAATACAGGTGTTTTAATTTTCTTTAATTTTTCAATAATGAAATCATCACCAGGACCTCTTTTTTCTGCAGCATTCACCATAAATAATACAGCATCCACTTCTTTTAATGCAGAATAAGCACTCTCCACCATAAAGTTTCCTAGTTCATGCTTTGGTTTATGAATTCCTGGAGTATCTAAAAAGACGATTTGACAATCTTTATTTGTATAAACCCCTTGAATTTTGTTACGTGTTGTTTGAGCTTTATCCGACATAATCGCAATTTTTTGCCCTAATACATAATTCATAAAAGTAGATTTTCCTACATTTGGTCTACCAACAATTGCTACAAAACCTGATTTAAATTGTTTTGACATATGACTCTCCTTATAAAAATATTTGTAAAATCTTTGGAATAAAAATTACAGAAGCCATTAAGAGAACAAAAATAGATCCCATTAATACAACGCCTGCAGCTACATCTTTTGCTTTTTTAGCAGCTAAATAATAGTTATGTTCTACCATTAAATCGACTAATTGTTCTACAACGGTATTTAACATTTCTAAAATAAACATTAAAAAGATACAAAATATAATCCAATACCATTCTAGTCTTTCAATTTTTAATAAGACTCCTAGTATTACCACTAAAATAGCTGCTGCAACATCGAATCTGAAATTTCTCTCATCTTGAAATACCGTTTGAATCCCATTAATAGCATGTTGCAATGATTGTTTGAAATGATGATTTTTTCCAACTTGTTTATGCATTTCTTGTTAAACCATAGGCTGTTAAAATTTCTGTTTGCAAGCCTGTCATTTCTTTTTCTTCTTCTTCTGTTTGATGATCATAACCATTTAAATGTAAAAAGCCATGTAAAGCTAAGAAACCTAATTCACGTTCTAAACTATGCCCATATTCTTCTGCTTGTTCCTTTGCACGATCTACTGAGATAATAATATCCCCGATGGAAGTCACAAAATTTTCGTCTGAAGCCATAAAGTTTTTAATTGGATCCATATCTTCATCTTCATCATCTAAAGCAAAACTAATGACATCCGTTACTTTATCAATATTTCTAAAATCTCGATTAATCTCACGAATTCTTTCACTTGAAACAAATGAAATACAGCATTCACGATTTTCTGGATAATGTAAATAGTCACTCGCAAATGACACGACATCTTCTACTAATTTTTGATATTCTTCTTTAACTACTTCGGTTTCGTCTATTAATTCAATAAACATAATATTTCCTTTCTACTTTGTTTCTTGTTTTTTGATTGTAGGATATTCAATTCTTGAATGGAAAGTTCCATTTAAAGAAGTAACAATCATTTTTTCTACAATTGCAATTTCTTTCATCGTAATATCACATTCTATAAATTGTTCATCTTCTAGTCGATTCATAATAATCGAATGAACTAACGCTTCTACCTTTTCTAAGGTAGGTTCTTTCATCGCACGAGTAGCTGCTTCTGCACTATCCACGATATTAATAATTGCTGCCTCTTTTGTTTGAGGTTTTGGTCCTGGATAACGGAAGTCTTCCTCTTTCACATCCGGATTATTTTTCAATGCTTCAGCATAGAAATATTTCATCAATGTTGTTCCATGATGTTGCGCACATATATCAATGACTGCTTGAGGGAATTGATGTTGTGTTAAAATTTCGACCCCTTTTGTCACATGATTAAAAATAATCTGAGCAGATTCTTCAGCTTTTAACTGTTTATGAGGTGATTCCATATGCCCTGCTAAGTTCTCAATAAAGAAAAATGGATGTTCTAACTTTCCAATGTCATGATAATAACAGGCTACTCTGGCTAATTGAGAGTCGCCACCAATTGCTTCTACACAGTTTGCAGAAATATTTGCCACCATTAAACTATGGTGATACGTTCCAGGAGCCTGAGTAATTAGGTCTTTTAATAACGGCTGATTTGGATTCGATAATTCCGCCCATAATAATACTGAACTATCTTCAAATACATACGCTAAATACGGCATTAAAATGACTGGTATTAGAAATGATAAAAATCCACTTAATCCTAAAAATAGAAAGACGAACATCGTTTGTTGCGTTTGAAATTCATAATTACTATAAAATACAAATGGAATTCCTAATAACACAGGATAAAACAAATATTTCATAAATCGTTTCATCCATGATTGATTTTGCCATAAGTTTTCGTTTAATATTCCAATCCATGCAATCATTGAAAGAAATACTGTTGTTAAAATTAAGTGCAAACTATTCGTTGGCTGAGAAAAATAATACCATGAAAAAATTGGCATTAATACAATTGAAAAAATCGTTAATCTTAAACTTTTTGTTAATCGATACAACAGATAAATAAAACCAGCAATTGGGAATACTAATCCAATATGTTCTACTCCTCTTTGTTGTACTAAAGCAAGAATTTTCAAGAGAAATGCCCCAGCAACAAATATCAAACTAAAAACAGTTAAAGCTGTTGCTGTATCACTAGAATTTTGTTTATCAGATGCAGTAGGTTTATAAAAATATACAGCTAAGAAAACGATGATTCCTGTTAAAAGTATCAAATAACTCAATAATTCATGATAGTTTGGTTGTCCATTCCTTAAGCCAAATAACTCAATAAGGCGAATTTCTTGATTTGAGATAACGTGCCCCTCTTGAATCAGTACCTGACCTTGCAAAATTTTTACAGGTGTTACAGCTGCTTTAGCGGCATCTTTTGCTTTTTGAGTTGCTTCTTTATCCACCACATTATTGACAATAACCGAAACAGTGACTAATTGTCCTAATAAATCTCTTTCTGTATCAGAATAGTCGCTATAAAATAAAGTTTTCTTTGCTTCTTCTTGAGCTTTTGTAACGTTACTTTCACTAATAGCATTTTTCATTTGTTTTTCTACAACTGATTTCAATGTCTTCTCATAAGAAGCTAATTGATCATTATTCGCTTGTAATAATTGAGAAATATATTTATCCGGTATGAAAATTGCAAACTCACGAATGGATTGATTCTCTTTTTCAAGTGATTTCTTAAAATATTGAACTCTTTCTTGAGTCGTTGCCACTCTTGTCACAGATTCTTCAGAGGAATTACTTTGATCTGTTTTAATAATTTCTGCGGATGCTTTAGAAGCGACTGATTTAATCGCTTGGAAAAATTGCTGAATATTTGTTAATTGTTTTGTTAATCGTTCTTGGTCAAACACTAATACATCACTGACAGCATCCATTGCAATTTGTTGATTTTTCTCTGTTTGAGCTTTATCTTCCAAAGTTCTTGGCGCTCGAATTGTTTCTTTAGCAACTTGATTTAATTCAACAGTGTAGGTTGTTGGCTTCACACTGCTATACCCAATCACTAACAATGCAATAAATGTTACAAAAAGAAGCAAGGGCAAATAGAAAATGCCCAAAACTTCCTGAAATTTTCGTAGTTTCTGTCTCATTTTTCATTTACTCCTTACTTATTCACCTTGATCTGAATAGGCATCAATAATACTTGATACTAATGGATGACGAACGACATCAAATGCATCAAATTCCACAAAAGAAATACCGCTAATGCCTTTTAGTTTATTTTCAGCATCTACTAAACCACTCATATGACTTCCTTTTGGTAAGTCTACTTGTGTCTTATCCCCATTAATAATCATTTTTGAACCAAATCCTAAACGAGTTAGGAACATTTTCATTTGAGCTCTTGTTGTATTTTGTGCTTCATCTAAAATAATAAATGCTTCTTCTAATGTACGTCCACGCATATAAGCAAGTGGAGCTACTTCTATCACTCCTCGTTCCAATAAACGATTCGTATGTTCTACTCCATAAATCGCATATAACGCATCATAAATCGGACGTAAATATGGATCAACCTTTTCTTTTAAATCCCCGGGTAAAAATCCTAAGTTTTCTCCGGCTTCAACAGCTGGTCGTGTTAAAATAATTTTCTTGACTTGACCTTTTTTCAAAGCTTGAACTGCCATTACAACTGCTACGAAAGTTTTCCCAGTTCCTGCAGGTCCAATCCCAAAAACCATATCCGTTTTCTTAATTGCATGAATATATTGTTGTTGCCCAAATGTTTTTGCACGAATAGGTTTGCCTGAAAATGTTCGACCAATTTCCTCATTATATAAATTTAAGAAATAATCTAATGTCCCTCTTTTCGCCATTTTAATCGCTGTGACGATATCTGTTTGAGAAATAGAAATTCCTCGACCAATTAATTCTTGTAGTTGTTCTAATAACATTATCGTTTGTTTTACAGACTCTTCTTCACCGGAAATTAACAATTGTTCTTCACGATGAGTAATAAGTGTTTCAAACGTTTCTTCCAATAATCTCAAATGTTGATCCTGTGAACCAAATAATTGAACAAGTTGTGGTTGATCTTGGATTTCTAACGCTTGTTTATAGATTTCTTCTGCCACACTGTTAACCTCCATTTATTGTATATAGCATTATTATAGCATATTTTAGCCAGTTCTATCTATGAATTTATTGTGGAGAAATTTTCTAATACAAAAAATAATACCGCAGAATTTAATTTCTACGGTATAATTTCTTTCATTCTGAATGAAAGAAAACTCTATTAAAGTATGATTATCCTAAATGAGCTTTTACTTGTTCTTTAATGACATTGCCGTCTGCTTTTCCTTTTAATTCTTGCATCACAGCACCCATTAATTTACCAAATTCTTTTTGAGTTGTTGCACCAATTTTTTCAGCTACAGTGGCAATAACTTCTTTTACTTCTTCTACTGATAATTGTTTTGGTAAGTAACGTTCTACAATTTCGATTTCTACTTCTGTTTTAGCAACTAATTCATCACGTCCTGCCTTCACAAATTCTGCTAATGATTCACGACGTTGTTTTGCTTCACGTGCTAAAATCGTTAATTCTTCTTCAGCATTTAATTCTTCTTTTTTATCGATTTCTGCTGCTTGAACTGCTGTTTTAATCATTCTTAATACTGCTAAAGTTTCTTTATCTTTAGCTTTCATAGCTGTTTTAATATCATTATTTAATATTTCTTTTAAACTCATGTTTTTCACTCCTTAAAAATACGAAAAAGACTGAGACGTAAATCCCAGCCTTTACTTAGTCATATGATACACAGAGTTGACTAGAACTTACGTTTACGAGCTGCCTCTGATTTTTTCTTACGTCTTACACTTGGTTTTTCATAAAACTCACGTTTACGAGCCTCTTGTAAAGTACCAGTTTTTGAAACAGTACGTTTGAAGCGACGAAGAGCATCATCAAGTGATTCGTTTTTACGAACAACTGTTTTTGACATATCCTATTCCCTCCCTCCGAGCATTAAAAGTAACTGTTTTCTTTTGAATAGAATAACCAAACAAACGAAATGTCCTTTTTTTATTATAGAAAAGGTTTGCTCAATTGTCAATTAGATAAACTAAAAATTTTACCGGAAAAAATTTCAATTTTGACTCTGGGTTAAGAAGCTGCATGGGCACATTTTTCACATAATCCAAATACTTCAAATCGATGCGAATGTACTTCACACCCTTCTAATTGTGTTTCAAAATAAGTCATTGGACAAAATTCAATTTCTTTTGTTCGTCCACATTTTTCACAAATAAAATGATGATGATGTCCTTCATGACTGCAACCAAAACGGAATAATTTTTCACCATTCCATTCCATTGTTTCTAAAATACCTAAGTCGGTAAAGTCATATAAATTACGATAAATGGTATCATAACTCATATTTGGAAAATCAGTTTCTAATAATTGTTGTACTTGTTTAGCAGATAAATAACGATCTTCGTGACTAAAAATTTCAATGATTTTCTCACGTTTACTCGTATACTTGAATCCTGCTTGCTTTAATAACTGAATCGCCTTTTCAATTTGCCCATGATGACAATGACAGTGTTGGTGCTGTTTTTCATTTTTACTTGAATGGTGATGTGCTTCTTTATCGTGATGACAACATTCATGCTTATGATGGGAATGTTCTTCACCATGATTGTGACAGCATTCATGTTTCGTATGCTCTACTTCATGGTGATGACAGCATTCTTTTTTATGATTATCGTTATGGTGACAACATTCGTGTTCGTAATTGTGTGGCATAAAACTTCCTCCTATTACTGACTAATAATTTTTGAAAATAAATCTGGGTCAAATTGATTTTGACGAATCATTTGGATTTCATATAAATATGGGGCTTTTTGATTTTTCTTATCTTCCCCAACATATGGAGTTTCTAAAATTTTAGGAATATTTTTAAATTTTTCTTCTGATACAACTTGCATTAAAGCATCAAAACCAATTTCTCCAAATCCAAAATTTGCATGACGGTCTTTGTGTGCTCCACATACATTTTTAGAATCATTAATATGCAATACCTTTAAGCGATCTAAACCAATCACTTTATCAAATTCAGTCAATACTCCTGAAAAATCTTCCTTTAAGTTGTACCCTGCATCATGAATATGACAAGTATCCAATGTCACAGATAATCGATCATTATAAGTAACACCGTCTATCATACGAGCAATTTCTTCAAAAGTTCGACCTAATTCAGTTCCTTTTCCTGCCATCGTTTCAAGAGCAATTTGCACTTTTTGATTTTTATCAATAACTTCATTCAGTCCTTTAACAATTTGCGCAATACCAACATCAACTCCAGCACCAACGTGAGAACCTGGATGAAGGACCACTTGTTTAGCACCGATAGCTTCCGCACGACGAATTTCTTCTCTTAAAAATTCAATTGCAAAATCTAAATATCCTTCTTTTGTCGTGTTTGCTAAATTAATAATATAAGGAGCATGTACGACTACTTCTTCAATTCCATTTGCTTGCATAAATGCTTGCCCTTGTGGAATCATTAATTCTTCAATTGGTTTTCTTCTTGTATTTTGAGGTGCACCAGTATACACCATCATCGTATTGGCTTTATAATTAGCTGCTTCTTTTGCAGATAATAACATCATTTCTTTTCCACTCATAGAAACATGAGATCCTAATAACATCTATCTTCCTCCTCATTCAATTCACTTTTATTTTACGTGACAAATGATGATTCATCAAGCATTAACCCTTTTTAACAATTTTACATCAAATCCTCAACTGTTAAGGCTTATCTTTTACTTTTCAAACACTTTCATAATTGGTATAATAAGATTTATACAAGATTAAAATAGGATTATAAAAGGAGCGCCTATGGAAAACGTTAAAAAAATTATGCGTAATAAAAACGTTCAATATTTCATGAGTTTTAGTGCTTTCCTTCTTGCCTTTGGTTTTTCAATTATTCCATTAATAGATGCTAATCCAGCTCCATTTTCTACTCGTAATGAAACAACTGTAGTTGCCAATCATCAAGAGGAAGATGAAAATGAAAATAATGAAAAACTTGACAAGTCTCAAGTTGCTCAAGTAGCAGCTGTAGAAAGTGATACTTCAGTTAAATTGTATCAAGAACCTAATTCTCAACAATTTCCTATTGCTGAAGTAAAAAAAGGGGAATACGTACTCGTTCTGCATAAAGTAAATGATGAATGGCTACAAGTTCAATTTCATCAACAAGTTGCATGGATGCCTACAAAAGATGTCTTATTAACTCATTTAATGATTGGACATTCAAGTGGTCCCGTATCACTTTATAAAGAAGCTAGTAGCTCATCACAAGTTGTGACATCAATCCCATTCGGACAACCATTCTATTTATTAGATGATCAACAGTCCAACTTTTCTAAAGTATCCTATAATGGACAAGAAGGTTATGTTGACAATAATCAATTAAACTATGCTGTTGACCATATGAATGAGTTATACAAATTACAAGCCGTATTACCACAAACTTTAGATGCTAAAAAGATGATTTCAACAAAATTAAAAGAAACACCTTTATATGAATCTGCTGATTTATTCTCTAAGAGAGTAAGCACTGTTAATGCAGGCACTATTTTTAATTATGAAGATCGTGAAAATGATTTTTATAAAGTCTCCATTGGTAATGGCAAAAAAGCTTATGTACCCTATTGGTTAGTGAATGCAAACTTCGCTGCAGTAGAAACTGATGCACAAATTCCACAAGGAATTGAACATGCTAAGATTGTCATTGACCCAGGTCACGGTGGAGATGATCCAGGTGCTGTTGTTACTTTTAGTGAGAAACACGAAGCCGATCATACGCTAACAACTGCTCTATTATTGAAAAAAGAATTGGAAAATTTAGGAGCAACTGTTATTCTAACTCGTGACTCTGATAAGAGTGTTAGTTTAGAAAATCGTGCTCAATTGAGTAATCGAGAACAAGCAAATGCCTTCATTAGTTTACACTTTGATTCCGGTCCAACTGCAAATGCCTCAGGTACAACTGGATATTATTTTACATCAACTAGTGAAAACTTAGCACAAACTGTGAATAAATATATTGCACGTAATTTAGCCTTAAAGAGCCAAGGAACAAAATTCCAAAACTTCTTAGTATTACGTGAAAATAAACAACCTTCTATTCTTTTAGAATTGGGTTATTTAAATAATCCGGATGATAATAAATTAATTGAGTCATCGGAATATCAAGAAAATATTGCCAAAAGTATCGCAAGTGCTTTGAAAGAATATTTCCAATAATAGAAAAAAGAGACAGGCGTTTTCCGCCTGCCTCTTTTTCTATTAAAACAAATCATCCATCTCAACAGAATTTTCTACTTCTTCTGCTACATAGTTTGGAGTAATTTCTTCTACTACTGTATTTTCTACTGCTCTAGCTACTAATGCTTCAACATTCAATCTTGCTTCGTACTCTCTTGCTTTTTCTAATTTTGGTTTTGTTTTTGGACTAGGTGGTGCAAAAACGGTACAGCAGTCTTCAAATGGCTGAATCGATAATTCAAATGTATCAATTTCTTGTGCAATGGCGATAATATCTAATTTATCCATTGTCGCAACTGGTCGTATGATTGGTGTATTCGTAACATCATTAATCGCAATCATGCTTTCTAATGTTTGAGAAGCTACTTGTCCTACTGATTCACCATTTGCAATCGCTAATCCATGGTTTTTCTCACGTAATTGATCTGTAATTCGTAGCATCATTCTACGCATGATCGTCATTAAGTAATTTTCAGGGACAGCTTTTTTAATTTCTTCTTGAATTTCTGTAAATGGAACAGTAAAGAATTGTAAACTCCCCCCATAAATAGCTACTTTTGCGGCTAATTGTTTTGTTTTCACTAATGCTTGAGGACTTGTATAAGGTGGACTTGCAAAATGCACACATTGTACTTCCATTCCTCTCTTCATTGCAAGATAAGCTGCAACTGGAGAATCAATTCCTCCTGATAACATTAAGGAGACTCTACCACTTGTTCCAACTGGTAAACCTCCAGCACCTTGAATCGTTTGTAAACTCACCATAATATGTTGACGACGAACATCTACACGAACTGTAATATCCGGTTGTTTCAATTGAACACGAATTTCTGGATAGGCTTCTAATACGGCATCTCCTAAAAATAAATTAATCTCATTCGTATCCATCACAAATTCATGGTCACTACGCTTTGTTGCAATTTTAAAGGTTTTTCCATTTGGATTTTCTTTTCCAACTAAATTCAATACAACCTCTTTCACTTTCTCCATCTCTTTTTCTAAAATATACACAGGAGAAAATGACTGAATACCAAAAATTGGTTTTAATAATGGAATAATTTCTTCTTGAGGAACTCCATTTAAATCTAAGTACATAAAATCATAATCTGGAAACACACGAACTTGAGGGTAATTCATCAATGCTTTTTTAATATTATTCGCTAATTTTTGCGTAAACATTTTTTTATTACGACCCTTAGTCGATAATTCGCCATATCTTACTAATAATCTAACTTTCACTTTTTCACTCCTTTATATTAAAAATTCAAATTTTTTCATTAATTTTTCTAATACTACTACAAATTGTTTTGCTTCCTCCACTGTATTCAAATATGAAAAACTTGCTCGAACAGCACTTGTTGCCCAATAATCAGGAATATTCATAGCAACTAAGGTACTAGAACTATCAGATTTTTTACTTGAACAAGCTGAAGTTGTTGAAATATAAATGTCTTCCTCTTCAAATGCATGCACTAGTACTTCTCCACGAACTCCTTTTAAGGCAAAGCAAAGAATATGATCCACTCCCTCTTTTGGAGAGAAAATTTTAATTTGAGGTTGTTTTTCTAAAAAATTCCATAAATAGTCTCGAATTTCCTTCATAGGGTGATCAGCTTCTAAATACATACGCATAGCTTTAGCCATAGCCACAATTCCTGGTAAATTCTCGGTTGTACTACGTTCGGTCTTTTCCTGACCTCCACCTGTTAATAACGACTGAATTTTTCTTCCTGCTTTTTTATAAAGTATTCCAACTCCACGTGGTCCATGGAATTTATGAGCAGATAAACTTAGTAAGTCAATTCGTCCAAGAGCTAATAACTCTGGAACTTGTTCTAGCCCTTGAACAGCATCAACATGAAAATGAACCCATGGAAACTGTTCCAAAACACGAGAAATCTCTTCGATATTTTGACTCACACCAATTTCATTATTGACCGCCATTACAGAAACTAAAATTGTTTCCTTTTTAAGCATGGATTCTAATTGCTCCAGTGAAATTTCACCATTGTCATTGACATCTAAATAACTGATTTCAAATCCTAATTGAGCTAATTGTTTCACTGTATTTAAAACAGAGGGATGTTCAATTTTGGTTGTAATAATATGATTCCCAAACACTCTTTTTTCAAGCGCAGTACCTTTAATGGCCCAGTTATTACTTTCAGTCCCACCAGAAGTAACATAAATTTCTTCTGTTTTAGCACCTAAAAGAACTGCAATATGTTCTCTTGCTTTTTCTAATACTTGAAAGGCTTGTCCTCCAAGTCGATGTAAGCTTGAAGGATTTCCCCAAAAACGCTCGCTTGTTTGAACATATGATTGTAATGCTTCTGGAGCAATTTTTGTTGTTGCTGAATTATCAAAATAAATCATGTTATCTCCTTTTCTACATCTCATAACGGCAAAAGGAGCGAGTTCTTTCTTTAAAAGAACCCCTCCCGCCATCATTTTATATTAAAAATCTCATTAGTTGGCTACAATGTTTACCAATTTTCCTGGAACTGCAATGACTTTACGAACTGTTTTTCCTTCAATAGCTGATTTTACAGATTTATGATTTCTTGCAATTTCTTCCATTGCTACTGCATCACTATTAGCTGGAACCATTACACGAGCTTTAATTTTTCCATTTACTTGGAAGATTACTTCTACTTCATTTTCTACTAAGAAAGCTTCATCATAAGTTGGCCATGCAACATAGCTAATCGATTCAGTTGCGCCTAGTTTAGACCATAATTCTTCTCCTAAGTGTGGAGCAATTGGTGCTAATAATTGAACTAATCCTTTCATATACTGAACTGGAAGTGCTTCTGTTTTATACGCTTCATTTACAAAAATCATCATTTGAGAAATTGCTGTATTAAAGCGTAATGCTTCGTAATCTTCTGTAACTTTCTTAACTGTTTGATGATAAATTTTATCTAATGAACCATCATTGAAAGTTGTAATACGATCGCGTAATTTACCTTCTTCGTCCACTAATAATCTCCAAACACGTTCTAAGAATTTACGGCTTCCTTCAAGACCTTTTTCACTCCAAGCAATTGAAGCATCCAATGGTCCCATAAACATTTCATATAGACGTAATGTATCTGCCCCATATTGACGAACAACATCATCTGGATTCACAACATTTCCTTTTGATTTAGACATTTTTTCATTGCCTTCACCAAGAATCATCCCTTGGTTAAATAATTTTTGGAATGGTTCTTTATTAGGAACAACTCCTAAGTCGTATAATACTTTATACCAGAAACGAGCATATAATAAGTGTAATACCGCATGTTCTGCTCCACCAATATATAAGTCAACTGGTAACCATTGTTTTAATTTCTCAGGATCTGCAATTTGTTCTTGATTATGAGGATCAATATAACGAACAAAATACCATGAACTTCCTGCCCATTGTGGCATTGTATTAGTTTCACGACGTCCTTTTAATCCTGTTTTCTCATCCGTTACATATAACCATTCTTCAATAGCTGCTAGTGGTGATTCACCTGTACCACTTGGTTTAATTTTATCTGTTTTTGGTAAGACTAATGGTAACTCTTCTTCAGGAACAGTTGTCATTGTACCATCTTCCCAATGAATTACAGGAATTGGTTCACCCCAATAACGTTGACGAGAGAATAACCAGTCACGTAGACGATAACTTACTTTTGCTTCTCCAACGCCTTGTTCTTTCAACCATTCATTCATTTTTTCAATTGCATCTGCTTTATTTAAGCCATCTAAAAATTCAGAATGAATATGCACGCCATCTCCAGTATAAGCTTCTTGAGAAACATCTCCACCTTCAATAACTGGAATAATGTTTAGTCCAAATACTTTTGCAAATTCATAGTCACGTTCGTCATGTGCAGGTACCGCCATAATCGCTCCTGTTCCATAACTAACTAATACATAGTCTGCAATCCAAATTGGAATTTCTTTTCCGTTAACAGGGTTAATGGCATAAGCTCCTGTAAATACTCCTGTTTTTTCTTTTGCTAATTCAGTACGTTCTAAATCTGATTTAGTAGCTACAGTAGCAATGTAAGCATCAACTGCCTCTTTTTGTTCTGAAGTTACAATTTTTTGAACTAATTCATGTTCTGGCGATAATACAGTATAAGTTGCTCCAAATAATGTATCAGGACGAGTTGTAAATACTTCAAAACTTTCATCTGAATCTTTTACTTTAAACGTTACTTGTGCTCCTTTAGAACGACCAATCCAGTTTCTTTGCATATCTTTAATGCTTTCTGGCCAATCTAAATCATCCAAATCTTCTAATAAACGATCCGCATAAGCAGTAATTTTTAACATCCATTGTTTCATTGGTTTACGGTACACTGGATGTCCACCACGTTCTGATTTACCATCAATAACTTCTTCATTGGCTAATACTGTTCCTAATGCAGGGCACCAGTTAACCGGTACTTCTGCTTCATACGCTAAACCTTTTTCTACTAATTTTGTAAAAATCCATTGAGTCCATTTATAGTAATTTGGATCTGTTGTATTAATTTCTCGATCCCAGTCATAACTAAATCCTAGTTCTTGAATTTGACGTTTGAAAGTTGCAATATTTTTCAATGTAAATTCAGCAGGATCGTTTCCTGTATCTAACGCATATTGTTCTGCTGGCAACCCAAATGCATCCCATCCCATTGGGTGTAATACATTATACCCTTGGGCACGTTTCATACGTGAAACAACGTCTGTTGCTGTATATCCTTCTGGATGCCCTACGTGCAAGCCTTGTCCTGATGGATATGGGAACATATCTAATGCATAGAAATTTTTCTTCCCTTTATCTTCCGTAGTTTTAAATGTATGATTATCTAACCAAAACTTTTGCCATTTTGGTTCGATTTCATGATGATTAAATGACATAATTTTCCCCTCTTTTCCGGAAATACCTAAAAAACGCCCTAATGTCTCTAAAGACAATAGGACGTTTCCACGTGGTACCACCTAATTATTATACTCAACTTACTCTTAACGCGAGTGAAACGGAATTTCTTACTAAAATTCAGAAATTCAGCTAAAAGGCGAGTTCAAAATTTTTCATGATACATTTTCACCAACCATGCACTCTCTACTACAATCCAAATTTCTACTATTCCTCTGTCTGCTAATATTTATTAGCATTATATCAATTTATTTTGAAACAATCAAGACTTGTCCTGGTTGAATAATGTTAGAAGTTAATTGATTTAAAGATTTTAATTCATCTAAAGTTAATCCGTGATTTTTCGCAATTCGCCATAGACCATCACCTGGTTGAACAGTATAAGTAGTTACAGAACCTGAACTTGCTTCTTCTGACACTTCTGCAGTTGTTTCTGCTTCTTCAGATGAACTACTTGATCCATTAGAAACAATTAAACCTTGACCAGGGTGAATGATACTATCGACACTTAAGTGATTCCATTCTAATAAGGTTGATAAAGAAATTCCGTGATTATACGCTATACGGTATAACGAATCTCCACTATGAACATAATACATTTTTGCATTTGTTGAAGAAGTCGTTTCTTCAGATGTAGCAACTTCACTATTCGCTGATAATGTTAGAACTTGTCCTGGATAAATGGTTGAGTTTAAACTTAATCCATTTAAACTTAATAAATCCCCAATTGACGTTCCTGTTTTACGAGCAATCGCATATAAACCATCGCCACTAACAACTGTGTACGTTCCTCCTGTTGATTCTTGTTCTGAACTTGCTGCACTTTCTTCACTCGTTGTTTCTTTTGTTGAACTTGAACTTTCTTCCTCATTTGAAGTACTTGATTCATATGCAGATGTTTCACTGCTTACTGATAATTTTAAGACTTGTCCTGGATAAATGGTTGAGTTTAAACTTAATCCGTTTAAACTTAATAAATCATCAATTGACGTTCCTGTTTTTCGAGCAATCGCATATAAACCATCGCCACTAACAACTGTGTACGTTCCTCCTGTTGATTCTTGTTCTGAACTTGCTGCACTTTCTTCACTCGTTGTTTCTTTTGTTGAACTTTCTTCCTCATTTGAAGTACTTGATTCATGTGCAGATGTTTCACTGCTTACTGATAATTTTAAGACTTGTCCTGGATAAATGGTTGAATTTAAACTTAATCCATTTAAGCTCAATAAATCATCAATTGACGTTCCTGTTTTTCGAGCAATCGCATATAAACCATCTCCACTGACAACTGTATACGTTCCACCTTCTGAAGCTTGTTTAGTATTTGTTGAAGTTTCTTCGTTTGTAGTTTCTTCAGCAGCCTTTTCTTCTTTAGAAGCACTTTCTTCTTGTTTTGTTTCAGTTGTTGCTGCTTTTGAAGATAATGCTAACACTTGTCCAGGGTGAATAATGGAGTTTAAATTTAATCCATTTAAGCTTAATAACTCTTGAATACTTGTTCCTGTTTTACGAGCAATCGCATATAAGCTATCTCCACTAACAACTGTATAACTATTTCCAGTTGTTGTAGTTGTTTCATTACTTGCAATTTTCTCTGCCATATTGACAGCAGTTTCTGTATCATATTTTGTTAAACCAAATTGTTCAATAATACGATTTAATTTTGCACCGTATGCAGTATCCGTTGCATAACGTCCAGTTAAATAAGATGTAGCATCTTGATAACTATTCGTCTTACTCTTCCAAGCACCAGAATAAAATAATGGCGCACCAGAAATCCCATTAACAATTTTATCTACATAATCTTCTAATGATTCTTTGTAAGACGGATATTTTCTAAAGTTCGCTTGAATACTGTAATAGTTTTGTCCACCACTATCTTCTAATGTTTGCATATTGACAGATTGTCCATTATAGCTTCCTTTTACACCAAATAAATTATGGTTTGGTGCTTTTGATAAGGCACTTGTTCCCCAACCTGATTCAAGAGCAGCTTGAGCAATCATAACTGAAGTATAAATATCTTTTCCTCTTGCAACATTTTGAGCTGCTGGAATAATATTCCGTAAAAATTGCGTAGCAGCAGTTGAAGCCTCTACTACACTATAGTTTGCTGATAATAATTGTTCGACTGGTGAAATATATAAACCAACACAGGCTGTTGTTCCCACTACAATTAAAGATCTTTTTAACGATTGATTCATCATTTGAACCTTTTGTGACTGTTTTTCTTTTTTCATTCTCAAAAATCTTTCATTTCTAGTCTCTAGCATTTCTTAAATCCTCCTACTTTATTCATTATCCATTATAGGAGAAAGATTTTTATTTCATAGGGGAACGTTGCACGAACACAGCATTTGTTGTATACTCTTAACAACTGTAAACCTTTTGTAATAAATGTTAAAGATTTGGTAAAGGAGTTCTACAAATGATTCAAAATGCCCAAAAATTCAGCCATTCCATGTTACAAGAATGTATCAAACCAGGAGACTGTGTGGTAGATGCAACAATGGGGAATGGAAATGACACCATTTTCCTTTCAAAACTTGTTCAAAACGAAGGAAAAGTCTTCGCTTTTGATGTTCAAGAAGCAGCACTGATTCGTACAAAAGCAAATATTCAACCATTAGACACGAAAGAAAATATTCAGCTCATTTGTGACTCCCATGCAAATTTATCTATTTATATTCAACAGCCAATTCAAGCTGCCATCTTTAATTTAGGATACTTACCTGGAAGTGATAAATCGATTATTACGACTCCCGACTCAACGATTCGTGCCATTAAATCCATGATGGAACTATTAACAATTGGTGGTCGTATCGTATTAGTATGTTATTGGGGACATGTTGGTGGAGATACAGAATTATCTCAATTACAAAATTTTCTTCCAACATTAGACCAACATGAATGGACAGTGTTGCAATATCAATTTATCAACCAACAAAATCAACCACCTATTTGCTTTGTCATAGAGAGAAAACGATAAAAAAGACTTTTGCATTCGCAAAAGTCTTAGTTTCTCTAATTAATCATGAATTTTCTTATTCTTCTCCATATTCGCCAGCATCAATTTTCGATATAGATGAATATTAATTTTTAGTACCAAAGCAGCAATTCTTCTTCCTTTTTGGAAAATAGTATTTTTCGCAATATCAAAGGCATGTTGTTTCAAATAGTGACGCACTCTTGGATAATCTGCTAAAGTTTCAAAATCATCTTCCACTAACATCTTATCTAAAATATAAAAATATGCGTACGATAATCGAAAGAATGCTTCTTCTTTCAAATTTGGAAATTGCTGTTTTACTAAATCATAAAATTGTTGATAAATCGTAATATACACTAAATCACGTTCACGATAAGGATTTGTCGTAATACTTTGCTGTCTATGATAATAATAATAATACGGTTTTGTATTAACGACATATTTTTCAGCAATTTGAACTAATTGAAAGTGATAAAATGCATCTTCATAAATTTTTCCGACTGGAAATTCTATCTTTTCAGCAATTTCTTTTCGAATTAATTTATTACAAATCGTGCCGGGAACTTTTTGTCCAATTAAATATTCTCTTAAAAACTCTTCCCTATTTAATACTAAATACAAATCTTCTCGATCACATTGTGGTGTTTGTTTTGTAGTATAAACATTCATAACATTACAACTCGAAACATCTGCATTTTCTGCAATGAGTTGCTGATAAAGGGATGCAATCATTTCTTCATGAATGTAATCATCTGAATCTACGAATAATACATAATCCCCTTTGGCATACTTTTGCCCTTTATTTCTTGCAGAAGATAAGCCTCCATTTTCTTTATGAATAACTGTTATTCTCTCATCTGTTTTAGATAATTCATCACATAGTCGACCACTTGAATCGGTAGCACCATCATCGACTAATAAAATTTCTAAATTTGAATAAGTTTGTGCTTGAATCGATTGAACACATTTTTCTAAATATTGTTCGACATTGTATACAGGAACAATGACACTAATTAATTCACTCATAGCTTATCCTTTCTTCCATACTTTATTTTTTACAGCATTAATGACTTCATAGAAAATTTCATCTTTGACAAGTGCTAATACGACTACATAATAAATGACACAACTAATAATTGTTACAAAAATATTGATGAGCAATGCCCCATTCACGACCATTTCAATTGGACGAATCCAAGAAATTAACCCATAAATAATAAAAAATCCTGATGAATAAAGAACGTATTTACCTGCATGAATAAATAATTTTCTTAAATCGATTAACTGATTATTGTTAATTAATAAGATGTCTAATCCGATGACTAATAATTCAGCTACAATTGTTGTTAAAATATACCATTCTGGTTTTGTAATCCCAACAGTAGCTAGAATAGAATTCAACACTAAATTTAATCCTCCACCAATAAAGTAGAACATCGTTAATTTATTTTCATAACCTTGTACAAAAATAATTTGATTTTCTAAAATTAATGCCATTGCCCATGGAATGGAACGAAGAGCAAATAGGAACACACTAAAGCTAGCATCTAAATATTGCTCTCCTGCATATAATACAGTCGCATGACTTGCTAAAATGGCTAATCCAAAATTCAATGGCGTAATACAGAACATAAAAATTCTTCCGCCCTTATTGACTAAATCATCATAGGCTTTCTTATCATTAATTCCTAAATAATACCCAAGTCTTGGAATACTAACACTCACCGCTCCACTAATAACTCCAGAAATAGAGAATACTAATGTTTGAGCAATCGTGTAATACGATACATATTCTGGTAAAGCAATTCTTGATAAGAAGATTCGGTCTAAATACGTGTAAAGCATTCCTGCATTTGCTAATAAAAGAATAGCAATTAACGGTTGAATAACAGCTTTAACATCTTTCCATTGAACACCAACAAAGTGGACTTCTTTCTTAATCCAAAAGAAACTAGCTAAATAATTTAACAGTGTCGCAATGGACATTAAGAAAGCATACGGTACAATATCATGCTCTGTTTTTACAAATGTAAAAATAGAAACGAGCATAAAGATTCGAATAAATAAAGTCTTATACAAAATAAACGTGTAATTTTCAAACGCTTCATTCATCCATTCAATATTTAAAAACTGTGCAAACACTTGTATCGCCATAATGTAATACAATGTTTTTAATACAGGAGCACCTTCCATTTGGAAAGTAATGATAAAATAGACAATCGTTGTTATAACCGTACAAAATAAGGAAATATAAAAGAGTAATGAAAAGATTCGATTAATCTCTTGTTTGTTTTCCTTTGCCTTACTAATAGCTCGAATTCCATAATTATAAATTCCTAACGTTGCAAAAGGTATAAATAATCCGATGAAAGTATTCGTAATATTGAAATACCCATACTCTGTTTTATTTAAAATTCTAGCAATATAGGGACCTGTAATTAGTGGAAAAACAATATTTAATACTCGCATTAAAAGATTTGCGATAGCATTTACTTTAATATTTTTCATAATTCACCTCATTATACAGGAGATAGTATAGCAAATTCTCTCAAGGATAGAAACTATTATCCAAGATATTAAACAATTCATAATTTTTGCCAACTTTTCATAGACATAAAAAGAAGGCTGGATAGACGTCCAACCTCTTCTTAGACTTAACTCCATTATTGTTCATCTTTACGATAAGCTTGTAATAGATGGCTCTTATAATCAATTTCTTCTTGAGAAGGAACCGTCATATAGTCCCCATAAAATTGAGAAAGAAATACATCGTATTCTTTTGGTGCAGGAACCATCATATCTTCAAATGGTAATTCAATTAATTCTTCAAAAGTTCCACGAGGGAATACTTCTTTTCGACCATCTTTTCCGCAACCAACAAGCCCTTCATATTGTCCATCTTCTTTACGATATTTTTTAATTAAGGCATCGATTCGATTACCAAACCAACGTGGATTTACAATTCGTAGCACATACCACATGATTTTACGACAAATATCTTTTAACTGACTATCTCCATATTGGACATATTGTAATTTAATGTATGCAATCATTCGTAAAGTTGCCATTAAATGCGCCTTGTCGATTAATGTTACATCATCATAACGTTCGATTGGAAAAACATCTACGAATACACTTGTATCATGACGATCCACTTTAATATGATCTTCTACCACAGTACGTTCATCTGTCACTACTAAGAAGTTTTGGAAATACCAATCAGAAGTTTCCTTACTTAAAATTTTGTAGTAAGGATGTTGATCTTTTTCAACTGCTTGAATAAATTTATCATATTCAGAACGATACATTGAAATATCAATATCATCATCCCATGGAATAAATCCTTTATGACGAACAGCGCCTAATAAAGTTCCATAACTGACAAAATACTGAATATCATTTTCTTTACAAATACGATCAATATATTTTAAAATATCTAGTTGCGTTTGTTTTAATTCTTCTTTCATTAAATACTTTGGCATCATGCTACTCCTCTTCTTTTAAATAAACTTCCAATTCATGTGGGTTGGTTTGTTTTTCAATTGGAGGTAATGTTAAATAATCTCCATAATATTGTGTTAATAATCGGTCATATTCTTTCGGAATCGGGAAGAAATGTCCTTCAAATTCTCCATCCATGACATCATCAAAAATTCCTGCTTCAAATACTTCTTTTTCTTTTAATTTAGAAGCTAATAAACATTCGTATTTTCCATTCTGTTTTGTATATTGTTGAATCACTTTTTCAATTTTATATGCAAATCTTCTTGGAGACACAGGCAATAATACTGTCCAGAAAAATGTACGAATCATATCTTTTATCAAACTATCTTTATACACAATATTTTTATGCTTACTGAATGATAATAGTTTGAAACTTTCTAATTGATAAGTTTTATCTACTGCTTTCAAATCATCAATTCGATCATAAGGGAAAATATCGATAAAAATTCCACTCTTATAAGTTTTACGATTTCTAGTATCAGTAATGAGTGTTTGGTTATCAACTACTTTGATAAAGTTATTAAAATACTCTTGGTTTGTCTCTAATGATAAAATGTCATATTGGCTTGAATGAAATTCACGTTTAAAGCGTTCATAATCATTTCTTGGCATCATAATATCGATATCATCATCCCAAGGAATAAATCCTTTATGACGAATCGCACCGATTAAAGTTCCATAATTAAGAAAATAATGAAGGTTTTCCTTTTTACAAAACTCATCTACGGCTAAAAGAATAGCTAATTCTCTTTGTTTAACTTCTTCTATCGTTAATCTTTTCATTTAAAAGTCCTCTTTTATTCAGATATTCCTTGATGATTATAGCACACCAGCGCAAAACAATAAATACACAAGAAATTATTTGAAAAAGTTGCAGTCTAAGAAACACAACCATTTGTGACACGAACCAGTGTTGCTGTACTACTCGTTTTCTACTAAATTCATCTATAGCTGTTATTTGATAATAGTTAATCCCTTACTGTCCCATCCTATACAGTGTTGAGGAACATATTTAATGTCTATTTGTACTTTTTCTCCTGGATAAGTTGTTGGTATTGGTGTCCATTTACTCTTAGGATACGTTCTTTTTTCTTTCTTCTCAGTTAATTGAAGTTTTTTAATCATTTTTTTCATAGCTCCATATGAACGTGTGTACCTTCTTCTTTGACATTGTACATAAACCTCTGCTAATCCATCTCTTTTATAACGTTTGTACATTTTACGTATCAGTTCTAATTCTTCTGTTTTATGTTCATTCGGATGATGTAAAGGTCTCCGACTCTTTGGAAGCAATGATTGTGCAGTCCCATCATATCGACTTCTCCATCGAGCAATTTGTTGTCTAGTTGTATGGTATTTTCTTGCTGCTTTAGCGTTATTATCATGTTTTATGGCATATTCTACTGCACGCTGTCTTAATTTGATTTCTTCTGTTATAATAGATTTCATAAGAGAACCTCTTTCCTGATTTTTTCCCAACTTCAGTATAACATTGGTTCTCTTTTTTTGTACTCTTTTTGTCACAAATGTATGATACCCTAACAAAAAGACCCTCCGAAGTAGCATAATGTTCTTTACTACTTCAGAAAAGTCATACTTCTATTATTCTTTTTCTGCATGAGTCTTTCCTTGTGCTTTTGCTTGGGATTCACTCATTTCGACTACTTTTGCTTTGTTCGTTTTTGCAGGCATTCTCTTTTTGTCGTACCAATAAACTGTTGCCTTTCCTTCATTCGCAACGTAAACTGTACGATCATTTTTGCTCTTAGATTCAGGATGAATTTTTTCTTGTTTTTCACTTTGAAGCGTTGATTGTGCTAAGCCCGTTTGATAATCCAGGGTTCCATTTGGTGCATCATTATTCAAAATAACTCGAGTAGTTCCATCTTCATTCACTTCTTCAATAGAAGTATTAAATTGAATTGGAATCAATCTTCCATTTGCAGAGATTCCTGCATATTGCAATTCTACTTGGCGAGGAATTAATTCTGAATCCGTATAAAGTGGCGTTACTCGATAATCAAGCCATGCATTTTTATTTTGTTTTAACCAAGCAGCTAATTTTTCTTCATAAAATAACATCGCTACAGGATTTTTTTCATCCGTTCCTGTCATACTTCCAGTATTTAAATAAGCTGTCATCGGTGTTAAATTTCTCAACTCATCATTCAATCCACTAAATTGATATCCGACTAAATGTCCACGATTCATGAACCATGCTTCTTTTCCTGAATAATCGACTGGGAATTTAAAGTTATGCCAACCAACTGGATCAACATTAATTCTACTTTCTCTTTGTTCTGTTGGTTTATCATCGTAGCGCAATTGAATATGCGCCTGAGTCGAACGTTTATAAGAATCCAATTCTCCTAATACCATTTGTTTTTTTCGTTTAAATGGTAAAAGAGATTCAGGTAAATGCTGTGATTGCTCAACCTTAGCAGTTGTCGTATTGGTTCCCTCTTGCTTCTCTTTTTGAGTATTCGATGAACAAGCAGCAAATGTTAAAGTTGTCATCCATAAAAGAAAAAGTTTAAAAAAACGATTTTTCATATCATTCTCCTTTTATTTTATTCCTTCCAACAAATAGGAGTTTGTCCTTGTTGGATTAAGATGTCATTTACTTTGCTAAATGGCTTACTTCCAAAAAATCCACGATAAGCCGATAATGGACTTGGATGAGGAGCTTTCAAAATAATATGATTCGGATTTGTAATCAGTTTTTCCTTATCTTGTGCGGGTTTACCCCAAAGGATGAAAATTACCGGATGTTTCAACTCATTTAAAGACTCAATGAGACGATTGGTTAATATTTCCCATCCTATTCCTTTATGACTATTTGCATTTCCTTCTTCTACTGTTAAAACGGTATTTAACAATAATACCCCTTGTTTTGCCCAATGAGATAAATCTCCTTCTACTGGAAGCTCGCCCCCAATATCCTCTTGTAATTCTTTATAAATATTTTTAAGGGATGGGGGAAGTGGAGTCCCCTTTTGAACGGAAAAGCTTAATCCATGAGCTTGTCCAAATCCGTGATAAGGATCTTGTCCTAAAATGACGACTTTAACGGATTCAAATGGCGTAAGTTCTAGAGCATTAAAAACATTCTTTTTTTCAGGAAATACTCTGACTTCTGCTCTTCTTTTTTGAACAAAAGCTTCTAACTCCTGATAATACTCTTTCTGCATTTCTTCTGATAAAATTTCATTCCAAGTCGTCATGATTCATCCTCTATTTTTTGATAAATTTCAAAGGTATGTGGATAAATATTTTTTTCATCCACAGTTCCATTCATACTTTTGACTTTTACAAATTTTTCCCATGGAAAATCTTGTGGGAAATATGTATCACCGTCAAATTGCTCATGAATTTTTGTACAATAAAGTATATTCACTTGATGTTTTAAAGAATCAAATAATACAGCTCCACCAATAATGTAAATATCTTCATGTTTGGCATCTTCGATTAACGTTTCAACATCCGTAATTACTTCTGCTCCATTAGCATCATAATCAGCAACATTGGAAACAACAATGCTATGTCTTCTTGGTAATATTCTCTTTCCCATACCTTCAAAAGTATTGCGTCCCATTACAATCGTTTGATCTAATGTTACTTCTTTGAAAAATTTTAAATCATTTGGTAAATACCATGGTAAAACTCCTTCTTTACCAATCACACCATTTTCATCTTGTGCCCAAATATAAATTAACATGCAATTTCCTCCTTGAGATTAAACAGCAATCGGTGCTTTAATCGTTGGATGACATTCATATCCTTCTAATACAACGTCTGAAACTTCTAAATCATATAGTGATTTTTCAGGATGTTTTAACACTAATTGTGGTAACTCATACGTTTCACGACTTAATTGAAGATCCACTTGTTCTAAATGATTTAAATATAAATGCGCATCTCCTAATGTATGAACAAACTCTCCAACTTCTAATCCTACTTCGTTTGCAATTAAATGCGTTAATAATGCATAACTTGCAATATTAAATGGCACCCCTAAAAAGACATCTGCACTACGTTGATATAATTGACAGCTTAACTTACCATCTGCAACGTAAAATTGAAACATTGTGTGACATGGAGGTAATGCCATACTTGGAACATCTTCTGGATTCCATGCAGATACTAATAATCTTCTTGAATCAGGAGATGTCTTCAACATTTCAATCACTTGCGCTAATTGGTCAATCGTTTCTCCTTGAGTCGTTTTCCAATGTCTCCACTGTGAACCATAAATATTTCCTAATTCTCCATATTTTGCAGCAAAATCGTCCTCATTTAAAATTCTTTGACAAAATGTTTCTAATTCTTTTTCATACACTTCTTTAAAAACTGGATCTTGTAAACTTCTACGACCAAAATCTGTCATATCTTCTCCAGTATAATCAACTGACTCTACATAACGTTTAAAAGCCCACTCATCCCAAATATGATTATTATGTTGTAATAAATAACGGATATTCGTATCTCCTTTAATAAACCATAATAACTCACTTTTAATAAGTCCAAATGGAACTCTTTTAGTCGTTAAAATTGGAAATCCCTTTGATAAATCAAATCGCATTTGATAACCAAAAATACTTTTTGTTCCTGTTCCTGTACGGTCTGATTTTTCGATTCCTTCTTGTTTAATTTTTTCTAATAATTCTAAATATTGTTTCATCTGATGAGCTCCCTACTATTAAACTAACTCAGCTAAATATTCCCATCTTTCGTAGGAATTTGCTAATGCTTGTTCTAAAGTTTCTAATTGCGTTTGTAATTCTTGTAATTTGGCAAAGTCTTGTGCTTGTTGGTTCATTGCTTCTTGAATTTCTTCAATGAATGCTTCTAATCCAGCAATTTTGCCTTCAATTTCTTCCCATTCTTTTTTCTCATGATACGTCATCTTTTTAGCTTTTTCAGGAGTGGAAGCTTTTGAAGTTTCTGTTACTTTTGGAACTTCTACTGTTTTAGGTTCTTCTATTGTTAAAGTCCCTTGTTTTTCAAGGAAATCACTCATAGAACCATAATACAATTCTGTATTTCCTTGACCTTTAATCACAAATAATTGATCCATTGTTTTATCTAAGAAATAACGATCGTGAGAAACTACGATGACTGCGCCATTAAATTCTTCTAAATAATCTTCTAAAACGGTTAATGTATCAATATCTAAATCATTGGTCGGTTCATCGAGTAATAAGACATTTGGCTTTGTCATTAATAGACGTAATAAATATAATCTTCTTCTTTCTCCACCTGATAATGTTCCAATCAATGCCCCATGCATATAACGTGGGAATAAAAATGTTTCTAGTAATTCCGTAATCGAAGCTACTTCACCATTTTTTTGTCTTACTTCTTCGGCATATTCTCTTAAATATTGCACTAATTGCTTATCCATTGGAATATCTTCATCTTGTTGCTTATAGTAAGCTAAGCGAACCGTATCCCCAACAGTCATTTCTCCTTCACTAAACGGACACAAACCTGCTAGGGCATTTAGAAAAGTAGATTTTCCGACTCCGTTTTCCCCAACAATTCCAATTCTGGCTTGGCTTTGAATAATCCACTCTAATGAACGAACAACTGACTGATCTCCGATTTGTAAACTAACATCTTTTAATTGAAACACTCGTTTTCCAATTCTTGTTTGATCAAAGCGAATGGCTAATGATTCTTTAGAATCTGTCTGTTTCACTTCTTTTTCTAATTGTTCAAATCGTTGAATTCTTGCTTGTTGTTTGGTCGTTCTTGCTTTAGCTCCTTGTCTCATCCATTGTAATTCTTGTTGGTATAACCGTTGTTGTTTGTGAGACATTTTTTGCGCAATTTGTTCTCGTTGAGATTTTTGTTCTAAATAAGATTGATAATTCCCATCATATGCTTCGATTCTTCCTTGAGTTAATTCAAACAT
The DNA here is from genome assembly GCF_020735385.1 of Granulicatella elegans. NCBI lineage: Bacteria > Bacillati > Bacillota > Bacilli > Lactobacillales > Carnobacteriaceae > Granulicatella > Granulicatella elegans. The sequence goes on along the minus strand of NZ_CP085953.1, from coordinate 1,409,155 downwards.
ATGGTCTACTACTCGTTCTAAGAAATAACGATCATGAGTAACTAATAGTAAAGAACCTTTGTACGAAGCTAAATATTGTTCTAACCATTGAATGGCTTGCATATCTAAGTGGTTTGTCGGCTCATCTAATAATAATAAATCCGGCTCTTCCATTAACACTTTAGCAAGACCTACTCGTTTCTTTTGTCCACCAGATAATGTAGAAATTTGTTGATGAATATCTTCAATTCCCACGTGCTGTAAAATGGATTTAATTTTCACTTCATACTGCCATCCATCCACTTGATTCATTTTTTGTTCCAATGCTTCAAATTGTTTGAAATATTTTTCATCTTGTGGATGTTGTTGTAATTGTTCGACACTCCATTCATAATCATGAACTAATCTTAATAGAGGATTGTCTGATTGATAAATAGCTTCAAATACCGTATGTTCAGGATTTAAAGAAGGATTTTGTGAAAGATACCCAATTCTAAAATCATTTGAACAAGTAATCGTACCACTCTCAGCTTCATCTAATCCGGCTAAAATATTTAATAGCGAGCTTTTTCCTGTACCGTTTTGACCAATTAAGCCAACATGTTCTCCTTCATTAATAATGAACGAAACATCTGCTAATAATGTTTTAGCGCCATATGTTTTTTTCAAATGATCTACACGAAAATCTTTCATAATACTCTCCTTTTATTTTTAAAATAAACCGGTCGCTCTACCGTCTTCTAATACATCCATCTCTAATGCAGCTGGTTTCTTTGGCAATCCTGGCATTGTTAAAATATTGCCCGTTAAAGCTACAACAAAACCTGCTCCTAATTTAGGAACGAGCGATCGAACTGTTAATTCAAATCCTGTTGGTCTGCCTAATAAAGTTGCATCATCTGAGAAGGAATATTGCGTCTTAGCAATACAAACTGGTAAATGATCCCAACCATTGTTCTTCAACTGTTTTAATTGTAATTTCGCTTCTTTTGTATATTGAACAGAACTTGCTCCATAAATTTTAGTTGCAATAGCTTCAATTTGTTCTTGAATCGTACTGTTTTCTTCACAGACTGCATGGAATTGAGGGGTTGAATGTTCTAATAAGTGTAACACTTCTTTCGCTAAATCTACTCCACCGTTTCCACCATTTTCCCATACAGAAGTAGAGATACAAGAAATTCCTTTTTTCTGACAAAGAGTTTGCACTAATTCTTTTTCTTGTGGGGTATCTGTTACAAATTCGTTTAATGCAACAACTGCTGGAAGTCCATAATGCTCCGTCATATTTTCAATATGTTTTTCTAAATTAGCAAATCCTTTTTCTAAAGCTTCTAAATTTTCTCCTTCTGTTAAACCAGATAGGGAAACTCCTCCATGCATTTTAAGCGAACGAATCGTAGCTACAATGACAACTATATCAGGTACTTTTTGTAATTGGGGAACTTTAATTTCTAAAAATTTCTGAGCCCCTAAATCAGCTCCAAAACCAGCTTCAGTTACAACAATTTCTCCAAGTGCTAGAGCGGCATTTGTGGCAATCACACTATTACATCCGTGTGCAATATTGGCAAATGGGCCACCATGAACAATTGCTGGCGTATGTTCTAATGTTTGAACTAAATTCGGTTTTAACGCATCTTTTAATAATAATGTTAAAGCCCCTTGAACGTTTAAATCTTTCACCGTTACTGGAACTTTTTCAAAAGTATATCCAATAACAATATTTTCTAAACGTTGTTTTAAGTTATTTAAATCTCTTGCTAAACATAAAATTGCCATCATTTCACTCGCAACCGTAATATCAAATCCATCTTCACGTGGAACTCCTTGAATCGGGCCCCCTAATCCTACAATAACTTTTCGTAATGCTCGATCATTTAAGTCAACTGCTCTTTTCCAAATGACTCTTCTACTATCAATTTGTAATTCATTACCTTGATAAATATGATTATCAATGAATGCTGCTAATGCATTTGTGGCACAAGTTAATGCATGCATATCTCCGGTAAAATGCAAATTTATTTCTTCCATTGGAATAACTTGCGCATAGCCTCCACCGCAAGCTCCTCCTTTAATGCCCATTACCGGTCCTAATGAAGGTTCGCGAAGCGCAATAATGGATTTTTTTCCTAATTTTTTGAAAGCATCTGCTAATCCTATCGTAACGGTTGATTTTCCTTCTCCGGCAGGAGTTGGACTCATAGCTGTAACTAACACTAATTTGCCTTTTTTCTCTTTAGAAATTCGATTCACATCAATTTTTGCTTTATATTTCCCATAAAACTCGATTTGTTCGTCATCTAAGCCAATACTTGAAGCAATTTCACGAATTGGTTTCATAACAGCTTCTTGAGCAATTTGAATATCTGATTTCATCCTTACTCCTCCTTGAACTTTCTATAACGTTGATAGTTTCTTTTAAATGCATAATAAGTAATTGCTAATGGAACTAATGAACCAAACCACGCTAATGGATTGGCAGTCGTTAATCCAATATAACCAAAAATTTTTGTTAAAACTACTGCAGCAAAAACACGCATCATTAATTCCATCATTCCTGCAATTGTTGGAATCATTGTTTTCCCCACACCTTGTAATGTATAACGATAAATAAATAATAAAGACAAAATACCGTAAGATATAGAATTGGCTAAAATATAAAGTCTGCCATATTCCACTACCGATTCATGACCCACACCTACAAACATTCTCATAAAATGTGGACTAAATAAGATTAAAATAAACCCTACACAAAAACTAAATGTAAGGGAAAGTTTAATACAGTCTCTAACCCCTTTCCAAATACGATCATATAATTTTGCTCCATAATTTTGAGCAGAATAAGTCGCCATTGTAATTCCAAATGACATCATTGGTAATATTCCTAATTGGTCAATCTTTTGTGCAGCAGTATATCCAGCTACCGCTTCATGTCCTAATTGGTTTAAAACGATTTGAACAGTTATCGTTCCAATCGCAATAATCGACGATTGAAATCCCATTGGGAACGAAATATTTATATGATGCCATAAAAAGTCTTTTGAAAACTGTAATGACTCTCTTTCAATATGTAACATTGGAATTTTCTTTTTAATGTAAATATAACAACAAACAGCTGCAAATAATTGACTGACTACTGTTGCAAATCCAGAACCCCCAACTCCCATACTAAAATGAACTATAAATACATAGTCTAAAAAGATATTTAAAATACATGAAAGAACTAAGAAATAAAGTGGCGTATTGGCATCTCCAATTGCCCGTAAAATATTCGATAATAAGTTAAAAGCAATCTGAGCAAAAATTCCTGCAAAAATTACCATTAAATATTCATAAGCATAGTCAATAATTTCTGGAGGAGTTTGCATTATTTCTAATATTTGACGACAAAATAGCATACTGAATGTCGTCAATACAATCGAAGCTCCTATAGAAATTAAAGTTGAAACATAGAAACTTCTTTTTACTCCTTTCATATCTTTAGCCCCAAATTTTTGGGCAAGAGGAATTGCTAAACCAGCGGTCATACTAATGGCAAACCCGATAATAAAAAATACTATACTTCCTGTTGAACCAACGGCTGCAAGTGCTTGTACACCAATATATCTACCAACAAAATAAGTATCTGCCATATTATAAAATTGTTGAAAAACATTCCCAATTAATAATGGTAACGTAAACCGAGAAATTAATTTCATCGGATTCCCAGATGTCATATCCTTCGCCATTTTACTCCTCTTTTCTATATACATACTCAATTACATAGTATACTAAAATATACATAAATTTGACAGTCATACCTTTGGAAAAATGATAGGATTCTCTCATTGTAACGATAAATTTTTCCTTTTTTAGCCTTACAAATTATGTTACAATACAAACGAAAAGAGGCGAAGATTTATGGTTGAATTTGATAAAGAAAAAATTGCAAAAATGCAACAATATTTAGCAGAAATAACAGATCCAAACTTCCAAGGAAGTGCTACTGACAAAAGAATGGCTGTAGCAGAATTATTTAATTATTATCATTCAGATTGGCAGCAAGATGCCATGCATTTTGTTGATAAAAATTTAGAGCTATTTGATGATCAACGGATGCAAGAAATTTTTAAAACGTATAACTCTGGAAGAAAAAGTCCTCAAACGGTCATTCGTCAAGAAGCAAAAAGTAAATATAAACGACCAATGAGACCGGGTGAAGATTAACATCCCTCATTAACATACTATAAAAGGCTTAAAATCTACTCATGATTTTAAGCCTTCTTTTTCTATTTCACTATCGAATTCCTAATGCAATTCGCGCATAACGAGACATTTTTTCTGGTGACCAAGCTGGGTACCAAACTAATTTGACATCAATGGTTTTGATTTCTTCGATTCCCTTTAATGCACGATGAATTTCATCTGTAATAATATCTGCTAATGGGCATCCCATTGTTGTTAGTGTTAAATTTACTTGGCAATGACCTTCTTCATTTAACTCTACTCCATAAATTAATCCTAAGTTTACAATATCAATTCCTAATTCTGGATCAATCACTGTTTCTAATGCTTCTAAAATTTTTTCTTTCATTGCTTCTGGTGTTTCACTCATACGATTACTCCTCTACTAATGATTCTTTCAAAAATTCTACGGATGCTTCAATGGCTTTAAACGTTACAAAATGTGGTACTTCTGGTGTTTCAATCCATTTCACACGACTGGCATACGGTTCATCTTTAATCTTTTCATAAAATGCATGATTTAATGCATAAGGAACTTTTTTATCTTCTAGTCCATGCCAAATTAAAACAGGACGCCCAGCAATTTTTTCTGGTGTATCTGCTAATGATAATCCTTGTAATAGAGGTACATATTTATCCATTAAATCCGGAGTTAATTCTACTGCTGGTTTATCTTTCATCCATGTTGAAGTCAATGACCATTTTGCAAATTCAACCGGATCCGCATTCCCCATTAAACTAACTGCAGCGTATAAAAATGGAAAATGTTTTAATAATGCGTAAGTGGTCATTCCACCCATACTAAATCCAATTGCGCCAATTTTATTATCGACTAAATTTTCTTTTTGATAAGACCCAACTAATGTTGGAAATTCTTTAACATTTTGCCCAATAATTTCCCATAATTCAAAGCCATTTAATTCAGATATTTTTCGTTCGCCATGATATAGTTGATCAGGTAAAATGGCACGCATGCCATTTTTCGCAAGCATTGCTCCGTAGTGAATACAGTTTTCCTTACTTCCTGTCCAACCATGATAACAAACAACCGTCGGAATCCTTTTATCTTTATTTTCATTTTGAACAATTTCTAAAACGGGAATATTTTCAATTACTTTTTCTTGAATAATAATCATAACTAACCTCTTTCTTCATATTTTATAAAAAATATGGTATACTTACGAAGATATTGTAACTAAATTGACAAGTTGCCGTCAATTAAAATCGATTAGATAAATCACTTTAGGAGGAAATCATGAAACCAAAATTAATTGCACTAGATTTAGATGGCACAACTTTAAATGGGCAATCTGAATTTAATCCTATTACTATTCAAACGTTACATCGCTTAACAGAGCTTGGACATAAAATCGCCATTGTAACGGGACGTCCTTATCGAAGTTCAAAACATTTATATGAAGGATTAGGATTAGGCGGGCCGCTAGTAAACTTCAATGGTGCCCTATGTCATATTCCAACTGACGAAAATTGGCAAGGAGAATTTCACGTAACATTAGATGAAGAAATCGTTTTTGATATGTTGGAATTTCATAAAGAATTAGAATGTGATTATTTCATGGTTGAAGGAAAACATCATTTATATGCTACAATTGAAAATATTCCCGATTCCCCTTACTATCCAAAAGATCAACAACCTATCTTATTACAAAAAGATACTCCGTTACTAGAAAAGCCAACGGCTATTACCGTTTTTTCTAGTATTGAAAAGCAACCATTCATTAAAGAAAAAATTAAGCAACGTTATGGTCACACGATTGATGTGCGTACTTGGGGAGGCGATATGCCTTGCCTAGAAATTGTAACTTATGGCATCGATAAGTCTACTGGTATTCAACATTTATCTCGTTATTATGGAATACCTACAGAAGATGTTTTAGCTTTTGGAGATGAAGATAATGATTTAGAAATGATTGAATTTGCTGGGCACGGTGTTGCAATGAATAATGCCATTGATAGCCTAAAAGCAATTGCTGATGACATTACCCCATTACCACATGATCAAGATGGATTAGCTCATTACTTGATGAATTATTTTAAATTAGAAGCGTAAATGTATCTCTCTTATAAAATTCAAAAAGAAAAAATTCCCTTTGTAAGCTAGGCCGCCAGCAGCCACCTTTGCCTGTAAAAAAATCCATCATAAAAGATGGATTTTTTTACTTTAGCTACAAAGAAAATTTTTTCTTTTTGAATTTTATATACGTAAAACAATCATTCTAATACTTCATTCGATTCAATAAAACTAATCTTTTAAGAAGAATAAGTATTTATCTATTCTTCTTCAATTGGATATGAATAGATTTCAATATGATTTCCTAATACTTTAATTTCAACTGGTAAATCATCTGCTTGATCTCCATCGATATCTGATTCAATTTCAATGTCAGAAGAAATTTTAATAGTTTTTGCTTTAATATATTCAATACTATCATTTTCTACCACATCCCCTTTTAATAAATCAGGAATTAATGATAATTTAGAGAAAATAGATGCATCTTTTAAAATTAAAATATTTGCATAACCTGCTTTATTTTCATCAAATATTTTTTTATCAGAGAAATAGTTCGATAATAACACTAATACTTGACTAGCTTCTCCTTCATAGTTACCATTTTCAGTTTCAACTTTAATATTAAAAACTTCATCTCTAACAACAGATTTTACCGTGTTAATTGCATATGCAAACATTCCAAATTTTGTTTTATCTTCAATTTCTACATTATGAATTGCTTCTGGTAATGAACCTACACTAAAGATATAACCAAAATAATGATCATTTGCTTTACCAATATCAATTTTATTTGTTAAATTAAAATCTAATCCTTCAATTGCTTTATCGATATCTTGATCAATTTGTACTAATTTAGTAATTAAATTACCTGTTCCTCCAGGGATAATCCCTAATTTTGGAATATATTCTTTTTCAGCAATTCCTGAAACAACTTCATTCACCGTGCCATCTCCACCGAAAACAATCACAGCCTCATATTTTTCTTTAGCTGCTTCTTCAGCAAAATGAGTTGCATCTATAGCTTTTTCAGTAATTCGAGTTTCAACAACTTCAAAATATTCTTTTGCTTTATTTTCAATTTTTTCTTTATAATTTAATGCTTGTTCTCCTCCAGAGGTAGGATTAATAATAACCATTGCCTTTTTCAAATCATCAGCTCCTTAATTTTAATCCATATTATTTTTATAAGATATTAAGATTATATCATAGTATGAATCAAAAGCATTCTAACTTGCTTAGGAATTTAAACTACTAAAATTGTTACTGGAAATTACGCTCATCTTTTTGAATTTTATATACGAAAAATCCTGTTAATGATTTCTCGTTAACAGGATTGGTGCGTTGTTATATTTCACTAGGCTTTCTTGTCTTCTTATATTGAACAACAAAAATTACTAAAGCAAATAAAATTAAACTTGTAATAAACATTAAACTATATTTTCCAGCAAATGGTAATCGGTCCATATTCGCAGAAAAAATTCTTGCCACGACTGTTGTAGAAATAGCCCCAGTAAATTGCTGTAAAGTATTGACGATACTATTACCATCCGCTTGAACATCCTTGTCTAATTGCATTAAACAAAATGTTACATTACTCCCCATCACAAATCCATTTCCGCTCATTAAAATAATATTCAATGCTAATAATGGAAGAATCGCTAAATGTTCAAAGAAGACACTAATTAATACTCCACCAATACTTGCTAAAATTAAACCTGTTAATAAAGGCTTCAACGGACCTTTAACATCAAACCATTTACCTGAAACAGGAGCCAATAAAGCAACCATTGCTGCACCTGGGAACATAAATAGCCCTGCAGTTGTCACACTTTGATCCAAACTTAATTGTAAGTAATTCGGATAAACAAATGATAACCCTAATACTGTTGCTTGGAAAGCTAACACTACATATAACATTCCATTAAAGGTATGATTTTTAAATGGTGCAAAAGATAATAAAGCATTTTTACGATTGAAATATTCAAATAATCCACCCGTTACTACTGAACTTAATAGCCATACAAGAGATAAATGTTCAATTGCCATTAATAAACTAGCTAAACAATTCGCTAAGAAGAAAAATGCTAGCAGATTAAATGGTGATTTTTGAATACTTTTCTCTTTTGGAATCGCCCATAAACCAATCACTAAAGAAATGACTAAACATGGAATTAAAATCCAATAAATAAATCTCCATCCTAAAGCTGCTGAAACTAATCCACCAAAAGTTGGTCCAATAGGTGGTGCTAAAGCAGTTGTCATAGAACCTAATCCAATGACCGTACCATGCTGTTCAATTGGTACTTGAGTTAATACAATATGGAACATTAATGGTAACGCAATTCCCGTACCAACCCCTTGTAAAAATCTTCCAAATAATAGCATGATTAAATTGGGAGAAATACAATTGATTAAAACCCCTATAATAAAAATTAAATTCGAAGCTAAAAATAATTGTCTTGTTGTAAAATTACGTACTAAATACGCAGAAATAGGAACAACCATCGCAATGGCTAATAAATAACCTGTTGTAACCCATTGAATTCCAGATGAAGTTGTCTGAAATTCTTGCATTAATGTCGGAAATGTTACATTCATTGCCGTTTCAATTAATACACCACAGAAACTCATAATTGCTGTGGCAATTACTGCTGGTAATACATGCCATTTTTCATTATTCATTCATGTTACATCCTTTCAAATTATTGCTATACATTTCACTAAAAATCCATAGCCAAATATCTTACCATATTTCATTCTTAAAAAGCCACTGAAAACTAAGAAAAAAGACCAGACAAAAGCCTGGTCCAATCGATTCATCTATTATTTTTCTAATGCTGCTACTAATAATTCCACTTGTTTCTCTAATTCAGATTTATCTTCATCTGATAGAGTTAAAACTCCTGTTTGGAATCCTGCTCCAATATGAAGTCCCACTGTTTTTTCTAGTGGATTCATACGCATTTTAGTAGCTAATTCTGTTAAAGCACGTAAAACATTTGCTCCACCAGAATGTCCTGCTGCACTACTGAATGCAATTAATTTGCTATCAATATAAGCAGGTGGCGCATAAGAAGTAATATCTAATGAACGAGCCATCCAGTCTAAACCATTTTTTAAACTTCCTGGTAAACTTCCGTTATACTCAGGAGATACAATCCAAACAGCTTGAGATGCTTCAAAATCTCCACGATACTCTTCTACGATAGCAGGAGCTGAGAATTCAATATCTTGACTGAAAAATGGTACATCTTTAAAACTAATTTGTTTTGTTTGATAGCCTTTTTCAACTAACTTTTCTTGTACATAATCAATAATAGTTTGGTTAAAAGATTCTTTTCTCAATGAACCATTAATGAATAATACTTGTTTTGACATTGCAAACTCTCCTTCTATTAATTAACGTTTTTTCTTTAATTTTTTCAATTTATTTTGTTTTTGACGACGAGCATATTGTTGCATAGCAATTTGACCTAATTTATTACGGCCTCCACCCATGCCTAATTGTCCCATCATCGATTCCATCGCTTGCATATTTCCATTTGACATTTGATTCATCATTTTTTTCGATTCATTAAATTGTTTAATCAAACGGTTTACTTCTGCCAATGGACGAGCTGAACCTGCTGCAATTCTTTTACGTCTTGCTTGAGATAAAATATCTGGATTTTCACGTTCTGCTGGCGTCATTGATAAGACAATAGCTTTCATACGTGCTGTATCTTTTGGATCCACTTTTAAATCATTTAATCCTGGAATTTTATTTAATCCTGGAATCATCTTTAAGATATCTTCCAGTGGTCCCATTTTATTCACTTGATCTAATTGGTCGATAAAATCATTAAAGTCAAATGTATTAGCTTTAATTTTATCCGCCATTTCTTGAGCTTTTGCTTCATCAAAATCTTGTTGAGCTTTTTCAATTAAAGTCATGATATCGCCCATACCAAGAATACGAGAAGCCATACGTTCAGGATAGAAAATTTCAAAATCTTCTAATTTTTCTCCACGTCCAGAAAATTTAATTGATTTTCCTGTTACAGAACGAATCGACAGAGCTGCACCACCACGAGTGTCCCCATCTAATTTTGTTAAAATAACCCCTGTAATATCTAAGCGCTCATTAAATGTTTCAGCAACATTTACAGCATCTTGCCCTGTCATTGCATCGACCACTAATAAGATTTCATTTGGATTCGCAACAGCTTTAATATTTTGTAATTCTTCCATTAACGCTTCATCGATATGTAAACGACCTGCCGTATCAATAATGACTAAGTCACGACCTTCAATTGTCGCACGTTCAATCGCTTGTTTTGCAATCTCAACTGGATTGACATCTGTTCCTAATGAAAATACTGGATAATTTAATTGTTTTCCTAACGTTTGTAATTGATCAATAGCGGCTGGACGATAGACGTCGGCTGCTACTAATAATGGACGTTTGTTTTCATGTTTTGCTAAAAATGAAGCTAATTTACCAGCAGTAGTTGTTTTACCTGCCCCTTGTAAACCGACCATCATCACGACAGTAGGTGGTTTAGGTGAAAATTGGAATGGAGCTTGTTCTCCCCCCATTAATTCTGTTAATTCTTCATTAACAATTTTTACAACTTGTTGTGCTGGAGATAAGGCTTCTAACACATTAGAACCTAACGCACGTTCATTTACTTTTCGTACAAAATCTTTTACAACTTTGAAGTTAACGTCTGCTTCTAATAACGCTAAACGAACTTCACGCATCATTTGTTTTAAATCAGCTTCGGTAATTTTTCCTTTTTTTGTTACCGAACCCATCGCATTTTGCAAGCGATCTGATAATCCTTCAAATGCCATTTTCTCACTCCTCAATCAGGCTTATTTATTCATTTCTTGTAAGTCTGTCATCAATTGTTGCAATTGATAATCATTTGGATAATGTTCTTTGATATGCTGTTCAATTCCATCATAGATAGCTTGTCTTTTATAAAAATCATTTACTAAATGTAGTTCCTGTTCGTAATCTTCTAATAATTGAGCAGATCGTCTAATATTATCATATACGGCTTGTCGACTAACCTCGAATTCTTCTGCAATTTCTCCAAGAGAATAATCTTCCCCGTAATATAATTCCATATATCCTAGTTGTTTTTCAGTCAAAAGTTTGCCATAAAATTCTAACAACAAATTCATATGAGTTGTCTTTTCAATTTCCATTGCCATCCTCCTGTCCTTAAACTCACTTTCTAATTATAACAAAAACTAGCGTTTATGCCAATTGCAATGAAAATATTGCTATTATCTATGACATAAACGCTTTTTTATAAAATAAATATTTGAACTCGATAATTTATGAGTCGCATATCGAGGAGCGACAAATATTTGAGCTTAAACTTATTTTAGTTGCCTTTCAAGTAGCAACAAGTATTTTAGATATTTCAAATTCTAAAAAAACTATAACTTTAAACAATTTAAATGTCAAATTATTAAAATTATTGATAGTAGTATTTTTCAAACACAAATGATAGTGCCAATTGCAACTCTAAAATTTGAGCTGTTTTTTAAAAGTGTTCCCATTTCTAATCGTAATCTTTTTATAAAAATCTTGCTTTAATAACTGTTTATGGTAAGTTGTCTTTAAATACTCTGCTTCATCAAATTCCCCAAAAACGCAGCATGATTTCCTATATGGACTATCTCATTATGAAAGCTTGCTTTACGATACGGTGCTTTTATTAAAATGAAGAGAAAAGAATAAAACATCTCTTCTTACCAAGTCTTCATTCCACCATTCTAGTAAATTTACTTTTTCTTTTAAATCATCTTCTTTCAAAAATTAATCTGCTGTAATTATGTGGCAAATTTTTTCTAATTTTTCGTTATTGTATTGAATACTCTCAACAACCTCTTTACCAAATGCAATATCTGAAACTACATAATCAAATTCACTCATTTGAGCTAATTGAAGAAAACCTTGTTTTGGATATTTTTTTTCATCTACCATCAATATATTTTGTTCAGCATGCTCCATCATTTTTCTTTGTAACAAAATATCTTGTTCATAATAACCAGTTACCATTAAATCTCTACTTAGAGCAGCTCCTGAAATAAATGTTTTATTTACATATACTTTTTCTAAAAAATTCATCGCCATAAAACCATTTGTAGAATGTTGTGAAAAATCTATCCATCCTCCAACAAAAAGTACTTTTGAACTAACTTCCTCTTTTTCTAATAAAACTACTATACTAAGTGAGTTAGTTACTATTGTTAAACTATTTAATATTTCTTTTCTTTGACATAATTCCTGTACTAAAGCTAAACAAGTAGTACTACTTTCTAAGAAAATAGTATCTCCAAATTCAATTAATTTGCTAGCTTCTTTACCAATTTTTATTTTCTTTGAAGCACTAATCTTAACACGGTAATCAAATGGGAAATAACTTGTCTTTTTTCCTTTTAACACAACCCCACCATGTGTTTGTATAATTTTATCTTCATCAGCCAACTGTTTTAAATCTTTTCGTATTGTCTCAGCAGAGACTGCTAATTCATTTGCTAAATTTTGAATAGTTGATATAGGGACTTCTGATAAAATTTTTAATATTTCTTCTTGTCTTTTTTGTACTTTCATAATTGCTCCTTAAAACAGAATTTATTATATTCCATTTCTATTTTTTCTTTTAATTGTTTTTTTTCTAAATTATTTAAAAAGCTAGCATTTAATGCATAAATTGTCAATTGATAAAGATCTTTTAAATTTAATTCAGAACAATAATTATTTAATAATTCAAATTCTTGGGATAATGAAGTGTTTGAAACTGTTCTGTTGTCCGTATTAATTGTCACTAATAGTTTTTCCTTACGATAAAATGTATCAAACGGATAATCATTCCAATTTTTACTTGCTTTAGTTTGTATATTACATTTCGGGCACATTTCTAAAGTAATATTTCTTTCTCTAATTAATGAAACTACTTCTTCGCTTTTTTCTGCTGCTATCCCATGACCAATTCTCTTAGCACCAACTAAAATAGCATCTCGAATATTATCAACATTTCCAGTCTCTCCTGCATGAATTGTAAATGGAATTTCTAAATGATTAATCAATGCCAATTGTTCTAAATACATCTTTGTAGGATATTTACTTTCATTTCCTGCTAAATCCAATCCCACAATTTTATCTCGAAAATGATTAGCTAATTCTATAACTTGATTATTTATCGATTCATCTCTTCCTCTCATAAGACATAAAATAATACCGATTTTCAGAGGATATTTATCTTTCATTTTATTTACTGATGTAATTACTGCCTCTACAACTTGCTTCATTGTAAACTTATCATTAGACAAATGGTATGGAGAAAATCTTAATTCCAAATAAAATACATTTTCTGCAGTAGCTTGTCGACAAATATCATCAATAGCTAGAAAAATTAAAGTGGGATTTTTTAAACATTTGGTAAGCCATTCAAAACAACTTAAATATTCACTTAAATCTTTACAAATTTCAGGAGCTATTATCTTACTTAAAATTTCATCTTTTGTTTCATTGATTCCTAATAATTTTAAATTTTCATACACTTGCAACCCACTCACTGATCCATCTAAATGACAATGTAATTCAATTTTGGGGAATTTCTTTATTGTTTGAATATCTAATTTATTCATTTTGTCTCATCTCTTCAGTAATACGAAGTAATTTTTCCCCTATTTCAAAACTATACTTCAATGATAGTAAATATAAGTCTTCTGGGATATTGACTAGATAACGATGGATTTCAAAATTAAATAAACCATCGTAGTTTACAATTCTTAATCCTTCCATTATTTCCTTCCAATTAGTCTTGCCCATGTATGGTAGTAGATGGATATCTTTAACATTTAAATAATCAGAAACATGTAAAACTTTCAAACGATTCCCTATTAATTTCATACATTCAATTTGATTCATTTCCATAATAGCTGCATGTTCCACGTCAAAACAAATGCCTAATCCATTAACTGAATCTACTAAGTCAATCAACTCTTCAATTGATGTACAATACAATCTTTTTGGAGCAATATGCAAATCCCACATATTCTCAACTGCAATTTTCACATTATGATTAGAGGCAAAACTTACTAATTCTTTAAAATATTTAACGTTCTTTATTTTTGATTTTTTAATAATATCAGCACCTGAAAAATCCGTTGATGGATGAACAACTAACCATTCCACTCCTAAAATTTCTGCACCGATAATACATTTTTCAGTTAACTCGTTATAAAGTTTATAATCGATATTAGGATTACAGAAATCATATACAACTGAATGTCCTTGTTAAAATTTTATATCTAACTCATCTGCTAATTCTTTTAAAGATATAAAGTAATTTTTCCAATTTTCTGTAAATATTGGACTATCGAATCGTGTTAAATCATGAAAACAGAAATCTAAAATTTTATATCCTGCTTTACTACATAATTTTATTGTTCTCTCAATATCTGTATCATACCCATTTTCTCGCTCAAATATTACGTTTGTAGAAATTGATAATTCCATATTTTTCACCCCTTTAAGAAATTTCTTAATATTTCTAAAAACTCAACTACTCCTTCTTCACCGCAATTCTCAGTAACAAGATTACTACATTCCTTAATTTCTTGAGTGGCGTTCTTTACTGCTACACCAATTCCAACATTTTTCAACAATTCTAAATCATTTTCATTATCTCCAATTGCAATTACTTCATCTAAGGATACATTTATAAGTTCTATTATTTGTTTAATACCTGTTAGTTTATTTACTCCTTTTGGGACAATTTCTGCACCAAAATCCCCGTAATAAGTAATATCTACCTCATCTTTAATTGTATCTAATTGATTTTTAAGTAATGAAATTGATTTATTAGATAAAATATTCAGCTTTAAAATTTTTAACTTATCCCATTCTTCATTTTTTATACTCCTAATAGGATAATACTTTCCTCTTTTTTGTCTTTTTAACGCTGATTCTTTAGTTTCCCTTAAGCAATACTCAATGCCATCAAACGAATACAATATCGTATCATCTAATATTTCCGCTAAATTTATTACTTCTTTCAATATCCTTATAGAAAACATTTTTTTAAACAAGAATTTTTCATTCTGATATATACAACCACCATTGCATGCAACAAATGGCAAATCACTATTAATTTGGGAAACCAAAGGCATAATTTTATATGGAAGCCTACCAGAGGCAAAGGTAAATTGAATTCCCACATCTTTTAACTCCTTAACTATCTCAACAAATTTCTCAGATAACAATCTGTTAGTATTCATTAATGTTCCATCAATATCACAAGTTATTAATTTTATTTTTTTATATTTATCTTCTACCATAAAAGAAGGGTTCAATTAAATATTATTTAAACTGAACCCCTCCTCCTCTCTAATTATTAATTATTGACTCTATTATATTCAGAAAGTGCATCATTACTTTTCTTGATAATTTCATCTTTTGCTTCATCTTTACTAATATTACCTTGTGCAAAACGTTTCATTACATCTTTAATAATATCATTTACTTCCCAATTGACCAGATCAAATGGTTCTTGAGACATCGGACTTGCATTCTTCATTTGTTCTAATGCAACTTTATAATTTGGATTTTCTTCATAAAATTTCATCATTTCAGGTAATTTTTCTGTATGAATATTAACAGGAATATATCCCGTAGCTTTGGACCATTCAGCTTGAACTTTTGGTGAAGTTGCATAAGAAATAAAATCCCAAGCGGCAGATAAACGATTAGCATCATCATGGCTATATAATACTAAAGAACTACCTCCAATACTTGCACCACTAGTATCATTTTTTGACACTTTAGGTATAAATGATGTTTTCCATTCAAATGAATCTCCAACTAATTTTTTTATTGCTCCCAATCGAGCAGAGGATAACAGTACCATTGAATTTAATCCTGTAGAAAATTCTTCATTAGCATTATCTTCAGTAAATTTATAATTTCCAGTATCAATAACTTTTTTCCATTCAGTTAAAAATTTATCTAAACTACCATCTTCACCCATTACATATTTTGTCATACGTGAAGCTCGACCACCTTCATTATCTCCAACAAAGTTCTTATCCGATTGACTAACTACAAAATTTACTAATTGATATCGAGCAATTTCTGAATTAAACCCATTTTTACCATCCATTGATTTTAACTTTTTTGTAACTTCTGCTAACTCATCAATTGTTTTTGGAGGTTCAGTTACGCCCACAGATTTAAGCGCATTCATATTTGAATACAATAAAAGAGTAGAAGCATTCATCGGAACTCCAATTACATTTTTTTCATACGTAAATGCTCTTAATAAATGTGGATAAAAATCATCCTGCTTTAGTGTATTATTTTTTTTGTTCAAAAATATGACTAGCAGGAATAATTTCTGGTAATGCAGATATTCCTGGAATATCGCTTCCGACAGTTTGAATTACATCTGGAGCATTTTCCATATCCTTAGTAGAAGATGCTAATTTTACTTTACTAGCAATTTTTGTATCTTGAAATACTGCGGTGACTTTAATTCCTTTCTCTTTTCCTTGTGTCTCATTATAATTATTCACTATTCTGTCTATTGCTTCCCCATTACTTCCCTTCATCGCATGCCAAAAAGTAATTTCTGTAGGTTTAATATTATCTACCAATTGAGTAGTTGAACTGTTCTCTAAAACTTTCGTTGTAGTAGTATCTTCTGAAACTTGACTACATCCGACTAACCCAAACATACTAATAATTGTTGCTAAAAATATTTTCTTTTTCATATTAATACTCCTTTTCTTTTTTACATTTTTACAACTAATACTCCTTTCTAATTTATTAGTTATTTTAAAATGTTTAAAATTTTATCCCTTAACTCCTCCAGCCATCATTCCTTTTTTAATATATCTTTGGAATATAATAAATATGATTGCTGAAGGTAAAACAATAATAATTGCTGCAGCCATTACAATGCCATGAGGACTAGCATCTGGAAAATTTAACAAAGTTACAGCAACTTGAGCTGTTCTCATTTGATTGCGATTAGTTACCAATAACGGCCACAAATATTGATTCCATACTCCTACAAAAGAAGAAATAAATGTTGTTATAAATACAGGTTTTGAGGATGGAATTAAAATTTTTCTGAAGAACATAAAATTTGTACAACCATCCATCAATGCTGCTTCTCTTACCGATTTTGAATAAGATAAAAAATATTGACGCATAACAAAAATATTAACCATAGTTACAAAAAATACAACCATCATACCTAAATAAGTATTAACAAGACCTAACTTTGCTACAGTGCTATAATTTTTAATAATCAATAAATCACTAGGTATCATCATTGTTCCAATAAAAAATAGGAATAAAAATTTTTTACCTTTAAATTCAAAGAAGGAAAAAGCAAAAGCCGCAGTACTTGCTGTGAATAATCTAACTGTTGTCGCTCCTAAAGTCATTATTAAAGAATTTAACAAATATCTTAACAATGGAGCCTTAGTAAAAGCTTGAATATAGTTTTCAATTGTCCATCGTTTTGGAAATAAATGTACAGATGTGGACAATATTTCTTCAGCTGGCATAAAAGATACTGATATCGCATAAATAATAGGGAATATTACAATTAAGCCAATTACTAAACAAAATAACTGATAGCTCATTAAACTTATTTTTTTCATACGTAATGTACCCCTTTCTTTTCATAAATAAAGCTGATCAATACAAAGATAAATGTTAAAACAAATCCAATTACTGAAGCAGCATATCCAACATTATAATTTTGATTTAAAATTGAATTTTTATAAATGAACGATACAATTGTTTCTGTTTTACCATCAGGTCCACCTTGTGTTAATATCAATGTTAATCCACTGGCAATCATTTCTTTAGCAATTGAAGAAACAATTAAAAATAGCATAGTAGGTGAAATACACGGTAATATAATGTGATATAATCTTACCCATCTATTAGCACCATCCATTTTAGCGCTTTCAAGAATTTCTTCAGGAATATTTCTAATTGCCGTTAATAAGAATAAAAAATTAAATCCTATATTAAGCCAGACTTCCATAGCAATTAATGCAGGTAATGCTGTTAAAGTTTCTCTTAACCAATTAATTTCAAGTCCAAGTGTTCTATTTACAATACCTAGTGTTGGATTCAACATTAATTGAAAAATAACAGCCATAACTGATAATGACATTGCCATTGGTAATGAAAATAACGCTTCATATACAGGTGATAATTTAGTTTTTTCTCTAGCAATTAATGCTAAAATTAGTCCTACAATCAAAGATAAAGGAATTGTACAAGCTGCAAATATAATCGTATTTTTTATAGCTTGTAAAAATACAGGATTCGTTAAAATTTTTCTGTAATTTTCTAATCCTACAAAGTTTTTTCTTAAACCAGCAGCATTAACAATATAAGTACTATTAATGACATTTTGCAAAAAAGGATAGTATGTAAATGTCAATATTACTATTAATGCTGGTAATAAATATAGATATGGTTCAACTTTTTGAAATAATCTTTTTTTAAAAAAACTTGATACCATAATACTTCCCCCTAATTAAAACGTGCCATTTTTTCAAATAAATCATTCATTAGATTGTCTCTATTGACACTATACACATACTTTATAAAATGTCTTCTCGGATCATTACTATAATAATGGTTTTCTTGCATAATAGGGCTAGTAACTAGTTTATCTAACATAAATTCGCCATCTAACAACCAAGCAACAGGAACCACATCCCAAATTGCTCTAGACCAAACTTTACCACCATAAGTAATTCTTGCTTCTTCTGCTGTTTTTTCAATCATATAATCACAGAAATCATTTTTCCCTTTTAGCCAATATTCTAATTCTGGTCCAGTAGTTGTAAAATGATCAATAACACCTTTTCCTGGAAATTGTACTAATGGCACATATGAATCTAATAGAACTTGCGCTGCAATCACATCTTGACCTGAATTAAATGAACGATTATCATGCCAATCATAACTTAATCCACCAAGCCATAAAATTACTATTCTATCTACAATGGTTTTATCTTTAATAATAGCTGATGCGATATTTGTTGCTGCAGCAATTCCAATAACATATAAAGGATTTTCTTTGCTATATCCCTTTGATCGTTCAACTAAATCATTCACAGCATCACAATCACAATAAGTAACATTATTCTCTAAAAATTGAGTTGCTCCCTTAAAAGTGACATCGTGGAATCTTGTTTCTTTCATTAAATCATATACTTTAAATATTTCTTCGAAACTTCTTTCCATTCCATCTTCAGGTCCTGATGAATGATGATTATCAAAAGGTGCCGCATAAACCGCTTTCAAATTTAATTTTTCTGAAGATTGGATTAAATATGCCAAAGCAAATTGATCATCTATTTCATTAAAAGCATCTGTATCTAAAACGACATCTACTTTATTTTTGGGTTTTTCCAATCTTTTTATTAAGTCTATATTAACATTTACCATATATACTTCCTCCTTTACCTCTTATACGTGAAGTATAACACTAAAATTGGATAAAAACAATATTTAATTTGTATTTTTCCAATTTTTACCAAATATTAAAAAGCGTCATACTCTCCTCTAACGCTTTTCTAAGTTTTCAATTAATTTTTCAATTTCATCAAGTGACTTTGCAAAATAGATTTGATTTCTATCTTCCTGACTTAGTAAGTTTGTCGTCACCATATGATTAAAGAACGCTTCTAAATGGTCATAATACCCTTCCATATTGTAAAAAATACAAATTCCATTCGTTTGACCGACTCTTACCCATGAAACTATTTCTGCAATTTCTTCTAGTGTTCCAGGCCCTCCAGGAAGTGCAATATACGCTTCACTTAATTCAATCATCTTGTTTTTACGTTCTGACATCGTTTCAACAATATCAAGTTTTGTAATGTCTTTTTTTGCGATTTCACGATTCACTAAAAACTGTGGCATGACACCAATAACTTTTCCCCCAGTTTGCATCACAGCTGTAGCTACTATACCCATTAAGCCAGTATTTCCTCCACCGTAAACAAGAGTGTGATTCTTCAGCGCCATCCATTTTCCTAGTTCCTCTGTTCTTTCATCGAAAGTTGGACAATTACTTTGACTAGCATCACAATAAACTGCAATATTCATAAATTCTCCTTATAAAAAAGAGCCGTAAAATCTTACGACTCGATTATTATTATTTAAACGCTGCAATAATTTCTTCTGCAATATCTTTAGAACAGATAACTCCTGTAGTCTTTTTATTTGGTACTAAGAAATCAACTTCTTTTCCATCTACTGTACTATAGTGTAAATCTAATTCTTTTGCAATTACCATACCAGCAGCAATATCCCATGGTGCTAATAATGTTGATACATAAGCAACAGATTTTCCTAATACTACTTGAATATGTTCAATTGAAGAAGCTCCATAAGTACGAGTTACCATTGCTTTACGAATCATTGATGCTTCTTTTTCATTTGCTTCTAATAACATAAATCCGTTTACGTTAATAGAACTATCACCGATACTGTGAACTTCTGGTTTAGATAAACGACGACCATTGCAATAAGCACCGTAATCTTTAATACCATAAACAAAGCGGTCACGCATTACATCATAAATGTAACCTAATAAACCAACGCCATCTTTATATAAAGCAACCATAATCCCAAAATCTTCTTGACGTTTTACAAAGTTCAATGTTCCATCGATTGGATCGATTAACCATACATACCCGTCCATTGAAGTTAATTCGTCACCGAATCCTTCTTCTCCCATAATTTTATGTGTTGGGAATTGTTCACGAATTTTTGAAATTAAAAATTGTTCGATTTCTTTATCGACATTCGTAACTAAGTCATTACGACTAGTTTTTGTATCCACTGTAATTGATTCATCAAAGCTATGACGAATTTTATTTCCAGCCTCCATAATCCAATCATTGACTAATAAATGTGTCGCAAATAAATCCATAACTACCATCCTTTCTACTATTCCATTTTAATTCTTTTTGAAGCATTTTTGCTCATTTGAACGACACGGTATAAACTATATCCAGAAACCGATTCAAATTCTTTACCAAGTCTTTTTTCTTCACCAATACTTTTTACAATCGTTTTGAAATCTTTATATCGTTTGATAAATACTTCTGTTTCAATTCCACATTCATAAGCATCCTCTACTGCATTCCATAAAGAAATAACTGTAGACATTTCTTGGTGAGTCCAATCCAAGTCTAATGGATAACTATAATTTGCCAAATAAGTCCCTCCTCAAAAAGTACACTGATTAGTATACACCTTTTTCGTGAAAATAAAAAGGTATATCCCTCATTTGCTAATCTAAGTTAATGCGAATATACTTCCATTTTCCTGATTTAAATCTAAATAAAATAATGAGCCAACGAATAAATTGGTCAATAAATACTGCGTACCATGCTCCTGCTAGACCAAGGTAAAATATATTGACAAATACATAACCTAAACTAACTCGAATTAACACTGACCCTACAAAAATGGCAATCAAAGGCCAAACAGTATCCCCTGCTCCTCTTAGTGCACCTGAAGTAATTAATTGATGACTTTGAAATGGTTGAACGAACGCCACAATCGTTAAGGCAATCATGGTATTTCGAATAATTTCAGTGTCTGTGGAGTAAAATTCTGCTAAAGTTTTCGAACCAAAAAAGATAAATAGTGACATCCCGATGGCAATGACAAAACCTATTCGTTGACACATTCTTGTATACAACCTTGCCAATTGTTCATTTTTCGCTCCAAGAGATTGCCCCATTAAAGTGGAAGCTGTAATCCCAAAAGCTTGAGCAGGTGAATAAGTTAGATTTAAAATATTTAATGAAATTTGATGTGCTGCATAAACATTTGTCCCCAATCCAGAAACAATATTTAAAAATGAAATAATCCCCACTCTTAATGCTAATTGTTCTAAAGCTGTCGGCAATCCGATTCGAATTAAATCTTTCATCATTTCAAAACGAAATTCAAATTTTTCCTTAAAATCTAAATATAAAACACTCTTTTTAGATAACACATACCTTAAGTTTAACGACATCGCAATAACATTACTTAATGCTGTTGAAATCGCTGCCCCAGTTACTCCAAGCACTGGGAAACCAAATAAACCATAAATTAACACCGCATTTCCTAGTACATTTAAACTATTGGCGATTACATTATTCTGCATAGGAATTTTTGTTTCACCAATCCCACGCAAAGCGGCAGTCATCGTAAATGAAAATGATTGAAAAATAAATCCAAGCATAATCACTCTAAAATATCCTAACCCAACTTCAATAACAGAAGAATCTGCCCCTAAAAAGGATAATACATAGGAAGCTAATACAATCATTAACACTGAAATAGGAAGCACAAATCCTAGCATTGCTAGTAACATGACGTGTTTTAATACTAGGCTAATATTTTTATATTTCTTCGCTCCATAATAACGAGCAATGATGGCTGTTCCACCTACATTCAATGCTTGAACAAAACTTAATCCTAAAAATACGGGTTGGTTCGTCATTCCAACAGCAGATACTGCTTGAGCTGCATATTCTGGAATACGCCCTACCATCATCATATCAATCATTCCAAATAAAGAGCCTAATAACACTTCAATAAAAACAGGCCATACAATATGAAAAATATTCATTCTTAATTCTGTTTTATTAAACTTCTGATTTATCCCTTCTTCCATGCCTTCTCTCCTTCTTTTAAAAATTACACTCTATTCTATACCCATTAGAGAGGATGTGCAACTCAAAATGTTTTCGAAATACCAAAAAAAGACCGAGAAAACTCGGTCTTTCAAACGTAAATATTATTAAATATGAATTGGCATTCCTAATGCTAATTCAGCTGTATCCATAATTACTTCAGCTAATGATGGATGTGAGTGAATTGTTAGTGCGATATCTTCTGCATTCATACCAGCTTCAACAGCTAACCCTAATTCTGCAATTAAGTCACTTGCGTTTACCCCTGCTACTTGAGCTCCTACAATTACGTTGTCATCTTTTGTAGTAATTAAACGAACGAAACCTTCCGTTGCATTTAATGAAATTGCACGACCATTTCCTGCTAGAGGGAATTTAGATGCTTTCACTTTTAATCCAGCATCTTTTGCTTGTTGTTGTGTATAACCAACAGAAGCTAATTCTGGATCAGTGAAGGCAACAGCTGGCATTGCACGATAGTCAACAGCAACTGATTTACCTGAGATTGCTTCAGCAGCAATTTTACCTTCATAACTTGCTTTATGCGCTAATGCTGCACCAGGAACGATATCTCCAATTGCAAAAATATTTTTAATATTTGTACGTCCTTGATTATCTACTTTCACTAAACCACGTTCAGTCATTTCAACACCTACAACGTCTAATCCTAATTCATCAGTGTTTGGGCGGCGTCCTACAGCAACCATTACATAATCAGCAACGATTGATTGCTCTTTACCTTCTACTTCGAATTTCACGGTTACGCTATCTCCATTATCAACAGCTTCTTTAGCCATTGCAGAAGTAATAACTGTAACACCTTTTTTAGCGAAATCATCTTCTACTAATTTCACCATGTCTTTATCGAACATTGAAAGAATGCTTGGAGCACCTTCTAAAATTGTTACTTCAGAACCTAAGTTAGCATATGCGCCACCTAATTCTGAACCGATAACTCCACCACCGATAACAACTAATTTTTTAGGAACATCTTTTAACCCTAAACCACCAGTTGAATCAATCACACGTCCACCAAATTTAAAACCTTTGATTTCAATTGGACGGCTACCAGTTGCAACGATTGCATGGTTGAATGAATATGTTTGAGCAGAATCTTCAGTCACAACACGTAATGTGTGCTCATCTACTAAGAAAGCTTCTCCTCGAATGATTTCAACTTTATTTTTCTTTAATAAGTACTCAATACCAGAAGTTAATTTTTTAACAACTTGGTTATCTTTCCATTCTTGAGTTTTAGCAAAATCTAACACTACTTCTTTAGCAGTTACTCCGAAAACTTCAGAATGTTGAGCTTCTTGATAATGGTGTCCTGCAGAAATTAATGCTTTAGATGGAATACATCCAACGTTTAAACACACACCACCAATATATTCTTTTTCAATAATCGCAACTTTTTGTCCTTCTTGAGCTGCACGAATTGCAGCAACGTAACCACCAGGGCCGGCACCAATTACGACTGTATCTAGTTCAATAGCGAAATCGCCTACTACCATCTTTTTCACCTCTTAAAAGTTTTCAATAGTCATACGACGTATACCAAAGGGTTTACGTCGTACAACTAATTTATAATTAAGCTTCCATTAATAATAATTCTGGATCAGCTAATAAACGTTTTAATTCGTTCATTGCTTTTTGAGCAGTAGCTCCGTCCACGATACGGTGGTCGAAACTTAATGATAATTTCATGTTACGTCCGATTACGATTTCATCATTTTCGTTAATCACTGGTTCACGAACGATTGTACCTACACCTAAAATCGCTATTTCAGGGTAGTTAATAACTGGAGTGAACCAGCCACCACCTACTGAACCAATATTTGAAATTGTAATTGTTCCGTGTCCCATGTCAGCTGCAGTTAATTTACCTTCGTGAGCTTTAGCTGCTAATGCATTAATTTCATCAGCAATTCCGAACATGCTCTTAGTATTTGCGTCTTTAATATTTGGAACGAATAATCCTAAATCTGTATCAGTTGCAATACCGATATTGATGTAGTTTTTGTAGACAATTTCTTGTGTTGCATCATCAATTGAAGCATTTAATACAGGGAATTTTTTCATTGCTACTGCTAATGCTTTAACAACATATGGTAAGAATGTTAATTTAGTACCTTGTGCTGCAGCAATATCTTTGAATTTCTTACGGTGATCCCATAGTTTAGAAACTTCAACTTGATCATGTAATGTTACGTGAGGAGCTGTATGTTTGCTATTCACCATTGCTTTAGAAATTGCTTTACGCATTGGAGTTAATTTCACGCGTTCTTCACGTTCTGCTGAACCTACAAATGGTTTAGCTGGTTCTGCTTTAGCTGCTGATGCTGGTGCTGGAGCCGCTGCTGGTGCTGCTGCTTCTACTGCTGGAGCTGCAACTGGTGATCCACCAAAGTTGTCGATATCTTCACGAGTAACACGTCCACCTTTACCTGTTGGAACAACTGCTGTGATATCAACACCTTTTTCACGTGCGTATTGACGTACTGATGGCATAGCTAATACTAATTTACCTGGATTGCTTGCTGCTGGAACTCCTGTTGGTTGTGCTGGAGCCGCTGATGCTGGACTAGATGCTGGTGCTGTTGGAGCCGTTGGTGCTACAACTGGTGCAACTCCTTCTGCTGCGATTTCAACAATAACATCCCCTACATGTGCTACTGTTCCTTCAGATACTAAAACTGCAGTAATTGTTCCACTTACTGGAGATGGAATTTCTTCTACAGATTTATCATTTTGTACTTCAAATAAAATGTCATCTTCTGCGATCGTGTCGCCTACTTTAACATCAATTTTTACGATTTCACCTTCTGCAATTCCTTCACCAATATCTGGTAATTTGAATTGGAATACACCTGCTGCCGGAGCCGCTGGTGCACTTGCTGCTGGTGTTGCAGCTGGTGCTGCTTCTGCTGAACCAGAACCATCATCGATTACAACGATAATATCTCCTACACGTGCTACTGTTCCTTCTTGAACCTTAACTTCTAAGATTGTACCACTTACTGGAGATGGAATTTCCTCTACAGATTTGTCGTTTTGTACTTCAAATAAAATATCATCTTCTTGGATTGTGTCACCGACTTTAATGTCGATTTTTACGATTTCGCCTTCTGCGATACCTTCACCGATATCAGGCATTTTAAATTGGAAAGCCATACTTGTACATCCCTTCTTAATTTTTTACTTAAATATTCTAAAGAGCAAATCACCTTTGAAGGGCTTTTTGCTCTTTAGTGAATGAGTTTACGAATTAAAAATTGTAAGTTTCGCGAACTTTTGCTTCAATATCACTTGCATTGGGTAACCAGTCGTTTTCTGCTTGACCAAATGGGAAAATTGTATCTGGTGCAGCAACACGTCCGATTGGAGCTTGTAAGTGTAAAATTGCGCGTTCTGAAATTTCAGACATTACCATTGCGCCAATACCTGCTTGACGTTGAGCTTCTTGTACAACTACAACACGTCCAGTTTTTTGAACTGAAGCTAAAATTGTATCTAAGTCTAATGGAGAAACTGTACGTAAGTCAATAACTTCTACAGAAATACCTTCTTTTTCTAAGTTTTCTGCTGCTTTAACAGATTCACGAACCATAGCTCCGTAAGTAATAATTGAAACATCTGTACCTTCACGAGTTACAGCTGCTTTTCCTAATGGAACTGTATAGCTTTCTTCTGGAACTTCTTCACGGAATGAACGGTATAATTTCATATGTTCTAAGTAAACAACTGGATCATTGTCACGAATAGCTGAAATTAATAAACCTTTTGCATCATATGGATTTGAAGGAATAACGACTTTCAAACCTGGTGATTGTGCTACTAAACCTTCTAAGTTATCTGAGTGTAATTCTGGTGTGTGAACCCCACCACCAAATGGTGAACGGAATACGATAGGCATTTGACGAGTTCCACCCATACGGTAACGAGTACGAGCTGCTTGAGCCACAACACTGTCCATCACTTCAAATACGAATCCAAAGAATTGGATTTCTGGAACTGGACGGTAACCTTCTAATGCTAATCCGATAGCTAAACCACCAATACCTGATTCTGCTAAAGGAGTATTAAATACACGGTCTTCACCAAATTCATCTTGAAGTCCTTGAGTCGCACGGAAAACTCCTCCGTTTTTACCAACGTCTTCACCGAAAATTAGGACATTTTCATCACGTTTTAATTCTAAAGCCAATGCATCAGTAATGGCTTGAATCATTGTCATTTGTGCCATAATTATTTATTCTCCTTTGCTTCAAAGTAATCAATTTGTTCTTGGATAACGTTTGTTGGTTCTTCAAACATTGTCTTCAAGAAGAATGAAACTTTTTGTTTTGGTTGTTTATCAGCTTCTTTGATTGCTTCTTTAATTTCTTCTTTAGTTGCTTCAATAACTTCATTTTCTTTTTCTTCAGACCATAAGCCTTTAGCTGTTAAGTAGTTACGGAAACGAATTAATGGATCTTTTTTAGCCCATTCGTCTTGAATACCTTCTGGTTGGTAACGAGTTGGGTCATCCCCTGATAATGTATGTGGACCATAACGGAAACAGATTGTTTCAATTAATACTGGACCATTTCCTGCAACTGCATAGTCACGAGCTTTTTTAGTTACGGCATAAACTGCTAATGGGTCCATACCATCTACTTGAATACCAGGAATACCTGCAGCAACAGCTTTTTGTGCTAAAGTTGTAGCAGCTGTTTGTAATTCACGAGGAGTTGAGATAGCCCAACCATTATTTTGAATGAAGAAGATAGCAGGTGATTTGTATGCACCAGCATAGTTAATTCCTTCATAGAAGTCCCCTTGTGAAGATCCACCGTCACCTGTATAAGTAACGGCTACATTTTTCTTACCACGTTTTTGTAATCCTAATGCAACACCTGCTGCTTGAACATATTGTGCACCAATGATGATTTGTGGTGGTAAAGCTTTTAATGATTCTGGATACATGTTACCTGCAACATGTCCACGAGACCATAAGAATGCTTGTGATAATGGTAAACCGTGTTTTACTAATTGTGGTACATCACGGTAACCAGGTAATAATACGTCTTCTTTTTCAATTGCTTTAATTGAAGCTAATTGAGAAGCTTCTTGACCAGCTGTTGGAGCGTAGAAACCTAAACGTCCTTGACGGTTTAATGCTGTTGAACGTTCATGTAAAATACGTGACCATACCATATCAGTCATTAATTCGACTAATTCATCATCTGATAAATCAGGTACTAGATCTGGATTTACAACATTTCCTTCTGGATCTAACACTTGAACCATTTCAAAGTTCGTGTTATTTGGTGTGAAAAGTGCATCGAGATCGAATTTTTTCTTCGTTGCCATACTTTTTGTTTCCCCTTTTCTTTAAGAAATTGTGCTTCATAATAAAAATGAAGAAACAGAATATTATTTCTGTATCATTTCTATTATTTTCATATACTAATTTACCATGCTTTTTTTAGTTATGCAAGTAATTAAGTTCAAGTTTTAATTTTTATTTTTTGTGAATAGCATTACAAAAAATTCTTTATAAACAATACATTTATTTACAAAATTTTGTGCAATATTTTTAACATTTTTCATTTTTAATGAAAATAAATGAAAAATCTAGTTCAGATTCTGTGTTATATACTGTTCTAAAAACTGTATTAATCTTTTTAAAACAGTTTCACTTGTTCAAATAAATGATGCGTCTGTTCAAACTGAGAAACTGTCAGTCCAATTAAGCGTATTGATTCATTATTATACTGCTCCATCAATAAGTGATAGGCTTCTATAGCTAATTTTTCTTTACTCTGAACATAGGTTTCGAGTGTTTTACTTCTTGTTTTTGTTTCAAAATCACTTTGTTTTAATTTAATTGTAATTGTTTTTGCCGCAAGGTTATTTTTCTTTAACCATTTTGAAAGCTGTTCGGAAAATTGCTCAATGTATGATTGTAATACTTCTTCATCTGTTGTGTCTTCTAACAACGTTTCTTCTTTTCCATAAGATTTTCTTTCACGATACAATGTTAATTGATCATTGGATTTTCCTCTTACTTGTCGATACAGTGCTTCTCCTTGCTTTCCAAAAGATTCGATTAAATACTCTTTTGAACAATTCAGAATATCTTCCCCAGTAAATAATTTTTTCTGATGTAATTTTTGTGCAGTTGCTTTACCTACTCCGAAAAACTTTTCTACTGGCAAACTTTTTATAAATTCTGGAAATGATTCTTGGTCAATCACGGTAATTCCAGCAGGTTTTCTTTGACCAGATGCAATTTTTGCTAAAAATTTATTAAAAGATACTCCCACAGAACAAGTTAATCCTACTTCTTTATAAATAGCTTCTTGTATTTCTCGAGCAATCATCGTAGCAGAAGATTGATTCATCGTATTCTCAGTAACATCTAAATATGCTTCATCAATGGACATCGGTTCTACTAAAGGTGTATATCGATGAAATATTTCTCGAATTTGTAAACTTAACTCTCGATAACGCTCAAAATTCGGAGGAATAATGATTGCTTTTGGACATAATCGAATCGCCTTACTTGTTGGCATTGCAGAACGGACTCCAAATGCTCTTGCTTCATAAGAACAAGTTGCCACCACTCCACGTTGGTTTACTTTTCCACCAACAATAATTGGTTTTCCTCTTAACTGTGGATGGTCCATTTGTTCAACAGATGCAAAAAAAGCATCCATATCAATATGTAATATTTTACGCATTTGTTTCCTCCTTCCTTTTGTATTCCTAAACCATTGAAAAAGTGGCAGAACGGATGCTCTACCACTTTCCTATTATAATTCAACTTCGCTATTTTCAGGCGTTACAATTGAACTTACTCCTGTTACATTGAAGTACTCTTCGCAACGTTGTTTTAATGCTTCCATCGCAAGTGTTGCTCTTTCAGCTTGATCTTTTGTAACAGATTCCATTATAAGAACCGCATTAGTTGTTTCTTCTTGTAACATTGTTCTCTTCGCTTCTCTCCAATTCAAGCAACGACATACAGCTCCTTCATTATCGAAGTGGCAAATTTCACCTTCTAATGCTGGTGAATCTTCTTCAGCTCCTAATGGGAAGAAACTTTCTCCGCCTTTAGCTTTCCCTAATCGTAAATCTCCTTGGATTTTGTCTAAATCTTCTCCACCTAATGGAACAGCATATTCAATAGAAATACTATTATAAATATCTACTAATGGAGTAATCAAACGGAATGTATGTCCTTGAGACACACGTTTTAACAATGCTTCAATAGAAGAACGTGCTCCTTTTTTCGTTTTGAATTTAGAATAGGCTTGTCTCCATTGTTGAATGACAAAATTATCACTAAACACTTCTTCAGTAAAATGAACTTGAGCTTTTTTGCATGCTTCTTGTAAAATTCCTTCAAAATAAGGATCTTCTGTTTCATCTACAGTATTATTAATCCCTTTTAATACTAATACATTTACTTGACCTTCTGGAAATAATTCCCAAAATTCTGGTTCTACAATAAATTTTGTCATCTTCCATTCTCCTATTCTAATTCTTCAAATCTCTGTTTCATTGTTGCATTATTTTTGACGAGTTTTTTAACCGTCAAATCATTTGCTTTATTATTCGCTAATCTTAAATTATTTTCAGATGATAACAACGCATCTTTTGTTTTTTGTAAATGAGAAATTGTTTTATCAATTTCATCAATGGCTGTTTTAAATTTCTTACTCGCCAATTCATAGTTTTTAGAAAAGGCTGTCTTAAATGCTAGCAAGTCTTCTTCAAAATGTGTGATATCTAATTGTTGCTCTTTCATTTGCGCTAATTCTTGTTTATATTTTAATGAATTTAACGCTGCATTTCTTAATAGTGTAATGATTGGAATAAAGAATTGAGGTCTTACAACGTACATTTTCTCATACATATAGCTGACATCCACAATTCCATTATTGTATAGTTCATTATCTGCTTCTAATAAAGAAACTAAAATCGCATATTCACAATTCTTCTCATGTCGATCTTTATCCAATTCTTTAAAGAAATGTTCATTTTTCTTTTTCGTTGCTGTTTGATCATTTTCATTTTTCATTTCAAACATAATCGATAAAATTTCATTTCCAAAATCATCATATTCTCGGTAAATATAATCGCCCTTACTTCCTGTTTTAGCATCATTATCTTTACCAAATTCTGCTCTTGGAAAAGCCGTCATTCTTAATTGGTTAAATTGAATCTCACAATGTTGTTCCAAACTTTCACCGACCATTTTTGTCGATTGTTTTGCTTTAAAATCTTTATAAAAGGCAATCGTTTCGTCTTTTTGACGTAATTCTAATTCATATTTTTCTTTTAAAGCAGCTGCTTGAACTTCTTGCTCTTTTTCTTGCAAATGATTTTTCGCTTCTAAATCAGCAATAACTCGATCTTTTTCAGCAGATAACTGCGAAACTCGCAAGGCTTCTTTTGTTTCTTGTGCGTCAATTTTTGCTTGAAGAGATTGAATGAATTGTTCTTGCTGCGTAATTTTTTCTTGATATTGCTGAGTCAATTCTTGTTTTGAAACCACTTGTTCTTGTTGAAGTTTAGATAATTCCAATTCTAATTTATGTTTTTCTTTTTCAACTTTAACTTCCGTTTTCTGACTAGCCTGTTTTAACTCTTGTTCTAAGAGAGCAATTTGTTGTTTATAATCTGATAATTTCTCTTCAAAATGAGATTGAGCTTGTTGAGATTTTAACTGTTGTTCTGTTTCAAATTGTTTTTTTGCGAATTCTAATTGTTGATGAATTTCTTGTGTAAATTCTTGATTACGAACTTGACTTACAATATCTGCATAAGAATGTTCATCAATGGTAAAAACCTTTTGACAGTGCGGACATTTAATTTCGTTCATACAATTCTCCTCCTCTTTCAAATTAAAATAGTCTTATTTATTAACGAATGCAACAATATCTTCTACACTAATTGATGAATCGCAAACTACACGAGCCTCTCCACCTTTAGCCACTAATAAACCTGGTACTGTTGGAATACCATATTTTTGGCGGAAAGCTTGAATCTCATTGAGTTGTGTCACATCTTCGCTATTGACAAAAATAGCTGATTTATTTAAAGCTTGGCGTGCTTCATTCATTTTTGGAGCAAAGCGACGGCAATAGGGACAAGTTGGACGTCCGATAAATAACACTACTTCTTCTCCACTTGAAATGAAGCTTTCTACTTCGTTAATTGATTTATTTTCAAATTTTTCCACTGCTTCAAAAAATTCTTGTGACATATTCATTTCTCCTTATTTTGGATTAATATCCTTATATTTTTTTCTTAAATAAATTAATCGTGTGATAAACCCACCGAGCATTCCAATCGCTACTCCACCGATTAATTCTTGAATGATAATTCCTATTCCAATCCCAATTAGAATTGCTACTAACATGATAGCATTCAGGACATTTAGTTCTTTTAATTTTTCTTTAGAATCCATTTTTTCACCTACACTTTATTCTACCACATTCACTTGGCACATTTTCATAGCTTCCAATGCTTGCTGATGAGTTTGAGGGGTAACCCCTGCACATGAAGTCGAGCTTACATGAATCGGTACTTCAGGAAAGTTAGCTTTTGCTAATAAGACATTGCTAATGACACAAATATCTGTACATAAACCTAAAAATGTAATAGAGCTAATGGAAGGAATTTCCTTTAATAATTCCATTAATGTTGTCGATCCAAAAGTAGGTTTTTCAACGCCAACAGCTTCTTTTTCTATTAGAGCTTCTTGTACGGTTGCATCTAATTGCCAACCTGGAGTTCCTTTGACACAGTGAACGACTGGTAATTTTTTCCCTTCTTCTGTTTCTAAATAATTTTCATGATGAGTATCCAAAGTATAAAATACTTTACCAGAAAACTCTCGAATCATTGTCACTACATTAGGAACAATGGCTACTGCTTCTTTTGTTCCCAATACTCCATCGACAAAATCTTTTTGCATATCCACTACAACTAAAATATCGGTCATGCTTCTTCCTCCAACAAATGATAATATACATATAAATGACGGAATAAGAAATAATATCCACCTACAAATACATAACTAAGACTAATGACAAATAGTAATAATTCTTTAGACCAAGTTGCTATTTCAAATGCTAATGCTCCGCCAAATAAAAAGAACAACATACTTAAACTATAAAAAATTATTTTTATTTTATCCTTACGATGACCTCTTAGACATCTACCAATCGCAAATCCTGTATCCGTTAAATAGCCCGTAAAATGAGAGGTTCTTACAATCATCCCACGGTAATAAATAAACATACCATTTTGAACCCCGACTGTAAAAGCTAATTGATAAATCCATAAAACTTCTAATTGTAACCAAAAACTGATTCCTAATAACAAACCTAATACAATCAGTAATATTCCATATCGGTTTGCAAAGCGGAAAACTTTTTCAGAAAAAATCATTCCACAACAAACTCCACCTACTAAGAAACTAATAATAATCGATAGTAATGTAAGTGCATGACTTGTTTCACCTGACATCGCATGGATTAATACTCCTGAAACATTCCCCGTCATATGAGTAGTAGGCTTTTCATACAATAATAATGTTGTAATATTTACGAATCCTGAAAGGGCACTTAGAAGTCCAATCCATATTGCAAATAATATTCCTTTTTGTTGCTTCATCTCTTCCCCCTTAAAATTGTTGCGTAAAATATAGGAAAGCAATTCCCCAACAAAACACATTGATTCCATAACAAATGGTAAAATAAATTCGGTGAGTTTTATGGTGAAAAACGAGCATTCCTAGTATTCCACCGAATCCTCCACCAATCAGTCCTAATGTTAATAATCTTCTCTCGGGTATTCGCCATTTATTTCGTCTGGCAGCCCGTTTATCCATTCCCATTAAAATGAATAAGAAAAGATTCACCCCTAAAAAATAACCTAACAGTATAATGGGCAGATTACTCAACTGGTACAGCCTCACAACTTGTTCCATTTAATTGACCAATTTCAAAAATATATTGACCTGTTTTAGTCACTAAACATGGAATACCAATCATTCCCCATTGTTTACGACCTTCAAATTGTGGTTTATCATCTCTTAAACGAATAAATTCTTTTAAATTTACTATACTTGCAGTGATATCTACCTCACGATAGCTAATATTTTGTTTTTGTAACTCCTCTACAAAAGCTTTAGTATCTGGACATAAGCTACTAAAATATAATACATGTTCTTCCATTTTTAAAACTCCCTATCTTCCTAGGTTTTGTTGTAAAGCTTGTCTTGCTAATTGATCAGCACCTCGGTTTTCTTTTTCAGGAATCCATTCTAAAAATAATTGTGGAAAATTCTTTCGTTCTCTCTGAACTTTTTTTAGAATCTCTTGGTAAGCTACTTGTTTGGTATAATTTTTTCCAATCGCCATCATCGCAAATTTCGAATCAGAATTCAAAAATATCACTTCATGATGCCATTCTTTTTCCTGAAGAATCAATAATGCACGATAAATTGCCCATAATTCTGCTTGATGATTATCCATTAATTGGTCAGAATTTTCCTTAAATAAAAATTGTTGTTTTTGATACAAAATTTCAATTCCAATTCCAACTTTACCTGGATTACCATTGACAGCGGCATCCGTTCTTACTCGAATCATTCTGATTCTATCACCCGAACTCCTGTTGCTTGAAGACCATGAGCACCCCTTGCAACTTCAAATTCAACCATTTGTCCTTCTTTTAACGTTTTAAATCCTTCAGATAAAATTCCTGTAAAGTGAACAAACACATCTTCCTTTGTATCAGTGACAGAAATAAAACCATAGCCTTTTTCATTGCTAAACCATTTTACGATTCCTTTTTTCATCATGAAACCCTCCACCCTTTCCTATTCTCAGACAGCTTTTATCTCATTATATACGTTCTATTTCTTTTTTTAAAATGATTTGTTTCAAGTCTATTTTCATCATCTATTTTCTCGAAATTCTTCGTATTGTTTGATAAAAGTAGCATCATCATAAAATAAACTTTGCATTAAGTCTTCTCTTTCTGAAAAATAATCCATCCATTCTTCAAATGAAGTTATATACTCCTCTTGAAACGGATGTAATCGAATGAAATCTTGTTTCCATTTTTGATCTAATACCATAGTTTCTTCCATTGAAAAAGAACCCATCAACTCATTTAATAACACAGCTTCTTCTTTATATAAGCGTGATATAGAAATCGGAAACAGTTTATTTCGTTCTATCAGTTTCATTTCTCCATTCCATAATAATTGGATTGTATTAAGCGTTCCAGAATCCAACCATTCATCTAATAAAATAGCTTTATCAAACATGGGCATCTTTGAATGAATTAAAAATAACTGAATCACGAATTCTTTTTGAGGTAATGTTGAATCAATTAATACTTGAGTCATATAATGAATTTCCTCTACAGAAAAATTCTTATTCGGTGATTGTAACACTTCCCCAATTTCTTGTAACTGCTGAACTTTCTCTTGTTCATTTTTTAATTTTTGATTCATCACTTTTAGTTGAAGATCGTTAATCCATGGATACTGTAACTGTTCAGACTGTTTCAGAGATACTTCCACTTCTTCCAATCGATTCATACAGATTAATGCTTCTAAATAAGCAGATAAATATTTTTCTTCCTTCAATTCAAACTCTTCTACGAGCCAAATCATTTCATTCCAATCTTGACTACGACATAGTAAAATCCATAATTCATCTAATAATTGATCTGAACGAGTCTTAATATAGCCTTTTTCTAACCAATCAATAGCACCGATTAAATCATCTTCTTTTTGACATTGAGTTGCTTTTTGAATATAAAATTCTTCTTGATTTGGAAATTCAATTGTATTTCCCATCTTTTTCCTCCTCTTTAAAAGAAAAACAGACTAATCCAAGATTAGTCTGCCTTAGCATCATCCGGTAAAAATTCAATAATATCTTTAAAATTCACGATGGTGCGGTCTTCACAAATATCTTTCATAACGGTCGTAGAAGATTCCCAGTCAATAATCACGACTGCACTATTTGAAAGTAACTTATAAATCTCACCATACATTTGCTGTTCTCTAAACGTAAAATGAATTCGGTCTCCTACATCAGGTCGAATAGAATCTTTTACTCGTTTAATGACAACAAGAACTTCATCATAAGAAACACCCAATATATGTGCAATACGAGATTTGCTAGTTCCTTTACGAAGTTCTGTTTCAACGATTCCTTGAACTTTCTTTGTCACTTTAAGTGCCATCCCTATCGCCTCTTCCCGCGTGTCTTCCAAATCCAACACATCTGCAATATTACTAAGTTCAGTATAGCACATTAAACGTTAATTGTCAGTTAAAAAATCTCAAAATCATTGTTATTATGACATTTTCAAGCTATAAAAGGGAAGTTGTTGGGAATTTTTGTTAACGTTTTATTAATCATATTAGTTTACGATTTATTACACTTCTCTTTGACCAAAAGCACACATTTCTAATAAGGGACATTCATGGCATTTTGGTTTTCGAGCAATGCAGTGATATCTTCCAAAGAAAATCATCCAATGATGTGCTCTAGACCATAATTCTTTTGGAATTTTACGACATAAAGTTTCTTCTACTTCTAATACGGTATCTTTTTGTCTACAAATTTGGAGACGTTTTGAAATTCTTTCAACGTGTGTATCTACTGCAAATGCTGGAATATTAAAAGCAACACTCATGACTACATTGGCAGTTTTTCTGCCTACACCTGCTAAACTCACTAATTCTTCTCTTGTTTGAGGAACTTCTCCATTAAAGCGTTCCATTAGTTGCTGCGCACAAAGTCTAATATTTTTTGCTTTATTTCGATACAATCCTAATGACTGAATACATTCAATCACTGATTCTTCACTCGCCTCCGCTAGATGCGCAGGAGTTGGACATCTCTCAAATAATTTTGGTGTTACTTTATTGACACCGACATCGGTTGCTTGCGCACTTAGAATCGTAGCAATCAATAGTTCAAAAGCATTGCGATGACTTAACTCACAATGAGCATCCGGAAATAAATCTCCCATCGTTTGAACTGCTTCAATCGTTTTTGTTTTTGATAACATTGTCTTCCCCCCATTAATCCAACCAATTATCTAATGGAACTAGAGGAATTGGTGTTGTATCTTTTGGTTTTGCAGTGAAATTGCCATTTCTCGTACGATTCTTATCTTGAATCACTTGTTGAACCGTTTTGAACCCTTTTCTTTGCCATGTTAGCAAGATTTTATCCATATATTTTAACGTAAATACTTGGTTTAATACCGCTTCTTTTAAAGCTGCTAAAATTAACTCGTACGAATATTCATCTTTGTCAATCCAACTTTTTATCATTTGAATTTCATAGGAACTAATCGGTCTTCCAAATTCTTTTTCAATGACAAAAATTAAATTGGGCTTCTCTTTCTCTTCTTTTTTAGCCACTTCTTGTCGATATAAAATTTCTAATTGTTGAAATAACGGCGCTAAACTATAGTACTCTTCCCTTTTCCCTTCATCATTTTCTTTTTGGGTAACAGATACCACTTGTCGATCTAATAAATGCTGAATGATTTGGAATAAAGTATTTTCACTAATGGAAAACACCTCACAGACTTCTTCTACATTCAATGGAAAATATTCTGAAGCGGAATGTTGTAACCACCAAGAAAGCATTAAGCATTCTTGTGCCGTTAATTGTAATTGTTGATAATATCGGATGAATGGATTTGGAACGGTTGTTCCTCCTTGATACATCCAAAATTGTTGAAATGTTTGTTCCAAAATTTTCACCTCTTTTTCTGACATAAAAACCGATTTCTAGAAATTCTAAAAATCGGTTTGAAATTGTCTATTTTATGGGAAAATACGGTTTAATAAACGTGGGAATGGAATTGCTTCACGAATATGTTTCGTTCCTGCAACGAATGTTACCATTCTTTCTAACCCTAGTCCGAATCCTGCGTGAGGAACTGAACCATATTTTCTTAAATCTAAGTAGAATGCATAATCATCTGGATTTAAGCCATTCTCTTTAATTTTTTCATATAACTTATCATAGTCTACTTCACGTTCAGAACCACCGATAATTTCTCCATATCCTTCTGGAGCTAATAAGTCCGCACAAAGTACACGGCTTTCATTACCAGGTACTGGCTTCATGTAAAATGCTTTGATATTCGAAGGATAATTCATCACAAATGTTGGCACTCCAAAATGATTTGAAATCCAAGTTTCGTGTGGAGAACCAAAATCATCTCCGTGTTCTAAATGTTCATAATCTGTATCTTCATCTGCTTCATGAGCTTTTAGTAAGTCAATCGCTTCATCATAAGAAATACGTTTAAATGGTTCACTGACATATTTCTTCAATAATTCTACATCTCTTTCTAATGTTTCAAGAGCATGAGGAGCACGGTCTAAAACTCCTTGAATTAATGCTTTTACATAAGCTTCTTGTAAATCTAATGATTCATCATGAGTCACGAATGGATATTCAGCATCCATCATCCAGAATTCTGTTAAGTGACGACGAGTTTTTGATTTTTCAGCACGGAATACTGGACCAAAGTCAAAAACTGGTCCGAAGGCCATTGCACCTGCTTCTAAGTATAATTGTCCTGATTGAGATAGGAATGCTGGATCTCCAAAATAATCTGTTTCAAATAATTCAGTTGTATTTTCTGCTGCATTTCCAGATAAAATTGGGCTATCAAATTTAATAAATCCATTTTGATCAAAGAATTCATATGAAGCATAAATAATAGCGTTACGAATTTGCATAATGGCATGTTGTTTACTTGAACGCAACCATAAATGACGGTGATCCATTAAGAAATCAGTACCGTGTTCTTTTGGTGTAATTGGATATTCATGACTTTCCCCAATCACTTCTAATCCTGTTACTAATAATTCATACCCTAATTTTGAACGAGTATCTTCTTGAACAACTCCTGTTACATAAACAGCTGTTTCTTGTGTTAATGATTTAGCAATTTCAAATACTTCTTCAGGAACATCGCTTTTTACAACAATCCCTTGGAAATAAGCTGATCCATCACGTAATTGTAAGAATGCAATTTTCCCACTTGAACGTTTATTAGCTACCCAAGCTCCAATTAAGACTGTTTTTCCAACATAATCTTTTGCTTGGTTCATTCTGATTTTTTCCAAAATAATCCCTCTTTCTACAAATAATTTCTAACAAATTGATTGATTCTTTGAGCGGCATTTTTTAGTTCTTCTTCACTACTTGCGCAACTTAATCGCAAGTAACCAGTACAACCGAAGTTTTCACCTGATACAGTCGCCACTCCAACTTCCTCTAGTAATTTTAATGCAAATGCATCTGAAGTTTCAACTCCAACTATTTTCATTGCTTCTTGAATATTAACAAATAGATAAAAAGCTCCACCTGGTTTCACACATGACATTCCAGGAATTTCCTGAATGAGTGCATGGAATAATTCAATTCTCTTTTGGAATTGAAGGCGCATCGCTTCTTTATCTTCTTGTAAATCTTCCTGAAAAGCACGAATTGCAGCATATTGAACGACTGCAGCTGGATTACTCGTTGTATGACTAGTTAAATCATTCAATGCACGAATCACTTCCACTGGACCGAAAGCATATCCTAATCTCCACCCCGTCATTGCAACAGATTTTGATAATCCATTAATGACTAATGTATTATTTTGAATTTCTTCAGATAGACTTGCCACGCTAATACTTGGCACATCATGTACTAATTCGTAATAAATCTCATCAGCGATAACAAATACTTGATGATTTAATGCCCATTGACTAATTTCATATAATTCTTCTTTTAAATACGTTAATCCTGTTGGATTAGAAGGAGAATTTAAAATTAATACCTTTGTTTTTTCTGTTAAAGCTTTTTCTAACAAATCTACGGTTAATTTAAAGGCATTTTCCTCACTTGTTTCTACAAAGACCGGAACACCTTGAGCTAATGTTATTTGCTCTGCATAACTCACCCAATAAGGAACTGGAACTAACACTTCTTCTCCTGGATCAATTAATGTTTGAAACGCAGAATATAACGCAAACTTCGCTCCAGCAAAAACAGCTACTTGTTGCTTATCAATTTTCACACCATCTTTTCTTAAATGAAAATCACTAATCGCTTGTTTTAATGCATCTAATCCTAAAGTAGGTGTGTAATGATCGGTTTCATGTTTTAATAATGATTCAATTGCTGCTTTTGTAATTTTTTCAGGTGTATTAAAATCAGGCTCACCAATTGATAAGCTAATAATATCTTTTCCTGATGCTTTTAATTCTCTTGCTTTTTGTGTCATCGCTAAAGTTCCCGAAGGAAGAATTTTAGAGACACGTTCTGAGATTTTTACCATAATAACCTACCTTTAAATATTTTCAATATCTTTAATCCATTGTCCATTTTTGGCGGAAATATAATAATATCCAATTCGTTTATTGCTTGTTCGATAATTGACTTCCCAAACTGGTTCGTCTTTTATCATTCCCAATCTTGCTTCTAAAATCTCATCTGTATGTTTCGCTTGTTTTGTGATTGAGCGCGCTTCTTGTTCATTAATAACAGCATCCTGTTGTAATACGGTTACTTCTTTCTTGTCCGGAGAAACAATCGCATATAATTGTTGACCTTCTGTCGTAATTCCAGCTAATGAATAATAAGTTTCTTCCGTATTAAACCAATAAAAAGCTGTAATTTTTGTAAATTGAACTTTTTGTGCTGCAATTTCCAATGCCAAATCTTTAGCCTTTAATCGTTCTGATTGACTAAGATAAAATATTCGAGCAGCTCCAAAAAAAATCACTAAAAACGTGCAGACGAAAAGCAATATCGTACGTCTTCTCATGGATGCACAACCTTTTCTAATTTTTAAATTCAGATAATTTTATTATACGATAAGCCAGTAAAAAGCACCAGTATTTTATAGTGACAAGCAAAAAAAGATAGCTCCCAAACTGGAAGCTATACTAAACATTACACACATTTATTTTTTTCTACAATGACTTGACATTCACTTGTTCCTAATAATTCTTTATCTTCAGGAACTTCAATGCTTTTATCCGTTATAACGTAATTTAGTTTTGCACCTTTTTTAATAATGGAGTCTGCCATAATAATGCTGTTTTTTACAACTGCTCCTTCTTCAATAATAACATCACGGAAAATAATACTATTTTCAACAGTACCATTAATACTAGAACCATCCCCTAATAATGAACGCTTCACTTTAGAATGTTCTCCATAATGAGTCGGAACACTATCTTGTACACGTGTTAAAATCTCAACTCCGCTATCAAATACGGCTGTCAATGTTTCTGGCTTTAATAAATCTTGATTAAAGTCAAAATAATCTTTTACGCTATTGATGACTTTTGAATACCCTTTAATTTCATACGCATAAACATTTAAAGTATCTAAATTTTTAGAAACATAATCGCGTAAAATATCTTCCCAACCTAAAGTCATTCCCTTTTTAATAATGCCATTTAACAATTCTTTTTTCATAATATAAATTTTAGCTTGAGTCGCACATTTTTCTCTGCCACCATTAAAATGATATAACGTTTCATACACTTTATAATCTTTGTCAAAAATAATCTGAGATTCGCCAATTTCAGGCTTGCGATAGTGATACGCAACCGTAATATCAGATCCAGTGTCGAGATGATATTGGAACATTTCTTTAAAATCTATATTCCCAATAATATTCGTATCAGCCAAAATACAATACTCTTCACTTAAATCTTCCGTATAAACCATTGTATTGA
This sequence comes from Granulicatella elegans, assembly GCF_020735385.1. Lineage (NCBI taxonomy): Bacteria > Bacillati > Bacillota > Bacilli > Lactobacillales > Carnobacteriaceae > Granulicatella > Granulicatella elegans. The sequence goes on along the minus strand of NZ_CP085953.1, from coordinate 1,367,375 downwards.
CTAACGCTTCAATTTTATTTTGAGGAATACGATTTGATAAATAATTCGATAATGGCGTAATTAATGTTAAGCCACTATTTTTTCTGTTTAAATCCCAATCTTTTCCCCAGCCTACATGGTCTCTTAAAGATTTATAATTATGATTTGTTACTATTCCAATATTGTCAATTCCTGATTTTACTAAAGACGATAACATAAAGTCTACTAAACGATATCTGGAACCGACCGGTAGAGAAGCTAAAGTTCTTAAACGAACTAATCCGTGTAAATCATCTTGTCTATAGTTATCTGCAAATAAAATCGCAAAAGCTTTTATCATTTTAGCATCCTCCCGCTTTCTTCGGTTCAGTGACGACTTCATTGCGTCCAATTACCGTAATCATATCTTTTCCTAATTCAATTTTTTCGTGACCGATAGATACGCCTGCTTTAATCACTGCTCCTTCGGCTACAATTGAGTGATAGACAGTTGCTCCTTTTTCAATCGTGACATTTTGCATAATAATACTATCTTTTACAACAGCTTCTTCTGCAATGACCACTCCAGAAGAAATAATTGAATCTTTTACTTGTCCAAAGACTAAAGTTCCATCAGAAATCATTGAAGATTGAACATCAGCATGTTCTCCTAAATATTGAGGTAAACGTCCTTCATGGCGATAATAAATTCTCCACGTTTTATCATCAATATCAAACGCTTCACGAGATTTAATTAAATCCATATTCGCTTCCCATAAACTTTCAATCGTACCTACATCTTTCCAATATCCTTCAAATGGAAATGCATAAATTTTCTTTTCTTCTTCTAATAACATTGGAATAATGTTCTTTCCGAAATCTTTTTCACTTTCTGGATTTGCTTCATCTCGAATTAAGTATTCACGTAATACTCTCCAATTGAAAATGTAAATCCCCATTGAAGCTTTAGTAGAAATTGGATTTTTTGGTTTTTCTAAAAATTCCACAATTCTCAAATCTTCATCTGTATTCAAAATCCCAAAACGATGAGCTTCTTCCATTGGGACATTAATATGGGCAATCGTTAAATCTGCCTCTTTTTCCTTATGGAAATCTAACATTTTGTTGTAATTCATTTTATAAATATGATCACCTGATAAAATTAACACATATTCAGGTTCATATTGTTCAATATACTTAATATTTTGGTAGATTGCATGTGCTGTTCCTTTATACCATTCTCCAGTTTTACCAGCAGTATAAGGAGGTAAAATAGACAATCCTCCATCCGTTCTATCTAAGTCCCATGGTTGTCCGTTTCCCATATAGGAATTTAATTCCAAAGGTTTAAATTGTGTTAAAACCCCTACTGTTGAAATTCCAGAATTTGCACAATTGGACAATGGAAAGTCAATAATACGATACTTTCCACCATACGGTACTGCAGGTTTTGCCATATCTTGCGTTAAGACTTGTAATCTAGTCCCCTGGCCTCCTGCTAATAACATTGCAACCATTTCTTTCTTTCTTGCCATCTGTTTATCCCCCACATTATTATTTTTTCAGAATAAAATATTTATTTTTTCTCAAGATACATTGTTGAGAATGCTGGTATCGTCAATTGAAGTGTATATGGGAATTCTCCACATTGTTGTTGTTTTGTTTTTAAATTTCTATTAATAATGCCTTGTCCGCCAAATTTTTTAGCATCTGAATTTAATGCCATTTTATAGCTTCTTTCATCATGGAATCCAATAGAATATTGTTCCCAATTTTCTCCAGAAAAATTAGAAATGACAAGTACTTCTTGACCATCAGCAGCTTTTCTTGAAAAAGCAAATACATTATGAGAAGCATCATCGACTACATGCCATTCAAATCCTTCCCAGCCTCCATCTTGTTGCCAAAGAGCTGGTGTTTTACGATAATACTGATTCAATTCTTGAGCGAATCGATGCGCATTATAATGAGAAGGGAAATCTAATAACATCCAATCTAATTCTTTATTTTCATCCCATTCGATAAATTGGGGAATTTCTGTTCCCATAAAGGTTAATTTTTTACCTGGATGAGCAAACATATATCCTAAAAATGTTTTATAATTAGAAAATTTATCATCATAACCAACTGGGAATTTATCTAATAATGATTTTTTCAAATGAACGACTTCATCATGAGAAATCGGTAAAATAAAGCTTTCCACAAATGCATAACACATAGAGAACGTTAATTTGTTATGAGACCATTGACGATAAATTGGATTTTCTTCAATATAATCTAAACTGTCATTCATCCATCCCATATTCCATTTGAAGTGGAATCCAAGTCCGCCGTCTTGAATTGGTGCAGTAATTTTCGGATAAGCTGTTGCTTCTTCTGCAATCATCATCACACCTGGATAATTTTCTTGAACATAATAATTTAATGTTTTAAAGAAATCTAGTACTTCTAAATTCTCATTTCCACCGTAAATATTTTTAGCAGCTAAGTGCTGTGGACGGTCATAATCTAAAAACAGCATAGAACTTACTGCATCTACGCGTAATCCATCCAAATGGAATTGTTCAATCCAGTAACAAGCGCTAGAGAATAAGAAGGAACAAACTTCTCCACGTCCATAGTCAAATACTCGTGTTCCCCATGACTTATGTTCTTTTTTACGTTCATCAGAGTATTCATAACAACATTCTCCATCGAATTCATATAAACCATACTCATCTTTTGTAAAATGTCCTGGTACCCAGTCTAAAATAATGCCAATGCCATTTTGGTGAGCTTTATCAATTAAATATTTAAAATCATCTGGAGTTCCGAAACGAGATGTCACAGCAAAGTATCCTGTCACTTGATACCCCCAAGAAGGATCATATGGAAATTCTGTAATTGGCAGTAATTCGATATGCGTATAATGCATTTGCTTTACATATGGAATTAAAGTATCTGCTAATTGACGATAACTTAGAAACTCTCCATTTTTTCCACGCTTCCATGAGCCTAAATGAACTTCATATATATTCATTGGTTGTTGGAAAGGAATGGATCTTTGTTTTAACCATGTTTCATCTTTCCATAAATAATTTTGATCTTCATATACTTTAGAAGCTGATTCTGGACGAGTTTGCGCATGTCTTGCATACGGATCTGCTTTCCACAACACTCTTCCATCGGAAGCTTTAATCACATATTTATAAGAATCATATGGGCGAACATTTGAAACAGTTCCTTCAAAAATACCTTCATTATTGATTCTTGTTAATTCATGAACTGTTGGTTCCCATCCACAAAAATCACCCGAAACAAAAACCGCTTGAGCATGTGGCGCCCAGACTCTAAAGGTACATTGATTGCCATCAAGAAACGAACCAAAAAATTCATACGTCCGAAAGTTTTTCCCCTCATGAAATAAATATTTATCCAAAGAATAATCCATAGAAATATCCTCCTTTTTATCAATACGTTTTACTTTTCACAAAAAGCGTTTTCATTTTCTGCTAATAAAAAAAGCGCTATTTCATTTGTTTCTGTTTACTTATGGGTTAATTATAGCATAAGGTTGTGACTTTTCGTATATTTTTTTCATTTTTCCACAAAAAAGTAAAGCGTTTTATCTTTTTGAGATGTTTCAAATTCTTTTTCGCACAAACTATTTCTTTTTTTATCATTTTATACTACAATTAATTTAATATTGCTTATAAAAAGAAAGGAAGATATTTCTTGATTCAATTTAATCCTCTTCAAGATAAATATCCAAAAGGTGCAGTCTCTTCTTCTCAAGACATTCTTTTTGAAGTATGGGTTCACCAAGATTTTTATTTTAAACAAATTTCATTAAACTTATTGAATGATTTTACACAACAAAAATATATTTATACATTGGAACCAACTGATGTATTAAAAGAACAATTTCGTAAATATATTGCCAACATTCCAGCATTAGAAACTGGACTTTATTTTTACGATTTTGAAATCACATTTGATGATTCTATCGGATATTTGAAAAAACATGAATTTAATGCTGTCTTTACTATGGAAGAACAGTCTTATGCTTCATGGCAATTAACAGTTTATGATGCGGACTTCCAAACACCAGACTGGATGAAAGGAAGTATTATGTATCAAATTTTCCCAGACCGCTTTAAGAAGAGTGCTCATTATCAAGCAACCGTTGCTGCGAATGAAGATATGCGTATTAGACATGACGACTGGAATGCTATTCCTTATTCTTCTATTACACATGAAGATTATCGTGCACAAGATTTCTTTATGGGAAATTTAAAAGGGATTCATGAAGAATTACCTTACTTTAAACAATTGAAGATTGATAGTATTTACTTAAATCCGATTGTTGAAAGCTCTGAAAATCATCGCTACTCTACTTCTGATTACTTTAATGTGGATCCTTATTTAGGAACTGTTCAAGACTTTAAAGATTTATGCAAAGATTTTAAAGAACAAGATATTCGGATTACATTAGATGGAGTATTTAGCCATACGGGTGCAGATAGTATATATTTCAATCGTTATGGACATTATGACAGTATAGGAGCTTTTCAATCTCAAGATTCTCCTTATTATCCATGGTTTACGTTTAATGAGTTTCCAAATGTGTATCAATCATGGTGGGGATTCACAAATTTACCAACTGTTATCAAAGAAAATAAGGAGTATCAAGAATTTATGTTCAATGCTAAAAATGGTGTTATTCCTTATTGGCAACGTTTAGGTATTAGCGGATGGCGAATTGATGTAGCCGATGAATTTCCTGATTGTTTCATTGATCAATTAAGAAAGTCTGCTAAACAAGAAGATCCAGATTGCTTCTTATTAGGAGAAGTTTGGGAAGATGCTACGACAAAATTCTCTTACAACACAAGAAGAAGATATTTCTTAGGAAAACAATTCGATAGTGTGATGAATTATCCTTGGAGAAATGCGATTATTCGCTATGTTAAACATAAAGATGCCCGTCAGTTTTCTCTTGCTTTACTAGAGTTATTAGAAAACTATCCAAAACCCGCATTAGATGTTTTAATGAACTTATTATCGAGCCATGATACAGAAAGAATTTTAACGATTTTAGCGTTTGACAAACCCGAAGAATTCCCTATTGAAAAACGACCAGATTATAAACTGACTGCTAGTGAATATCAATTAGCAAAAGAAAGATTCTTTGTCGCATCCTTTATTCAATTTACTCTTCCTGGTGTTCCTTGTATTTACTATGGAGATGAAATTGGTATGTATGGCTTTAGAGATCCATATAATCGTATGCCTTTCAAATTCAACGAGAAAGATGATGAAGTATTAGCATTCTATCAAGAATTAACGAACTTTAGACATCAACATCAAGAAGATTTTAAAGCAGACTGTGACATCGTTAAAGTAACAGATGGCTGTATTGCTTATAAACGTGATAAATTACTATGTATTATCAATTTAGATGATTCTGCTCATTTCCTTGCAAACTATTCAGGAGATAGCCTTTACCAAAAAGGTGAATTTTACCCTACTCCTCACGGAATTGTAGTAGGACCAAATAGTTTTGGAGCGATTGAATTAGCTTAATTTCATACAAAAGAGAGTGAATAGAAATCCTATTCACTCTCTTATTTTTATCTTATCCACGAATGAGACTAAATAATGGAATTAACAGAATCGGTAAAAACATTGCAGGTAAAAAGTTCATGACTTTTATTTTTGTTAATTCTAATAAATTTAATCCCAATGCTACGAGCAATAAAGAACCCACTGCAGACATTGCATAGACAATCGATTCACTTAAATAAGGTGCTACAAATTGAGCGAGAACCATCATTCCCCCTTCATACAAAAGAATGGCTAATGCGGATAACATCACTCCTGCTCCTTTTGTAGTTGTTAGTATAATAGAAGCAAATCCATCAATTAAAGCTTTCGTTATTAAAATACCGTGATTATTTCTCAATCCTGCTTCAAGAGACCCCATTACCGCCATCGCTCCAACACAAAAGATTAATACAGCTGACACAAAACCTTCTGCCAATTGATTTTGAGCCCCCTCTTTTGATAGTTTATCTTGAACCCACTCTGCAAATTTTCGAATATTCTCTTCTAATTGCATCATTTCTCCAAGATATCCTCCTAGTGAAATCGAAACAATTAACAAAATCATATCTTGATCTACTAAAGCTCCTTTTATTCCAATGATAAACGTGATTAATGCAAGACCTTGCATAATATGAGAAGACATCTTTTCAGACATTCCTCGTTTTAAGAATAATCCAATGATTGTACCAATCACAATCGCTATAACATTTATGATTACACCCATTTACTCTAGCTCCTTCTAGAAATACTGCTACAAGTATACCGCTATTAAACTAGAAAATCTATAATAGATTCTTTAGTTTTATAAAAAGAGACTTTTTGCCTAGCCTCCCATATTAAAATAACTTTTCGCAGTAACATTAGACATGAGATTCGCTTTTGCGAAGTCGCCACCGTCCTTCGCTACTTCAGAAAAGTCAATTTCTATTATTTCACTTGGGTAATATGCCAAATTCTGTCCGCATATTCCTTAACAGAACGATCCGCTGAGAAAATACCCGCTTTTGCAGTATTTACTAAACTCATTTTTTGCCATTGTTTTTCATTATTATATGCAGCTTCAATTTGTTGTTGCGCAAGAATATAAGATTCAAAATCAGCTAAACACATAAATGGATCATGATTCAATAAATAATCTACTAAGAAATTAAAGTTCATACCACCAACCGTCATCGTACGAATGAAATCAAGTGTTTGTTTCACTCTTTCAGAACGATTATACCATTCCCAAGGTTTGTATCCTTCTTCTACTAATTGATTCACTTCTTCTGTTTCTAATCCGAAAATTACAATATTGTCTTCTCCCACCGCTTCAAGAATTTCAACATTGGCACCATCTAATGTTCCTAATGTAATGGCTCCATTTAACATCAATTTCATATTCCCAGTACCACTTGCCTCTTTACCCGCTTGAGAAATTTGTTCACTGACATCCGCTGCAGGTAAAATAATTTCTGCAAGACTTACTTTATAATCTGGAATGAAAACTACTTTAATATATTCTCTCACTAATTCATCACTTTCAATTAATTGCGAGATTGAATGAATAAATTTAATAATATTTTTCGCCATATCATATCCAGATGAAGCTTTTGCAGCAAAAATAAATGTTCTTGGTGTTGGTCTTAATCCTTGATATTTAATTGCTTGATATAAATAAACAATATGCAAAGCATTTAATAATTGACGTTTATATTCATGAAGTCTCTTCACTTGTACATCAAAAATAGAATTTGGATTTACCGTAATTCCTAATGTATCTTGAATATAAGCTGCTAATTGTTGTTTCTTCTGATGTTTAATATTTTTTAATGCATGTAAAACTTTCTCATCATCTTGATACTCTAATAATTTAGAAATTTTCGATAAATCTTTGACAAAATCAATTCCAATTAAAGATTCTAAATAATTCGTTAACTCAGGATTAGCTTGTCCTAACCATCTTCTATGTGCAATACCATTTGTCACATTACCAAATTTATCCGGATATAAAGAATAAAATGCACGGAAAGTAGAGTCCACTAAAATATCACTATGCAATTTTGATACACCATTGACATAATGACTACCCACAATGGATAAGTTCGCCATCTTAATCATACCATCATAAATAATCGCTGTTTCTGGTAATGTCATTTCATACCCCATATCAATCACCCATTGACAGAAGCGACGATTAATTTCTTCTATAATAGAATAAATTCTTGGAAGAATTGGTTGGAATAAGTCCACTGCCCATTTTTCTAATGCTTCAGACATAATCGTATGATTTGTATACGCAAATGTTTTCGTAGTGATATCCCATGATTTTTCCCAAGAATAATGATATTCATCAATTAATAATCTCATAAATTCAGCTACTGCCATCGCAGGGTGAGTATCATTAATATGAAGTGCTGCATATTCATGGAAATTCTCTAAAGTTCCATATTCATGATAATGTTTTTTCAATAATTGTTGTAGAGATGCACTAATAAAGAAATATTGTTGTTTAATACGTAATTCTTTTCCTTCTCTTGTGCTATCTGCTGGATATAATAATTTAGAAATAGAAGATGCAATTGCTTCTGCTTCTGAAGAACGAGAATATTCTCCACGTTCAAATAATTTCATATTAAATCCAGTTTTAGCTTTTGCTTCCCACAAACGCAATGTATTAACTGTATCTGTATCATAGCCTGAAATTAATAAATCATATGGTTCTGCTTGAATAGCTGTATAATCTTCATGAGTCACACGGAATCCTTCTGGTGTCATTTCTTCTTTAATATTTCCATAGAAACGAACTTCTACTTCTTCATCACTACGATAAACTAAGCCATATTTCCCTAAATCTAACCAGTGATCTGGAAACTCTTGTTGCCAACCATTATTAATCACTTGTTTAAAAATCCCATATTCATAAAGAATAGAAAATCCTGTTACTGAGTAATCTTGACTTGTTAATGCATCTAAATAACAAGAAGCTAGACGACCTAAACCACCATTTCCAAGACCTGGATCAGGTTCAATTTGATAAATTTCATCTAAAGAAATGTGATATTGGTTCAAATAAGATTCAATTTCTTTTTCAATTCCTAAGTTAAATAAATTATTTCTTAACGTTCTTCCAACTAAAAATTCCATCGACATGTAATATGCACGTTTCACTCTACGTTTTTTTAATTCTTGTTCATATCCGAATTTCTTTTGAGATAAAATCTCACGAACACTTCTCATCATCGCTTCGTAAACTTGACGTTTACTAGCATAATCAATCGTTACGCCAAATTGAATTTGTAATGTTTGTTCCATACGTTTTTGAAAATTTAATGAATTCACAATAAATCACCTTTATCCTTTTATAAAATTGATTGATATAACGAAACATATTGCTTAGCTGATTGATTCCAACTAACATCTTTACTCATTGCTTGAGATACAATAGAAGCCCAATTTTCTTTTTGATAATCGTAGACCTCTTTTGTACGTCTTACTGCATCTAATAAATCTCCTGAATTAAAGCTTTCAAAAGTAAATCCAGTACCATAAACTCCATCAAATGGTTGAACTGTATCATACAATCCACCTACACGATGAACAATTGGAACCGTTCCATAACGCATCGAGATTAATTGTGATAACCCACATGGTTCAGTTTTAGAAGGCATTAAAAATGCATCACACGAAGCATATACTTTTGAAGACATTTCACTTGAGAACATGATTAAACTTCTAACAGCATCATGTCTGCGATATTCTAAGGAACGTAAGGCTGATTCATAGTGTGCATCACCTGTTCCTAAAATCACTAATTGAATTCCTAAGTCTAACAATTGGTCAGCTACATCTAATACTAAATCAATTCCTTTTTGATGGGTTAATCTCGTAACCATTCCTACCATCATCTTGTGAGGATTTTCTTCTAAGGCCATTTGTCTTTGAAAGGCTAATTTATTTTCTACTTTGTCAGATATAGTTGATAATGAATAATTTTTTTCAAGGTGTGAATCTGTTTCTGGATTAAATACATTCGTGTCTAGTCCATTCACGATTCCCACTAATTTTCCTTGTTCCACTTGCAAAATTTTATCTAAACCATATGAAAAATATGGATTTAAAATTTCTTTTGCATATGTTTGACTCACTGTATTCACACGGTTCGCTAATTGAATGGCTCCTTTTAATAAATTCAAATCACCGTTATAAATTAGAGCGTCAAAATATTTATTATCTAATCCAAATAAATTGCCCATCTCGTATGGATTGAATTTCCCTTGAAACTCGATATTATGAATGGAAATGACTGATTTTATGTTTTGATAAAATTCCAAACCTCTTGATTTGAAATCATCTAAATAAATAATCGATAGTGCTGTATGCCAATCATTTGCATTAATGATATCTGGTTGGTAATCAATATGTGGTAAAATTTCTAAAGCAGCTTTAGAAAAGAATGCAAAACGTTCACCATCATCATCTTGTCCATATACGGATGAGCGATTAAAATATTGTTCATTATCAATGAAATAATAAGTAATTCCATCAATTTGACATTCAAAAATACCACAATAGGCATGTCTCCAACCGTACTGTACAAAAATATATTTTTTATATTCTAAAGGAAATTTTTCACGATTGATACTAGAATATAAAGGTAACACCACTCTAGCTTCTACTCCTTCAGCTTGTAATGCTTTTGGAAGCGAACCAATCACATCTCCCAGTCCACCAATTTTTACAAAAGGGGATGCTTCTGCAGCAATAAATAATATTTTCATCCTCATTCTCCTTATAATTGTAATAGGAACTTGCTTCTAATCAGTGTGAAAACGATACACTAATTTCTTCCTATTATACTCTTATTTACAAGATTTTAAACTAAATATTGTTCATTTTTAAACTTTTTTCATTGGATTTCTCAAAAATTACTTGAATACAAAAAACGACAGCATTATAGACTGCCATTTTCTTTGATTGTTTTATGAATTAATTTTCTAAAAGTTTGAGCATAAACCTTTGCTCGATTTGGAATACATTGCATCACTCGATTCGCATATGGAGAATTGATAGAACGTGTATCTAAAATCCATATTTCTGCCTTTTCTTGATGCGGACGATTCATTCTTCCTAATCCTTGATAAAATTGTTGCAACATTTTTTCCAAAGCATAATCTTGGAAATAATGACGATTTTGTAATTTCATTTCCTCAGCAATGACTCTTTGTTCTAATTGCGTAGGATTTGGAAACGGAAGTTTTGGAATGATTAATTGATCAATCGAAACATCTCCGCTATCAAAGCCTTCCCAAAAACTATACACGCCTAATAATAAGACAGATTCTTGTTGTTGAAATTTCCGCTGAACTTTTCTACTAGACTGATTGGTTCGTTGGACTAATAAAGGAATTTCTGGATGTTCTAATAACACTTGTTCCAATTCCTCTAACATTTCAATTGAATGAACTAATACTAGACATCTTCCTTGTTTTCTTTGATAAATTTCTAGTAATTGTTTCGCTAATAAATCCACTCTTTCAGGTGTCACAATGATAGAAGGAGTCGGTAAATCCGTAGGTATCAATACAGTGTGTTCAAAATTTTGATATGTTTTTGGTAAAAATAATCCCTCTTCTGATTTTACAATTGAATGAAATAGTGGCGTGAAGATTGGAATGGTTGCAGAAATCCCAATATACTGATGAATATAGGGTTGAATGTCTCTCCACATTTTTAATGCAGATTTCATACTTTCTAGCTGTAAACTATATTGCCCTTTTTTCAATACATATGAAACTGCTACATATCCCTCTTCTTGTTTTAATAAGAGAACCATTTCTTGAACATTTTTTTGTAAACAAGCATGAGTTTTTTGAACCAGTTCATCATTGCCTTTAAAATCAAATATTAGTTTTAATAAATCAATACAGGCTGATTTTACCGCTGCTAATGTTTGATGATGAATACTCTTCTCCCATTCTTCTGCAGATAGCAATATCACTGAAGTAGGATAACTTTCTTTTCGAATCATTTGCATCCATTCTTCATATAAGTCACAAATCTCAAGTAATCGACGATTAATTTGTCTGGATTGATGTTCTTGAGAACTCGACATTTCTAAATAACTTTCTAAATGATATTCGTTCCACTCCATTTGTATTTGCCATAATGCATCAAATTCTAATAATTTTTGTTCTTGGCTTTCTAAAACATGCTCCAATTGTTGTACTTCATCCATTATCACAATTGGTTTATCAAAATGGTCTCTTTGAGGAACTTGTTTTAAATATTGGACTAAAAACGCTTGGTTTGTAATCACAAGTTTAGCATTTCTCGCATGTCGTATCGCTCTACGATAGAAATCCATTTTAGAAAACTGTCTTTCTTTTCTAGTAATTTTCTTCCATATTTCACGATGGTAAAATAAAGAATTACATTCGGATAAATCTCCTGAAGTTGTATGTGCTAGCCATTTTAATAATCCAATGACTGTTAAAGCACTTTTCTGATTTTGATATTGCTCATATTTTTCTAACACTTCTCTAAATCCAGACAATGAAAGATAATGCTCTTGTCCTTTAACTGTTGAGATTGAAAGTGAGATTCCTAACCCTTCTTCCAATGGTTTTATTTCCTGCTCTAATATTTGTTGTTGTAGTAAAATCGTCGAAGTTGCAATCCATATTGGATGATTTTGTGACTGTACTTGTAAAGACACTAATAAATAAGCTAACGTTTTTCCAAGTCCAGGTTCCGCTTCTACCCAACTAATCGAATGTCCATAATTCAATCGTTCTAACATAAATTCGATTAATTGAACTTGTAAAGGTTGATACTCAATCACCTGTTTTTCTACTAATTGATGATAAAGTTCCAATGCATTCCATTTTTGTGGCTGACTCTCAACTTCCTCTTTTTCAACAATAGGATTCAATGCAAATCCCTCTATAAAAATAAATTCTTTTGAAGCTAATGAAACATTTTGACAACAGTCACGAATCACTTGCCCTGTTTCAGCCATCAAACTATCTGCAAATAATGACATTTGCTGTAAAGTAGGGACAGGCAATTGTTCTAATTCCTCTAAACAGTTTAAAAATAATTGAGCAGTTGCATACGCATCGCTTCCTGCTGAATGAATTTGTTGATGTGGAATCTCTAATAATTGCGTTAAATCTTGCAGACGATAACTCTCAATCGTCGGATAACAAATTTGCGCTAATTGAACAGTATCTACACAGGGAGCACTCCATTCAATTCCTGCTAATTCTCTAAAACTTTCTACTAAGTAGGAATAATCAAAACCAATGTTATGCGCTACAAATGTTTTTCCTTCTAATAATTGAAAAATAGTTGAGGCAATTTCATCAAAATACGGTGCTTGCTTCACTTCTTTCTTGTCGACTCCTGTTAATTGCTGAATATCGTAAGGAATCGTTGTCTCTGGATTGATATACAAATCTACTTGAGTAACAATTTCTCCCTGTTCAATAATGGAACAGCCAAATTGGAAAATTCTTCCACCTTCTTCAAATTTAGGACCCGTTGTTTCTAAATCCACGACTGCATAACTCGTTTTCATTCTCTCACCTACTTTTCTCATAAAATTAGTTTACTAACTCTTTTAGGGAAACGCAACTATTCTCATAAAAAAGAAGCACACTTCCTTCTATTTGGAAATGTACCTCTTCTTTCACTCCATATTTTTTGGAAACTCTATTGTAACTGTTACTTGCTTTCCACCCTTTTCTAGATGATAACTAAACCCGTAATGTTCTAGTAAATTTTGAACGACTAATAAACCAATTCCTGTTTTCTTTTGATTTTCTTCTAATAGGTCATTCATTTCTTCTATGGCATCATTTATTTCATTTTGAATCATGAAACAATTTTCATCTGAAACAATTCGAATGACAGAACCTTTTTTAGCATATTGATATGCATTCGTAAAAATATTGGAAAGAACCATTTTAAACGCTTCCTGTCCGATTAATAATTGCTTTGAAACAATATGACTATGAATCGTTAAATTTCTCTTCATTGCAATCCACTGATGTTCCTGAGTCACTTTTTGAATTTCTTCTTCTATAGAAATCCATTTTGCTTTTTCTCCTAGAGCTTCCTTAGATTCTCTTAATAATTCAACTACTTTTTCTGTAAGTCCATCGACAATTTGAATACATTCATCAATATAATAATCACGATTTTTATATTTTCCAATATGATATTTCATATTTTCTAAAATAATTTTTAAACTTGCTAAAGGGGTTTTTAAATCATGCGAACGTCCACGGAAAAATTCATATTTGATTTTTTCTAATTGAAGAATCGTTTCATTCTTTTCTTCTACATCATCAATCACTTGTAATAAATTAATATACAATTGATTAATTTGTGATTTTAATTCACCAATCTCATCAGTCGTCTGAACTTCTAACAAAGCATAACGATCCAATTGTTTCATTTTTCTCATCTTTTTTTTCATCTGTTGAACTTGTTTCGTTATAATTCTCGCATAAATCCAAGCTATCATCAATGACATCACGAACGATACTAACAAAGTATATGGTAAAAATTTCCAACTTAAAGAAATAGCTTCTTTTTGTAAATCAGTCGTTGTTATAAATTGTAAGTTTAAATTTTCTCCCGTTTTCGTTTGAATTTGTCGCTCTTCAATGACTAAAGAATTTGTATGACTTGAAAAATCAGCTGGGATTCCTTGACTAATCTCCAATTCATTTGAAGCAGTCCCCTCTCCTGCCATCAAAGTAATATCATTTCCTTTGGAATACAAGTTCACAAAATCCATAATTTGACTTTCTTCTTTAAAGTTTAGATTGGATGAAATTTGGTCTGCTTTGATACTTAGCTCCTGTTTTTTCGTTTCTAAATAAGTTTTTGGAAAAATAAAATAAATCGAAATATGAATACCGATAACTAGCATACTTAAAATGAAAAAAGTTGTCGCTAAAATTTTTGGAAATATTTTTAATGATTTCATAGTCTCTCCAATTTATATCCCACATTACGAATTGTAATAATACAATCCAATGCTAATTTTTTACGTAATTCCTTCATATAGACATCAATCACTCGATCGAAAGGAATTTCATCTGTTTCTTTCCAAACTTGATCAATAATTTGTTGCCTACTTAATGCTTGCCCTTCATGATCGACTAAACATTTTAAAATCTCAATTTCTTTAGCATTCATATCTACTTTTTCACCAGAAAGAGTTGCTGTATAACTAGAGAAATTCACACTCGTATTTTGATACGTAAACACTTCTGTGTCCGGATAATAACGTTTCATTAAAGCATCAATTCTCGCTTTTAAAACAGGTAAGGAAAATGGTTTTTCAATATATCCATCCGCTAATTGACTATACGCTTTTAATTGATATTCTTCATCGCTAAAAGCTGTTAACATTAATGCAGGGATTGAACTTTTTCTTCGAATATATTCTAGTACTTCTAATCCATTCTTTTTCGGCAATTGAATATCTAATAGCACTAAATGAACTTCATTTGAATCAAATAAATCTATCGCTTCTTGTCCATCCCTAGCAGCAATCATCTCATAATTACATTCACTTAAATAATCACAGACTCCTTCACGAATCGGTGCTTCATCTTCAACCATTAAAATTCTCACAGCTTCATCTCCTCTCAATCTTATTATAAATGATTTTCTTATTTCTGTCCTTGTCATTTCATAAAAAATGAGCAGACTTAGAATCTTTTTTATTCATTGTCTGCTCATTTTATTTATCTATTTCATTTTTGTTTACAGTTTATGGTTCCTAGAGGTTCATCATTTTCTCCCTTTGTGTTTTTGAACTTCTATTCAACATCCATTAATAATTCTTTAGGATTTTTACTAAATGTTTTCACACTGGCAATCGTTAACGCAATGCCTAATACCACAATCATAAATCCAACAACATAAAGTACATTTGTTGGTTGAATCACCATTTCTAAAGAAGTTAATGTCTTATTAAAGCCATCTACTTCAGCTCCACCACCTAGACCCGTTGAGGCTGCTTGTTTTCCCATTTGTTTTGCAATACTTGAAGTAACACTTGCAAGTAATTGATTTCCAACTGTTTTTCCAGTCAAAATAGCAACTCCTGTTGCACCTACAAAGGCTGGTAAACTAATGAACAATAACTCCCATACAAATTGTCCAAATATTTCCATTTTAGATAAGCCAATCGATAATAGAACACCAATTTCTCTTTGACGAGCATTCATCCATAAGAATAATAGTAATGCCACTGTAATTCCTGCAAATGCAATAGAGCCAATAAATAATTTATTTGCGATAGCATACATCCCAGAAATTGATTGTTGTAAGGCTGGGAAGTTAGAAGAACTTTTTACTAAATTATAAGATTTCCAATTAATCGCTAATTTCCCTAAATCTTTAATCGCTGTATCAAGATTTTTATTTCCCTTTACAAAGAATGTCGCATCTTGATACACTGCTGTATCTTCTGTATTTCCATATACTTTAGCTGCTGTATGAATATCAGTTACTAAAGTATTTTCATATAATTCTTGTGCTGCTGTAACTCTCGTTTTATTGTGACCATCAAATAGTCCTTTAATTTCAACTTCTACTGTTTCATTTGCACCTTTTTCATTATCAGCATCATAAATATTTGATTTTAATGTAATTTTATCGCCTACTTTTAAATGATTTTTTTCAGCTAAATCTTTATGCATTAAAATTTTATGTTTATCTGATTCTACTAGTGGACTTCCTTCTACCAATTGATAAGCGCCAGAAACAAATTTATTTTCTTTCGCAGAATCATTAACCCCAGTTAACATAACCGCACGTTTAAATTTCTTAATACGATCAGGTGTTAACACTCCTTGAGTTTCTTTTGTTTCAATAATATCGTAATCTGCTAAATCAGCTACACTATTAATTCGTTTAACCGTTCCTTCGATATCTGGAGATTCAGAGATTTTTTTAATATCTTCTCCTTTAATGTTTCCTCCACCACGAGGTGTTCCTTGATTCACACGACGATTAATTTCCATTGAAAAACTGTTTGTAATATTTTTAAATACTTCTTTTGAAGCTTGATTTGTTGCATCTTTCATGGATAATCCAATCATACTTAATGTCGCCATGGATAGTACAACGACAAATAATACGAATGATTTGAAGATTTTTCTTGAAATATAAGCAAATGCATTTTTCATCCTATTCCATCTCCCTCTACTTATTTCACTTCGTGAAGTTTTGTTTCACGTAATTCTAATATTGTATCTGCAGCATTTGCTACTTCTTTACTATGTGTTACAACAATGACACATTTTTTTCTTTCTTTTGCCAGTGATTTTAATACATCTATAATTTCACCCGCTGTATGTTCATCTAAATTTCCTGTTGGTTCATCTGCTAAAATAATTGGAGCCTCTGAAACCAATGCACGAGCAATAGCTACCCTTTGTTGTTGTCCCCCTGATAATTTTAAAACATTACGATTCACATGACTTTCTTCTAATCCTAACTGTAATAAAATTTCTTTTGTAGCTGTAGGATTAACTAATCGAATATTTTCTAATGGAGTTAAATAATCAATTAAATTATAATTTTGGAATACTAAGGAAATATGATGTTTACGATGATAACTATCTCCTTTTTCTTGAATATCTTCTCCTTCAAATAAAATCTTTCCACTTGTTGGATTATCTAGCGCTGCTAATAGAGATAATAATGTTGATTTCCCAGAACCAGATTTTCCAATAATCGCGTAAAATTTACCTGCTTCAAATTCTTGATCAATTTGTGATAACACAGATTGACGTGCTTCCTTATATTGATAACTTACTTTATTCATTGATAATACACTCATGTTCATTCTCCTAACTCATTTTTGATAATATTTCTTTTGGTTTTTTCATTAAAAAGATTCCTAATGTTACAGCAAGTGAGAATACAATCACCATTGCTAATAATGCATAACTTTGACTAAAAACAGTCATTACTCCTTGTTGTGCTCCTTTTGAAATAAAGTTTCCTAAAGAAGTTTGTCCCGAATCCATCGATATAAATCCATTCATTAATTGATGAACCATCATAGGTGCTAATGCAAGCGAAACAAAAACAGCTGGAATCGTTAATAAGAATAATTCAACAAAAAATTTTCCAATAATCCAAGCTTTATGAATTCCAATCGATAATAAAATACCAATCTCATAAATTCTTTCTCGCACACTTAACATTAGCATTAAGGATAGAACTACCGCACCAGCGATTAAAATTCCAACTGTCATCCACTGAACTATGCTTTGAAGACCTGTAATACTTTCTAAAATATCATCAAAATCTTGCTTTTGCTCCTCGATTACAAATTCTTCCCAATTGAATGGTAAAGCTTCTATAGCTTGTTTCATTTTTAGTAATTCTTCACTTGAAGAAGCAAATATATTTAATCCTGTTACAACTTCCCCTAATTCACTAGAGATTACTTTTCGAATGGATTCATAATCCGTAAATACTGTATTTTCACTAAAATCAGAAGTTAATCCTGTATACGTTTCTTGCTTTTTCCCAGAAAAAATTCCAACAATTTCATAGTCTACTTTTTTCTTCTCTCCAGTTTCTTGTTGGATTACATCAAGGGTTATCGTATCTCCAAGATTTAATTGATTTTTAGAAGCTAATTCTTCATGAATCATAATTTTATGAACATCCGTTGCTTCTATCATTTTTCCCTTTAACAATGAGAAAACTCCACTTGAGAATAGTTTTTCTCGATTCACTTGGCTACTAGAATTGAGCGAAACAACATTTTGCATTTCTTCATCAATATCATCTCGTTGAATTTTTTCTTCACCTGTCACAACTGAGTGATTTTCTAATTTTGCAATGGTTTGATAATGTTTTTCTAAAGACTCATTATCTGCAACTTTCTTCATCTCTTCCACTTGTTTGAATGAAAAACTTGTTCCATCTTTTTTTCTAAATTCAAACGAAGAAGTTGTCGTTTGTTTTAATTGATGTTGCACCATAGAAGTCGTAGATAATAACCTCATACAAGCAAATATACAAGATAGAATAACGCTAAATATCGTGATTAATATTAAACTTTTCTTTTTCTTTCTTAAAATATAAAGTATTGCATTTTTTATCAAAAGAATGACTCCTCTCTCATTTCTTATCTGTAACTTATTATAAGGAGTGTTTATGAAATGTATATGAAATGAAAACAAAAAAATCTCGCCAGAATAACTGACGAGATTTTTTATTATAGTGGAAATACTGCTACACCAAGAATTGTTTTATCAAAATTATGTAATTCTTGTAATTTCTTTTCAAAATCAACATAACGAGTCTTACCAAATTCTTCTACAAATAAGTAAGCATCAAATTGACAAATTCTTTCAAAATTAGATGCTTCTACATACTCAATCGTTACATCTTGAATTTTATTCTCCCATTGTTTCGCAATTGCTTTACTTGAAGTTACCACAGCAAACTCTCCATGAGTTTCTTTTTTATAACGAATTAATTGACGTAATACTTCAGCATTTTCAATTTCAAAGATTTGATGCATATCATATTTTTTAAAATCACCAGCACGATTCATTGTTGGATTAAATAAATACCATGCAAAATTAATAAAGATAACCAAAAATCCAGCAAATACAAAAACAACAACAATTCTTAAAACTAATTGTTTTACATTGAAGTTTGAAATGGTTGTTTCACTTCCGCCCACTTCTTGAGAATTAACTGTTTCTAATTTGTTGATTTTTACGTCTTTAAAAATATCTTTATAACTATTCATTAAAGCATCCACTTTTTTCTCAATTAATTGATTTAAAGTTGGACTTGTTGTTAATGCTTTTACAGAAACCCCTGTATAGTCCCCTAATGAAGTGACAATAATTTTTTTTTCCCAGAAATCAACATCAGAATTTCTTAATTGAGTAGCATTACTTGCAATTTCACCTGCAAATCTTGCAACTTCTTGATCGGTTGAATCATTGAATAAATACGCACCATTCATATTAGAGCTAATTAATTTCGAATAAAAAAAACTAAATTGATCATTCTTTGTATTGGCTTCTGTTTTAAATTCTTTTTCTGGTGCATTAATTTTATAAATAATATAACTTGAGTAACTTGTATTATTTTTTACGACTGATTTTGACGTAATAGCTTTATAACTCATCGGTACAGCCATTAAGATAAATAAGACGAATACAGCAATTGCATTCCATTTTTTCTTTTTCTTTAAATTAGCTAATAAATCAGCTAATGAATAATTTTCAAACATTTATATAACCATCCTTTGCTAATGTTGTATGATAAATTGGTTTCTTCATTGAATAAGACATTAAGAAAATTACAATAATGACTGTCCAAAATTGCATTGTAAATAAACTAAAGAAACTTTCTGAAAAACTACTTCTCGCCATAAAGAATAGATTTCCAAGAACTAATAACGAAACCGTAAATCCAAGTAGATTTTTACGATAAGCTGAAGTCAGTAAAGCAATTAAAATAAACCCCAAAATACAGCTTGCTATCAGTAAGCCAATAAATCCATAGTCCGTATAAATTTCCATTATGTAACTACTTCCAATACCATGTCCATCTAAATATTGTTTTTTTAATACAAGATACGAAATATTATGAGCGTAACTATTACTTTCTAAGGCTAATTCAATACTATTCGTTGTCGATTTAAAAGCTTTAGTTCCTAATACATTCATACCTATACTACCACGATAGAAATAATCAATTATTGGTCCAAATGTAAAGTTTCTCATTTCTCTAATTGGTAAACTACTACGGTAGAGATAACCTCTCGCTAAAACTCCAAAACTAGTTCCTTGTTTATAAATAAAATCAACTAATAAAGCAAAAATACTGTCGAATTTTAATTTTGCTCCATCCCGAACATAGTTCATCGCTCCCATAGCAAGCATTAAGACTGGAGTTCCTAGTCCTAGAGCAATTTTTTCTCTACGTCCAAGCCAAACTTCTTTTTTATCAGAATAGTGACGCATGAAGAAATATACAAAGGCAAATAGTAAACTTAAAATAAATGGATTTCTCGTTCCAATCACTAAATGAATCATATTTGCTGAAACGTATAAACCTAGCATAAATATCGATACTTTTTTAGATGGTTTTGTCGCTAGATACACACATAATGCATAGAACATAAATGCTGATAATAAATAAGTGAAGTAAGGTAATTTACTTGTAAAATTTGCATAATAACCATAATAAGTTGTCTGTAATCTAAACATTAAACGTTCGACTAATCTTAATACATAAAATGGATATGTAACCAAGAATACTATTAGTGAAACTCTTCTAACTTGTAAAATCAAACGTGCATATGAAGTTTCATCTACAGGCTTTTCCTTTTTACGGGTAAAATATCTAACACCTATTATTCCACCTAGCCATAATCCTAATAAAGAAACTAGTATGACATTAAAGGTAAATACATACGCATCCTGTTGATAGGTTTCAAAACTTCCAGTTCTTAAATAATCAATTAACGGTCTTGAAAATAAAAATACAAAAATTGTCATATAAAACAAGGCATGAATTAATTGATACTTTAAAAGATGAACACAAAATAATGTATGTGCAATAAAAACCATCACAACTGTATATAATAATGTTTCTAAATGATTATTATTTAAATAAGTCAAATAAAGAGCAATGGCTAACCCATAGCAGAAAGTTGTGAGTACTGCATGAAGTTTTCTTAAAGAATCCAGCATCTATCTAACCCCTTTCTTCTTTTGATGATTGAAATAACTCCTCTATTTGTTGCAGTTGTTTTTCAATTGTAAATTGTTGGATAAATTCTGAATAATTCTCAGAAATGTTTCTTTCTCCAGTAATATATTTTTTTAGAGCATCAATAGCTTCTTGATTGGTCTCTATCATTTCTCCAAATTGACCATTATTCGATAATTCTAAAGCTCCACCAACATTTGTAGAAACAAAAGGAATTCCTAATGTCACAGCTTCTACAACTGCTCCTGAAAATCCTTCTTGCTTCGATAAAGATAGCAAGACTTTAGCTTGCTTTAAAATAGAATATGGATTTTTCTGATAGCCCAAGAAATGAACTTTATTCTGTAATTGAAGACGTTCTACTTCTTCTTTTAAGAAGTTCTCTTGTACTCCACTACCAATATAGTATAAATGAACGTCATCCACTTCATTTTGTAATTCGTTAAAGACTTCTAACACCCGATCTGTTCCTTTTAAAGCTTCCAAACGTCCAATCACACAAATGCTATTTTTTTCTAATGTAACTAGAGCTACTTCTTCTGATTTTTCAAACAGAGTGGAAAAATCGTAACCATTATAAATCGTTTGAATTTTATCATTAAACATTGGATAAACTGTTTCAATCGATTTTCTTGTTTTTTTAGAAATTGCAATAATTTTATCTGCATGGCTCAATTGTTCAAAATGATTGTTACGATAGTGAGCTTGTTCCTCTTCCAAAAAGGCTTCGATACTTCCATGAATCCAAGCAATTTTTTTCACTTCTTTTCTCTTAGAAAAAGGAAAAGCAGGATTCATAATGGTAAAAGAAACTTCAATATCATACTCATCTTTAACTAGCCCTTTTCTTACTAAATATGGAAAATAAATTCTGAGTCTCCATAAAATGGCATCTATCACTCGTCCATAACTTTTCTTCTTATACGGTTTTAAAATTCGTACTCCTTCAGGAACAGATTCGTAGCCTTTATCAAAATGTTCCATTTCTAAGATGTCAATTTCATATTTAGATAAGTCTAAATTTGATACGATAGTAGAAAGTATTTTTTCAGCTCCTCCTCCTAATGAGAACGACCATAAAAAGAAGAGTACTTTTTTCTTACTTGCCATAATATTCACCTTTATAATGAGTATAGCTCTTTTCTAAATCAAGTAAAACTGCATCATGATGAGCTACTTGTTTTTCTACTGGTGGAGGTGTCATATAATCTCCAAAAGCAGTTTTTAAATAAGCATCATATCCAACTGGAATTGGTAATTCCGTTTCTTCAAAAGGAAGCCACAATGCACCCTCAAAACTAGAAATAGGATATTTCTTCTTCATATAGTATGGACCAGAACACAGTTCAGTAATGCCATCACTTTCTTCTTTTGTATATTTCGTCATTTCAGCTTCAGCTTTTTTCCAAATTTTATAACGAAGTTTTTTAGATGGAACAAGTGCTAATAATGCTTGACTTCCCCACTTCATAATTCCACCATGCTTTTCTGGAATAGTTTGGGCGCAAAATAGTGAATAGACTAAAGCAGCTATCACTTGTTTTTTTCGTGATAGCCCATTAGCTGGATAATAATCCAACGGAAGCACATCTAATGCTAATCCATGTGGGATATCCAAATCTTGTTGATAAGGTTTGATACATGTCGTTTGAGTATCTCTTATCGTAATAAATAAATTACGGTCAATATAATTTTCATTACTTTTAGAAAGTTGATAACGACTATCTGCCTTTTGTGGCCATAGTTGTGCTAATTTTTCATAATCTTTTCTTGGCATAAAGAAATCTAAGTCATCATCCCAAGGAATAAATCCTTTATGTCGTAGAGTTCCAATCGCTCCTCCACCACATAAATAGCAAAGTAAATTATTTTCATTACAAAATTGGACGAAATACTCTGCCATCTCTAAACACTTCGCTTGAAGTGGTTCCATGATTTCACCTCATTATTAAATATCCCATTTCGCAACTGTCTTAAATGGTGTAACAGTATCTTCTTCAAAGAAATGATAGATATCTTGAATATCTTGAATTTTATTTGATTCATGAATAATTAAATTCAATCTTGAATGTACTTGAGGACGTTCCATCATTTCAACGGCTCCTTCAAAATCTTCACGTCCTGAACGTGAACTACCCACCCAAGTTAAACCTTTTTCTAATATATCTCGTGTATTTAATGGAACTTCAAACTCGCTTACTCCCATCATAATAACCGTACCTTGCGGTCTAATATGTTTAATAATATCTCGGTATGCTTCTTGAGTTCCAGTTCCACCCACGCATTCAAAAGCATGATCAAACGTGAAATCATCCTCAATTTCACTGACATCATATACTTCATCTGCAAATGAGAATAAACGCAATTTATCATGATTTTTTCCAACCACAATAATCGTTGAGTTAGGGAATTTTTCTTTTGCAAGTGTCGCAACCACATAAGCTAGACTTCCAGATCCCCATACCACAATACGGTCTCTTCTTGAATGTGCTACTTGTTTCATTCTTGTAATACCATGAATCCCAACGGAAACAAATTCTGTAATTGCAGCAACTTTTGATGGAATTGTTTCGTATTTCACCACACGATTTTTAGGAATTGTAACAAATTCTCTCATAAATCCATCATGCCCACTTGAACGGAAATAAGCACCTGTTACATAGTTTTCATAAAATTCTGTTCCCTCTTCAAATTCTTTTGGAGGTTGGTTTGGAATCATGACGACTTTATCTCCAGTTTTATATGTTCCTGAAACATCACTGACAACAATTCCACAACATTCGTGAATTAATGCCATTGGCAATTTCTTTTGTAAAATTTTTGGTGGACGTGTCCCTTGGAAATAACGTTGGTCTGCATGACATAGTGCAATATAATTTGGTCGAACAACGACTGTGTCTTCTTGCTCTATTTCAACGTCTTCATATTTCACAGAAAAATAATGCGGACGAATCAATTGATATACTCGATTAATCACTTAGATCTCCCCCAACATCGCTTCAGCAATTTTTAAATCCGTTACTGTAGTAATTTTAATATTTGAATATTCCCCTTGAACTAATCCAACAGGCGTATTATTTAATACAAACACTTTACAAGCATCTGTCAAAATTTGTTTGACTTCTTCTTCCGTCGATTCGTAAATATCTACAAATGCACGAATTTTGAAAGTTTGTGGCGTTTGGCCTTGGTACATATGTGTACGATTCGGAATAGATGAAATAACTTTTCCATCGACAGATTCAACAATTGTATCATTTGCAAGAACGACTGTATCTGCTACATCATATTCTTTCATAGCAGCAATATTTTCTTCAATCATACGATAAGATACAAATGGACGAACTGCATCATGAGTAATTAAAATATCATCTGTCGTTTCATTAGATTTTTCTTGAATATCATGAATAATATTCATAATACTATCATTTCTATCTTTTCCACCTGAAACAACACGAATTCTTTCTTTTTGTGTTGGAACATATTTATGGAGCAAATCTTCAAAGTATGTCATCCAATTAGGATGAACAGCTACATAAATAATATCAATATCAGGAACAAACAAGAATTTCTCAACGGTATGCATAATAATTGGTTTTTTTCCTAATGTTAAAAACTGTTTAGGCATATCTTGAATTCCCATACGAGTTCCCGTTCCACCAGCAAGTATTCCAGCGTAAATCATTTGATTTCCTTCTTTCTATGGCGTAGTTAAATAAAATAAGTTTTCTCTTTGTTGTAATAATGGATAAGTTTTAACAGGTTTTTGACCTAAATATTCACGGATTAAATTAGATTTTTCTAATAATTCTTCATCTGTAGCATACGAATAATAAATTTGCTCTCCTATTGAATTTTTCAATAATAATGAACGTTCTTCAATAAATGCTTGTTCTAAATGGTCAAATGAAGGGCCATATGTGTTTTTCAATGCCATAATTTTTCCAATTGGAATATCTGTTTTAACATTTTTACTTACAGCATTCATAATTTTTTCAAAATTCGTAATCGAATTAAAGGACATCATTTTTTTCACTAATTGTTCAATAACAATTCTTTGACGTTTTTGACGGCCATAATCTCCTTCTGGATCATCATAACGCATTCTTGCAAAGCGTAATGCACTTTCGCCATCTAATAATTCCGTTTTTCCTTCTACAAATGAACGTTCCTCATAAGTGAAAGTTAATGGGCTTGTTACTTCAATGCCGCCAACTGCATCAACAAATTCCATTAAACCAGACATATTAATTTCCATATAAAAATCAATGCTTGTATCAAATAATTTTTCTACAGAATTAATCGCCATTTTGGCTTGTCCATATGCGTAAGCATGATTAATTTTGTCATAGTAGTTCATTCCAACAATTTCTGTATAAGTGTCACGTGGAATGCTCAATAACTGTGCTTTTTTCTCAGTTGGATTCGATGTTAATAACAACATCGTATCGCTTCTACCATCTTCAGTTGGTCGACCATATGCACCATTATCAATCCCTAATAATAAAATATTAATAGGTTTAGCATTTTCAATAATTTCTTGTGCTTCTTCTTTAGTTCTATTCCCAACATCTTGAGTAATCGTACTAATTGTTTGGTGGAGTAAATTTAATTTATCAGCAAAAACAATAGATGCTCCTACCAGAAAAGCAGAAATCAATATGAAAATAAATAATAACTTTCCTTTTTTCTTTTTTTGTCTTCTTTTTGAACGAAGACCAAACTCATGTTGTTCTACCATTTTATTTCCTCAAATTTCCTTTGTAATATTGGTTATTGATTATTTGTTTCTGTTGCAGCTGATTTTGGTTCAATCGTTGAATTACTTGGCACTGGTGCAAGTTCTACAGAACTAGTTTCAGGTTTAGTAGGGGCAACAGTCGTTGGTTGAGTATCTTTTGTAGTTTCAGCCTTTTTATCATCATTTTTTTGAGTATTGGCTACTGTTGTAGTATTTACTGTAGTTGGGGCAACAGTCGTTGCTGGAGCTACAGGTTGATTATTTTCTGCTTGAGGAACAGTAGCTGGTTCAACATATTCATCTGCAATCTCTTCTTGGTAAAATGATGAATTTGTTGGCTGATGATTTTCAACTTCAGGAACAATCTGTGTCTCGTTTGTTTCAATATGTTTGAGTGAATCTACTTTTTGAAGTTCTAAATTCTCACGTAACAGATTAGAAATACGTAATCTTTCATCTTCTGGTACTACAAAATAATAAATACCACCAATCATTGTACCCGAACCACTAATTTTATCACTTTCAAAGTTCTTTAAAGCTTTTGGATAATTATTTTTTATCGATAATAATTTATCAAGTGTAAAATTCGTACGAACTGAATTTTCTAAAGTTTTTAAAATTTCTTCATAACGAGTTATAGAAGTTATATTTAATAGTTTTTCTACTAATTTCTGGATTACATATTGTTGACGTTTTTGACGTCCCATATCTCCTTCTGGGTCATCATATCGCATTCTTGCATATCTTAATGCTGCTTCACCATCAACATGTCTGTCTTCTCCTTCTGTAAAGGATTCTCCTTCATAAGTGAAAGTTAATACTGGTGTAATATCCAATCCACCAACCGCATCGACTAAGCCCATTAAACCTCCCATATCAACAGTCACATAATAATCAATTGGGACATTTAACATATTTTGTACACTATTAATAGACATTTTTTCTTGACCAAATGCATAGGCATGGTTAATTTTGTCATTGGTTCCATAACCAACAATTTCTGTGTAAGAGTCACGTGGAATACTAACAATTGTTGTTTTACCTAACTTTTCATTAACTGTTACAACTAACATCGTATCACTACGGCCGACTTCTGTTCCTCGCCCATACGCCCCGTTATCAATTCCTAATAATAAAACGGAAAAACTATCATTATCTGTAATTTCCTTTTCACGTAAATTCACCGTTTCTACTTCTTGATGAATCGCATTTTCTACTTTTGCTAATCGAGCACGAATATAAGCTCCTGATACTGTTATTAAAGTTGCCAGTAAAACGATAAAAAATATCGTCCATTTTTTTCGTTTATTTTTTAAAATTTTTTTATGAATATGATTTTCAACTCTACTCAAACTTTTCAACCTCACTTTTAACTACAATCAATTTATTATACCATAATTCCTCTACACCATGAGGAGAGATTTACCACTTTTTAACAATTTTAATCTTCATTCATTGAATAATACGTTTTCTTCCACCAAAATCCTTCAATCCACCCACGGATTGTTCCGATTCCATAAGAAAAATGAACAGAAATCATCATAAATGGAATCAATAAACGAGTGACATGAAATGGATGGGTTGAAATTTCAAATAGTGACAATCCAATAATCGCTAATAAATAAACACTTACTAATAATAAAAATGGTAATGCAGAAATTCCAGCAAATAAAACCGTTGCTAATAATGTACTCACAAAAATTCCAGGTACAAAATGGAATAGCGATAAACATTCACGACATACATGACTTGTTAAACCAATCCAATAACCATTTCCATATTTTTGTTTTAACATTTTTGAGTAAGTTGGTCGAATATATTGAAATGATTCAATCGAAGTATCATACCATATTTTAAATCCATTTTTTCGAATACGATAGTGGAACTCATTATCTTCTGTACGAACTAACTTTTCGTCAAAATATCCAACTTTATCTACGACATCTTTATGATACATTCCTTGGAATACAGAATCGACATAACGACTCTCATCACCTTTACGATAATTTGCGATGCTACTACCTAATGCAGATTCTTCAACGATATGTAATGTCTTCGCTAATTCATCATCTGTTTCAACAATCGTTGGTCTTCTTCCTCCGCAAACTCGTTCTCCTGTTTGGATCACAGCTACATTATTTTCAATAAAATCTTCTGGAATATGAGAATGCGCATCGATTTTTAAATAACAATCTCCATCCGAATGTTTAAATCCTAAATTTAATCCTGTATTCAATGTCTTTTTAGGATTATCAAAAATCTTAATAGCATAAAATTCATGTTGATAGTTTTCTTGAAACTCATTCATTAAACTTCTCGTACAATCTGTTGACATCGCATTTATCAAAACAATTTCAATTTGTTTATGAGGATACGTTTGATGGACTAAACTTTCAAATAATGCTGGCAAATATTTTTCTTCATTGTATGCACTAATAGATATTGATACTAACATAATTTCTCCTTAATCTGTGTTTATGAAAAGAAGGCTGGAGCATTATCCAGCCTTCTCTATTTTATTTCTTTTTATTCGCAATATCAATCAATTCATCATGTAATTCTTGTTCTGAATAATTTTCGAACTTTTCAATAAAGTCATACACACGATTAATTTTTGAATTATCCGAAATTCCGATATGAATTTTAGGGAAAATTTGTTTTGGATTAACTTCACCCTCATTCAATAACTCTTCATACATTTTTTCACCAGGACGTAAACCAGTAAATTTAATTTCGATATCATCTTCACTGTATCCTGATAAACGGATTAGATTTTTCGCTAAGTCCAAAATACGAACTGGTTTACCCATATCTAACACGAAAATTTCTCCTCCACGCGCTAGAGAACCAGCTTGAATCACTAATTGTGCTGCTTCTGGAATCGTCATAAAGTAACGAACAATATCTGGGTGAGTTACTGTAATTGGTCCACCTTTTGCAATTTGTTTCTTAAATAATGGAATAACAGAACCTCTCGATCCTAATACATTCCCGAAACGCACTGCTACATATTTCGTTGAATCACTCTTCGTTGCCATATCTTGAACAATCATTTCACATAGGCGTTTTGTTGCTCCCATAATATTCGGTGGGTTAACAGCTTTATCAGTTGAAATCATCACAAAAGTTTTTACTTTTGCATGATTCGCAGCTTCTGCAACATTTCGAGTTCCTAAAATATTATTTTTCACTGCTTCTCTAGGATTAATTTCCATTAGAGGCACATGTTTGTGCGCTGCAGCATGGTACACAACGTCTGGACGATATTTTTCCATCACTTCAAAAATACGCTTTCTATCTTGAACATCCGCAATGACAGGAGTAATTCTAAAATGCTCAGCATATTTTCCAAGTAATTCCATATTTAATTGATAAATACTATTTTCTCCATGTCCTAAAATAATTAATTCTTTTGGACGGAACGAAGAAACTTGTCGACAAATTTCAGAACCGATGGAGCCTCCTGCCCCAGTTACTAAAATTCGTTTTCCACGTAATTGTTTTTCAATTAACGTTTGATCCAATTCAATTGGATCTCGTCCAAGTAAATCTTCAATTTCAACATTTCTCAATTGTTGTACATGTAAGTTTCCTGACATGACTTCATCAATATTTGGAAGGATGACACATTCTGCTCCGGTTTTACGAGCAATATCATAAACTTCATTTAATTTTTTATTTGGTAATGAAGGCATCGCAATAACAACTTTAGTAATTCCCATATGTTGAACAATTTTTTCAATATCTTTTGTAGTTCCTAAAATACGAACGCCATAAATATCTTTTCTTTGTTTTTCTGGATCATCATCAACAAAGGCTACTGGCATCATTCTCATTTTTGGATGCATTAGCATTTGACGAACTAATAAAGTTCCTGCTGCCCCTGCTCCAACAATTAAAGTTGGTTTTGCATTTTCCATAACAACGCTGTCTACAAAGTACTCTCTGAAAATACGCATTGACAGACGAACGCCACCTACTGCACAGACAAGTAATAGCCATAACACTACTACAAATTGCCATGTTACTAATGTTTTGAACCAAACAATTCCTGCAACAGTAGAAACAATTACCGAAGCACTTACACATTTTACAACTGTAATAACTTCATAAACACTCGCATATTCCCAATCTCTCCAATATAAATTTAAGAAATAAGAAAATACATAATAAGCTGCTAAAGATAATAATGCTGTAACAGTTAAGGCATGAATATTACGAATTAGCCCTTCCGTTACTAGTCTAAAACTTAAAAATACAGAACCCAGTACGATGATCGAGTCTAATACAAATAGAAATAATATTTTTAATCGATTATTCATCTACACTTCTCCTTACTCCATCAAGCATTTAATACTTCATGAACGACTTCTTTATAATTTTGAACAATATATTGAATATCTTCGTCCGTTAGTAATGTGTGTAATGGTAAGGTCACTTCATTTTCAAAATAACGATAAGCATTAGGATAATCTTTAATATCGAATCCTAAATTTTTATAGGCTGTTAATAATGGTAATGGTTTATAATGCACATTACATGAAATACCTCGATCTGCCATTTTTTCAATAATCAAACCTCTTTGTTCATAAGAAGCACCATTTACTCTTGTAATATATAAATGTCCTGAAGATTTATAACAATCTGTTTGATGTGCTAACACTTGAATAGTATCAGATTTCAATCCTTCATCAAATTGGCGAATAATTTCTTTTCTACGTGTTAAAATTTCTTCATAACGCTCTAATTGTGCTAAACCAATAGCAGCCATAATATCTGCCATATTGCATTTATATCCTGGAATTTCAATATCATATTCCCATGAACCTGGTTTTGTCTTCGCTAAGGCATCTTTTGTTTGTCCATGTAAGGAATAAATTTGGAAAGCATGATAAATTTCTTCATCATCTAATCCATTTTTAGGATTCCAAGTAATACAACCACCTTCAGCTGTTGTTAAATTTTTAACTGCATGGAATGAATAAGAAGCAAAGTCAGCCACTTGTGCAACTGATAACCCATTAATCGTAGTTCCCATCGCATGAGCTGAATCTGAAACTACAATGATTCGATTAAAATGAGCTTGCAAGGCATTATTTGCTGAGAATAAGTCTTTCTTCTTTTCTACTACTTCAAAAATACGAGTATAATCACAAGGCACTCCACCTAATTCTACAGGAATAATTACTTTAGTCGCTGGAGTTATCGCTTGTTCTAATAAATCATAATTCATTTCATGGTGGTTTTCTTGAATATCTACTAATACTGGAGTTGCTCCAACGTGTTCAATCACACTACATGAAGCAGTATAAGTATAAGCTGGAACGATGACTTCGTCTCCTTCACCAATCCCTAACACTCGTAAAGCTAGTTCTAATGCAGCTGTTGCTGAATTTAAACAAACTGTTTTACCAGTTCCTAAATAGGCTGCTAATTGTCTTTCAAATTCTTTTGTTTTTGGTCCAGTTGTAATCCAACCTGATTTAAGCACTTCTGTTACTAATTCAATTTCTCGATTGCTAATATCTGGTGGTGAAAATGGAATATTTCTAATCATGTCTTTTAACCTCCGAATGTTTATTTACTATCTTAAAACAATAAATACAGTTTGAAGCATTACTTTTATATCTTGAGCAATACTTAGTTCATCAATATAATCAATATTATATTTCATTTTTTCTGGAAGAATCTTTTGGATATAAGCTTCATCTGCTGTTAATCCTTGTTCCATCCATTTAGAAATTTTATCTGCTTCATTTCTAAACTTAATACTTGATTTTGAAGTGATTCCTGCTGGTAACAATAACGTCACCATCATTTCTTCAGAATAGGCATCCACATATTTTTGAACCTCTGGACGAGTCCCAACAAATGTCATATCTCCAATTAACACATTAATCAATTGTGGTACTTCATCTAAACGGAAACTTCTAATCTTTTTCCCAATTTTTGTAATTCTTGAATCATTATCTTGAGTTACTAATGGTCCCATTTTATCAGCATTCATTACCATTGTACGGAATTTAAAAATTCTAAATACTCTTCCAAATGTTGTAATTCGTTGCTGTCGATAAAAGATAGGTCCGCCATCTTCTAGCTTAATACAAATACTTAAAACTAAAAAGATTGGTGATAATATTACTAAAAGTATTAGTGACAAACAGATGTCAAAAAGACGTTTGAAAAACAACGTCGTTTTTTTCTTTTGTAATACTTCCATAGCTTTTAAAGTATAATGATTTTTCATAAATTCTGGCATTTGATATTCTGTTTTCATATCTACTCCTCTCATGCCTAACAAACCTTCATCATTATAGCACAAATTCGACCACTGGAATAGCTTTCACATAGTTTTTTAATAAATCAAGTAAAGTTTTCTGAATTTTTCTTAAAATTTTTGATAATCCTCCTTCATTTTTTCATTGAGGTAACAAAAAAAGACTTTTCAAAGTAGTTCTAACAATATCGTTTACTACTTTTGAAAAGTCTAATTTAGTTCGTATTTATAAATTTGGAACTAAATGCTTCCAAATTTCTTTTGCTAATAAATGTTTAGAAACTTTCGGCAACAAAATTTCTTCCCCATTCTTTGAAAGAATCGTTACTTGATGCATATCAGCCCCAAATCCAATCGACTGATCCGAAACATCATTAGCAATAATAAAGTCTGCATTCTTCTTAACAAGCTTTTGTTTAGCAAACTCAATGACTTGATGAGTTTCTGCTGCAAATCCAATAACCGTTTGTCCTTCTTTTTTCAAATTTCCTAATTGTTTTAAAATATCAGGATTTTTTACCAAAGTTAAGGTCATTTCATTTTCATCATCAGTTTTTTTTATTTTTTGAGTGGCAGGTTCTTTTACTCGATAATCCGATACAGCAGCTACCATAATGGCAATATCTACAGATGAAAAATGATTTAATACTTTTTCTTGCATTTCTCTAGCAGATTCCACATACTCCATTTTCACTCCATTCGGAACAGGTAATGCCGTTGTTGCAGAAATTAAAATGACTTCTGCCCCTTTTTTTAAAGCATCTTCTGCTAAGGCATACCCCATTTTCCCAGAAGAATCATTGGAAATATAGCGAACTGGATCAATTCTTTCTTTTGTTCCACCAGCTGTAATTAAAACCTTTTTCCCTAATAAAGTCTTTTCTTCTTCCTCAAACAAATTCAATTCTTTAATTTGTTGAAGAACTTCCTCTGGCTCTGGCAATCGACCTTTTCCTGAATAACCTTCAGCTAAGAAACCAACAGATGGTTCAATGAAAAACACTCCATCTTTTTGTAATTGAGCACAATTTCTTACTGTAGCCGGATTTTCCCACATATGTTCATTCATAGCGGGAACGATTACTTTAGGAGCAGTTGTAGCAAGTAATGCACTTGTTACAAAATTATCCGCTATTCCATTCGCCATCTTAGCAATAGTATTAGCTGTAGCTGGAATGACAATCGCTAATTCACTCCAATCTGCCAAATGAATATGTTGAACAACTGATGGATCATTTTCATCAAATGTATCCACTATTACTTTTTCTTTCGTTAACACTTGAAACGTCAAAGGTGAAACAAATTGACAAGCTGATTGAGTCATTGCAACTTTTACTTTTGCACCTTCTTTTATTAATAATCTTACAAATAAAAGATCTTTATATGCTGCAATTCCACCTGTAACATACACGGCTACTTTCTTTTGATTAAGCATTTTTCATTCTCCGTTTTCCCATTAATTTTAAAAGAACTCCACCCACAACTGGTACAATAACAGCAGAAGCAATTGCTTCCGGTACTCCATTTGTTCCAACAATAGTCATTAATAAGACGGGTAATTGACCAAGACTTGTTTGTAATTTTTCAGCATATTGATTTCCAACTAATAAATAAATCAACGATAATACTAAAGTTGTGTTTAATAAGCTACCAAAAGCCCCAACAATACTCATTCTTAAATGGCTAGATGAAATACCTTTTTGCAAAGCAACAAAAAGTAAGCCAGAAAGTAAACCAACTAATGCTCGTGGCATAATTGAAATTAATGGATTCGTAAAGACTAATAAACTAATAGCACTTCCCGAAGTAAATGCGCGAATAAAAGAACATACTCCCCAAACTGTCCCTAATAATAGTCCCGTTTGCCACCCCATTAAACAAGCTCCAATAATGACTGTAATATGAATAATCGTAATATCAATAACTAGCAAAGGTAAATTCCCTAAAAATGGAATAAAACTTTGTAAAATAATAATTGAAATTAAAATTGCTGTAAACACTAACTGAAAGATTTTATCTTTCTTCATCTGAACACCTCCATTTACACGTTTTCCCCATTATACCCTTTGAAATTCTGTCATGCAATGACAAAATCTCATAGAATGGAAACAATTTCTATTTTTCAAACAATGCTATTTGACAAAGAAACAAACAAAAAAGAGTGAGATTTCTCTCACTCCAAATCATTTCAAATTATAATTTTGAAACTGCTTCTTCAACTAAAGCTTCAACTTCTTGTACAGTTGCACATTCATTGATTGCTTTATCTGCTAATTCTTTCATATTTTCTAACGTTAATTTAGAAATTAAGCTACGTGTTTTTAATACGCTAGATGCAGACATTGAGAATTCATCTAAGCCTAAACCAACAAGTAATGGCACAGCTGTTTGATCTCCAGCCATTTCTCCACACATTCCAGCCCATTTACCTTCTTTATGTGCTGAATCAATCACATGTTTAATTAATGTTAAAATTGATGGATTGTATGGTTGGTATAAGTATGAAACGCGTTCGTTCATACGGTCAGCAGCCATTGTATATTGAATTAAGTCATTTGTTCCAATACTGAAGAAATCAACTTCTTTAGCAAATTGATGCGCTAATACTGCTGCGGCAGGAATTTCAATCATAATCCCTACTTGGATGTCATCGCTAACTGCAACACCTTCTGCAACTAATTTAGCTTTTTCTTCTAATAATAATGCTTTTGCTCCACGGAAATCGTTTAATGTCGCAATCATTGGGAACATGATACGTAATTTTCCATAAACTGATGCACGTAATAATGCACGTAATTGTGTACGGAACATTTCAGGTTCATTTAATGAAATACGAATCGCACGGTATCCTAAGAATGGATTCATTTCGTGTGGTAAAGGTAAGTATGGCAATTCTTTATCTCCACCGATGTCCATTGTACGAACAACCACTGGTTTACCATTCATTCCTTCTAATACAGCTTTATAAGCTTCAAATTGGTCTTCTTCAGTTGGCATATCATGAGAATCCATGTATAAGAATTCTGTACGGTATAAACCAACACCTTCAGCACCATTGTTAATAACTCCTTCTAAATCTTTTGGAGTTCCAATGTTTGCTGCTAATTCAACTTGATGACCATCTTTTGTAAATGTATCAGCATCTTTTAATTTTTCCCATTCAGCTTGTTGTGCTGCAAATGCTTCTGCTTTTGTACGGTATTCAACAACTACTTCTTCAGAAGGATTTAAGAATACTTCTCCTGAAAGACCATCGATAATAATTAAATCACCATCTTTAGCCAATGATGTAATTTCTTTTGTACCTACAATAGCAGGAATTTCTAATGAACGAGCCATAATCGCTGAGTGAGAAGTACGTCCACCGATATCTGTTACGAACGCCTTAACATATTGACGATTTAATTGAGCTGTATCACTTGGAGTTAAGTCTCCAGCAACAACTACTACTTCATCTTTGATTGTAGCAGGGCTAGGGATTTTAACACCTAATAAATTTGCTAAAATACGTTTTGATACGTCACGGATATCCGCAGCACGTTCTTGCATATATGGATTATCTTCCATACTAGCAAAAATGCTAATAAACATATCTGAAACTTCTTTTAAAGCATGTTCAGCATTTACTTTTTGAGAAGTAATCGCATCTTTTACTTGACCTACTAATTCAGGGTCACTTAATACCATTAAGTGAGCTTCAAATACTTGAGCTTCTTCTTCTCCAAGATTTTTTAATGCTGTTTCTTTAATTAATTCAATCTCTTTTGTAGAAACTTCTAAAGCTTTTTCTAAACGTGAGATTTCATTATCTGTGTCTTCTACACTAATTTTTGTAAAGCTTAAATCTGGCTCAATTAATGTATAAACTTTTGCGATTGCAATACCATCACTGGCTGCAATACCTTGTAAAGTAGGTTTCATATTACTCAGCTAATCCTTCTTTTTTCATTGTTTCTTCGATTCCAGCAAGTGCTTCTGCAGCATCTTCACCATCAGCTGTAATCACTACGTCAGCACCTTGACCAACACCTAATGACATAACACCCATGATTGATTTTAAGTTAACAGATTTACCTTTGTATTCTAATTGAATATCTGAAGAAAATTTGCTAGCTGTTTGAACTAATAATGTCGCTGGACGAGCGTGAATTCCTGTTTCTGCAATTACGTGATATTCTTTCTTTTCCATGAAAAAAAACTCCTTTGAAAATAAAATTTTTTATTAAGGATTGTATTCTCACTAGTATACCTAGCAAACGTATACACTCCTCTCATTTAGTTAGGTTACCATGTTTTTATAATTTTAACAACTATTTCTATACATTTTTTAATAAATTTTTATCATCATTTGCTGTTTCGTCTTCTAAATTATGTTTTTTCATTTTTTTAAATTTTAATAATGAATTTTTCAGAAAAAAAGAGTATAATAATAGAAAGAGATTACAGTAAAGGGTGTATGAAAATGAAGTTAATTGATATTACCAATAGTCACTTAAAACTTGTTAAAGAACAATTAGCCAATACGGATGCATTTTTTGTAAAAGTGTATTCACTAGGACAAACAACCGTTATTTATGAGAATGCTGCTACTCATAAAGATATCATTATTATCAACCGCAAACGCCGTGTAAAAGACAATGAAATTGAATTTGTAGTCCATCGTTTACTTCATACAACTTGCGAAGGTTTAGATATTATTTACGCAGATAATTTTGTCGAAATTAGTATTCCAGTAGAGAAACCAAAAATAAACTTTTCTTAAAAATGTTTTAAGGAACACCTGACTGTTACCATTACGAAATCATGACCACCCGTTAGACGAGTGGTCATGATTTTTATCTTTAAATTTAAGTTATTATTTGAATGGTGACTCAAAAAATCTATGCTCAAATAAGCTTGTAATGTTAAATTCAATCCCTTGTTAGCCTCTCTGGACTATTTTAAAAAGATAGTGCTTATTACATTTTGTTACGAACTACTACTGCTTAGCGAAATCTTTTTGCGACATCAATTCCTTTCGTTTGAAAATGATTTGCTCATCAAAAAAATTATAAACTCTTTGCTGACTTCTCTGGATCACATTAAAGATGAGTTATTCAAATTTTTAACAGCAAAAAGCAAATTTTTCCCTTTGTCAAATAAAAAGTTTCGTTTTGAAATCGCAAAAAATATGGCTCTCACTATAGCATTGCCATGAGGCAGATTTTCAGGCATGAGATTCTCTTTGCGTAGCTGCTGCCGTCCCTTGCTACACAAGATAAAATCTATTTTAATCTCTAGTACCCTTTTTTGACCTTCCCTTTCCATGCGTCATATCCATTTTTCAAAATGAAAATATTCGAATAACCCTTACGTTTTAAACGATACGCTGCTCTTCCAGAAATCGTCATTCCTTGCTCATATAAATAAATCGGTTGATCTTTTCTTAACTCAAACATACGATCCTTAAATTGAGAATAAGGAATATTTCTAGCTCCTAAAATATGTCCCGCTCTAAACTCATCCTTTTCACGCAAATCAATCAATTGACCATGACGTAAATCTTTACTAAATTCCGCTGCATCTAAAGTTTCTGCTGAACTACGACGCATCCAAAATAATACTGCAATATACGCAACATATACTGCTAAAATACTCCATACAATCCAAAATAACATACAATACTACCTTTCTAATTATACTTTTCCAATTAATACTAATGAAGCTGCTCCAATAACACCAGCATCATTTCCTAATTCAGCCAATGCTAAAACAGTTGAATCTTTAATTGGAGGAAAAACATTTTTTTCAAATTCCTCACGAACAGCTTTTAATAAAAATTCTCCAGCAGCACTCACGCCACCACCAATCACAATTCTTGATGGATTTAAAATATTGGCAATATGTGAACATGCTACTCCTAAATATTCTGAAAAATGACGAATCACGATTAACGCTAATTTATCCTGTTCTTTTGCCAAATCAAAAACATCTTTAGCAGTGACTTGTTGACCATCATCAATTTTTACTTTTAACGCTGAATCTCCAGCATATCTTTCTGCGTAACGACGTGTTAAATTCACAACACCCGTTGCACTAGCTACTGTTTCTAAACAACCTTTTTTACCACATGTACAAGCAATCGGTTCTTCGAAATCAACAGCAATATGACCAAGTTCACCACCTGCACCACTAAATCCATGGATTAATTGGTTACCGGCAATCACTCCACCACCAACACCAGTTCCTAGTGTTACAAAAACAACATCTGGTTCATTATTTCCTGCGCCAACCCATTTTTCTCCTAGAGCAGCCACATTCGCATCATTATCAATATAAAATGATAAGCCTAATTCTGATTCAATTTGTTGTTTAATTGGTTGTAATGTTTTCCAGTTTAAATTATACGCACCAATAACAGTTCCTTCTTGACGATTTACTACACCAGGAGAACCCATTCCAATTCCTAAAAAATCATCCTTTGTTAATCCTAATACCGTTAGTTTATGTTTAATAGATTGAATAATATCTGGTACAATCTGGCTTCCTTCATCTAAAATATTGGTAGGAATAGACCATTTTTCTTGAATTTCACCATTTTGTGTTAAAATAGCAAACTTAATAGATGTACCTCCTAAATCAATACCAATAATTTTTTTATTCATAATACTCACCTCATATATTTATAGTATATCAGTTTGTAAAGGGATTTCATAGTATAAATTGTGTTAGTCCAATAAAGAACAACACGATAAACACAATAATATAAGCAATCCCAAATAAGATTCTTTCATAAAATTTTGTTACTCCATCCCCTCTAAATGTAAAAACAGCAGTAGCCATATATCCACCCACTAAACCACCAAGATGTCCATAAACATCTACTCTACTTAAAAACAAGCTGGATATAAGGTTCATGATCAACAGAGCTTTATATTGCATTCCTAATTCCCTGAAAAAATAAATATATTTATGCTTTGTAGATAAATATAAAATAATTCCAAATAAACCAAATAATGACGTACTTGCCCCCGCTGAAATAGATGGACTAAAAGCAAAACTTGCCACATTTCCAATGATACCACTTAGTAGATAGATTACAAAAAATCTTCCATGACCAATAATACTTTCTAGTTGATTTCCTAAAAAATATAAAAAGATACTATTCATTACAAGATGTTCTATTCCAATATGTAAAAATATTGGTGTAATAAAACGCCAATATTGATGAAAAGCGATAATAAACGGATTATATTTTGCTCCATAACAGACTAATACTGCGGGATTTGTTGAACCACCTTGTAATGTCATCATGATAAACATCACAATTTGTATCAATAAAAATGCATTTGAAACCGTTAAATTTTGTAAAATGGTTCTTTTATATCTTTCTTTTCTCCAATAATTCATTTGTATTCGACACTCCTTCCATTGTAATCAGTGTTTGAATACATTGATCAAACACTTCAATTTCCCAACTCACTTCATCATAGACTTGTTCTTTATAAGCAAGACTCAGTGTAGAATAATTGTGTTTTTCTAAAAATCGGTCATAATATCCTCCACCAAACCCTAATCGTTCTCCTTTTTTAGAATAGGCAAGTCCAGGAACGATGACTAAATCAATCTGCTCTTCCTCTACCCAGACGGGATGGATTGGTTCTTCGACTCCAAAGGAATTTTTTTGAAATTCAGTCTTTTCATCCCAAAACGCAAATTTCATTTGTCGATGTGGTAAAGTTACGGGAACTACAATTTTCTTATTCATTTTTCGAGCTATCTCGACAACTTTTTCCAATGAAAACTCGATAGGCATTGATTTCGTTAATGCAATTACTTGAGCGTTTTTCCATTGAGCATTCTTTTCTAGATAAGCAATAATCTTATCTTCTTGAACGATTCTTTCTTCCTTACTCAACCGCAATAAATTTTCTTTGGCCATTCTTCTTGCGTAGTCTTTATCTTTTTTTCGCATTCCATTATTTCATTCCTTTATCTTTTTTCGTCAAAGGTAATGTAATTTTAAAAATTGAGCCATGATTTAATAAAGTTGTCACTGAAATTTCTCCATCATAACTTTCAATTAATTCTTTCGCAATGGATAATCCTAAACCATTACCGCCTCGTTCTCTTGAACGAGCTTTATCTACACGGTAAAATCTTGAGAAAACTTTTTTACGATCTTCTTCCGTCATTCCCATTCCAAAATCTTGAACAGCAATTTCTACATGCTCTTCCCCTTTTGATAAACTTAATATAATTTCTTTTCGATCAAGAGAATATTTCACGGCATTATCCATTAAAATAATGACTACTTGTTCTAAATGATTTAAATAAATAGGGATGAATAAATCACGATTTAAATCATCATCAAATATAAAGGTAAATTCAGGATATAACACTCTGAAATTATGCACCACTTGCTTGGTAACTTCAGTAACATTTGTTGTAGCATCTTTATAATGTTCTTTCACTTGAGGTGCACGAGATAAATCTAACATCTCTTGGACTAAAGTTTTCATTCTTTGCAACTCTACTAGTGAAGCTTGAAGGGATTCTTCTAACACTTCTGGATCATCTTTCCCCCAACGGTTTAATAATTTTAAATGCCCTTCTACAATCGCTACAGGTGTTCTTAATTCATGGGAAACATCTTCTACAAAATGTTTTTGTTGTTCAATATAAAAACTAATCTTATCTAATAATTCATTAAAATGTTCAGAAACAATTGCGAATTCATCGTTCTTTTCTGAAACTTTGATTCGCTTCGTTGAAATATTTTCTTCACTAATGGATGAAATGATTTCTTGAATTTTTTTAATCGGTTTAGTCATTTGATTCGATAATAAGTATCCTAAAATGACAGCAATAATTGCTGAAATAAAAAGAATTGACAGAGCTAACCGATTTAATTCCTCTTTTAATTGTTTTAAATTATCTAATCGGTTTGTAATTACTAAATACCCTATCAAAACTCTTGATTTGTTAGAAATGATAGGCATAGAAGTTTGAAAAATTGTTTGTCCATTTTTTAATTTCTTAATCTGAGTTTTAGAGTCATTCCCAATCAATTCTCCATCATTCCAAGATTGAGTTCTGAAAATTTCTTTTCGATTTGTTCCATATACTTGTACATTAAATTGTTGATCATTAATATAAAATTTCTTTTGGTAAATACCATCTTTATCTTTTTGATAACTGTTATTTTGATTCAATGTAGCTATAATATTGGCTGAAGTGAGTGGTGATTCGTATTCTGATAATTTTTCGCTTAATTGTTCTCTATATTTTTCCGTTAAGGCTATTTTTTGACTTTGATAATATTGAATTTCAAACATTAAAAATCCAATCGTAACCAATGTGAATAGTAAAAAAATAGTGGTCGAAATAATCAACCACCATTTTTTCCCAACGGAAGTTTTTTCATGTTTTTCTTTCATGATATCCTCCATTTTCTTGACTAACGACGCATTACATACCCAGTTCCACGAACGGTTTGAATATAACTTTCACGTCCTGGAATATCAATTTTATTTCTTAAATAACGAATATATACATCAATAACATTCGTTTCTACTTCCATTTTATATCCCCATACTTGGTTTAATAAAACTTCTCGTGAAAGAACGACATTAATATTTTCCATTAACATTAATAGTAATTCA
The DNA here is from genome assembly GCF_020735385.1 of Granulicatella elegans. Lineage (NCBI taxonomy): Bacteria > Bacillati > Bacillota > Bacilli > Lactobacillales > Carnobacteriaceae > Granulicatella > Granulicatella elegans. The sequence goes on along the minus strand of NZ_CP085953.1, from coordinate 1,325,401 downwards.
TATTCTCTTTTCGTTAAATCAATTAATTCTCCATTACGACGCACTGTACGATTTTCTTTTTCAATGACTAAATCTCGATATTCTAAAATCGTCTGTTTTTGTACACGCGCTTCTTCTTCGATACTTAATCGTCTAAACAATGCACGAATTCTTGCTAGGATTTCCTCAATTTCAAACGGTTTAACAACATAATCATCTGCCCCTTGATCTAAACCCGTTACACGGTCCATTACAGAATCTCTAGCAGTCATAATGATAATTGGTGTTTTCTTCACTTGGCGAAGACGACGAACCACTTCTAGTCCATTTAATTCTGGCAACATTAAATCTAATAAAATAACATCCCATTCTTCCTCAGTAGCTACTTGTAAGCCACTACGTCCATCGAAACAAATTTTTGTTTCATATCCTTCATGTTGTAATTCTAATTCTACAAATCGTGCTAAGTTTTTTTCGTCTTCAATAATTAAGATTCTTTGATTCATTGACACGGATACACCTCACCCTAATATTTTTTATATTCATTGCTATCATAACATATTCTTCAAGTTCATTATAGCCCTTCCATGAAAAAAACACCATCATTTGTTTGAATTTCTACCGATATTCATCCTTAGTTTTTTTCTATTAGAATTTTTCAAAAAAAGAGAATGATCAAAACTAAATCATTCTCTTCTATCATGCTATTCTTCATCTAATAAATTTGTTTGACCTAAATCTTCTGCCTCTTGAGAAAGAACTTCTCCACCAATATTATAGTGAGCACGAATTTTCTGTGTTAATACTTCAACAATTTCTGGATGTTCCATTAAGTATTTCTTCGCATTTTCACGGCCTTGGCCAATTTTTTCATCATTGTAGGCATACCAAGCACCGCTCTTCTTCACAAAATCTAAACCAGAAGCCATATCTAAAATTTCTCCAATTTGAGAAATTCCTTCTCCATACATGATATCCACTTCAGCTATTTTAAATGGTGGCGCAACTTTATTTTTCACGACTTTAATTTTAGTGTGATTTCCTAAAATTTCTGTTCCATTTTTAATTTGGTCACTACGACGAACATCTAAACGAATACTTGCATAGAATTTTAATGCACGTCCACCAGGAGTTGTTTCTGGATTACCAAACATAATTCCTACTTTTTCACGTAATTGGTTAATAAAGATTGCAATTGTTTTCGTACGATTAATTGTCCCCGATAATTTACGAAGCGCTTGAGACATTAAACGAGCTTGAAGCCCCACATGAGATTGTCCCATATCTCCTTCAATTTCTGCACGTGGTACTAATGCAGCTACTGAGTCGACAATTACAATATCAACTGCCCCTGAAGCCACTAATGCATCTGCAATTCCAAGTCCTTGTTCACCAGTATCTGGTTGAGATAATAATAATTCTTCAATATTAACGCCTAATGCTCTTGCATATTCTGGATCTAAAGCATGTTCCGCATCGATAAATGCTGCTACTCCACCACGTTTTTGTACTTCTGCTACCGCATGTAAAGCAACCGTTGTTTTACCACTTGATTCAGGACCAAAAATTTCAATAATTCTTCCTTTAGGGTATCCACCTGCTCCTAATGCAATATCTAGTGCTAATGAACCTGAAGAAACTGTCTGAACTTGCGAATCAGCTTTTTCTCCTAATTTCATTACTGCACCTTTACCATAACTCTTTTCAATTTTTTTCAATGCATCATCTAATGCACGTTGACGATTTTCTTGATCTGCCATGTTAAACCTCCATGTCCTCTTAATTCATCCTTATCATACACTATACTCAATAGTGAAAGCAAGAAAAACGAACATTTGTTCTGTTATTTTTTTAATAAATATTTCCTTAACTCATTTAATCCATATTGAACTGCAAATTCTCGGTTACCATTACGATTTCTTGCTAAATGTAATTCTATTGTTTTGGTTTCTAACCCATCTGCTAATGAAACAAATACAGTTCCTACTTCTTTTTCTTCCATTGGAGATGGACCGGCTATTCCTGTGAAAGAAATTCCTAAGTCACTTCCAAATATTTTCCGTACATTTTCTGCCATCGCTTCAGCGCACTCAACACTGACCATTCCATATGTTTCTAATATTTCTTGAGAAACTTGTAATTGATTTTTCTTTACAGCTTCTTGATAAGCAACACAAGAACCTAATACATACTGTGAACTTCCTTCAACAGAAATTAATGTTGAAGCAAAAAGCCCTCCTGTTAAACTCTCTGCAGAAGCAATACTTAATCCACTATTTTTTAATAATTCGCTTGTAATCGATAATAGTGTTTCATACTCTCCATATCCATAAAAATACTCACGTTCAACGGATAATATTTTTTCTTCTAATTCATCTAATAACTGTTCACACTCTTCTTTTGTATCCCCATTTGCGGTTAAACGAAGAACAACTTCATACATTCCTGCGTATGGAGCAATCGTCGGATTCATTTGTTCTGCAATTAATTGTTCTAAATCGGTTACTAATCTTGATTCTCCAATTCCAAAGAAACGTAGATACCTAGATACAAAAGTTCCTTCATTTGAAACTTTTTCTTTTAAATATGGTATCGCCTCTTTTTCAAGCATCATTTTTAATTCACTTGGAGGTCCAGGTAACACAATAAAAATAGTTGAATCTGTTTCTACTGCACCACCAACCGCTAAACCATTGTGATTTTTAAAAACTATTTCACCTTCAAAAGCTAATGCTTGGAGTCGGTTATTAGGGCTCATTGGACGATGAGAATGTTTATGGAAACGAATAATTTTATCCATCGCTTCTTCATCTTCTACTAATTCTTTTTGAACAAATTTAGCTAAAACTTGTTTTGTAATATCATCTGTCGTAGGACCTAATCCACCACTTAAAATAATTAAATCACTACGACTACTAGCTAGTTGAATACTCTCAAACATTCTTTCTGGATTATCTCCAACGGTTTGTTGGTAATAAGTTGGAATAGACAACTTTGCTAATTCTCTAGCAATAGTTGCACTATTTGTATTAATAACTTGTCCCATTAATAATTCTGTTCCGACTGTAATAATTTCTGCTTTCATACTTTACTACTCCTCATTTATAAAAAAACAAAAGGCTGGGTAAACCCCAGCCTCCACCATTAAACAGAAAATGAATCTGCAAAAACATGTTTATTTTTTATAAAGTAATCTACTCCTGAATATACTGTTGCAACTAAACACACATATAGCAAAATCGTTCCAATTGAAAATGGCAATCCTTTTACTGGAAAATCATCAATCAATAAAAAGATAATCGCTAACATTTGTGTTGCTGTTTTAACTTTTCCAGGCCATGCTGCTGCAAGTACTTCACCATCATTAACTAATAATAAACGAAGCCCTGTTACAGCCAGTTCTCTACATACAATCACTGCTACAATCCACATTGGAATGACTCCAGCTCCTACTAATGTAATAAAAGCCGTCATCACTAATAATTTATCTGCTAAAGGATCGGCAAATTTTCCAAAGTTTGTAATTAAGTGATATTTTCTAGCTAAATATCCATCTAAAAAATCTGTAATACTAGCAATCGTAAAAATAATCATTGCCAATACCCAACTAATACTTAAGTTTGAATGAAAAACATTCACCATTCCTAAAACATCTTTTGGAAAACACATTATTAGCAAGAACAAAGGAATCATGACTATACGAGCAATGGTTAATCGATTGGCAATATTCATGCAATTCCCTCTATTCTACTGTAATATAAATAGCTGTAGCACTAACTCCATCAGGAATTTGAATTTCTTGTCCTGCTAAAGTGATTGTACCAACTGGTGTATAACCAAAGTTTAAAACAATTGAATTAGTTCCTTCAGGAATTACTCCTACTAATTGTTGTCCTGTTGTTGGAGCTCCATCTGCTACTACTTTTTGATTTGCTGTAATTCTTGCCCACAATTGTGTTTTTGCACGGTTCGTTACTACTAAGTTTGCAGGTAATTCTGCTAATTTTGCAGTGTAATATAATGAATTTCCATTTGCATAAGAATAACGAATCGTTGTTTCTTTTGATTCTTTTGTAGTAGTTGTTGATTGTGTTGTTTCCGCTACTGTTGTTTCTTCTGCTTTCTCAGCTGTTGTTGTATTTTGAACTGTAACTGTTGTCGAAACGGTTGCCGGCTTTGGTGTTGAACGTTTATTTAATAGTGATTGTGCAATGGCAAATACAATCGCTACTGCTAACATTCCTAATAAAATTGTAGGTAAATAATTTTTAAATTGTCCCCAAACTTTTGTGACAGAAGTTTGCGCTTCACGATTATTTGATAAACGACTTGAGATAATTTTTTTATCTGCTAATACAGATTCTTCCTCTGAAATTCCTCCAAGATTTTTTGGAGTTTCTAATGCAAATTCTTCTAATAATCGAACACCATCTACTCCAACTGTTTCTGCTACTTGCTTAATAAATGCACGAGTATAAAAGTCTCCAGGCATCAAATCAAAGTCATTTTCTTCGATTGCAATTAAATATTTTTTTTGAATTTTTGTAATTTGTTGCAAGTCATCTAAAGTATAGCCTTTTTGTTGACGAGCACGTTTTAAGATTTCTCCAATTGTTTGTTCCATTTAATCACCAACTTTTCATATTGTCATAAAAAGTATACCATAGATTGCATATGAAACAAACTCATTCACTGTGTTTTTTCGTTAACTTTCTTCTCATTAACTACAAGATAAACTTTTTCAGAGCGTGTTGAACCATTTTTTAAATGAGCAGTTAAATCAAAAGCCTTATTTTTTTCATCCCATTTAATTTCTACATTTCCAGTCGAAAAGTCTATTCTACTCGGAAAATTCATTTCGTTATCTTTTACTTCTAAATGACTATCTAAATTTTGAGTTGTTAATTCTAACATTATTTTCAGACGATACGTATCACGGAGTAATCGAAATTGATTGGCATTTGCGACTCGGATTTGATAAAGCGCTACTGTCACTAAGCTAGTAATAAACAATAAGGATAAAAAAGGAACTACTAAGCTAGCTTTTATCTTTTGGTACGATAGCCGATTTTTCATCATTAGTTTTCTCCTTTTTATGTTCTTCTTGAATGACCTCTTTTTCAAGTGAAATAACTCGATTTCCTGGAATAAAGTATAGTTCAAATATCTCTTTATTTCGAAGGGTGGCTTTAAATCGTACTCCATCTTTTTCACCGTGCATATGCAATTCTTCGTATCCTATTAATAAAGGATGATACCCTTTTTTCTTTCCTTCTCCTTTACTAATCCATAAAGTATTTTTTGATTGATTATTTTCTGATTTTGCTCTAATAAAATAAGATTCTTCCTTTATAGGACGTCCATCTTCAAATTTATGTTCGAATACAATAGGAGGTCTTGCATATCCTTGTAAATGAGTATCCAATTGGGTCACCATTAAATGCCACTCGATACAATTCGGTACTTCTAATTTGCTTTGCACTTTCGTTAATACTTGATAAACTCCACTTATCAGTAGAAAACTAACTGCAAATATCGCTAATGCCATTAACTGCTCAATCAGAAGAAATGCTGACTTTTTCCGTAGAACCCATCCCTTCAATTTGAATCACCTCCTCTTTATTACAATGAATGGAAATAGAAGTCGGTGCTATTTTTGAAGTAGATTTTTTATAATGGAATTGTTCTTTAGTTTTGGAAGATTTTTCTTCTTTATTTTTAGAATCAAGCACTTTTCCCTTATTTTTTTTAGTATAAGGAACTGATAGCCTACTCTCATGTAATTTCATTAACTGATTTGAATATTCGTTTAATGTACATGTTTCATTTTTCTCTCTTTTTAAAGAATTTCCCAATATGAAAGATAGTAACAATACGGTTAAAGTCGCAATCATTAATGCAATTAAAGCTTCTACAAATGCATAAGCTTTATTTTTTTGAAACTTCAACATAATACCTACCTCCACCTAATTGAAATCTAAACCTATAAGAATATTTTTTCCCATTAAATGTTATTTCTGGAAACTCATTAAATGTTGTTATATTCCCTGTTTCTCCTCTAAATCGAATTAAAGGAATATTGGTTGTCGAAATACTTTTGGGTATTATTCTATATGCATTTAATGATTCATTTCCTGGACAGCTCAAGTGATAATAATTATTATTAGGATTATTTATTTCTACTGTTGAATTTTTCCCCGTTGCCTGTGCACTCGCCTGCACCAATTTTAAATCATTTTCAAACTGCTTCATAAACACTTTTTCTTGATACGTTTCTCCAAAATCCACTATAGCCGGAGGAACTAACCATAATAATATAATTAGAATGCTGAATGAAACGAGTAGCTCTACGAGAGTAAATGCATGAGATTTCATAGAAGTTCCTCCTTAGTGATAGCTATTGTGCTGAATTTTTCGTTGCTTTTTTATAGGCTTCTGCTTGTTCTTGAGTAATATATTTTCCCGTCTGTAAATCATCTATAGTTGGTTCTTTATCTGGTTTATTGTCTAATTTGTATAGTTCTTTCTGATTTTCAATAACTTTCACAATCGCAGCATCCGATTTCTCCTGTGCTTTTTGTCTTTGATTTGCAATATTTGGAATAATAAGTAGCATCATCAACCCGATAATAAATAAACAAATGAGTAACTCAATTAATGTAAATCCTTTTTTCTTTTTTAGTAATTTTTTCATCTTAATTTCCTCCTATCATTGTTAATGTTGGTAACATTAAAATAATGTACATTGACATAATCATGAGCCCAATTCCAATAAATAAAACTGGCTGAACAAGCAAAATTTTCTTTTCCAGTGTTCCTTTAAAATCTTCAAATGAATTTTTGGAAAATTGTCGTAATTTGATATCTAGTTGATGCGTTAATTCTCCTTGAACAATTAATAAAATGAGTGGTTGTTGAAATAAATTCAATTGGTGAATCGCACTTGAAAACGAAGTCCCTTTTTGCATCTCCTCTTCAATAAACTCAGCAATAGCTTTTGTTAAAAGGCTTGTACCTGCTTGTTTCATCTGTTCAATCATTTGCAATAATGACTGACCATTTCCTAAAAAATAAGCAAATTCTCTTGCATATAAAAATGTGTAATATTGGCACACTAAACCTCCTACAATTGGAAGACGAGTTAAAAATCGTATGCGTTTCAAAATCGTTTTATTTCTCCAAAATAAATACACTATGCCAACTGCAGTTCCCATGAATAGACTAACTCCTAATACAATCCAAGGTAAATGAACAAAGCCATTCCATATCAAATAAAGCATCATATGGTCTTTGATACTTTCCACTTGGACCATCGATTGCAGTTGACCAAGTAATAAATAGCGAATCGCGGCAACCATACAAACTAGAAAAACTATTAAAATGCAAGGATAAATTAACACTTGCCGTAACTTTTTAAGTTGAATATCTTTTTGGGTTAAATATTGTCCAATGGTACGGCAAGAAAGTGCAAAAGAACCTGTCGACATCGACAAATAAATTTGAGAACAAATAGAATCGGAATATCCTACCAAATGTAAGACTTCATCAAATCTTTCTCCCATCAATAAATGTTCCATCATCATACTAATGACGGCTTCTTGTTTTGGAATCAATAATTTGGCAAATTCCAATGTTTCTTGCAAAGTAAATCCTTCATCTAATAACTCACCAACTTGACTTAAAAATAATGCTTGCGTTTTATTAGACCATTTCTTAATAGATTTGGTAGGCTTCGAAACTTTGTTTTGAAATATATCCAAGTGCATAAGCTTTCCTCAACTTTCCATTAAATGGATGTTCCAACGGATTCAACACCTCTTCTTCTTGAATTAAATGTTGCAATGAAGTTCCATAAGCAATATCAAATAACGTTGCCTTTTTCTTTGAAAGAGGAATATGATTACAGTGGAAGCAACAATGACTCTGACAAAGAGTACAATATCGTGGCACTAAACGTTGTGCTACTACTGCAACTAATGTTTGCCTTAATAAGTCTTTTGTAACTCCTAATTCCTCTAATCTTGAAATAACTCCTTTACAATCTTTTGCATGAACTGTCGCTAACATTAAATGCCCTGTTAATGCACCCCGAATTACCATTTTTGCTGTCATTTCATCTCGAATTTCTCCGATTAACATCATATCTGGATGATGCCTTAATGAACTTTTGATCAGCAATTCATACGTAATTCCTGCTTTTTCATTGATTTCTGTTTGCAAAAACAACGGTTCACTCATTTCTACTGGTTCTTCCATTGTGATTACTTGCAAATTTGTATCATTGACACGGTTTCTTAACAAGTGATACATCGTTGTCGTTTTTCCGGAGCTAACGGGTCCTGAAAATAATATTAGCCCACTCTTGTAATGCAACATTCTCTGAAGAAGCTCAATATCTTTTGGAAAATAGGTGGAGATCTCTCCAGATTTTTTCTCCTCCATCGATAAATGTAATAAACGAATCACAACGGAAGTTTGCATTTTAAAGTTTGTGATCACTGATAACCTTAATTCAATACTTGTTCCATTATTCCATTCATATTTCATTGCACCACTTTGAGGTCTACGTTTTTCCCCTACATCCATCCCAGACCGATACTTTACAAAAGTAATCCACCGATTAGCAGTATCCGAATCAATTGTCTTAAGTAAGGATAACTGTTCTCCATCTCGTAAATAAAAACGATACTCCTCCCCAAAAGGCAATAAATGAATGTCATCAATGCGGAATTGAAGTGCTGCCAATAAAATTTCATTCGTTAGCTCCTCCATGTTTCTCCCTCCTTTATACAAAATTGACTAGTCACTTATATATACGAAAAAAAATCGAGAAAATATTTTTTTCTCGATTTTTTTTAAAATATTTTTTTATTTTTTTAAAAATCCCAATAAGGCTCCAAAAACTCCACCTAAACTATCTAATACCATATCTTGAATTAGCGGTATTCTTCCAGGTGTCATCCCTTGATGAAACTCATCCGTTATAGCATATAATACGGTAATAAAAATCGCAATCATTAAACTCCATCCTGGATTTTTCAGATGCACTTTTAATCCTCTCGTCCAATGATACCCAATGAAGTAATACACTAAGAAATGGGCTCCCTTCCGAATAAAAAATTCAATAAATTGAGCATATCCTAAACTAGGAATACTAATGACTTTATCTGCATAAGTAAAATGAATTTTTGAAAGTACATCCGAAAATGGCTGAAATGGCAATAGTTGTTGTATATTTGAAACAAGTGATTGATCATGATAAGGCATTGACGAACTATAAAATATAAGTCCCATTAACACAATTGCAATGATAATCGAAACTGTTCCTCTAGTGGATTTTGTCATAAAATCCCTCCTATTTACTAGAATAAATTCATTATTGGCTACCATATACAAATTGTCAAGCGATTTAAGAAAAAACAAAAACTCTTACTATAACATCAGTTACAATAAGAGTTTTACATTACAATTAAGCTTGAACTGATAATTCTTCTCCAATTACAGCTAAACGTTCCATTACTTCTGCAGGAGTCAATCCTTTTGCAGCTACATAACGGTTTCTTGGGTGAACACGGCATTCAGAACTACATCCACCAATATATTTAGCTTCATTTTCTTCTGAAGTTAAAATTTGACGGTTACATTCTGGATTGGCACAGTTTACATAACGTTCACATGGAGTACCATCGAACCAATCTTTTCCAATTACAACAGGATTTACATGGTTGATATCTACCGCAATACGCTCATCGAAAACATACATTTTTCCATCCCATAATTCGCCTTGTACTTCTGGATCTTTACCGTAAGTCGCAATACCACCATGTAATTGACCTACATCTTTATATCCTTCACGAACCATCCATCCTGAGAATTTCTCACAACGCACGCCTCCTGTACAATAAACTACGACACGTTTGTCCATGAATTTTTCTTTATTATCACGAACCCACTGTGGTAATTCACGGAAGTTACGAATATCTGGACGAATTGCTCCACGGAAATGTCCTAAATCATATTCATAATCATTACGTGTATCTAATACAACTGTATTTTCATCTAATAAAGCTTCTTTGAATTCTTTAGGAGATAAGTAAGCTCCAGTTGTTTCTAAAGGATTAATGTCATTATCAAAATCATTATCTTCTAATCCTAAATGAACAATTTCTTTTTTGTATCGAACAAACATTTTCTTGAAAGCTTGTTCTTCTTCTTCATCAATTTTGAACCATAAGTCTTCCATTCCTGGTAAAGAATGAACATAGTCCATATATTTTTGAGTTGTTTCATAGTCTCCTGAAACAGTTCCATTAATTCCTTCATCAGCGACTAAAATACGTCCCTTTAGTCCGATTGATTTACAAAATTCCAAATGTTCTGCAGCAAATTGTGCTCCATCTTCAATTGGTACATATTTATAGTACAATAGTACTCGAATTTTTTTTGACATAAACTACCTCCAAAGTAATTTCTTAATGAGTACTCATTATATCATCTGCACAAATCAATATCAAAGAAACTGCTTCAAATAAACTGTTAGATAGAATTTTCACAATCTTTATTTTTAACCTGAAAATCTTTTTGGTTCTTCCATTGGAGTTTTGTGCTCTCCTATCCATTTTTCCATCCAAACAATATGATACCAACGATCAAATTTATACCCGCAACGTTTAAACTCCCCAACTAATCGATATCCCATATATTCATGATATTGAACACTATTATTTGTTAAATATTCATCTTCCACTTCAGGTGTAGCAATGCAAGCATAGACATTTTGATACCCCAATTCTTGCAATTTCGCTTCCATCAATTGATATAATTTTTTCCATATCCCTTTTTTAACTGCCCTTGCTTCAAATAAATCCTAATTTCACTAGACCATGAGAATGCTTTTCTACTTGCAAAAGGTCCTGCATAGGCATAACCAAGCACTTCTTCCTCTTCTTCGACTACATAATATGGATATTTCTCAAGAGTCGTTTAAATTCTTCTTTCGAATTCTTCAACACTTGGAACCTCATATTCAAACGTAATTACTGTTTTTTCTACATAATAGCGATAAATTTCTACTAATACTGGTGCATCTTCTATTGTTGCTACTCTAATTGTCATTCAAAATTCCTTTCCTCTTATCAGTTTCATTTTATCGTAGTATAGCTTCATTATTGACAAAAATTTTTTTCTCTTTTAGGCTTATCCTATAGACATTGAAAGGATGAATTTTATGAAATATTTTTTAACAAGTAGTGCAAGCATTCCTGAATCTTATAAAGTTAATACTGCGAATGGTTTCGTTGAAAACTTGAAAAACGTTCTCGGTAAATCAACCATTAAAACCTTATATATTTCTTCTGATCCAGATGCATTTGAATTAACAAATGACTTTTCATCTTATACAAAATTAGGATTTGAAGAAGTTGGACTACATTTTGATCCATTTATTATTTTTGACCACCGCCAAAATGTAGATATTCAAGACTATTTAAATGAAGTCGATTTAGTCATTTTATCCGGTGGGCATGTTCCTACACAAAATCAATTTTTCCAAGAAATTCAATTAACTAAAAAAATTCAGTCGTTTGAAGGTGTCATCATTGGTATTAGTGCTGGAACAATGAATGCAGCAGAAACTGTTTACGCTCATCCTGAATTAGAAGGAGAAAGCATCGATTCAAACTATCAAAGATTTATACCAGGCTTAGGATTAACAACGAAGCAAGTCATTCCTCATTATAATTTTTTAAAACACGAATATTTAGATGGAAAACATGTCATTAAAGAAATCGCTACGAAAGATAGTATGAATCAAGAATTTTATATTTTCCCAGATGGAACTTATATTTATGGACATGATGGAATAGAAGAATTATACGGAGAAGCGTATCTCTTAAAAAATAAAATTTTCAAAAAAATGAATACGAATGATCAGATTATTTCACTGTAAACAATCATGACCCTATTAAGACGACACTTCGGTCGTCTTTTTTCATAAAAAAACACCCCACCGAAAAACGATGGAGTGAGACTTGTTGAATCTTTTGATTAACGACGTAAACCTAAACGGTTGATTAACTCACGGTAACGTTGGATATCTTTGTTACGTAAGTAAGCTAATAAGTTACGACGGTGACCAACTTTTTTCAATAAACCACGATTTGAGTGGTAGTCTTTTTTGTGTACACGAATATGATCGTTTAAGTGATTGATTTCGTAAGTAAGTACAGCAATTTGTACTTCTGGTGAACCAGTATCTCCTTCTTTAATCGCGTACTCTTTGATGATTGCGTTTTTTTGTTCTTTAGAAATAGCCATTTCTAAACACCTCTTTCTTATAATATTCCTTCTACTGAGTAAAACGTTGGTGAATCGCAAAACTCGGTACAAAGTCTGTGTTAAAACACACTAATAGATTAACGTAACTCTATCAAAAAATCAAGTAATTTGATAAGTTTATTATTGAACTTCTTTATGTGATTTTCTATCGAAGTATACATGATTTGGTAACATTGCTTGTCCACCCATTAATTCTTCAATTGAACCAATTGCATATCCTTCCTGTTGTAGGAAATCTAATAATCTTGGTAAAGCTTCAACTGTTTTTGGATGAATATCGTGCATTAAAATAATCGAACCATTATAAGTTCCTTCTCTAACTTCTTGAAGAATACTATTCACATTACGATTCTTCCAATCTAAAGTATCCACAGACCAATTTAAAATTGCGATACCTGCTTGTTCTGCAACCATACGATTAAAACCACCATATGGAGGTCTTAAAGTTGTTGGACGAATTCCACCAGTAGCATCCCCAATTAACTTTTGAGTATCGGCTACTTGTTTATAGACTCCTTCAGGAGTTAACGTAGTTAACAACGGATGACTGTAAGAATGATTTCCTACCTCGTGTCCTTCATCAATAATTTGTTTAATAATCTCTTCATTACCAGGAACATGTTTCCCCATAATATAAAATGTTGCATGAACTCCATAACGTTTTAAAATCTCTAATACTTTCGGAGTCAACTCACTACTTGGACCATCATCAAAACTAATTGCTACACGTTTTTCATTTAAACGTTCTTCTAATTGATTTTTCCAACTTTCATAAGCTTCTTGTTGGCTTTCAGGAATACGATCACTCTTTAAAATTGGAAATAGCTCTTGGAACGCAAATGAAATTTGGCGTAACGTTTTTCCATTGCTAGTTTGAATAGGTTCTTTCAAATTGAATCTAAATCCATTTTGAATGATAGAGGCATCTAAATTCTTCCAATTTTCATATGCAAATTCTTTTAACAACTGCTCCGTTTGTTCCTCTGATAACGATTGTTCCTTAGCAACTTTCATTGCTTTTTTTACAAAATGATTCGTAACTTCTAAATCATTCACAAATAATTCACTAATAACAGCTGTTCCAGACTTTTCTTTTCCTTCTAATTGATGATTTAATTCATCATAAGCTACTTGTTCCAATCCTTTTTTCGTTTCCTGATAAACAGATTGATAATAGTAGACATCTTGAATTCCCGTTAAAACATGAGATTGATAAACTTTCAAATATACCCAAGTTCGAATAGATTCATCTTTATATTGTTCTTTTGCTTTTTCTAACAATGCATCTAATTGCTTTTGAATAGGTTCTACGACTTGTTGGTCAATAGTAGGATAGGAAACAGTAATTACAGTATTACCTATTGTTTGAGTTTGAACTTCTACTGCTTCATTGTATTGTTTAGCATCTTCCTCTTCTACTTTCTTCATGATTTCTTGATTTCTTCTAATTAAGTGATTTTTTGCTAAAGTGCTAACTACAAACCACTCCACTAATACTAACAATAAAATCATGATAGCTAACGCAATCATTTGAGGTGGTTCAAATCGTTTTATTCCCTTCAAATTTTTCTTCATAGTAACCTCGTCCTAATCTTCACTTTTTATAATTTTTTTGACATTTTGGACAAACTCCAAAAACTTCCATTCGATGTCCTAGAACTTTATACCCTGTTAAACTTTCTGCAACTGATTCTACATCTTCTAATAAGGGATAAAATAAATCCTCCACAATACCACATTCTTGACAAACAACATGATAATGCTTCCCGATATTAAAATCATATCTACTAGCATCATCTCCATATGTTAATTCTAGTAAATATCCTTCATATGTTAATTTATTTAAATTATTGTAAACGGTTGCCATACTAATATTTGGATCCTTAGCTACAATAGCAGTATAAATATCTTCTGCAGTAGGATGATGTGCCTCTGCTAAATAATCTAAAATGGCTATTCTTTGAGTGGTCATTCTAACGCCATCTTCTCTTAGCCTCTCTTTTAATTGTTTCAATTCTTTTTCGTGCATAGAATCCCTTCTCTATTCTTTAATATTCGGATAATTTCTTCTATGATAACATCGTTCTGTAACATTGTAACATATTTGTAACATTAATACTAGCCTTAAACGTTACTTAAAACTCCAATTACCATAGTCCATTTTCATTTAATTGATATTTATTCTCGAATAATTCTAAACCATTATTCTGTTTTTTTAAACTCCTTGTTGTACCAAACGATGATACCCCATCGCTTCTCTTAGTGGTGCTGCATCAATCCCTAAAGCTTCAACAATTGTATAAGAAAATTCAAAAGCTGCTGCTGGACCAGATCCGGTAATCACTCGTCCATCTTGATGTACAAAATCACCTGTATAAGTACCATCATTAATTTGTTTTTCAAATCCAGGATAACAAGTATAGTTACGATTTTTTAATGCTCCAGAATTTTCAATCGCAATCGGTGCAGCACAATTAGCTGCAATCAATTTCCCTGCATCATAATGTAGTTTGACAAAATCTTGCACTTCTTGATGATCTTTTAATAATTTTGCTCCTGGCATACCACCGGGTAAAATAACAATATCATATAATTCTTTTTTCACAGCTAATAATTCTTTATCTGTGGAAATTGTTAAATCATGAGAACCCGTTGCCACATTAGCAGATACTCCAACTATATCGACTTCTACTCCTACACGACGTAAAATATCCATTGGCGCTATTGCCTCAATTTCTTCAAAACCTGTTGTCAACACGATTGCTGCTCTTTTCATTAGAACTCCTCCTTGTTCTTCTTCCATTCTATTTTAACGATTTTTATACTTGTTTTCAATAGTGATAGCGTTTCAGTTATACATTGACATTTCTTTTTTTTATCAGTATAGTGAATTCATTAAATGAAAATATAATCCCTAGGAGGAAACAAATGACTTGGAAAATTATTACGGATTCTGGTTGTGATATTAAACACGTAGAATCTTTACCTGAGCATTGTACTTATGTGAATGTTCCTTTAACGATTCATGTAGGTGAGGAAGAATTTATTGATAATGAAGCTTTAGAAATTGATCAAATGATGGTTAAAATGTATGCCTATGAAGGGAAAACTTCCTCATCTTGTCCAAGCCCTGAGAGCTATTTACAATCATTTGAAGGTGCCGATAACATTATTGTTGTAACGATTACTGGTACTTTATCTGGAAGTCATAATAGTGCGCAATTAGCCAAAAAAATGTACTTAGAAGAACACCCTGATGCAAACATTGAAATTATCGATAGCTTATCAGCAAGTGGAGAAATAGTATTACTCACACAAGCCATTGCAAACTTCATCAAAGAAGATCCTTCTTTCGAAGTAGTTGTTAAGAAAGCTCGTAATTATCATTCAAAAACAAAACTATTATTTGCTCTAGCAAGTGTGGATAATCTTGTTAAAAACGGTCGCCTAAGTAAATTAGTTGGACGTGTCGTTGGATTACTGAATATTCGTATGGTTGGACAAGCTAGTACAGAAGGAACATTAGAATTACTCCATAAAGCACGTGGACAAAAGCGTGCTGTCACTGCTATCTGGGATGAAATGAAAAAGAACAATTACCAAGGTGGACGTGTTGCCATTAGTCATTGTGACAATCCAGAAATTTGTGCCATGATTACAACAGCAATTCACTCTGAATTTCCTAATGCCGATGTTCAAGCTTATCCTACTAGTGGATTATGTAGCTACTATGCTGAACAAGGCGGAATTTTAATGGGTTATGAGACTCATTAATTGCATTCTATAACATAAAATAAACGACTCCTATCAAACGATAAGAGTCGTTTTTATTATACTAATTCGCTTTTTAAATAAGCATCTACTAAAGCTTCAGTTGCTTGAATTGATTTAATATGCGTTCTTTCATATGAATGACTCGATTCAATTCCTGCGCCTAGTAGAGCATGTTTAACATCTGCTCCTGCACACATGGCTGCTGAAGCATCACTTCCATAAAATGGATAAATATCTAATCGATAGTCAATTTTATTTTCTTTTGCTAAGTCTACTAAATGTTGACGTAGCGTATAATTATAGGGACCAGAACCATCTTTCACACAAATAGAAACCGTATATTCATCTGTTTGTTGGTCATCTCCCATAGCTCCCATATCTACTGCTAAAAATTCCACAGCATTTTCAGGAATGCTACTATTCGCTCCCGTTCCCGTTTCTTCAATACAACTAAACATAAAATGAGTCGTTACTGGCAACTGAATATGCCAATCACGATAAGTTTTTAATAAATTTAATAAAATAGCTGCACTAACTTTATCATCTAAGAAACGACTTTTTACAAATCCCGTTGGAGTTATCGTCGTACGTGGATCAAAGGAAACAAAGTCTCCCACTTCAATCCCTAAACTTCTTGTCTCTTGTTCAGAATTGACTACTAGATCCAAACGAACTTCCATATTATCTTGCGTCCGTTCTGCTGTACCAGCATCTTTATAAACATGACAACTTGTTTGATGAATTAAAATTGTTCCCGTTACACTTTCACCCGTTGAAGCAATATGAACGGTACAGTTTTCTCCTTCAATCATATTCCATGGATAACCACCAATTTTATCTAATTTCAAACGACCACTTGGTTTAATGGCACGAACAATCGCTCCTAATGTATCCACATGGGCAGTTACTACACGACTACTAGCATTGTCCTTCCCCTCTACCGTTACGATAATATTTCCCTTTGGTGTTCTTTTATAAGGGTATCCTAATTTTTCAAGAGTTTTCATTAAATACTCCTGCACTCCTACAGTATATCCCGTTGGAGAAGGGACTGCTAATAATTCTTGTAAATATTCTAATGTTTGATTCATGTATAAATTCCTTTCAAATAACTACTAAATTCCTACCATATCTCGGTAAAGTTGATGCGCATAACTATCCGTCATTCCTGATATAAAATCAGTTGCCAATAATAAGCGTAAATATAATTTCTCTACTTCAGATTTACCTTCTGCAAAATAATGATACGAACGTTTTTGACTTTCTGAAATGATACCAATTTTCTTCAAATCAACATAATCCAATCGACGGTTTGTATCATAGGCTACTAATGGTGGAACAAAACTATCTAATAAATACGTTAAAGTAGAATAACCTGAAATTTCTAATCGTAAAATACTCTTATGATCATAGATTTTATCTTCAGAAATTTTTCTTAAATGAGTGTATAACCCATGCGCACTAGACTCCGTTAATAAATCTTGTTGATAGTCACCATTCATAATCTGATCATAATGAATGACAAAAGACTCTGTCGCTGCATCGATTAACATCGTTCTTATATCGACAAAAAATTGATTAATACTAAAAATTTCTTCATCAATTGTTTCTAATATTTTCACGACTTTTTTTGAATGCGGAGAAGTTTTATCTTCTTTTAATACGGAATGTAAATATTCTTTTACAACGGCAAATCTTAAAGCACCTTTTCCAATGGCATCTTCCATATCTGCTATTAAATAGGCAATATCATCTGCAGCTTCTAAAATAAACGTCAATGGATGGCGATTTTCACCAGTTCCTGTAATCGAAGTAATTTGACGAAAATTATCTTCTTCAGATCTAAAAAATCCTACTTTTTTCGAAGTGATTTTCTCCGTTTTCGGCTGATTTGAAGCACGTGTGTATTTTAAAATCGTATTAATAGTTGCTGGAGTTAAATCTAATCCATCAAAGTTTCCCTTAAAATCATGTAACTTCGATATAATTCTTAGTGATTGAGCGTTCCCTTCAAAATGATAAAAATCATGTACATAAGGACTTTCTAAAAATTCATCTGCAACATCTGAATATTCTGCTAAAATCTTAGGTAAATTCTTCTTAAACCATTGTCGAATAATATCTTCTCCAAAATGTCCATAAGGAGGATTACCAATATCATGTAATAAACTAGCACATTCTACAATTCTAGCAATATCACTTTGATAGTTCATCATTTCTTGTTTGCTGGAATCTGTTTCAGTCAATGACTCTTGTTGCAATGACCGTACAATTTCACTCACTAGCGTTCTTGCAATCATTGCTACTTCTAAAGAATGTGTTAACCTTGTATGAATAAAGTCTAATCTTTCTAAAGGAAATACTTGCGTTTTATCTTGTAATCGCCTAAAAGCTGGACTTGTTACAATTCTTTTATAATCATCATCAAACTCGTTACGATGGTTTGACTCTTTGTCTGAAAGACGAGTAGTTGCCAATAAAGTTTTCCATTCCATGTCATCACTCCTTTCCTCTATCTTAAACCAATTTACGAAACATTTCCATCTTAGAAAGAAAAAAGAGCAAAGTATTCAGCTACTTCACTCTCTAATGTTTATTTGGATAAAATCAATTCTTCTTTCCTATGAATATCGTCTAATTCTCGCTTAAAGAAATACACACATAGAACTAATGCAATCACATCTGATACAGGAGTAGCAAACATCATCCCCTCTACTCCAAAAATATACGTCATCGAAAGCATGACAGGTAATAAAATCAATAATTGTCTTGCTAATGATAAAAACGCTCCTGTTTTTGCTTTTCCAATTGCTGGGAAAAATGTTGTCATTAAAATCGTGTGCCCATTAATGAATAGAAACATCATAAAATAACGCATATAACGAACTCCAAATTCAAAATACAGATCATTTCCATTTCCGAATAATTCAATAATTTGTAATGGGAAAATTTCAAACACTGCCCAAGTGACAAATGAGAGACCAAATCCAATTTTTAAAGCTAAAAAGATGGTTTGACGTACTCGTAAATAATGCTTTGCTCCATAATTATAACCAACAATTGGTTGAACGCCTTGAGTCATTCCAATAATTAACGCAATAAAAATGACAAATACTTTTGCTACAATGCCACCAACTGCGATTGGAATTTCACTACCATAAATAGACATAGCTCCATAAGTTTTTAATAAATTATTGGAAACAATTTGTACAATTAAAGCAGAAATTTGAAAAATAAAGGAAGTTAATCCAAGAGCAGCAATGGCTTCTACTTGCTGCATATGCGGAATAAAATCTTCCCATTGAAACTTCACGGAACGAAACTTTGGAATATAAGAAAATAATAACAGTGCTGAAATCATTTGACTTAACACCGTTGCCCAAGCGGCTCCAGCGATTCCCATTTGAAATACAAAAATAAAAATTGGATCTAATACTGTGTTTAAAACAGCTCCGACAATAATTGCCATCATTGAAAATGTCGCTCTTCCATCTGAACGAACAAGAGGATTAAATCCTGTTGAAAATAAGAAAAACGGAATACCATAAGCCGTAATGCGAGAATACTCCATGGCATAATCAAAAATTTGTTCCGTTGCTCCAAACAATTGCATTAATGGTGCTAAAAAGATTTGAACAAGCAGGAAAATTGCAATTCCCATCACAATTAATTGAATAACCGCTGTTCCTGCTATTCTTTTAGCTTTATTGACTTCTTTACGCCCTAATTCTAAATTAAAATTGGATGCAGCCCCTACTCCTGTCATTAAACCTAATGCTAAACAAATCGTTGTAATTGGAAATGCAATATTTGTCGCAGCATTTCCTAAATACCCAACTCCTTGTCCGATAAAAATTTGATCTACAATATTATATAGGGCATTGACGACATTAGCAATCATTGCGGGAATCGCTAATTGCATCAATAATTTTTTGACGGGTTGCGTTCCCATCGGATTTTCAATCGTTGTCATATATGAACTCCTTTTTTGTAACTTTAAACAAATATCCACCGGATAAACCGATGGAAACTTATTTACTAATTAGATTAATCTTCTAACGGACGAGAGAAGTTTGCAATTTCACGTTGAACACGTTCTAAGTATGCTTCAATTGTCATTGTAACAGTTTCTTTTGAACCATAGCGACGAACTGTAACTGTTCCTTCTTCTACTTCTTTATCCCCAATTACTAATTGATAAGGGATTTTTTGTGTTTGAGAGGCACGAATCTTGTAACCCATTTTTTCATTACGGTCATCTAATTCAACACGTAATCCTAAGCTCATCATTTTTTCTTTTAATGCACGAGCTGCATCATAATGATGTTCCACACTTACTGGAATTAAAGTCGCTTGAACTGGAGCTAACCAAGTTGGGAATGCTCCTTTATATTCTTCGATTAAGTAAGCTACAAAACGTTCTGCAGTTGATACTACCCCACGGTGAATAACTACTGGACGGTGAGTATTGTCACCATCTTCACCTACATAAGTTAAGTCAAAACGTTCTGGTAATAAGAAGTCTAATTGGATTGTAGACATTGTTTCTTCTAAGCCCATTGCTGTTTTGAATTGGATATCTAATTTTGGACCATAGAAAGCAGCTTCACCAATTGCTTCGAAATATTCTAAGCCCATTTCATCCATTGCTTCTTTTAACATTGCTTCTGCTTTATTCCACATTTCATCATCATCGAAGTATTTGTGTTTATCTTCTGGATCACGATAACTTAAACGGAATCGATAATCTTTTACATTGAAATCTTTATATACTTCACGAATTAAATCAAGAATACGTTTGAACTCATCTTTAATTTGATCAGGACGAACAAATGTATGACCATCATTTAATGTCATTTCACGTACACGTTGTAGGCCAGATAATGCTCCTGATTTTTCGTAACGGTGCATCATTCCTAACTCAGCAATACGAATAGGTAATTCACGATAGCTGTGAATATGATTTTTATAAACCATCATATGGTGTGGACAGTTCATTGGACGTAATACTAATAATTCTCCATCTCCCATATCCATTGGAGGGAACATATCTTCTTGATAGTGTGCCCAGTGACCTGAAGTTTTATACAAACCTACATCAGCCATTACTGGAGTATATACATGTTGGTATCCAAGAGAAATTTCTTTGTCTACAATATAACGTTCAATTGTACGACGAATTGTAGCACCTTTTGGTAACCAGAATGGTAATCCTGAGCCAACTTCTTGGCTAATCATAAATAAGTCTAATTCTTTTCCTAATTTACGATGGTCACGTTCTTTTGCTTCTTCACGCATTTTCAAGAATTCTTTTAAATCTGCTTTATCAAAGAATGCTGTACCGTATACACGTTGCATCATCTTATTATCAGAATTTCCTCTCCAATATGCTCCAGCAAGAGATAATAATTTGAAGACTTGAATACGTCCTGTTGAAGGTACGTGGATTCCACGACATAAGTCTACGAAATCTTCTTGTTGATAAATAGAAATTGTTTCATCTTCTGGTAAACCATTAATTAATTCTACTTTATATGGATCATTTGCAAAAATTTCTAACGCTTCTGCACGGCTTACTTCACGACGTACGATTGGATAGTTTTCTTTTACAATTCTCATCATTTCTGCTTCCACTTCTGGAAGAGCATCTTCTGTTAATTGGTTTGGCATATCTGTATCATAATAAAATCCTGATTCAATTGCAGGTCCCACCCCAAAATGAATTCCTGGGTATAAACGAGTTAACGCATGCGCTAATAAGTGTGCTGTTGAGTGACGCAAAATTCCTAATGCATCTTCATGGTCTGGTGTTACGATTTCAATACTTGCATCTTCTGTTAATGCTTGATTTAAATCGACTAATTCTCCATTTACTTTACCTGCAAGTGCTTTTTTTGCTAAGCTCTTACTAATACTTTCAGCAACTTCTTTTACTGAAATCCCTTGTTCAAATTCTTTTACAGCTCCATCTGGAAATGTAACTTTAATCATTGACATTGTTCTCCTTCTTTCCTTTCAAAAATGCTTTAAAAAAACAAAAAAACCATAGTTTGCATACTCATACAAACTATGGGACGTTATTTCTACGTGGTTCCACCCAAATTCATTCGTTTTAAACGAATCTCTTAAACGGACTAACGCTCCGCTACGCCTTGCCTTACTTCATTCAAACAAGGATTCAAAAGTGGTAAAACTATCTCGGATGAAGTGTTCCACCAACCCACTTCTCTCTATTAGATAACCAGATAACAGTTTCTTGTCTTTTTCATCATTTTCAAAATATTTAATTCATTAATATTTAACCACTATTTTTTATAAAAATCAAGCTATTTTAAAATTATGAATAGCGACGATTTTCTCCAGCTAAGAAAATTTCTTTCGATAGGAAACGTACACGTTCAATCAAACGTTTTGCTTTTAATAATTCTACATCTCCACGATTAGAGACACTTAAATGTTCTTGTAATTCTTCAATCGTTAAATTAGATGAAAAGAATGTTGGTAATTCTTGCATCATACGATATTCCAATACAATCATTAAAATTTCATCTCTAAACCAAGCAGAATTTGATTCAGCTCCAATATCATCTAACATTAAAATTGGAGAAGTTTTTAAAATTTCAACCTTTTCTTCTAAACGATTAGCACCAATCGCACTTTTGAGTTCACTTGATAAACTTGGAACATGCACTAAAGTTGTTTCAAATCCGATTTGAGCTAATTCATTTGCAATAGCTGCTAAGAAATAAGTCTTCCCTACTCCAAATGACCCGACTAAATAAATCGCACGGTGAAATTCATTTGGCTTTGCAGATAATTCATTAATAAATTGCAATGAAGCTTTAAAAATTTCTTGACGCTCTTTTGTAATATCTAAGGAATTTAATGTCACCTGTAATAAATTTTTAGGCATATTAATGGCATGAATTCGATTCGTTAAATCTTGCTTCTGTTGTTTTTGGATAAACTCTTGAGTCGGACGATACACGACTTCAACAAAACCTTGGTTCACCCTTAATAAGGGTTCCATCCCTTTAATGTATGTTTCTACTCCTTGGATACGAGCATCACGTTGTTGAATATATTCCAATAGGGCTGAATAGCTTTTCACTAAATTTTCTTGCGGAATTTCTTCTTGATGTTCTTGTAAAAATTGTTGAACTTCTTTATCTTGTAAAACTTCTGCTATAATTTTCTGATACTGTTGTTGAAATGCTGTAGTAGCTGTTTTATTGCCAAATAAATCTTGCATTCCTTCCATCACTATTCTCCCTTCATTTGTTCAGAATTCCCACTTGTTTTCAATTGAGAAAGCTGTGCTTTTAACAATTGAAGATTTTCATCATCTAATGGACTTTCTTTTGTTTCATTTGGTTTCATTGCCCAGTCAGGAACAGAAGCCACTCTTCCTTTTGGAGCATTTCCATAATATTTTTTACCTGAATATGACTGTGCTTGTCGATTTTCGATTTTTTCTTTACGACTTGCTTTAAACTCTTTATCTCTTTGTCGAACCGCTTCAATGGCACTTTCAGCTGTTTGAATGCCTTTTTGACTCCAATCATTTGCAATGGTATCGATTAAATTTTTATTAATCGTTGGATTATTTTTAACAACTAATACGTAATGAATTAAAATATTAATCACTTCTGATGGAATCGTTCCTACTTGAACTAAATCTAAAATAATTCGTTGTTCTCCATTTGAAACATAGCCATTTCTTTGTTGCTTAATACTTGTCATAAAGTCAAATGGTGTCATTTCTTTTGCTAAGGTTATTAATCGTTGAATCGTTTGAGGCAAATGAGTAGCCGCTTGACTTGCTTTTTGTTTTTCTTTTGCAACAACTTCTGAAACTGCAGGCATACTTTCTTTTTTAGAAACAACTGGAGTTACAATAACCTCCTCTTGTTTAGGTGCTGCTAAATGCTGATTTGCATTTATAATAATGGAATACAATTCCTTTTCATCGATTTCACCCGTTGATAAATCCGCAGCATAAATCACATATTGCGCAATTTCTCTTTCCGTTAATCCATAATATAATTGGAAGCTATTTAACATTTGCTTCACCTCAGGCGTTAAAGCCTGTTCATGAACAAATTGACTCTTTAATAGATCGGTTAATAATTCCCAATCAATAGTAGAATTCATGACTAATGATTCTTGTTGCTTCACATCTTTAATCATTTGTTTTTCTTGAGCAATATTTCTCTTGTACTGTGACATATTGAAAGGTAATTGGAATCCTTCTTGGAAAGTACTGGTCACCTCTTCCCCATAAGCAGCCTTTTCTTTTACACTAAAACGTTTTTGTAAAATTTCAAAACGTTGATGCCCCACTTGATTCACTAAAAGTGTCGATAATAAAGCATCTTTGAAAAATAAATTTGGACTTGCTGGTGCTTGTAATTCAAATGTATATTGAGCACTAATCGATTCTTCATCTTCATAACGATATGTTTTTAATAAGCCAACCGATTCTAAACGGATTCTTGCTTGGTAAAAATCTGGAATTCCCATATTCACTAACGCCAATAAATCCGCCAATCGAATGACATCACTTTGATAGGAATTCGGAGAAAGCTCACTAAATAAGACTAAATATAAAGTTGAGGCTTGAACCCCTAAAAATGGTACATATAATTGTGTCACAAATTGTAATTCACGTTGTGTCAGCCAAACTTGCTGAGTTACTTGAATACAATCACGTGGATTCAACTGACTCCACTTTATTGATTTCTCGTCCATTTGATCCTCCTATTATGATTGACTATCTTTACGATCCATTTCAAAAGACATTCTTTCTAATTCTTTTAAGAACATTTTTCGATCGGTAAATTGACGATAGACACTTGCAAAACGAATATAAGCAATATCATCAATTTTAGCGAGGTAATCCATGACCATCTCTCCGATTAACATACTTGAGATTTCATTTTCTCCCTCTTGATTAATTTTATGTTCTACTTCATTCACAATTTGTTCTAATTGACTTAATGGAATCGGACGTTTTTCAGCTGAGCGAACTAATCCATTTAATAATTTTTCACGACTAAACGCTTCACGATTTCCATTTCTTTTAATGACTAAAATCGGCGCTTTTTCTAACCGTTCAAAAGTTGTAAATCGATAACCACATTCATCGCATTCTCTTCTTCTTCGAATTGAACGACCATCGTCTGCTGGACGGCTATCAATCACTCGTGAACCATTAAATTTACATTTTGGACATTGCATGACGATGTCCCCTTTCTTCTACTTTTTTCTTATTGTAGTATATCATTTTTCTTTTCTACTAGCCACTGTTCAACTTGATGATATAACTGCTGAATCGAAGTTTGATTATCCAATAATACTGTCGCTCTTTTTCGTTTTTCTTCGATGGATAATTGAGAATCGATTCGAGACATCGCTTCTTGTTTTGTATATTGATTTCTCTTCATTAATCGTTCTAATTGTATTTCTTTTGGGACATAAACAACGATAATTTCTTCGCATAATTCCTCGTAATGCTTTTCAAATAATAGTGGCAAATCTAAGACAATCATATTCTCCCCTTTTTGACGATACTCTTCGATTTCATCTAAAATCATAATTTTAATGAGAGGCTGTAATAGAGCATCTAATTTTTGACGGTTTTCTGCATTTGAAAAAACTAATTCCCCTAATTTTTGACGATTTAAGCTTCCATTTTCTTCAAACACATCACTACCGAAAACTTTTCTAATTTCTCTGGCACCTTGACTATTAGGTTCGACTACTTTACGAGCAACTTCATCTGCATCAATGACAGGAATTTTCAATTGTTTTAAATAAGAAGATACCGTGGATTTCCCAGAAGAAATCCCACCTGTTAATCCAACAATTTTCATAAAATTCCTCCTTGTAGCTCTTTTATTCTATGTTAGATGAAAACAAAGATTGATGCAATAAAAAACTATGTAAGAGAAACAAAAAAGGAATTTCCCCGTAGCAGCAATGAGCCTCGCTTTTGCGAGGCTGCTTGCGTCCTTTGCTACTTTAAGGAAATTCCAATTAAATAAATTTTTTATTGCGACGAATGCGCTGCACGCTAAACGCCATTACGACATATAAAATAGTAAATAAAACAATCATCCCTAAATGGAATGCATAACTTGAAAACTCTGTTGAAGAATTGTTCGCTGCAGAAGTCACGTAATAAACAGGGAAGAATTTAGCAATATTCACTCCAAAAGAACTTACGAGATCTAAAGGAACAAAAATTCCAGATAAAAACGCTAGCCCCATCCCAAATATTGTACTTGCAGCTGAATAAGCATATTGGTTCTCGCCAATAACTACTGCACAAAGAAATGACAAAGCATAAGCTGAAATTGCCGAAACTGTACTCAATAATAAAATCTTCAACGCTTGAGAACTCGTATAAAATTCAGGAGATAATATTTCTACAAAAAGCAGATTAATGCCAACAATCAAACCTACAATCGTTAACCCTGCTAAAAATTGTTCCAACATCACTCTACGCTCATCTTTCATCGCAATCGCAATTCTCTTGGCAACTTCTTTTCCTTTCATTTTAGAAAAAATTGTACCAAATAAATAAATGAACACTGAAAAATAGATAAATGGACTATAAGCAAAATAATGTTCACCAAATTTTTCTTTAGAGTATTGACTGGATACTACTTCTTTCGATAGCAATGTTACTTTAGCTTCTTGAGACATAATAGTATCAATTTTTTCCGCACTAAAATCCCCTTGTTTTTTTAAAGCGACTGCGTATCGAATATATGCATTTACGTACTCACGAATTAAATGACCCGATAATGAATGAGAGATTTCCATTGCAACAACTTCTTGTTCTTTTTCCAATTTTGAATGTACATCACTTGGAATCCATAACACTGCATCTACATCCCCTGCATAAATCATTTCTTTCACACTTGTATCACTGTTCGTTGTGAACTGTACGTTATGATTTTTTTGCAGTGTTTGAACTAAATGTTTCATGATTTCATCAGTTCCATTCGACTCATCTTTTATTATCATTTTAATAGAAGTATCTTCAAATTTACTCGTTTCATTCTTTCCAGAGACTTGAAGTAAGGCCATTCCTATAAAAATTATTAAATAAACGATGGCATACATTTTATACCGATTTGCAAGTTTTAAAAAATATTTATAAACTGTCATAACGTGTTCTCCTTAATCTCCAAAATGCACATACAGT
The DNA here is from genome assembly GCF_020735385.1 of Granulicatella elegans. NCBI lineage: Bacteria > Bacillati > Bacillota > Bacilli > Lactobacillales > Carnobacteriaceae > Granulicatella > Granulicatella elegans. Next base: position 1,298,097 of record NZ_CP085953.1, on the reverse strand, counting down.
TAAGAGGGCAATATAAATTCCAAGTAATCCATAAATTCTCCCCATTTGGGTACTTCCATTAAAACGATTCAATTGATAAAAACCAGACATGATTAAAGCTACCGGATTAAACTGATTCACCCATGGCAAACTACTATTTATAAATACTCGAATAGCACTTCCCATTAACCCTGCAATAGCCGATAAAATCATATTCATCATTAAAGCAATGATAATTCTTCCTTGCATACTGAGCTGTTGAAGTGTCCCCACTAAAATTCCTAATGCTAATCCAAAAATATTCCCGATAACCATCAATGCTATACTTCCTGTCCAATCAGAAAATAATTGCAATTTAAGAATTTGCGTTAAATACACTAATAAAATAATATTTGAAACTAGATTCAACGTTAATCCTGTAGCAAAACTGTAAATCAGAAATTTCCATTTACTAAATGAACTTCCCATAACTCTTCGTCCCACTTCAGATAAATTACCATTCATATATGCTACACAAACAACTCCACTAAAGATTGAATACATTGCAAAACTTGCTAGACTTGAATAGAACATCATTGTTCCTTCACTGACCTCACTCTTTGTTTCTGTTATCCAACTTTTTTGAAAATCAATCGAAGAGGCACTTTGGCCAAGAGACTGAACTTGCTTAATTTGAGTTATGACATTTTTTAACACACTTTGAGGAGTACCTGATTCTTTTGCGACTACAACATCCAACTGATCATCAACAAATCCATCGACTTCACCATCAAGCGTTAACTGCTTTCCTTCTTCTGCTGAAGTGACATCTGTAATTTCAAAATTCTCCCCTGCTTGTTCGAATACAAAATGAAAAGGATGATCCTTAGTCATCGCCACACGAACTGGAGTTAATTCTTGATGAATCACACCAGAAAGAGATAAATAAAAGAAAGTCGTTAAAATTACCGGATAACATAATACCCAAAATGAAAATGCAAAATCTTTTACCGCATCTTTAAATAAATACTTAAATAACTTTAGAAATGTCATCATCTATCACGAAGTCCTTTCCCAGTATAGGCTAGAAACACATCATCTAAACTTGGTTGTTCACTATATAAACGCACATAATTTAACTGCAATTCTTCAATCGTGTTGGCAACATGCATTAAATGATTATTTCCCTTTTTAAAATGAAACTTCAACTGTTGTTTTTGTTCTTCCATCACTAAAATTTGAGGAATTTGTCTTAATCGCTCTAATTGTTCACTTGTTGGAATGGTCGTTAATTCTACTTGAATAATTTCTGAAATAGTAATCGATGCTTTTAATTCTTGAGACGTTCCAGAAATAATGCTCTTTCCTTTATCCATAATCACAATACGATCACTTAATCCATCCACTTCATCTAAATAATGAGTGGTATAAATAATGGTACTGCCTTTTTCATTTAATTGACGAATTCCGTCTAAAATAAACGAACGACTTTGAGTATCAACTGCAACAGTTGGCTCATCAAAGAAAATTAAGGAAGGTTTATGGACAATTCCGCAAGCAATATTTAATCGGCGTTTCAATCCACCACTTAATTTTTTCGGAAGAAATTTACGAAAATCTTGTAATTCTGTAAATTCAATCGCTTCTTTTACATATTGTTTTCGCAATGTTGAATCTGAAATGTATAGTCCACAAAAGAAATCAATATTTTCTTCCACTGTTAAATTTTCTAAATAAGCTAACTCTTGTGGTACAATTCCAATTTGCCCTCTAGCTTTAGCAGATAATGGAAATTGATTTTCTCCTAACACTGTAATCTCTCCACTATCAAATGTTAAAAATCCTAGCATACAATTGATTAAAGTTGTTTTTCCACAGCCATTTGGACCAAGAAGCGCTAATAACTCCCCTTTTTGAATTTCAATTTCAAAGTGATTTAACGCCATTAAATCTTTATATCGTTTCACTAAACCTTTTACTACAATACTTGTTTCCATATTTTCACCGATCCTTTCATCACAATCTTAGTATATAAAATGTTTTCACTCTTACCTAGTGTCAAATATCATCATTTTCATATGACATTTGTCATATTTTTATAGAATTTTATGGCTTTTTCAGTTACACTACAATAAAAAGCAGATTGGAGGGATAGCCTTGCGTACATTCATTGAAAAATCATTATTTTTTATTCTCATCAGTATTTTTTTAGCACAGGAAAATATTGAACTGTTGACAATTTTTCTAGGATTTTGTATGTATATCCTCTCACTTTCCCCTTATGTCAGTTCAAAATTCATTTCATCGATTGCATTAGGGATTTCTGGAATACTTTGTATTCTATTCCCACAGACTGGACTTTATAGTGTACTGTTCATTATGCATGCTGTTCATTTATATGGTTTATGGGGAATTTTTTCTGGGGGGATTTTATTTTTACAGCCTAATTTATTTACCCTTATCCTCGGCATCATTGGCAGCTATATCCTAATACAAACTCAAAAAGATGAAGCTTTTCAAAAGAAAAATTATCAAATCCAAAATAATTTAGAATTAGAACGCTTGAAATTAATACAGCGCCAACAATCAAATTCTGATGAAGTTTTAAAGCAAATGGAAATTGCGACCTTAAAAGAAAGAAATCGGATTTCTCATGCATTACATGATCAACTAGGACATACTTTGAGTGCTTCTATTATGCAATTAGAAGCGCTGCAAATTATTACAACTGAACCCGTTGTAGAAGAAAAATTAGAACATTTATCAAGTATTTTACAACAGGAAATGGATGACATTCGATTAACAATCCATCAAATGTATGATGACTCATTCTCACTTTCGCAAAGAATGGATACACTCCTTCAACCTTTGAAAGAAAAAGCACAGCTAAATTTTACAAACACTATATCAGATAGTATTCCTATTAATGTAAAATATGATATTTTAACGATCTGTAAGGAATTGACAACAAACTTTATGAAACATTCTAATGGAACGCAAATTCAATTATTCCTTTTAGAACAAAAAACAACTTACACCATTAATTATAGAGACAATGGTGACCGTCCAACGAATACTCCCTCAGGCATGGGACTAACCATGATGAAGGAATTAGTGGAAAAACATAATGGAGATTTTACACTTCAAACAAATAATGGATATGAAATTTTTATTCGTATTCCAAAACAGGAGGCCTCTCATGATTAAAACCATTCTTATCGATGATGATTATTTAGTGTTACAAGCATTAGAAACTATTCTTTCTGCCCAATCTCATATTGAAGTCGTTGGAATGGGAAGTAATGGAGCTGAAGCGATTCAACTATACGAACAACATCAGCCTGATTTAGTTTTAATGGACATTCGAATGGAACCTAATTCTGGAATTGATGCAGCTAGTCAAATTTTACAAGACTATCCTGAAGCAAAAATTTTATTTTTAACGACCTTTCAAGATGATGAGTATATTACAAAAGCATTAGCGATTGGCTGTAAAGGTTATTTATTAAAGCAACATATTAAAGGCATTATCCCTGCCATCGAAGCGGTTATGAATCATCAAATAGTATATGATTCAACAATTGATATGCCGGTTAAAAAAGTCTATCAAAAAAAACAAGCAAACTTCTGAATGAACGTGAAAATGAATTATTGTATTTAGTGGCAGAAGGATACAATAATAAAGAAATCGCAGAAAAAATGTACCTAAGTGAAGGCACCATCCGAAACTACCTCTCCCTACTCTTAGAAAAATTAAACGTAAGAGACAGAACCCAATTAGCCATTTATTACTATAAAGATTTGGTAGAATAAGGAAACAAAGACACCACAAAAAGTGGTGTCTTTTAATGTGCCATTATAAAAAAAAGGAATTCCCCCGTGGCAGTAGTGATTGAAACGGCACAGCCGTTCCAATCACAGGAAATTTCGAGACCTAGGCTCGAAATTTAGCCATGAGACCGCAGGTCTGCTGGCGTCCTTTGCTACATATCGGAAATTCCAATTAAATATTTATATTATAAACGATTGTTCAACTCTTCTGCTAAGTCTTCAAATCCTGGTTTACCTAATAAAGCAAACATATTTTTCTTATACGCTTCAACACCAGGTTGGTCAAATGGATTCACACCATTTAAGTAACCAGAAATACCTACAGCGATTTCGAAGAAGTAAATTAAATGACCTAAAGTATAAGCTGACATATCAGGAATTGTTACAACAAAGTTTGGCACTTGACCATCCGTATGCGCTAATAAAGTACCTTGGAAAGCTTTTGTATTTACAAAATCCATTGTTTTACCTTGTAAATAACCTAAACCATCTAAATCTTCCTCAGTTTCAGGAATTGTTACAGTTTCATTAGGAGTACCCACTTTAATAACAGTTTCGAAGATATTACGTTGACCTTCTTGGATATATTGACCTAATGAGTGTAAATCAGTTGAGAAGTTCGCACTTGAAGGATAAATACCTTTCAAGTCTTTACCTTCTGATTCACCGAATAATTGTTTCCACCATTCTGAGAAGTATTGTAAAGTTGGCTCATAATTAATTAATAATTCAGTCACTTTACCTTTACGGTATAACACATTTCTTGCTACCGCATATTGATAAGCTTCATTTTCTTTTAAGTTTGGTGAGCTATAAGCCACACGAGCATCTTCAGCCCCTTGCATTAATGCATCTACATCTGCACCAGTTACAGCAATTGGTAATAAACCTACAGCTGTTAATACAGTGAAACGACCACCTACATCATCTGGAATGACAAATGTTTGATAACCTTCAACATCTGCTTCTGATTTTAATGCTCCACGAGCACGGTCAGTTGTTGCATAAATACGTTTAACCGCTTCTTCTTTACCATATTTTTTAATTAATAAATCTTTAAACACACGGAACGCAATCGCTGGTTCTGTAGTTGTACCTGATTTAGAAATAACGTTTACTGAGAAATCACGGTCTCCAATTAACTCAATTAAACCATGTAAGTAAGTTGAGCTAATGCTGTTTCCTGCAAATAACACTTGAGGTGCTTTACGTTGTTCTGCTGGTAAATAGTTGTAGAATGCATGATTTAAGAAATCAATTGCTGCACGAGCTCCTAAATATGAACCACCGATACCAATCACAACTAATACTTCAGAATCTTCTTGAATTTTTTTAGCTGCTTCTTTGATACGAGCAAATTCTTCTTTGTCATAGTCACGTGGTAAGTTAATCCAACCAGTGAAATCTGCACCTGCTCCTAATCCCTCTCTTAAATCTTTGTCAACTGCTGTTACAGTTGATTGTAATTGATCGATTTCTTCTTGCTTAAAGAAACCTAATGCTTTGGAATAATCAAATGAAATATGTCCCATAATGAACCTCCTAAAAATTTCTTCTTCTATTATATCAATTTTTCTATAAAATGAGTACTACTATGCTTTAGTTTCCTTCGGCTTTACAAATTTTTCTTGTGCTTCTTCAATCCAATACGGCAATTGATGCGCTAAAGATGAAAATCCAATTGGTGGAGTAAAGCGTTTCTTATTGCGTTTAATTCTCGTTGGTGTAGAAGGTACATCTAGTTTTTCTAATGCACGAATCGATAAACTAATTTTATCGGTAAATTCATCGACATCAATCACTTTTGCAGTTACTTCTTCTCCAATTTTTACAAAATTATGCACATTATCCATATATCCATGCTTACATTCAGAAATATGAATTAATCCTTGTGTTTCTTCATCCAAAGCTAGAAAAATTCCATAAGGCTGAACTCCTGTCACTTTAGCAGTAATCACATCTCCAATGCGATACGTCTGTGTCATGTTCAACCCCTACCTTTTCACTACTGTAGCTGATTCAATCACAACATCTTCTAATGGACGATCTTGACCATTACGTTTAACGGATTCAATTTTTAATACGACATCCATTCCTTCAACAACACGACCAAAAACGGTATGACGATGATCCAACCATGGTGTTCCACCATCTTTTGCATAAGCTTCAACGATTTTTTCTGGCCATCCCATCTCTTTTAATTGTGTTAACATTTGAGCAGGAACATGTTTTGCTGTAACAATGAAAAATTGTGAACCATTTGTATTTGGACCAGCATTTGCCATTGAAAGAGCTCCATAAAGATTAAATAATTCTTTTGAAAACTCATCTTCAAATTTTGGACCCCAAATCGATTCTCCACCCATACCAGTACCAGTTGGGTCTCCTCCTTGAATCATAAAGTCTTCAATGACACGATGGAAAATTACTCCGTCGTAATATCCATTTTTCGCATGTGTCACAAAGTTTTTAACGGTCTTTGGTGCACGCTTTTCAAATAATTCTAACGTAATATCCCCCATATTTGTATGTAAAATTACAACTGGGTTCCCTTTTAATTGTCTTCTTAATTGTGGAAATATAACCATTTTCCCCTTATCCTTCCCTTCTTTTCTAAGTTTTATACTGTTTCAATTAAACCATAAAATGCTTTTTTTATCAATTTATGGACGAAGTTTCAACCTACTCTTCTCCAACAGAAGCGACAATTTGTGCCCAATAGCGATCCACTAACAAATCTTTTTCTGGTTTTGCTTTTTCCAATTGTTTTTCTGCAATTTTTAATAGTTCTTCAGAAACTGGAATAAAATGAGAAATTTTCTTTCCATTTACAATATAAATTCCTACTCCTGCATCTTGTCGGTTACTAAAAAGAATACGATCAAATACGATGTTTTTTTGCAACATTCGATCTACGCAATAATATTTTACAATTTCAATAATACGATCGTCATACCCTTCTTCTGCAATGCATAACTTTTCAAAAAATTCATCACAACTTCCCACATAACGAACAGCATATCCGCTATCTAAGAAATCTTGATTGGTCGTTTGATCATCGATTAAAACTTGTTGCAATTCCTTTTGCATTTCTTCTTCTTTCGGGAAGAAATGAATTAATATTTTTTTATCCATATCTTGATAATTCAAAATATACGGAATAAAATATTTTTGCTCACAATGTGGACAAGTACATTGAAATACTGTTTGATTCATTAATTTTTCTTTTAACTCTGGAGTTTCAGTCACATTCACATTTTGATAAATCGTATAGTCAAAAGACTTTTGACATGTTTCACAGTGAATTGGGACTTGATTTACTTCTGTCATGAATATCCCTTCTTTCGAACACTACTGAGCCTAGTATACCACGTCCATCAAAAACTTTCCCCTTTTATTTACTGTTTTTCCTTTCCTTATTTGGTATAACGTTTGAGAATATGGTATAGTATAAAGGACTAATTAGGAAAGAGTGTATATATATGACTATTTTTGAAAATTATCCTTTAATAGCAGCATTATCATCAATCTTATTTGCACAATTTGTTAAATTTCCAATTGCTTTTTTCACTCGAAAAAAAGGAGCACATTTATCCCTTATGACAAGTACGGGTGGAATGCCAAGTTCTCACTCTGCTGCCGTTACTTCACTCATTACAGCTCTTGGATTGGAATATGGATTTGCTTCTCCACTTGTAGCAATTGCCACAACATTTGGTGTTATTGTTATGTTTGATGCGATGGCAGTTAGACGTCAAAGTGGTGAACAAGGAATTTTATTATCACAATTATTTGAAGAACAATTAAGAGATGAAACTACAAAATTATCAGACATTGAAATTGATGATGATGAACCAATTCAATTATTTAATACAGAAGAAAATAAAAAATTAATTATTAAGAAATATCTTGGACATAAACCAGTAGAAGTATTTGGTGGAGCAATGACAGGAATTGTAATGGCTATCCTATTACGCTTCTTATATTTCTAAGAATGGAGAATGAAATGACAACAACAGAAATCGTAGATATTGCCATTATTGGCGGTGGACCCGTGGGATTATTTACAGCTTTTTATGCTGGACTTCGTCAAGCTAGTGTAAAAATTATCGAAAGCCTTCCTCAACTTGGAGGACAACCTGGAATGTTATATCCTGAAAAAATGGTTTACGATATTCCCGCTTATCCTGAAATTTTAGCTGGAGATTTAGTAGAAAACTTAATGAAGCAATTAGAGCGATTTGAAGCTACACAAATTTGCTTAAAAGAAGAAGCTCTTCAAATTGAAAAATTCGAGGACTACTATGAAATTAGAACTTCTAAACAAAAACACTTTGCAAGAACGATTATTATTGCATGTGGAAACGGAGCTTTCCGTCCTCGCAAATTAGAATTAGAAGGTGCAGAAAATTATGAAAATCATCAACTGCACTACTTCGTTACGAATTTAGAACGATTTAGAGATAAAAACATTGCCATTTGTGGTGGTGGAGATTCAGCCGTTGACTGGGCATTAGCGTTAGAAAATATCGCCAAAAAAGTTAGCATCATTCACCGTCGTCCACAATTTAGAGCACACGAACATAGTGTTGAATTAGTTCAAAATTCTTCTATTGAAATCTTCACTCCATATATTCCTGAACGCTTAAACGGAGATGGAAATACTCTACAATCTGTTACATTTAAACAAGCTCGTGGAGAAGAAGAAATTGAATTAGAAGTGGATGACTTCATTGTCAGCTATGGTATTTCCTCTTCTATCGGATCCATTAAAGATTGGGGATTAGAACTTCAAAGAAACGCAATCATCACGAATAGTAAAATGGAAACAAACCTTCCAGGTATTTTTGCCGTTGGTGACATTGCTACATACGAAGGAAAAGTTCAAATTATCGCAACAGGATTTGGTGAAGCGCCGATTGCTGTCAACCAAGCAATGGCATACATTCATCCTGAAAAAAGAACCCAAACCATTCATAGTTCTTCTCTTTTCTAATAATATATGGTACAATGATGTATTCGTTTCCACTTTAAACAATTGGAAACGTAGAAGGAGAGTTTTTTATGAAAAATACAAAAGAATTACATGAATATGCACTATCACTTCTTCACGAACGTGGAGTTGAGTTAGAAGAAATTGCAAAATTAGTTCATTTCTTACAAGAACCATATTTTCCTAATTTAACAATTGAACACTGCTACAATAATGTTGAATTTGTTCTAAAAAAACGTGAAGTACAAAACGCCATCATTACAGGAATTGAGTTAGATAAATTAGCAGAAAAAAATCAACTATCACAACCATTAAATGATATTCTTACAAAAGATGAAGGTTTATATGGTGTAGACGAAATTCTTGCTTTATCTATCGTAAATGTTTATGGTTCTATCGGATTTACAAACTATGGTTATATCGATAAAGTAAAACCAGGAATTTTACAATTATTAAATGATAAATCAAGTGGCTGCTGCCACACATTTCTAGATGATATCGTAGGTGCCATTGCAGCAGCAGCAGCAAGTCGTGTAGCCCATGGATATCCAGAATATCAAGAAGCAGAATTAGATTAATTTAATAGGCTCTTTGTCAAATAGGGTTGATGAAACAATTTTAGTGAAGGAATTAAGCAGCGTCAGGTTGCTTAATTCCTTTTTTAGTTGTTGGAGTAAATAGTTTAGACATTAGTAGAATTCTATTTCTAAAATGAGTAAAACTGCTGTAGCCATATGCATTTCTTTTAAGTACTTTTATCTTGTTGTTAATCCCTTCAATAGGTCCATTTGAAAGTGTTGTATACTCACAAGAATTTTGTAAATACGGTAAAAATTTCTTAAATGTTTGGAGAACACGATTTAATCCATCAGACAGAAGTTTTGGTTGTACACTCATCAATTCTTCTTTAAATTCAATGAAATTTCTCTCTTTAAAAGCTTCTCTTAATTGATGTACTGTTTCATATTCTGGTTTAAGTGAAGGTACTTCTTGTAATAAATAATCTACAATTCCTTGAGAATGCGTTAACCAATCGAATAATCGGTAATAGCTGTAGTGATAGGATTGAAGGTCATCTCGATTTTTTAAGATTAGTTTCCAGTAACGTTTTAATTTATTATAAAGACGTCTGTTTTTATAACGTACTTGATTCATTTTTCTTGTTCTTGTCTTGTTTAATTCTCTATTTAAAGCTTGAATAATATGGAATGAATCAATAATAATTTTAGCCTTAGGGAATAAATGTTTAATCACTTTAATGTATGGAGCATACATATCAATCGAAATTGTTTTAACATTTAAGCGAGTTTGTAAAGGAAATCGGTTGAAATAACGAACTAAATTCTCCATTTTTCTATCTTGAACAACATCAACAAGTTGATGAGTAATAGCGTCACAATAAGCAAAACTCATACTAGCTTCAGCGGAGGCTACAGACTTAAATTCATCCCAACACATATGTTCAGGTAACTCATTTAAAGGTTTAATTCTAAGAGATTCAGCAGTTTCATTGACAACTCTGCGAACAGTATGAACAGAAACATTCATTTCTTTAGCGATATGAGATTCAGAAACTGTTTCGCAAGCTTTGACTTTCATTTCATTTTTTACATTTTTAGAAATAAAAGCATTAAGGTCTACGATACTAGTTGTATCAGCAGTAAAACTATGAGAGCATTCACGGCAGAAGAAACGCTGTTTTCTTAATTTAAGAAAAGCAGGTAATCCAGAAACCGGATTAAGCGTAATTCTAGAAGTACGAGTACCGTTTTTAACAATAGAAAAATCACGATTTACACAACTACAGTTAGGGCAAGCATCTGGGCAATAGGTATAGGTAGCGAAGAAAAACAAGCTTTTTTTCTTCTTAAAATACCCTTCTTCTACATTATCTTCCCATTTTACATTTTTATCTTTGATTTGTAGCACAACTTCTTGTATAGTAGTCATAGGGTTTCATCTCCTCTTAAATAGTTTAGACGCTTTTAATATAAGGGATGAAGCCCTTTTTGTATACACTAAAATAGGGTTGGTGGATTTTCTCCATCAACCCTATAAATTATAGAACCATTTAATACCATAAAATTACCTTAAAATAAAATTAACTTTTCTAAGGTAGCAAGGGCGCAAGCAGACTCGCAAAATGCGAGTCTGCTTACGTCCATAGCAACCTCAGTAAAGCCTAGTTTTCGTCCTCTTCCAGTTCTTCGAGACGCTTTTTCATAATTTTCTTGATTTCATAAGTATCAACTTCATATTGCATCGTTTCACACTCTTCTGCAAACTCCTCTAAAATCGCCTCATATTCCTCTTCATCAAATTCCATCATAAATACAGGACGACCTTCATGTACCCCAATAAAAGATCTCTCATCATCATCGAAAAATACTAAACTATCATATTCCTTACCAAAATCACACTTAAGCTCCATAAATGCTTTCTGCAATTCAATCGCTACATCATTTAACCCCGCTTCAAAAATAACCATCTTTTCTACTACAGCACTATAGTTAGCTTCAAAACGAATACGATACCCTTGTTCATCCAATGCACGAACATCAAGAACAAAATCTTTTTCCTCTTCTGACGTAATTCCTAAACTGTGAGACACTTGCATGAGCTTAACCCCACTATCAAATTCATTATCACTATAATAAATCCGATATTTTCTCACCTGATTCTCAATGATAAACTCATCTTGATCTATTAGCACAGTATGTTCTTCTCGACAATAAGGACATTCAAATTCAAAAATAGATCCATCTAAAATATAAGGAATCAATTCTTGTTGCCTTGGTAATTCAACTTTTTGATATTCACGTATATTAAAATGTCGTCTACAATGCAAACATCTAATCTCTCTATCCAAAAATAATTTCTCTGTCATCTCATCACCTATTTACTCTATATTCATCCAAATCGTAGCATCTTCATCATCCACGTAAGTTGTCCAAGCCACTCCAAAGGAAGCCTTCTCAGCTGTTGATGGATAATAAACAACACCGTTTGAGTCCACTTCAATTTCATAGTGTTCTGGATCTACCTTTTCAGCCCACATTCCAACTGCTAACTGATTCCACTGCCACTGTGCTCCTAGTAAATCCATTCCTTCATAAGATGTAATATAGCGCATTTCCTCGAAATCCATCGAAGCCTTTAATCCAACTGTTTTTCCCACTAATTCCTCTAACTGAGCTGGTCTTAAACGATACGAGCCATTGACTAAATTTTCTTGCCATACTCTCAATTGCGTAAATTCGTAATGCATTGGAATGACTTCTCCATCTGCTTCCAGCCAAAATTCTCCAATCGTTGTTTTTAAAATATGCACTGGATTGACCGTTTTATTTTTTCTTCCAAAAATTGTTTTTTCTCTTAATTCATTTTCTCTAGAATTATAAATAATCTGATCTCTCGGAATCGATAACTGATACTCGTTCACAGCTTCTTGATGGGAAGAAACAACATTGGTAATATATTTCAATTCTTCAATTGGAAAATCCGTAGCCTCTTCATCTCCGTAAAAAACTTTTTCAACGAAAGCTTCCACTTCTTGGAAATATTCTCCCACAGGAACTGTTACATAATCACCCACTTCTACTTCTAGGTTTTTATGACATAAATACACATATTGTTTTCGATTGCCTTCAAAGCTTACACAGCAATATTTATATTCTCCATCTTGTTCACTTGGTGCAACTTTTTCCAATGGAGAAACACTATACTCACGACAATATTCTAAGAAGTCTAGTAATTTAAAAATTTCTTCTTCAAATAAACTAATCTCATAATATTCTGTTAAATATCTTCCACCTTTAATAAAAGGACGCAATCGAATTCCTAATAAACAAACATCTGATTCATATTCTCTAGGAGAAAAATATAAAGCAATATCCTCTTCTTCAAATGATAAATGCCAAGACTCTGTTATTTCATTTTCTTTCATTTTTCTTAAAGATTCAATCCACTGATCTACTTCTCTTACACGGAGAAATTCTCCATTAACTTTTAAAGATACAAAAGCATTTTCAATCGAACATTTTCCATTCACCCATTGATTAAGAGTAGCGTCTTTTCCAATCGTACTTCCATCAAACTCAAATGACAAAGTTGTACCTAAAAATAATTTTTCTTTAAAACGAACTTTATTTTTCATATGATTTCTCCCCATTCTTCACTTGTATCTTATCATTTTTCAAATTTATTCGCTATTAATCTAAACAAGATATTGCTATTCCATATTTCATATGCTAAACTATTGTTAAGTTATAAATTAACAACTGAGGTGTTTCATGTTTTCAGCAAATCGTTTAAAAGAAATCCGCACGCAACAAGGATATTCTCAATCCTTTATCGCCAAACAACTAGAAATTAGTCGAGTAGCTTACCATCATTGGGAAAACGGAAAAACAATTCCAAATCAAAAAAATTTAATCGCATTAGCAGACATTTTCAATGTAGAAGCCAGTTATTTTGAATCGGAATATACTATTGTGACGAACTATTTACAACTACATTCAAACAATCAAAAAAAAGCAGAACACTATGTAGAGCAATTACTTCATCAGCAACAAAGTCAAAAAATACTCTATCCGATTACCGTATTAGCAGAAGTAAAACTTTCTGCCGGATTAGGAAAAGGAATTTTTGATGAATATGAAACAGAAATTGTCTACTCTCCAACAGAGCAACGAGGGTATGATATTGCTGCATGGATTCAAGGAGATTCGATGAGTCCCACTTATCAAAATGGTGAAGTTGCTCTTATTCAAGCCAATGGATTTGACTATGATGGAGCAGTCTATGCCCTAACATGGAACGAGGCCGTTTATATTAAGAAATTATATCGAGACGAACAAGGCTTTAGAATGGTTTCTTTAAATCCGAATTACCCAGAACAATTCATTCCTTATGAAGAAAATCCACAAGTAGTTGGACTCGTCGTGAATCACTTTATACCTGTATCTGCTTCCTAGAGGTTCAAAATGACCATTATTGATTATGCAAGAGAACCGCATAGTGATATTTCCTTTATTGATATGAAATCCTTCTATGCTAGTGTGGAGTGTGTAGAACGTGGATTGAATCCATTAACAACTTGCCTTTGTGTCATGAGTCGTGCAGATAATGCTAATGGACTGATTCTTGCTTCTTCCCCTATTTTTAAAAAGATTTTTGGTAAAGCTAATGTCAGTCGCTCTTATGATTTACCTTTTCATATTCAAACAAGAAAATTCAATCTAGCTGCTGCAAAAAGACAAGGTTTACCCATCAATCGAAATTTTATACGCTATATAGAAAATTGGGCACAAAAAACAGTAATTGTCCCCCCAGAATGGATCGCTACATTGAAAAAAATATGGAAATCCAAAAGATTTTTCAAAGATTTGCTGCACCAACAGATATTCTTCCTTACTCTATTGATGAAGCCTTTATTGATTTAACTTCTTCCTTAAATTATTTTATCTCGCATCATCAATTAACCAAGAAGGAAAAATTAGATGTCCTTTCTTCCAAAATCCAACAAGAAATATGGAGAAAAACAGGCATTATCTCAACTGTTGGAATGAGCAATGCAAATCCTCTTCTTGCTAAACTAGCTCTCGATAATGAAGCTAAAAAAACAAAAACAATGCGCGCCAATTGGTCCTATGAAGATGTTGAAACAAAGGTATGGGCTATTCCTTCCTTAACCGATTTCTGGGGAATTGGAAGTAGAACTGAAAAAAGATTACATAAACTAGGCATTCATAGTATTCGTGAATTAGCTGAGAGTAATCCAGATAATTTACAAAAAGAATTTGGCATTATAGGAGTCCAACTTTGGTTTCATGCCAATGGGGTTGACGAAAGTAATATCCATCAACCGTATAAAGTACAATCAAAAGGAATTGGTAATTCACAGATTTTACCACGAGATTATATTCATCAAGAAGATATAGAAATTGTCTTATCAGAAATGGCAGAACAAGTAGCGATTCGCTTAAGAAGAAGACACAAAAAAACAAAACTCGTTTCTATTTATATTGGCTTTTCAAAATATGAAATGAAATCATCCCTTCATTGCCAAGAAGCTATTGATCCAAGCAATCAAACAGCCGTCTTAACAAAGGCTGTCTTACAATTATTTCGCAAAAAATATCATAGCGGTGCTGTCCGCCAAATTGGAGTACGCTATAGTGACTTAGTTTCGGACAAATATTCCATCATTTCATTATTCGATGATCCCATTCTCATAGAAAAAGAAGAAAAATTACAACAAGCCATTGATGGGATTCGAGATGAATTTGGATTTTTATCTATTCAAAAAGGAACTTCCCTATTAGAATGTTCGAGAAATATTGCTCGTAGCAAACTCATTGGAGGACATTCTGCTGGAGGATTGGAGGGATTACAATGATTGATCGTTCTTATTTACCCTTTCGTTCTGCTCGCTTATATCAAGATCGAAAAATGGCAAAGTGGATGGGATTTTTTCTTTCTGAACATACAAGTGCATTAGAAGATGATGCAATCCCTGTCCCTACTCATTCACAACTCAGTTTAGAAGAAAAATATTTATTATTAGGGCAATTACAGCTATATTCTTTAAAAGCTCACATTTCTATTCTTGAAAACAAGCAATTATTACACTATACAGGCACATTAGAAAACCTCACTGCTACGGAATGTTTATTAAAACTCAACAATGGGTATCAAAGAATTTTTATTGAGAATATTGTCTCTATTCAACAAGTAGAGGAGGAACAGGATGAATCAGCAAGATTATTATCGTAATGAACTACAAATGAATTATTTTAGTGAAGAGTACCGTCATTTTGAAGAAGATTTTTATCACTATTCTTCTCTAACGATTCCTCTGACTTTTTTAATTGATGATGTATTATTATCCATGGCAAAAGCAAATCGCCCTTATTTTAAACTGAATGGGAAAAATGCATTGGATCATCAAGATCATTATTTTCTCTTTACAATTGAAGAAGAAGCGACTCAACCATCGATTCGTCTCTATCGCTACCATTGCGTGACTCATTCACTAGAGCAATTAAAACAACAGTATCTTTCACAACAAAAAAAACAGCTCTCCCTGTACTGCACCCCAAAAGTTAGACATGAAAAATCTAACTTTTGGGGTGTTTTTTAATGAAATTAACTTATGAAGATAAAATAGAAATTTATCAACTAAGAAAACAAGGTGAAAGTTTAAAGAATCTTTCAAAGAAATACGATATTGCCGATTCTAATATTAAATACTTAGTTCGATTGATTGATCAATATGGAATAGAAATTGTTAAAAAAGAAAAAAATCGTTACTATTCACCAAAACTAAAGCAGGAAATAATGAATAAAGTTCTTTTAGAAGGTCGTTCACAAACAAGTGTGGCTATTGATTATGCACTTCCTAATCGTTCCCTACTTTCAAATTGGCTAGCACAATATAAGAAAAATGGGTATACTATTGTTGAGAAAACAAGAGGGAGACCAAATTCAATGGGACGTAAGCCAAAGAAAAAATTAGAAGAAATGACAGAATTAGAACATCTTGAATTAGAAAATCTATACTTAAAGGCGGAAATTGCTGTTCTAAAAAAGTTGAGGGAACTACGATTGAAGGAGGAAAAAGAGAAAGAAGAAAAACTGAAATTGTTCAAGAATTAATCAATGAATTTCCATTGGATATTCTTCTTAAAGTAATTAATTTAGCTCGTTCAACGTACTATTACCATTTAAAACAAATGAACCAACCGGATAAGGATCAACAGCTTAAAGATGAAATACAAGATATTTTTACAGAACATAAGGAAAACTATGGTTACCGTAGAATTCATTTAGAATTAAGAAATCGTGGCTTTAAAGTGAATCATAAGAAGGTACAACGCTTAATGAAAGCACTTGGTTTAATTGCCCGTATTCGTCGTAAACGCAAATATTATTCATACCAAGGAGATGTTGGAAAGAAATCAGATAATCTGATTCAACGTGATTTTGAAGGATCTAAACCAATGGAAAAATGTTACACAGATGTAACGGAGTTTGCCATTCCAAGTAGTGAACAGAAACTATATTTATCACCAGTCTTAGATGGATTTAACAGTGAAATTATTGCGTTCAATCTTTCTCGTTCACCTAACTTACATCAACTAAAGGCAATGTTAAACGAGGCATTTACAGATGAAAAATACAAAAATACTATTCTCCACAGTGACCAAGGTTGGCAATACCAGCATGATTCTTATCATCGATTTTTAGAAAGTAAAGATATAAAGCCGTCTATGTCACGTAAGGGGAACAGTGCAGATAATGGTATGATGGAATCTTTCTTTGGTATTTTGAAATCAGAAATGTTTTATGGATTTGAAAAAGAATTTAAGTCTCTTGAGGAATTAGAGAAAGCTATTATCGATTATATTGATTATTACAACAACAAACGTATAAAAATTAAACTGGATGGACTAAGTCCTGTAAATTACAGAATAACTCATTCAAACTCTGCTCGTATTGCTTAACTAGTAAATCTAATTGAAAGTTTAATAATATTTCCAAGAAAAAACGCGCCAAAAATTTTGGCGCGAACCCCCTAGGGGGTTATTCATACATTTTGTTTTATTAATCAAAAAGAGACGACTTAAGTCGTCTCAAAAAAGTCTAACTTTTTGGGGTCACTTCACCCCTCATTAGGAAAGAGCTGTTTTTTATTGTGGTAGCACAAACCATGAGATTCACTTTAGCGAAGCTGCTGGCGTCCTTGCTACTATATTAGAAAGTCATTTAAATAAAAATTTACTCTTCTTCGCTGTTAAGCGCTTCTGGATAAAATTCACGCACAATTGTCGCACAACGATGGCATAATGTTGGAGCATCTTCTAATGTTCCGACTTCTACTTTCACCGCACGGCAACGTTGACAAGTTTCTCCTTGTGCATGTTCCACAACAACTGAAACCCCTTCACCTTGAACTGCATTTTCAGGAGTTGCAGTTCCTACAGGAGCCACTTCTAATTGACTAACAATCAATAATTGAGCAACATCCGTTTGTAAGCTGTCTAATAAATCAGCCACTTCTTGAGTTGGATATAACGTAACTTTTGCTTCAAAGTTTTTACCAATTAATTTTTCATTACGAGCTTCTTCTAATGCTTTCAATACAGTATTACGAACTTTAAAGAATTCAGCCCAACGAGCTAAAATCGCTTCTTCTCCTTCATAATGAGTTACTTCAGGGAATTCTGCTAATTGAACATAAGATTCCTCTTCTTTTAAGTATTTCCATACTTCTTCAGTTGTATGCACTAAAATTGGACTCAATAATTTTGTTAATTTCACTAAGATATCATACAATACTGTTTGCATTGCACGACGTTCAAAGCCATTTTCTTGATCAATATACACAACATCTTTCGCAAAGTCTAAATAGAATTGTGATAAGTCAACTGTACAGAAGTTAATAACTCCTTGGTAAACCGTTGAGAATTGATAGTGATCATATGCTTTACGAATACTATCTACTAATTGATTGAATCGTACTAACATATATTGATCCACTGTACGTAAATTTTCAAATGCTACTGCATGAGTTTTAGGATCAAAATCAGTTGTATTAGCTAACATAAATCTCATTGTATTACGGATTTTACGATAAACTTCTGATACTTGATTTAAAATTTCATCACTAATACGAACGTCTGACTCATAGTCAACAGAACTTACCCATAAACGAATAATATCTGCCCCTTTACTCTTCATTTCTTTAGCTGGAGAAATAACATTTCCTAATGATTTACTCATTTTCTTTCCTTCCCCATCCATTACGAATCCTTGAGAAAGAACTGCTTTATAAGGTGCTTTTTTATGAACCGCCACACTTGTTGTTAAACTTGAGTTAAACCATCCACGGTATTGGTCACTACCTTCTAAATACATATCTGCTGGGAATGATAATTCTTCACGAGTTCCTAAAACTCCAGCATGAGAACTACCTGAGTCGAACCATACATCCATGATATCTAATTCTTTTGTAAAGATACCATTTGGAGAATCTGGATGAGTAAAGCCTTCTGGTAATAAGTCTTTTGCATCCCATTCAAACCATACATCTGAACCATGTTTTTCAAAAATTTGAGCAACATGTTCTGTTGTTTCAGGTGTAATAATTGGTTCACCATTTTCAGCATAAAATACAGGTAATGGAACTCCCCAAACACGTTGACGAGAAATAACCCAGTCGCCACGGTCACGAACCATATTATAAATACGAACTTGACCGGATGGATGATACCATTTAACGTCGTTTTCAATCACATCTAAAATTTCTTGACGGAATGCATCGATTGAAGCAAACCATTGAGGTGTCGCACGGAAAATAACTGGTTTTTTCGTACGCCAGTCATGTGGATAACTATGTACAAAATAACTTAAGTTTAATAGTGCACCTTTTTCAGTTAATAAATCTGTAATGACTTTATTCGCATCTGCATAGAACATACCTTCAAATCCAGGTGCTTCATTTGTATAACAACCTTGGCTATCTACTGGAGATAATACTGCTAAATGATATTTACGAGAATAATAGAAGTCGTCTTCCCCGTGTCCAGGAGCTGTATGTACTAAACCAGTACCCGCATCTAAAGTTACATAATCCCCATTCATTACTAAAGATTCACGTTCATAGAATGGATGCCAAGCAGTCATATATTCTAATGCACTACCTGGGAATTCCTGTAAAATTTCGACATTTTCCCATGATAATGTAGCTGTTAATGATTCTACTAAATCTTTAGCTACAACGAATGTACCCGCAGAAGTTTTCACTTGTGCATAAACATAGTCAGGATGAACGAAAATTCCTAAGTTTGCAGGAAGTGTCCATGGAGTTGTTGTCCAAATAACAAATGAAGTATCTTCACCAAGTAAGTCTTTTCCATCTTTTACTTTGAATGCTACATAAATAGAAGCACTTTCTACATCTTTATATTCGATTTCTGCTTCTGCTAATGAAGATTCACTAGATGGTGACCAATAAATTGGTTTTAATCCTTTATAAATATAGCCATTTTCAGCCATTTTACCAAATACACGAATTTGTTCTGCTTCAAATTCAGGTTTTAATGTTACATATGGATTATCCCATGTACCAGTTACACCTAAACGTTTGAACACTGTTCTTTGATTATCGATTTGACGCCAAGCATATTCTGCACATAATTTACGGAATTCTGCTACAGACATTTTTTTACGATTGACACCTTCAGCATTTGCTAAAGCTTGTTCAATTGGTAAACCGTGTGTATCCCAACCTGGAACAAATGGTGCACGGAATCCGCTCATTGATTTACTACGAACGATAAAGTCTTTTGAAATTTTATTTAATGCATGTCCCATGTGAACATCCCCATTGGCATATGGAGGACCATCATGTAATACGAAAGAAGGTTTACCTTCATTCTTTAACTGACGTTGCGCATAAAGGTTTGCTTCTTCCCATTCTTGTTGATAATCGATTTCTTTTGTAGGTAAATTTCCACGCATTGGAAATTCTGTTTTTCCAATTTGCAATGTTTCTTTCATTTTCATTGCATTTCCTCCTTTGTCTATAAAATAAAAAATCCCCTGCAAAAGCAGGGGCGAAAATTTCGCGGTACCACCCAAATTCTTGAAAAGTATTCAGTACTTTTCAACTTGGTAAATTGTTAACGCTATTTAGGCGATATTTCTTACTATTATTTCGGAAATATATCTCAGAGATGATTCTCTATCTTTGAGGGACATGCTAAACTTTCACCAATCATTAGCTCGCTAATTGTATCCAAAAATAGAACGTTCTCTTCTACGAATATCAAAATAATACGCTATTTTTATTAAAAATGCAAGTACTTAAGTTTGAAGAAATGTCTTTTCGCCGTAGCAGAAATCATGAGATTCGCACCGCGAAGCTGCTAGCGTCCACCGCTACATCAGAAAAGTCATAAATTATAGAACCTTCAAAAATTATTGTCCTTGTCTTCTTACTGGAGCGACAGGAACTTGATTGTTCGTAGTTTGTTGTTGTGTTGCTTGTTGTGCATTCGTTTGTCCATTAGCTGTTGTAGAATTTGTTGATGTCGTTGAACTTTCTTGATGGAAGTACGCATCATACACTTGTTTTGTAATTCCTGCTGCAAAGTCTGATGGAATTCCATTTGAAAAATATGGTGCAACAACTGATACAACAATTTCTGGATTATCAGAAGGTGCATAAGAAGCAAATGTCGAATTTTCTACTTCCTTTTGTTTAAATTGAGGTAATGGACCTCCATAGAACGCCTCTACCGTACCAGTCTTACCAGAAACAGATGGTGTATAATTTTTAAAAGTATACGCTGAAGTCCCATTAGAACCATGAGTTACACGATACAAACCTTCTTTAATATGATCAATCAAACTTGGTTCCACTTGTAAAGAATTCATAATTTTAGTTGGAATAACTGTTTCTAATTCACCAATTCCACCATCTTTTCCTGTTGCATGAATTTCTTTTACTAAACGTGGTGCAATACGTGTTCCTCCATTGGCAATCGTCGCCATATATTGCGCTAATTGTAATGGCGTGTATAAATCGAACTGACCGAATGCAAAGTCCAGTGCAGAGAAGGCAGCACCTGTTCCACCATTATAACCTTTTCCTTCATTTGGTAAATCAATTCCGGTACGTACTCCTAAACCAAACTGAGCATAGTACTCACGTAATTTATCAAAGACGCTAAGATTAATATTTAATTTTCCGCCTTTTTTATATTCATATTGACCGCCCATACGCATCGCCAATTTAATCATATAAACGTTTGAAGAACGTTCAATCGCATCCAAATCGGTTAATGGAATTTTCCCATCACGGTTAAATACAGAACTTTTTGGAGCAGAAGCTTCAAATTCAATCGGCTCATCGACAATCGTATTATCTTCTCGTGTAATAACTCCATCCATGTAAGCAGATAAAACTGTAGCTGCTTTAACTGCAGATCCCATCCCGAAAGAACCATTAATCGCACCTAGAGCATCATCTTCAATTCCAGTAACCACGTAATTTTCATTATATTTTTTCTTTTTACCAGTAATTCCTAAAATATCTCCAGATTTTGGATTCATTGCTACGACATATACACGGTCAGCTGTTGCATCAGATAAACCTTCTACAGCTTTTGTAACAATATCTTCTAATTTCTTTTGAAAATCAGTATCAATTGTCATCACTAAATTCGAACCGGCTTTTCCACCATAACGTTCTTCACGATTGACTATTTCACCACGATTATTCGTTTGGCTTTGAACCACTGTTTTTGTTCCGCTTAATACTGATTCATATTGTTCTTCTAAATAACTTGTTCCTACACGGTCATTTAATGAATATCCTTGTGTCAATAAAGAACGAACTCTATCAGAAGGTAACCCAGTTGTTTCAGATGATACAGAACCTAGAATCGTTTTCAGCATATCACCCATTGGATATTCACGATCCCAATCCGAATCAATATCAACACCTTTTAACTCTCCAAGACGTTCACTTATACGAGCAACTTCTTGTTCTGTTACAGAATCATTTTTAATCGTAACAGTTGATAAAGCATAAGCACTATTCATCTTCGTAAAAATGGCAATCGTTTGTTTATCACTATCTGAATAATTAATTTGATCTTCAGTTATATGTGCTAATTGCATTTCATATGTTTGACTATTCGATAAGCCTTCTTTTGTAATGCGCTTCTTCTCTTCAGCGGTTAATAACTTACTAGCATCGTCTGGATGAGTAGCAAACCAATAATCTTTTAAATCTCGCTCTCTTAATTTGCTAGTATCTACTGTAATGAATTCCGTTAATTTTTTAGCAGTTTCCAGCATGCTTTTCGCTGTGGCATCTGAAGAACGTGTATAATTAACGGCTAATTTTGGTTTATTTCCAACTAATATTTTACCTTTACTATCATAAATCGACCCTCTTGGAACTGCTTTTTTAGCAGTAGAAGTTTCTGTACGTTTCACTAAAGCGATAAAATCATCACCCTTGACTAATTGAACATACGCTAATCGTCCGATTAATACCATAAATGAAAAAAACACGATAAAAAATAATAAATTTAATCGAAATGGAATATGTGATTTTTTCTTTATAGGACGATTCTTTCTTTTATTAATCATGTATTCACATCCATCTTTTAATATTCACTGCTCTATTATAGCATAATTTAGGATGGGTTTCGTACTATTTCTATCAGAATTTAAAATTATTTAAACTTAATCAAATAAATTTAAAATTTAAAAATTTCACTTCATTCATTTTTATGTTATATTTTTCTCAAAAAGTTTATTGGAGGATTTTATGAAAAAGTTACCTTTAGCATTTTCTGGTTGCCTTCTAGGATTAGCTGGCGCTGGAAATCTTATCTCAGATACCTTGCCTGAATTATCTCATGTATTTAGTGTACTTGGATTAGGATTATGGATTATCTTCTTAATCTCACATTTATTAAATTGGCAAAATACTGCAAATGAATTAAAGAAACCACCAGTTTTATCTGGAATGGCTACTTTCCCTATGGCAGGAATGATTTTAGCTACTTATTTACTACGTACCGTTCCAAGTGTACCTCTCTTAGCACAAGTTCTTTGGTGGTTCTCATTCCTATTAGATATTGGACTAATCACTTATTTTACTATTCAATTATTATCTTCAAAAGAAAAAATTTATGCAACGCCATCTTGGACCGTATTATATGTTGGTATCGCAGTAGCCGCGCTCACTTATCCTGTTGTAAGAATCATTGAAATCGCCTATGCAACGATTATTTTCGGCTTTATCTTAACGTTTTATTTATATCCACGGATTTACAAAGATTTGAAGAAAAGGCCACTGCCAAATGAATTATTAGGACAAGAAGGAATCTATTGTGCTCCATTTTCGTTACTACTAGCTTCATTAGTACGTGTAGGTGGACATCAATTATTAACTTACTCCATCATCATGATGATCATTTCATCTCAAATATTTTTCTTTTTAGTCTTAAGTCGTTTACCACAAATTTTAAAGCAAGGATTTCAACCTGCATTTTCATCTTTAACATTCCCAACAATTGTTACAGCAACTTCACTAAAAATGGCTCAAGGAATTTTACAATTTCCTCTACTGAATTTATTCGTTACTATTGAAGTGTTCATTAGCTTAACGATTTTAATCTTTGTCTTATTTAGTTATCTAGTCTGGATGAAAAAATCTTCGTCTTAAAACAAGAAAGAGGTAGACACGATTTTCTCAGTGTCTACCTCTTATTTTTATCAATTAACGTAAAGCTCCTAATGTACGAGCAATTTCTTCAAAACTACTATTTGGTTGAATTTCAAATGTTCCTGCCAAAATATTTTCTGCAATATTATTTTCTAATAAATAATCTACAAAAGCTTTCGAATCAGTGATTACTCCTGCTTCTTTTAATTTACGAGCAACATCACTTGAAACTTCTCCACTCTCAACCGTAATTGTTACAGGTTTATTCGCAACTTTTGCTGTTGTTTTTGTAGTGGCTTCAGTTGTTTGAGTAGCTTTTGTTGATGCTACAGTCGTTTCTTTAGTCGTTTCTTCAGTCGTTTTAACAGTGTCTGTTACTAATGGTAAATGAACACTGTCTAATTGACTTTTCAACGATTCAGGAACAAATGGCCATGCTACAGTTGCTAAAGCTAAGAAAATTGCTGATAAAAGGAAACCTACACCTAAAGAGCGAAATTTTGTTTTACTCATAATACCCCTCCTTAATGTGAATCTGATTCAAAATAGCTATCAATCACTAATTGAACAGTTGAAACTGGTAAATTTAATTGTTCAGCAATTTCTTCATATGAACCACCATGACTAAATAAAGTCAAAATGTGTTTACGAGTAATACTGTGTAACTCTTCTTCTGGTTGTTCTGTTTGTGAAACAGTTGGCTCAGAAACTGTTGGCTTTGGTTCAAACATAGGTTGAACTTTCTCTTCTTTTTCTTCAAATCTTGGAGTAAAAGTTGGTTCTGGCCCAACTACTGGTTGTGGAATAAATGTAAATTCCGGTTCAGGTTGTTGAGCTTGTTCAACAGGAGCACGATAAATTGGTGTTCCTTCCAACTCTTGAATTTTTCTCTTTAAAGAATACACTTCTCGATTTAATTCTAACAAGCCTTCACTTAATTCATCTAATTCATCTTCATATTGATTGTCTTTTAAGAACAATGAAATGAATAAGAAAAATACTGCTAAAGCTAATAATGCTACTACTACGATCCAAACGTGCATTTTCTCACCTCATTAAAAATATATTTACTACCATTGTAAAGAATGTTCTTAAAAATCGCAAGTTTATTTTATTAAAAACAGATTACATCTTTACTACTGAATCATAATTCCTATTACAAAATAAGAAAATTACTCCACGTTTTTCCATATTAATCTTGGTGAATTTGTTTTTCTTTATGACTTAACACTAATAATTTTTGTCTTAAATCTTCTTCCATATTCGTTAATTCAACTTCTGCTTTTCTTCTTCTTGCTCTACCTTCTTGTTGAATCTTCAATGTTTCTTCTAATGTTTCAATTAAATCTTTTTGAGTTTTTTGTAATGTTTCTAAATCAATAATGCCTCGTTCATTTTCACGAGCTGTTTCAATTGTAGAAATTTTCAACATTTCTGAATTTTTTTGAATTAATTGATTTGTTGTTTCTGAAACTTGTCTTTGTGCCGTTACAGCATCTTTTTGACGTAATAAGGTCATCGCAATTGCAATTTGATTTTTCCATAATGGAATGGTTGTTGTAATCGATGATTGAATTTTTTCAGCTAATGCTTGGTTTGTATTTTGAATTAAACGAATTTGTGGTGCTTGTTGAATCGTCATTTGTCGCGTTAATTTTAAGTCATGATTTCTTTTTTCTAGACGGTCTAAAAATTGTTCTAAGTCATTTACGACTTGTACATCCATTTGGTCTCCTGTTACTCGTGCTTTTTCTAAAGCTTCAGGAATTAATGTCTCTTGTAATTCCGCTAATTTTATTTCTCCCGCTGCAATATAAATATTTAAAGCATCAAAGAAATCTTTATTACGTTGATATAATTGTTCCAATGATAAATTATCATTTAATAAACCATTTTTCTCGTGATCTAAACGAATTGCAATTTTATCCACCTGAGAACCAACTTCTTGATATTTAGCTTGCATTTCATAAATGCTCTTCTTAATTTTTCCAAAGAATTTTTGGAAGAATCCTTGATTTTCAGCTACTAAATCATTTGGATCTGTTTCATTTAAACGCTCCATTAAGTCATTTAAAATATCCCCAATTTCTCCAGTGTCTTTTGCTTGTACATGAGAAAGCATTTGGTGAGAAAATTCTCCTAATTGTTTTTGAGCTGCAGCCCCATAACTAATAATCGCTTGTAAATTTTTTTCATCAATTTGCTTCGCTAATGCACGAGCTTGCTCTTGATGTTTTTCATCCAATGTATCCATTAATTTCTTTGGACTTGCTTCCGTTTGTGTTGCTGGAAAATCGTGAGATACCTCTGATAATGGTGTTACACTCACTTGTTCTCCAAATGGATTTTGAATTAAATCTTCCACTGTTGTTTGTTTTTCTGTCATATATAGTTCCTCCTAAAAGTCTTCAAATTCTTCTTTTTGAGATTGTTGTTGAAGATGTTCTCGTTCTAAATTTAAATCACTAAAATCTTGTGCTTGGAATTTTTGATAATCTGCTTCAATCTGTAGACAACAGTCACCTATGAAGTCCATTGTTTGATCCAACATTTGGTAAGTTTCCTGTGTTTTAGAGATATGTTGTTCAATTTCAATATATTTTTCCATCATTTCTTCTAAACCTGGCAAATAAGTATTTAAAAACTTATCAACGGCATGCAATCGTTCCGGATGTTGGACGATTTCCTTGAAATAATCTTTTAAAACGGTGATGATTTGATAACGATTTGCAATCGCTTCTAGTTTATTATTTTGTTTTGTATAAACTTCAATTTGTTGAATTTGAATTTTTGCTCGATTCATCTTTTCTCTAAAGAAAGAAACATCACTTTCTGTTAAACCTGCTTTTTCATAAATCTCTTGTTGTTTTTCTGACGGGCCTTGTAATTCTTTTTCCTTATGTAGGTATGTTTTCCAATTTGGTGGATTCATTTCTTTGCGGAATAGCACATAGAAAAATATTCCATAACAAAGCAGAGCGAATAAAAACATTTCTGCTGTATTATCCATTTTTTCATAAACACCTACACTAACGGCTACAAAGAAAAATAGCTTAATGGCTTGAATCATATGTTTCTTCATAAGACTTCTCCTTTATCAACTCTCTTAAGAAAATTATAGCATATTCTCGTCCTACAACAATGGGACAAAAGTATGATTTCGTAATTTCTCTAAAGAAACTAAATATTAAAGAAAAAATTTTTTAGCTTGCAAAGGACGCCAGCAGCTTCGCATTGCGAATCTCATGGCTAGTACAAAATTTTTTCTTTAATATTTTTTACGTCTGTTTTAAAAACGTTTTCAAAAAAGTGTTTTATATTATAATGTAAGTATAATATAATAAAAGGAGTTGGTTATAATGTGTAAGATTAAGTCTTTAACGAAAGATGACAAATTGTTTTCAATCCTTCTTATTTTCAATTTACTATTTTCTTATTTTTATAGTAGATGTTCATTTCTGTGGATTCTCTATGAATTTTTCGTAGCAATAGGAATTTACTATTTATGTTTTAAATCATCTCTAAGTAAAAAGTTTTCTAAATTAACAAAAGCTTTTATAGGTTTCTGCTTAGTTATTCTTTTAATTGCTCCGCCATTATTTATTTTTAAAAATAACGCTTGGATTTACCGAACAAGCGAAATTATCGAATAAATATTAAAGAAAAAAATTTTTTAGCTTGCAAAGGACGCCAGCAGCTTCGCAGAAGCGAAGCTCTTGGCTAAAATTTGAGCCTCGGTCTCAAATATTCCTCTTTCATTTAATATTAACTAAAGACTCCTATCCGTTAACTGAGTAACCAATAGAAGTCTTATTGTAAAAAAACTATACCCACTTCTTGTAAATCAAGCCAAGAAATACAATCAGTGAAACGATGGAAATCACTACTCCTATCTTCCATCCTTCTGGAATGAAACTTAATTCAATCGTATGTTCTCCATTCGAAATCGCAAAACCTAGTAAACTATTCCAAATCTTTCTTGTTTCAACGACTTTTCCATCGACTTTTACACTCCATCCTTTATCGTATGGAATCGAAGTAAACATTACACTACTATCATCTGTAATTGTAACGGTACCTTGAATATGAGAATTATCCCAATGAGTCAGCTTCAATGCTTGACTTTGACGTTCCTGAATAAAACGATTGGAAACAGAGCGATTGGATTTGACCAATCGAACGCCACTAAAGGAATAATCTTCGTCCGTATTCACTTCGATTTTAAATTCAATTGGCTTATCCATTGATTGAGAAGCAATATTGAGGAATTGAGTCGCTTGATAATTATTTAAGAAATGAAATTCTTCACCATTCAGAAAAATTCGAATAAGATTTGTATCCGTTCTTGAAAAACGTGTTGGTAACGTAACCCAATATTCTTCATCTGTTTGTGGCGTTAAATGATACGTGATACTAGCTGGTTTGGTCGAATCCTTTCTACGATAAGTTTCTGTTCGATCGGTTGCTTGAAAATTATCCGTTGTAATATCATTTGCCGCTAACATTTCCAAATATTTCTCTTGTTCTCCTAGTTGTGCCATTGTAATTTTGTTATAGGTCTGTATTGGTTGATTCATTTTAAATTCTAATGAAGCTAGTTTTTCATTCACTCCAAATGCTATTGGAAGAGTTTGTGGAATTTGAAATACTTCTGTACGCTCTTCTTCGTAAACAACAGGCGTGTTTTCTGTTAAATCTAAACGAGTGGCATAGTTTCCAAATACATACATTTTACTTGTATCGGGATAATCCTTCGTGTAGACCGGCTTTGGTGTCATCCAATATTTCAAACTAAAAATGGCATCACTTAATGGGGTTCCATAATAATAAGTCGTCGCATTAATACCGGTATTACCTAATTGTTCAAATAAATCTCTTGTGGAATTTTCAAGATTAGAACTAAATACAGACATTCCTGGATAATCTGCCATAAAGGGATCATTTTTACTTAAATGGAAGCTTCCTTGAATACGATAAAATTCCTTATCATTTGGTCGAATAGGTGCTACTGCCGTTTGTAATTGTTTTACCGCATCTTGATATTTATACGCATCCGTATATCCTACTCTCGATTGGACAATCGTTGCATTCATCATTAATTCAATTGCTGTGACTGCTGCCAAAAATGCCCATCTTTTATTGATTTGAGGCCATACTAAAATCGATAACATCACAAAAATTAATGCGACTGTTGCAATTTTTTGTGGAACAATTAAGAAGGAATACTGTCTCGTCATTACGATAGCAAACAGTACTAATGTCCCACCTGCAATAACGATGGACGATTTCCAATGTAATTGGTCGACTTCTCTTAAAGCTAAATACGCTAAATAAACTAAGAAAAACGCCATTATCCATGAGAAGCGATAAAAAAATCCTGCAGGATTTTGTCCCATATGCCATAATTTACTCGTAAATTCATGAATACAAGATAGGATAAAAATAGCTAAAACAAAAAGTGAAGCTACTTTCTCTCTGCGTTGAATAGTAGAACTGATAAAATAATAAATCGTCCCCATTATTCCGAGCGTTCCCACATAAATATTTGGTAAATTTGGGCCTGCCGGCCAAGAAGAATTATCAAATGCTCCTAAAAATAATTTAGAAAAAATATCTAATGGATCAATTTGTAATTTCCATTCAAATAATAACTTACTTTCAAGTCCACCTTTAGTAGAAACTAAACTCATCAAAATCGGAACAAGAATAAATGCCACTAATCCGACAGCTAAAATCGAATAAAATCCTAGTTGAAGCAATTGAAGAAATCCTTGTTTAAACGTTCTATCTTTTGATTTGAATAAATAAAATAAGGCATAGATAACTACAAATATACAAATCATATATCCCATGTAAAAATGCAGTAATAAAGCTAGGGCTAACAATAACATATATCGTTTAGCACCTGTTCTATCCAATACTTCTTCTACCCCCATTAATACCAGTGGCAACATAATCATGCCATCATAAAAGATAGGATTCATTTGATAACTGACATTAAAACCATTCAAAGCATACAAACTTCCAAATATAGGAAGAAATGCTGGATTTTTTTCTAAACCATTATATCGCTTCACAAAAAAATGTGTCCAAGTAAGTCCCATCACTCCATATCGAAGACCAATGGTTAACATAACTGCCCATTGAAAATTTTGCTCTGAAAAGAAAAAATACAATACATTAAACGGACTAATTAAATTAAATCCCCAAATACCCAACATTCCCCCACCAATGGATTTTGAAAAGGAATAGAAAAAACTATTCCAATTTCCATTTAAAAAGAAATGTTTTAAATAAGCATATAAACCAATATATTGCGCATTAAAGTCCACTGCCATCAATGATTTTGCACCAAAAGGGAAAAATCCATTAATGATCCACGAAACAAGCATAATGCCAATTGGTAGGAAGAAACTCGTTAAGTAAACTACTTTCTTTTTACTCATCTTTCTCCTCCTCAAAATTCGTTTTATCCACTAAATAGTGAGGACGTTTTTTCACTTCATAATAAATTTTCCCGATATATTCTCCTAAAACTCCAATTGAAATTAACTGAATTCCTCCTAGTAAGACAACTGCAAAAATCGTTGTAAAATAGCCACTCACTAAAGAAGTCGGATCGATAAGATATTTAATGAACATCCACACGATATATAGCACAGATAATAATAAACAACCCAGTCCTAAATTAATACACGCGCGTAATGGTTTATCATTAAATGATAAAATCCCTTGAATCGCATAATTCCATGAAAATTTTAAAGAATATTTCGTTTCTCCAATTTCACGTACATGATTTTCATATTCAATGACTTTTTCCTTGAAACCAATCCATGAGAAAAGTCCTTTTGAAAAACGATTATATTCATTCAATGATAAAATCGCTCGCACTGCTTTTCGACTAAATAGACGAAACTCAGAAATTCCATCCGTTAAAGGTGTATCCATTAGTCGATTCGCTAATTTATAAAAACGATTCGCTAGAAAAGTACGAAACTGACTTTCACCTGTTCTAGTTCTACGACCACTCACTACATCGTACCCTTCACGGTAAGCTTCAATCATTTGAGGAACCAGTGCAGGTGGATGTTGTAAATCTCCATCCATTAAAATAACGGCTTCACCCGTTGCATATTGTAATCCTGCAATTGTGCCAGCTTCTTTCCCAAAATTACGGCTAAAACTCAAATAGCGAACTCTCTCATCATTCTTGGCAATTTCTACTATTTTTTCAAAAGTTTTATCTTTACTTCCATCATCAATTAAAATAATCTCAAATTCTTCTGTTGTTTGTTGATTTAGTACATGAACTAATTCACTGTACATTTTTTCAATCATTCTTTCCTCATTATAAAAAGGAATCACTACTGATATTTTCATACTTTCTCCTCGGTTTTCTATTCTCTTCCTCGTTATCATACCATGTTTTAATTTTTTTTAGTATGAGAAAAGTGTAAAAGAAGTATAAAAAAATACCTATCGCTTAAAGTCACCTCTAAACGATAGATAATCACGAAATGTTGTAGTCTTATTTACATCTGTTCTTGTTTTCGAATCCATCTTAGAATTCCCATAATTCCAAAGACAAGCCATAGAAACACGATTAAAAAACAAATCATAAAAAATTCTTCTGGCAATACTTCGATAATTGGATCTAATCGTGGATCAAAAATCCATGCTGAATTATGGAAAAATAATTCGTGGAATTTTACAAAAATTACATCGAAAAAGCTTACTAAGCATACAACAAATAATAATGTAGCATATAATATTCCTTTTAATGGCGTGAGTAACAGGAATAATTTTCTTTCTTTTTTAAACCTATTTATCCCAACAAATGAAACAATTGTAGAAATCACTGCAATGACAAAATTAATCATAAATAATCGTTTCACTTCTTCAAAGTGAAATAGTCCTTGAGGAGAACTTGGAAAATCTGGCATCACTAATTCCTTAATCCATGGTCTTGTTAAATACGATATCAATACATGATAATTCTCCATTAATGTTGCTGTAGAAATTCCACTATGCTGTTCTAAGCCAAATAATAAAATGACACCTCGAAATAGTGGTTCAAAAAAGATGACAAAGGAAATCGCCGTACTTAATAAAAACAATGCTAATACAATCGAAAAACTCCATCTTTTAATGGTTGTAGACATGCTTATACCTTCCACTCACTTAAATCATTCACTAAATGCGTAGGTTGTGCAACTCCTTCTAAATCTCCTCGTGTAGAGAATCCTGTTAGAACCATTAAAGTATCCATTCCATATTGAATTCCAGCTTGAATATCTGTTTGGTAATTATCACCCACCATTGCAATATCTTCTTTTGTAAACTGTTGCTCTGGATATTGTTGATTTAAATAATTCAAAGCTGATTCCATAATAATACTACTTGGTTTTCCCATCACAATTGGCTCTTGTTGTGTAGACATTTTTAAAAATGCTGTAATAGAACCTGATCCAGGAATAAATCCTTTTTCACTTGGGAGATTAGAATCAATATTTGTTACAACAAATTTTGCTCCTGCACGAATGGCTAAAGTGGCTGCTTCTAATTCAGCATAAGTTGTTTCACGATTTAGTGACTGTAAAACAACATCTGGATTTTCCCCTACTAGTTCATATCCTCTTTCTACTGCTTGAGTCTTTAACGCTTCTTCTCCGATAATCATTAATTTTCTGCCAAAGTTTTGACTTTCTAAAAAGTCCATGGCAGCGACTCCACTTGTATACACTTCATTTTTTGTCACTTCTACTCCATAATTTTCTCTCAAGTTATCAGCGACTTGCTGTGGTGTTTTTGTAGCATTATTCGTTACAAATAAAAATGGAATATTGGCTGCTTGTAAACGACGAATAAACTCTTCTGCTGTTGGAATGCGTTCTTTTCCTTTGTACATTGTTCCATCTAAATCAATAAAATATGCTTTATACATGCTAATTCCCTCTTTTTTGTGGCTTTTCTCGAATATCAAATCTCTTATTAGGATGATTATTTTTTTGCTTCGTCGGTGCATTTTTAGAATACTTCGATTGATCAACTTCCTTCATTGAAAAATTACGATTTTGACGTTTATTTTTCATTGATTGTAGAGAAGGTTGACTTTCCAGATGTAAACTTTCTTTGTGTGTCATTTCTTTCAAACCAAAATCTTGTTTTGATGCTTCTTTCATCTCAAAATTACGTTTTTTAGAATTAAACCGATTATTTTTTTGTGTATTACCCTTAAACGTTTTTTCTCCTACTCGTTCATTGTTAAAACGCTTCGTATTTCGTTTTTGTTGTTTATTTTTTGGCCGTTTTGGTATTCCTTCTTCTACCGCAACTGATTTTACATTTGGGTCTCTCTGAAGTACAAAATAACGACATCCAAAATTGCAAAATTCGTATAAATACTCTTGTAAACAAGCAATATCCTTATCCGGAGTGGCTAATCGATTTTTGGATTCATAAAATCCTTTTAGTCGTAATTTTTCATGTCCCCAATCACCAACAATGTATTCATACTTATCAAAAATATCTTGATAACGAGCATTAAAGGTATCTAATTCAAATCCTTCACGGTAATCTTCAACAATTTCATAATGGACTTCTTTAATTTTGACATGAGTTTCGTCTACCCAAAATACGACACGTTCTATTTCTTGTTCTTGAGGTGCGACAATTTCTTCTAACACTTCATTTAGTTCAGTCATTGTGATTTCTTCTTTTACTTCACTCATATAAAATCCTTTCTTCGGTTAATTTTCTAGATTATCAAACCACTCAGCTCTAGTTAGCTGTTGTAAATCTTCTGGTCTTAACTCCATTTGTATGCCTCTCTTACCTGCTGAAACTCGAATCGTATCTTGTTCTTTAGCACGTAAGTCAATATAAATTGGAAAACTTTTCTTCATTCCGACAGGTGAACATCCCCCTCGAATATATCCAGTCAAACTTTCTAATTGAGATACTGGGATTAGTTCTACTTTTTTATTGTTAGAAGCTTTTGCTAAAGCCTTCAAATTCAATTCATGATTAGCTGCAACACAAGCTACTAAATAACCCGTTTTGTCCCCATGTAATACAATTGTTTTATAAACTTGATCCACTGAAATGCCCATCTGTTCACTCACATGAACGGCATCTAAATGTTCTTCGTCCCATTCATATTCGAAAATTTGATACTGAACTTTTTGACGTTCTACCATACGAATGGCATTTGTTTTAATATTTGCTTTCTTTTTCATAATCTCCAACTCCTACTGCATTAGTGTATCATATTTTCACTTGAAAATCAGTTAGATTTCCCTAAACTTATGAAAACACGAAATAAAACCGTAGAGAAAGAAACATACTATTTCTTCCTCTACGGTAAGTTTCATTAGAATAATGATTTTAATTCAATCGATGGATGTTTATCTTTAAACCAATTTAACGCAAATTGATTTTCAAATAAGAATACTGGTTGGTCGAATCTGTCTCGACATAATAAGTTACGGCTTGAAGACATATTAGGATCTAAGTCTGCTTCATCAATCCAACGAGCAATTTTGCTTCCAATTGGTGTCATCACTACTTCCGCATTATATTCATTCATTAAACGATATTGGAATACTTCAAATTGTAATTGACCAACCGCTCCAAGAATATATTCACCAGTATGATAAGTTTTATATAATTGGATGGCTCCTTCTTGCACTAATTGTTCAATTCCTTTATGGAATGATTTTTGCTTCATCACATTTTTAGCAGCCACTTTATTGAATAATTCCGGTGTAAATTGTGGAAGTGGTTCAAATTGAATCGCTTGTTTTCCACTATAAATCGTATCTCCAATTTGGAAATTCCCTGTATCGTATAACCCGATAATATCCCCAGCAACTGCCGCTTTTACCGTTTCACGAGCATCCGCCATGAATTGTGTTGTATGAGATAATTTCATTTTCTTTTGAGAACGATTAACGGTAATATCCATTCCCGGTGTAAATTCTCCAGAACAAATTCGTACAAATGCAATACGGTCTCGGTGAGCAGGATTCATATTTGCTTGAATTTTGAAAATAAACCCACTAAATTGTTCTTCTAATGGTTCAACTTTTTCACCAGATTCTGTTTTCTTAGCTGAAGGACTTGGCGCAAAATCCACAAAGGCATCTAAAAATGTTTGTACACCAAAACCTGTTAAGGCAGAACCGAAGAATACTGGTGTTAATTTTCCGTTTGCAATCGCTTCTTCACTAAAATCATTTCCTGCTTCTAATAATAATTGAGCATCTTCAATGACTTGTTCATATAAAGTTGATTGTTTGAATGCATAATTCCCTTCAACTTCTCCATCTTCATTCAATGGTAAGAAGTCATTATCCCCATTTTCTTCCGGATGCATTAATTCTACACGCTTATTATAAATATCATATAAGCCTAAAAATGTTTTTCCCATTCCCATTGGCCAGTTCATTGGATAAGCATCAATGCCTAATACTTCTTCTAATTCGGCAATCAACTCTAATGGTTCACGACCATCACGGTCTAATTTATTAATAAACGTAAAAATTGGAATGCCACGCATACTACAAACTTCGAATAATTTCTTTGTTTGAGGCTCAATCCCTTTTGCACTATCAATGACCATGACTGCACTATCTACTGCCATTAATGTACGATACGTATCTTCAGAGAAATCCTCGTGCCCTGGTGTATCTACGATATTAATATGATTCCCATCATATTCCACTTGCATTACAGAACTCGTTACAGAAATCCCACGTTGTTTTTCAATTTCCATCCAGTCTGATTTTGCGAATTTACCAGTTTTTTTCCCTTTTACAGTACCCGCTTGACGAATCGCTCCACCATATAATAATAATTGTTCAGTAATCGTTGTTTTCCCCGCATCCGGGTGAGAAATAATGGCAAAAGTCTTACGTGAAGAAACTTCTGCAGCTAATTGATTTGACATGTATATAACTCCACTTCTATATTTTTTCTAATCGTTTCTTTAGTATTATAGCCGATTTTACAGTTTTTGAAAAGCAAGGTCTTGCGTAAATTCACATTTTAAGATTCAAGAAACTCCATTGTTTTTTCATTTATTTATGCTATGATAATACAAAAGGGAGGGGTTTTATGACTCAATCATTATCAATCGCATATATTAGCTTAACAGGGAATACTCATAGTTTTGTTACAAAGTTAGTCGATTATTTCAAATTTCAACAATCCTCTTTACAAATCCAATTAATCAATGTTAAAGATTTAATTCGAGATCATACAGAATTTTTCGAATTAGAACACTCCACTATTGCTTTCCTACCAACTTATTTAGAAGGAGGAAATGGTGTAGACACAGGCTATACTGAAATTCTAACAAATCCTCTTGGAGATTTCCTTGCCTATCATGATAATTACAAAAAATGTTTTGGCATTGTCGGTAGTGGAAACCGCAACTTTAATAAACAATTCTGTTTAACCGCTCGCCAATATTCTGAGCGATTCCACTTCCCTGTATTAGATGAATTTGAATTACGTGGTAGTCAAAGAGATATAGAACGAATTGGGCAAATGATACTTGAAAAATTAAATACACTATAGCAAAAGAGACGATTTTCATCGTCTCTTTTTTGCTTTCTAACCACTTTTGAAGTTTGTAAATCGTTAGAGAATTCTCATTCAAATATTACTCTTCTTCTTTTTTCTTTAATAAACTTCTTCCCAATCATCCAATCAATTTCCCAATGACCAAATTCTGTTCGATCTTGAATAATTTTAGGACGTTCATCAATTTCTCTCGTTTATTTTTATAATGTTCGTGACCTGTTTCAGCGAAATATTCCTTATAATAAATAACCTTTGCGTTTTTGATTTTCATTTGTGTAACAGTTCCACGTTTTAATTCACGACTAATCGTAGAACGATTTCTACCAAGTTCTCGTGCAATTTCTGATTGGGATGTTCCCTGTTTATGAAGTACCTCGATTTTTCCTCTTTCGATGGCTGAAAGATAATTGTAATATGATTTTGTGGTACTATTTTCTTTAGACATCACTATCACTCCTATGCTTTGTTTTCGTCGACTTAAGTCTATCAGATAGTTATGTCTTTTTGTTGCACTTCATTTTACAATTCAACAAAAATTACTCGATGTGTCGAACAACCATTAAAAATAATAGCTTCAGCAATAAGACTCGCTTCAACGAATCTGCTTGTGCCGTAGCTACTATAAACAAAGGTTGTTCGACAAATCCTGTTGGTGAGAAATCACCGACAGGATTTTTTACATGCAAAAAAGAGAAATCCGAGTTATGATTAAGTCGACTAAAACAAATCAAAGGAGGATTTCTCTCATGGACTATTGTATACGAAAATTACTAAGATTAACAGAAGAAAATTTTATTACGGATGAAAATTGGTTAGAAATCGTGACAGAAAACAATGAAACAGTTCATAAAATTAATGGAACTTGGACAAGTGCTTGTACTTCTTGTCTATATTGTTCTAGCGAAAATGTGATGAAACATTCTCCTATGGAACATAAAATTAGAATTCCACACCTATTTGGACATAAGACTATTTTAGACCTTAAAGTACAACGATTCATCTGTAAAGATTGTCATAAAACATGGGTTGCAGATTGCCCTCTTGTTCCAAAAAATAGTAATATTTCTTATGATTTAGAGTGTCAAATTATGTTGTATTTAAAAGAAAACTTCTCTAGAAAAGCAATCGCTAAACTCCTTTCAATTTCTGATAAGACTGTTGAAAGAGTGATGAAAAAGTTTAAAATAAAAACAATGCAGCAGTATCATTATTTACCTAAAGTGCTTTGTTTAGATGAATTTAGAGGCGTTAAAACGCAACAAGGGAAAATGAATTTCATTTGTTTAGATGGAGAAAATCGCCAATTAATTGATATTTTGCCTGGTAGAACACTTCATGAAATGATTTCATTCTTTATGAAGTTTTCTCGTAAACAACGTTTAAAAGTAAGATATTTAGTGATGGATATGAATGCTTCTTATCAAAACCTTATTAAAACAGTATTTCCAAATGCTGTTATCGTAGTAGATCGATTCCATATCGTTCAACATATGAATCGTAATTTTAATCAACTGCGCATTGTGATTATGAAGCAATTCTCAGCGAAATCAACACAACAGAAGACATTGAAACGTTACTGGAAAGTACTCTTAAAGCCTAGTGATGAATTAGATGAAGAAAAATTAAGGTACAATTATCACTTCAAAACCTATCTTACTCAAGCTCAATTGGTAGAAAAATTATTGAGTTTTGACGAAGTGTTATCAGATGCATATGATTTCATTCAAGAACTTAGAAAAGCCTATAAAAAGAAAGATTACGAGGCATTTATGACATGTATAAAGGAAATTCCAAAACAATTACCTTATGAATTTAAGAAGAAGTTTGAAGTGTTTAAACGTTTTAAGAATGGGATTTATCAAGCTTTTACGACAGGATATTCCAATGGAGCTATTGAAGGAACGAATAATCTCATTAAAGTAATTAAACGTGTTGCATATGGATATCGAAATTTTGAGAATATGAAATTAAGAATCAAGATTATTAAAGGTTGTTTCTTTACCCCGGTCAATAGAAAGTCATTATGAGTTAAAAAAGTATGTATAGAGTCGTTTTAACTTGACAATGAGCCTCCATGGGCATGTTGAATTGGGGGAAGCGAAAAATAATATCAAATTTCACAGCCCCCAAACCGCTAATCGCGGATAACATGCCCCTGCTCATTATAAAGTTAAAACTAGATTTCGTTCATAGTTATGTTTGTGGTTGATTGTTAAATTAATTAAATCGTTAATTTTCTTCCACTTTGTTCATTTAAAATGAAAGACTTAATTTGGTGTTAAATTTAATCCACCAACAGAATTTGTCGATGAGCCTAAACAAAATCAAATTATATTCGTACACTTATAAAAACACGTTCAAAATAGAAAATGACTTTGCACAGTAGCTTTAGTAATAAAATCCATTGATGGATTTTATCACCGGAAAATTTGAGACCTTAGGCTCAAATTTTAGCAATGAGCCTCGCATAAGCAAGGCTACTTGCGACGTAGCTACTATTAGCAAAGTCAATTTCTATACAGTGTAAATATTAATGATTCTCAGCTTCCGCTTGTTTTTTACGTTTATTTGCTTTTTCACGCTCACCTTTGTTTAAAATTTGTTTTCTTAAACGAATTGTTTCTGGTGTGATTTCGCAATATTCATCATCTGATAAGAATTCTAATGATT
The DNA here is from genome assembly GCF_020735385.1 of Granulicatella elegans. Lineage (NCBI taxonomy): Bacteria > Bacillati > Bacillota > Bacilli > Lactobacillales > Carnobacteriaceae > Granulicatella > Granulicatella elegans. The sequence goes on along the minus strand of NZ_CP085953.1, from coordinate 1,258,804 downwards.
CTTCTAATGATAATTTCTTCGGTGTTTTAATGACAGATGTTTGGTCTTTCGTTGCTGAACGAACATTTGTTTGTTGTTTTGCTTTCGTAATATTAACCGCTAAGTCATTTTCACGAGAGTGTTCTCCAACAATCATTCCTTCATAAATTTCAGTACCTGGTTCAGTAAAGATTACTCCACGGTCTTCAACACCCATAATTCCATAAGTTGTTGATTTACCAGTATCTGTAGAAACTAATGCACCATTTCTACGTCCACCAATATTTGCAGCAATATATGGTAAATATTGATCGAATGTGTGGTTCATAATTCCGTATCCACGAGTCATTGATAAGAACTCCGTTGTATATCCTAATAATCCACGAGCTGGCACTAAGAATACGATACGAACTTGTCCATTTTCACTATGTTGCATATCTTGCATTTCACCTTTACGATTACTTAAAGATTCGATAATTGAACCCATATATTCTTCTGGAGTATCGATTTGTACACGTTCAAATGGTTCACATTTTACGCCATCAATTTCTTTAATAATTACTTCTGGACGAGATACTTGTAATTCATATCCTTCACGACGCATATTTTCAATTAAAATTGATAAGTGTAATTCTCCACGTCCTGATACAATCCATGCATCTGGTGAATCCGTTGGTTCTACTTTTAAAGATACATCTGTTTGTAATTCACGCATTAAACGTTCTTCGATTTTACGTGCTGTTACAAATTTACCTTCACGTCCTGCAAATGGTGAGTTGTTTGTCAAGAATGTCATTTGTAATGTTGGTTCATCAATGTGTAAGACTGGTAATGATTCTTGTGCATCTACTGGTGTTACAGTTTCTCCAACGAAGATATCTTCCATCCCTGAAACAGCGATTAAGTCTCCTGCTTTTGCTTCATTGATTTCTAAACGGTTTAATCCGAAGAAACCAAACAATTTTGTAACACGGAAGTTTTTCTTAGTTCCATCTAATTTTAATAGAGATACTTGATCCCCCACTTTTACAGTTCCACGGAATACACGGCCGATACCGATACGTCCAACATATTCATTATAGTCTAATAATGATACTTGGAATTGTAAAGGCTCATCTGAATTATCAATTGGTGCTGGAATATGTTCGATAATTGTATCGAATAAATAGTCCATTGTTTGTTCTTGATCTGCAGGATTATCTGACATACTAGAAGTTCCGTTTAAGGCTGAAGCATAAACTACTGGAAATTCTAATTGATCATCATCTGCTCCTAATTCAATAAATAATTCTAATACCTCATCGACAACTTCTTCTGGACGAGCAGCGTCACGGTCGATTTTATTTACAACTACGATTGGTGTTAAATGTTGTTCTAATGCTTTTTTCAATACGAAACGTGTTTGAGGCATTGTTCCTTCATAAGCATCAACTACTAAAATTACTCCATCCACCATTTTCATAATACGTTCTACTTCTCCACCAAAGTCCGCGTGTCCTGGTGTATCCATGATGTTAATGCGAGTACCTTTATATTGAACAGCAGTATTTTTTGCTAAAATCGTAATACCACGTTCACGTTCAATATCGTTTGAGTCCATTGCACGTTCTGATAATTCTGTACGTGCGTCCAGCGTTTCGGATTGTTTTAATAATTCGTCTACTAATGTTGTTTTACCATGGTCAACGTGAGCGATAATGGCAATATTACGAATATCATTTCTTAATTTCATGTTTTCCTCCAATTTGTAACAAAATGAAAGTGATGGAATACGCTTAAAAAGGGAATTTCCATCACTCAAACCTCTTTTCAACTCAGAAATTATACTACAAAAATCTCACAAACTCAATTCATATGATTATTTAACACATAGATTTGTATGATTTTTTTCACATCAGTAAAAATTGAGTTCATGTTAACTTCTTCATTGACCTAATTCTTCTGTTCTTTGTTTAGCACGTCTAGTTGCTTCAATGACACTTGATCGAAATCCTGTTTGTTCCAATGTAATCACTCCAGCGATTGTTGAACCACCAGGGCTACATACTTTTTCTTTTAAAACAGCTGGATGCTCCTTCGTTTCATCTACCATTGACGCAGAACCTTTCACCGTTTGAGTCGCTAATTGCAGGGCTACTCCTCTCGATAAGCCCATACTCACTCCTGCTTCTGCTAATGATTCAATAAAAATATAAACAAAGGCTGGCCCACAACCTGCTAATGCTGTGGCAGCATCTATTTGAGATTCCGGTAATTCAATTACAGTTCCACCCGATTGCAATAATTGAAGAAAGACTTCTTTATCTTGTTGTGTTGCTTTTTTTCCTAGAGAAAAACTAATTACACCTTCTGCTACTTCTAACGGTGTATTTGGCATCATACGAATCCAACGATGACGAGTATCTGTCATGGATTGTAACTGTTCTAAAGTCACACCTGCAGCCATACTAATTAATAGGATAGACTCTCGTTTTTGTAAGATATATTTATTTTCTTCTAATAACTCTTGAATTTGATTTGGTTTAACGCCTATGAAAATAATATCTGTTTTTTCGAATACTTCCCTATTTGTGACCGCTGTTGCCTCTAATGACACTGCTAGTTTCTTTGCTTTTTCAGCTGTACGATTTGCTAGTAACAAAGTATTAGCTGTTTCTTTAGCAACAATTGTTGCAATCATACTTCCCATATTTCCTAACCCAACAACTCCAATAATTGCCATCTTATCTCACCTGACCTTCTCCATACACAATATATTTATAAGTTGTCATTTCTTTTAACCCCATTGGCCCTCTAGCATGTAATTTTTGAGTGGAAATTCCCATTTCACATCCTAAACCAAATTCACCACCGTCGGTAAAGCGTGTCGAAGCATTGACATAAACTGCAGCACTATCGACTATCGTTGTAAAAAATTCAATCGCATCATCCGATTCAGAAATAATCGCATCGGAATGGTGAGTACTATGCGTTTCAATATGATCGACTGCTTCTTCAATCGAAGTCACAACTTTCACAGCCATAATGTAATCAGAAAACTCTGTATCAAAATCTTCCTCTGTAGCTTTCTCTCCTGAAATGTATTGAGCTGCTTTTTCATCAACTCGTAACTCAACAGCCGGAGTATGATTGTCCACTAACGTTGCTTTTAATAACGGTAAAAATTGAGGCGCAATGGCTTCATGTACCACGCAAACTTCCATAGCATTACATACGGATGGACGACTCATTTTTGCATTTTCGACAATTTTTATCGCTTTAGCTAAATCTGCATCTTTATCAATATAAATGTGCACAATTCCTGTTCCTGTTTCAATCACTGGGACAATCGCATTTTCAATAACTGCACGAATTAATCCAGATCCACCACGAGGAATTAACACATCGATATAGCCTTTCGCTTTCATTAATGCCATTGCACTTTCTCGACTCGTATCACTAACTAATTGAATACATTCTGGAGAAATACTCGTTTTCGCTAATCCTTTTTTCAAGGCTGTCACAATCGCAAAAGCACTTTGATAAGCTTCCTTCCCACCTCTTAATACAACGGCATTTCCACTCTTAATCGATAATGCTACTGCATCTGATGTAACATTAGGTCTGCTTTCATATATAATTCCAATAACACCGAATGGCACTCTCTTTTTCTTAATTTGAATATTTTGTGCCCCAACTGTTTCTTCAATGATTTCTCCAACTGGATCTGGTAATTGAGCTACTTGTCGAATTCCTTCAGCCATTGCTTGGATTCTAGATTCATCTAATCTCAAACGATCCAGCATCACGTCAGAAATATGTCCCTTCGCTTTTTCTAAGTCTAATGCATTTGCTTCTAAAATAGCATCTGTATCTTCTAATAAAGCTAGAGCCATTGCTTCTAATGCTTCATTTTTTGACTCTGTTGAAGCAATATTGATTTCTTTTTTAAAACGATTCACTGTTTCTAATAATTGTTGTGTAGTCAATATACATCCCTCCTTAAAATTCTTGTTCTAATAGTGCTAATTCTCCAGAAATAGTCATCCAATCATCTCGATGAATCACAATTCCTTTTCGATTATTTTTCGATAATTGTTGTGCAATCGCATATTTACTTACGCGAGTTTGTCCTTTTCCAATCACTTGATACTGTTCATCAACAACTATCACGATTTCTGATTCATAAAACTCTCCCTCAACAGCTTTCACACCTGAAATTAACAAGCTCTTCCCTTCTTCTTGTAAAGCTCGTTTTGCTCCAACATCAACGACTAATTTCCCTTTACTTTTTGCATATAAAGCAAGCCATTGTTTATGAGTTTTCATCACTTTTTCTTGCGCTGTAAAATTCGTTCCATCAACGGTTTGGTGAGCCGCTTCAATAAGTGCTTGTTCTTTTAATGAGGAACAAATATAGACCGGAACTCCTGCCATTGTCGCAATCGTTGCTGCTTTAATTTTCGTAAACATACCGCCTGTTCCATTGCTAGAACCAGCTCCTCCAGCCATTTCGACTAATTCTTTGGTAATTTCATCAATCGTATCGAATCGTTTTGCCTCTGGATTTTTTGAAGGATTATCATTATATACGCCATCAACATCCGTTAATAAAACTAATAAATCTGCTTGCACCATTGCGGCTACTTGCGCACTTAATGTATCATTATCCCCAACTTTTAATTCCTCAATTGAAACTGTATCATTTTCATTAATAATAGGAATCGCATGACGAGTTAGTAACACAGATAGCGCTTGATGAGCATTATTATAACGACGTTTATCAACAAAATCATCTTGCGTTAATAAAATTTGCGCTGACACAATGCCTTTCATTAATAAATTAGACGTATATTCTTCTAATAATAATCCTTGCCCAACAGCAGCAGAAGCTTGTTTATCTGCAATTTTTGTAGGACGTTTTTTAAATCCTAAAGACGAGAATCCTGCAGCAATCGCCCCAGAAGATACTAAAATTAATTCATGTCCTTCTTCATGTAAAGTAGCTAGTTGTTGCGTAATAGCTTTCACTTTTGCACGTGACAAACTTCCATCCGGATTCGTTAATGAACTTGTTCCTACTTTGAAAACAATTCTTTTATACTTCATTCTTTTCCCTTTCTACTAAATCATCAACCTATTTTGCTTCATACCAGTTATTCCCAATATTACTATCCGCTTTTAATGGCACGGACAAACTTACCGCATTTTCCATGACTTCTTCTACTAAGCTTTGTAAACTTTCCACTTCTTCTTCTGGTACTTCAAAAATCAATTCATCGTGTACTTGTAATAATAATTTTGCTTGGAATTTTCGTTCTTGCAACTCTCTATCTAACTCAATCATGGCTACTTTTAAAATATCCGCAGCAGTTCCTTGAATCGGTGAATTCATCGCCGTTCTTTCTGCAAATGAACGAATATTAAAATTACTTGCATGTATTTCTGGTAAATAGCGACGGCGATAGAATAATGTCTCCACATAATCTTTTTGACGTGCTTCCGCTACAATAGTTTCCATATATTCTTTGACGCCTTTGAATTCTTCTAAATAGCGATCAATAAATTCTTTTGCTTTTTTACGTGGAATATTCAGATTTTGAGAGAGTCCATAATCACTAATTCCATACACAATTCCAAAGTTAACAGCCTTCGCCTGTCTTCTCATACTACTTGTCACTTCTTCAGGATTTTGAATGCCAAATACACGCATCGCTGTATTCGTGTGAATATCAATATTATTTTTAAACGCTTCAATCATATGAACATCATTTGCCATATGCGCTAATACACGTAATTCAATTTGAGAATAGTCGCTTGATAAAATCTTCCAATCTGCTTTACTTGGTAAAAACGCTGAACGAACTTGTCGCCCTTCTTCAGTACGAATTGGAATATTTTGTAAGTTAGGATCTTGAGAACTTAAACGTCCTGTTTGCGTTAAGTTTTGTACGAAACGCGTATGAATTTTTCCATCTTCTCTGATATATGTTTGTAAACCATCGATATAAGTAGTTGTTAATTTTTTTAATTGACGATATTCTAATAGAGACTCAACTATTGGAGATTGATTCGCTAATTTTTCTAATACATCAACCGCTGTTGAATAACCTGTTTTTGTTTTCTTAATAACGGGTAATTTCATTTTTTCAAACAAAATCACGGCTAATTGTTTTGGAGAATTAATATTAAATTCTTCTCCGGCAAATTCATAAATTGTTTGTTCGATTTCTGTAAGACGTGCTTCAAACTGTTCGCCCATTTCAATTAATCGATTTTGATTGACTCGAATTCCTTCAATTTCCATACGAGCTAAAATATCACTCAATGGTAATTCCATTTCCCAATATAAATGAATTTGTTCATTTTCCTCCAATTGTTTTAATAAACGTTTTGGAGAAGTTGCTAGTACATAAATTTTAGCGGCCAAATGATTCCAAAATAATTCTTTTTCTTCTGGAACTTTTATTTTAACGCCTTTTCCATATACTTCTTCATCTGTCTTCAATAATGAAATGCCGAATCGTTTCGCTACATCATAAATTTCATTGACGATTTCATTGGCATCCACTAAGTATGCTAATAGAGAAACATCGTATGTTGCCCCTGCTACTGTTAGACCAAAACGGTTTGCGAATACTTTCATTGCTTTCGTATCAAACATACATTTCTCAATTGTTTCATCCGCTAACCATTGCTTGAACGCTTCAGACTGAACAGCGGATTCAATAGAAGTGACATACACTTGTTTTTCATTTCCGAATGCGACTGCCAAGACTGGCGCAACATGATAGTTATGATCAAACGTTTCAAAATGAACTGTAGTTGCATCTTGCAATTCTTTTTTCGTAATAGTTTCAATCCATTGAACTTTTTGAATTTCAATAGTTTCTTCCTCAACGACTTGTGCACCTTTTTTATTGAGTAAATCTTTGTAGAATGACTGGAAATTCATTTCTTTATAAAAGGCTATTAGTTCTTCGACATTTTCTTCTTTTCGAAGGGTATCTGCTACGGTAATTTCTAATGGGGAGTTAATATCGATTCTTGCTAATGTTTTACTTAAAAAGGCTAATTCTTTGTCTTGAATTAAATTGTCTTTTAGCTTACTTTTTTTCATTTCTTCGATGTGTTCATAAATCCCTTCAACACTACCATATTCTTGGAGTAATTTAATAGCGGTTTTTTCACCCACTTTTGTTACGCCAGGGTAATTATCTGATGAGTCGCCCATTAATCCTTTCATGTCGATAATTTGTTCTGGTGTTAGTCCAAATTTTTCATTGATAAATGCTGGAGTGTATTCGACTAATTCGCTTACTCCTTTTGTTGTTATTTTAACGGTAATTTCTGGAGTCGCTAATTGAATTAAGTCTTTGTCTCCGGATAAGACGACTACTTCAAAGCCTTCTTTTGATGCTTGGTGGGCTAATGTTCCGATAATATCGTCGGCTTCGTATTGGTTTAAGCGATAATGTGGAATTCCCCATGCGTCTAATAAGACGTTGAAGTATGGCATTTGTTCTTTGAATTCTGATGGTGCTTTTGCTCTGCCGCCTTTGTATTCTGCATACATTTCTGTACGGAAGGTTGTTTTTCCTGCGTCCCAAGCTACTAATACGTGGGTAGGTTTTTCTTGTTCTAAGATTGTTTTGAACATTCGGTGGAATGAATACAATGCGTTTGTATGTAATCCGTTTTGGTTTTTGAATCGGTTTAAATCTAAGATGGAATAGAAGGCACGAAAGGCTAAGCTGCTGCCATCTACTAGTAATAATTTTTGTTTCACGATAGGCTCCTCAATTCTTCACAATGTTATTTTCAGTGTACCATATTTTTATAAAAATTTGCATTGATAGCCTACGCGTACTAAAAGCAAGAAGCAAAAATTTTTCTGTTTGTGTGGTCGCCAGTAGCCCCTGCGGGTCTCTTGGCTAAAAATCGAGCCTTGATCTCGATTTTTACCGGTAATGGAAGCCAGCCTTGGCTTCCATTACTTTCACTACATAAAATATTTTTGCTTCTTGCTTTTTTATGATTTTGACGTTCTTTCAATAACAGAATGTATAAACGAAATAAATATGACAGAAACTCTAGTTCAGACTTTTCCCGTAGCAGCAGTAACAGAAACTGGCGTGCCAGATTCTGCTACCGGAAAATTTGAGACCCTAGGCTCAAATTTTAGCCATGAGATTCGCAAAGCGAAGCTACTTGCGTCCGTGCTACATTTGAAAAGTATAAACAAGGGTTTTGGTTTACGTCAAAAAAAGCATGGAACGATAATTCCATGCTTTCGTTATTTTTCAGATTAAGCTTCCATTAAAGCTTGGTTTGCTGTAATGATTGCTAATTTATAAACGTCTTCTTCGTTACATCCACGAGACAAATCAGAAATCGGTTTGTTTAATCCTTGTAAGATTGGTCCAATCGCTTCAAAGTTACCAAAACGTTGCGCAATTTTGTAACCAATATTTCCTGATTGAATTTCAGGGAATACAAATACAGTAGCTTCCCCTGCAACTGGTGAATCTGGAGCTTTTTGCTTACCAACACTTGGTACTAATGCAGCATCAAATTGTAACTCTCCATCAATGTTATAGTTTGGTGCTAATTCTTTTGCAATACGAGCAGCTTCTACTACTTTTAAAGCTTCCTCAGATTTTGCAGAACCTTTCGTTGAAAAACTTAATAAAGCAACATTAGGTTCAATCCCAAATACTTCTGCAGTTTTAGCAGATTCAACAGCGATTTCAGCTAATTCTTGAGCATTAGGATTAATATTAATAGCACAGTCTGAGAATAAATATTTCTTAGATTTATCACTATTAATCATAATAAATGCACCACTAGTACGAGATACACCAGGCTTCGTTTTAATAATTTGTAACGCTGGACGTACAGTGTCTCCAGTAGAGTGAACTGCACCAGATACTAAACCATCTGCTAAGCCCATATATACCATCATTGTACCAAAATAAGTAACATCTTTTAATAATTCACGAGCAGCTTCTGGAGTTGCTTTTCCTTTACGACGTTCTACAAAACTTTCCACTACTGCTTCAAAGTTTTCATACGTTTCTGGATTAATAATCGTAATTCCGTTCAAACTAAACCCACGTTTTTGAGCAACTTCTTCAATTTCAGATTTATTCCCTAATAAAATCGGTTCACATAATTCATCTGCTTTCAAACGTACAATAGCACCCAAAATACGAGGTTCACTTCCTTCAGGGAAAACAACTTTTAAGCCTTTCCCTTTAATTTTTCCTGACAATTCTTCAAATAGTTCCACAACTATCCCTCCAATTATTTTCTATCACTATGATACAACAAAATCCTTTTAAAAAACAGTACTAAGTAGAAGATTAAGAGAATATTCTTCAAAAATTCACATCTGTTATAGTCTAATGATTGACACAGTTGAAAAGAAAGACTTATTTACACCTCATAAAGTTATGGTATACTAAACTTATTAAGTCTTAAAGGAGATTCATCATGCGAGAATACGCTAAAAAATTGATGGATACTGCCATGCTTGCAGGTCAAATTATGTTAGAATGCAATGCAGAAAGTTATCGTGTAGAAGAAACGATGAATTATATTTTATCCACTTCTCATTTTGCAACTTGCGAAGCCTTTGCGAATGCTACAGGAATTTTTGCAACATTAGACGATGACTGTATTGATTGTATTACTGAAATCCGTCGTGTTCCAAATCGAGATACAAACTTAAATCGAATTTATAAAGTCAATAGCATTTCACGTCAATTAGTTAGTGGAGAAATTGATATTAATACTGCTTATGAAAAAATTCAAAATTTAAAAGAATCAGACTATCCATCATGGTTGAAAAATGTTGGTCTAGTCATTATGTGTGGGTGTTACGCTGCCCTTTATGGAGCCACTTTATTAGAAATGTTTGTTGCGGGAATTGCAGCTATCGTACTTCCATTAGTTTATAAATTAGATGCAAAATTAGGACTAGGTATGTTTATTACCAACTTAGTTTCTATTATTCCAATGGTCATTATTATTTGTTATTTACAAGAAACGATATTTCCTAATATTCATATAGGGATTCCAATTATCGGATCAATTATGCCAGCAGTGCCAGGTACAGCTATTACGAATGCCATTCGAGATACACTACGTGGCGATTATAACTCAGGAACTGCACGCGCTGTTGAAGCTGCCGTTACTGCTCTTTCTATTTCCATTGCGGTAGCCATTGGTCTATTGATTGGAGGAGGTGTCAATCCATTATGATGTTTCAAGTCATTAGCTCAGTTATTGCGGTTTATTTTAGTAGTATTGTATTTGAAGCACCAAAACGATTAATCAAATATACTGCTCTTATTGGTGGAATTGGTTGGTGGATTTATTTAATCTTTTTAGATAGTGCCGGTATGGAATTATCCACCTATTATAGTGGACTCTCTATAGCCTTCCTTTCTCACATAGCAGCTAGATTTTTTAAAGCGCCCGTAACAGTATTTTTCATTCCAGGATTTTTCCCATTAGTACCTGGAGCAGGAATGTATCGTACAGCTTATGCCTTTTTAACAGGGGATTCTATCAAGGCGCAATATTATTTATCTAGTACCATTGCAGTTGCTGGAATGATCGCATTAGCCATTTTTACAGTGGACTCTCTATTTCGTTTACATTCCATTTGGAAAAAACATACAAAAAAAGAGGCTGGGCAAAAAGTCTCAAAAATAGAAGAAAGCACGTCCCGATTTTGACTGAAATCAAAATTAGGACGTGCTTTTTAATAAATTCAGTAAAATCAAGGGGGATAAACCACCCTTGATTCATATTATTTAAGATATATTTCCTTAATCTCTGCAAATTCATCCCTAAAAAGAGCAGACCAATGTTATTATGAACTGCATTTTTACCTCTAACATGAGTTCTGCGCATGCCAAAATTGCGCTTCATTTGACCGAAAACTGGCTCAACTTCAATTTTTCGTTGAGCATATATACTACTTCCACGGTCACTATGTAACGCTTCTTTAATCGTTTCTTTATAAGATTCCCAAACTTGGTTTACACGGATTTGACGTTGTTGTCCAGTAGGAGTTTTCGCTAATTCATCCAATGCTTCTGTTTCTTGAATTGAATCTGTCTCATACACTTTAAATCTACGAGTAAATCCATTCTTATCGTTTCTTGTTGAATAATATTTAAAACTAAATTTTACACCTAAATGATCAATATAATAATCTTCCTCTTCATTGTAATACCAATTTTGTCTATTAGATGGATCATTTTTAAATTTCTTCGTTTGTTCTTTTTCGTACATTGTGTAAGGAATCAAAGGTGTCTTTTCATACTCTTCAAGAATCAATTGATAGTTTTCTTCACTACCGTATCCAGCATCCGCAATAATAATAGAAAATTTGTCTAATAGTTTAAATGAATTTAAAAATGGTTTAAGAGTACGCATATCTGTAGGATTAGGAAATACATCAAAACCTAAAACATATTGATGATTCGTTGCGATTTGAAGATTATAGCCAGGTTTTAATTCTCGATTTTTCATGGCATCTTCTTTCATACACATAAAAGTAGCATCGTTATCTGTTTTAGAATAACTATTCCGGTTATCAAATGTTTCCTTAGCTATCGTATATTTTTCTTTACGAGGCAGAAAATCTTTTTCAAGTTGACGTTTAAAAGAATTTAACAAGCGTTTTTTCTGTTTGTTTTTAGAACCACCAACAATATGTTTAGGTTCTTCTTCAATGAGTTCTTCTAACTGTTCTAGAGAGTTATTAGTAGCTTCAATCATGGCATGAACACCATATTCAGTAATTTTTTCTTCTTCTGATAAAGCAATATTCACTTGATTTTGAATTAATTGATCATATAATGTACTAATTTTTTCATTTAAAGCTTCATCATATCTTTCAATAGCTTTACGCCATACAAATGAATAACGATTGGCATCTGCTTGAACTTTTGTACCATCAATAAATAAACTATCTGAATCAATAATATGATAGTGTTGGAGTAATAAAGTAAAGTATACGAAAATGTTTTTAATGATAGAGGAAAACTGTTCATTACTTCTAAAATTATTAATAACATGGTAACAGACATAAGTTTGTTGAGAAAGCCACTGCATCGGAATATTTTCTTCATTTAATTGAACAATTTTTCTACCACTATACGTAGAACGAGTATAAGCGAAGAGAATCATTTTTAATAACATACGAGGATGATGAGCAGGTCTACCCATTTTTGATGTTGTATTAGGAAAGATAATAGAATCTGGAATAGAATCTACAAACTGATTAATAAATTGAGCAATGTGGTTTTTAGGGACGGTTAATGTAAAATTTAGTTCTAAAGTATCTGTTGGTGTGGTATAATTTTTGTACATAGGAGTCACCCTTTCTTATTTTATTTCATTCAAACTTATTATAACAGAGGTAGACTCCTATGTTTAATTTATAAGACTAAAAAGCACTATAAAATCCTGTTTCAGAATTTTATAGTGCTTTCTTCTATTTTTGAGACTTTTTGCCCAGCCTCTTTTTGATTATTGAAATTTACCTGCAGTAATCACTTCATCCGTTGGAAGAACGATTTCCTGTTTGTTTGGATTCGTTTCTTCAAAATTTGGAGTACATGAAGGAGTTACTTCTGGAGTAATTAATTGTTCATTTTTCTTAGCACGACCTGCTAAAATTGTATCAATCGATGGTGCTGATACTTCAATTTTAGAATGGCTATTTAATAATAAATCCCACTCTTCATTTTTAATCATTTCTAATTGAGATTCCACCATAATTTGTAATCTTTGACGGAACATACGTGTTTCTTTCTTCAATACATCTGTTTCACGATTAATTTCTGTTCCTTTTTCAGCTGCTTCTTTTAATAATCTCTCTGCTTCTTTTTCAGCTTCAAAAATAATGATTTCTGCATCTTTACGAGCATTTTCCTTCAAACGATCAGCAGCTTCTTGCGCTACAATGATTGATTTATTTAATGTTTCTTGAATAGAATTAAAGTAAGAAACTTTTTCTTCATTAAATTTTACACGTTTTTCTAAATCTTTATTTTCGCGAATTAATTGTTCAACCGTACGAATGACTTCATCTAAATAATCGTTTACTTCTTCAGGATCATAACCTTTAAATTTTGTAGGAAATTCCTTATTATGAATTTCGATTGGTGTTAACATAATTCCAACTCCTCTTATTTATTTTTCTCGAGCAGACCTATTTCAAGTTTTATTTTATCCTTTTTTGTCCGTCCCTCTATATTGTTTATCTGTATTCTACCATACCCTCTTATGGAAATAATATCAAGTAATTCAATCATAAAATCAGGACGAATTTCTTCTGCCCAGTTAACTTTTACTTTATTACTCTCTACCAATTCCTTCGAGCGCTGTCTAGAAATATGAAAAATGGATGCAATTAATGTATCCAATCGTAAGGAAGACACAATTGCGGTTGTATATGTCCAATGATCAATCGGAACAATGAATTCTGTATATTCTCTTTTCTCTATTCGAATACTAATTTTTCCAACTTTTTGAAAATTTTGTTCCAAATAAGGCAACATTTGTTTCGTCAACAATAATTGCCAATGAATCCCATCAGAAATAATATCTCCTAATTGGTCACGGTCTATCCCTAAGCCTACCAAAGAACCGAGGATTTGTCCATGACTTATTGAAGAAAATTTCATTGGATAATGAATTTCTATCAATTTAACATCAAATTCATCTGTTGTCGGTGTATAAAAATCTGGATAAATCATACATCTTTTTCGTTCAGCAGCAATATAGCCACCTTCAAATTGAAATTTAATCTCACCATACTGACCTACGATTGCCTCAACAATAAATTGTTGTCGCGGATCTAAAAATGGCGTCAATATAGGGGCATATTGTTCTTGACTAGAAACCACCCAAGATTCTACTTTACGAATAAAATCTTGCTCTTCTTTTCTAAAATGTTGAAATATAGACGTATCCATAACTATCACCTAATAAAGTAAAAATTTAATGATTTGAATAATACCAAATTTTAAAAATTGTAAAAATAATAATCCAAATACAGCTGAAAAACCAAACATCCCAATTCGAATTCGATCAAAATAAGATAAATATGGTTCACACACTGCTTGTAACCATCTAGCTAACGTCATATTGCGCGCTTGTGGAAACCAAGTACATACAACATACGCACTAATCAGCATCATATAAATATCAATTGCCCGTAATAATAAACGGATGAATTGAAACAATAACATATCTTTCTCCTTAACTTAAATTTATTTCCATTAATAAGAAGAATACTCATCCTCCACAAAAGACCCTTGTACTTGGAAATTTGGTGGTGAGCAAATATAAATATCTTCCCTAATTTGCTGAACATCTCCATTAATGGCATAAGTGACACCTACGACAAAGTCAATCACTCTTTTCGCATCCGAAACTTCCATTTTTCTAAAATTAATAATCACTGCTTCACCTTTTAACAAAGCATCTGCCACACGTTCTGCTTCTGTATAAACCGTTGGTTCCATCACAAAGACTTTTGAAACTTTTTTATTTTGTTGCGCTTGTTGAAAACTAACAACATTAGAGGGAGTTCTTCGGTATTCCTGAACATTTGACTGTTCTTCTTCATACATTTCTTCATCAATTGGCTCATACCCATCATCTGGCTCTAAAAATGTTTTAACGTTATTCCAAAATCCCATACTACTCCTCCTTTTCAAACCAAGCGGTTCCTATCCTAATAAAATGGGCGCCTTCTTCAATCGCAATCGGATAATCTTGGCTCATACCCATACTTAATTGTAATGGCTTCTCACTATTAATTTTTTCAGAAATTTCTTTTAACTCATGAAAATACTGACGAATTTCTTCTTCGCTGGCATCAAATGGTGCCATTGTCATTAATCCAATGATGTCAATTTGTGCAAACTTTTTTGCCACTTCAAAGGCTTCAAAAACTTCTTCTGTAGTAAAACCATGCTTCGATTCTTCGCCTGAAACGTTGACTTCTAAAAAACATTTCAACGGTGAATCTAATCGCTTTTCAATCTCTTCCATAATCGATAGACGATCAATCGCATGAAAATACTGAATTCGATTAACAATTTGCTTCACTTTTCTTTTTTGTAAAGGTCCAATCAAATGCCAAACAATATCTTCTTGTGGAAATGCAATTTGGCGTTCTAATAACTTCTCAACACGATTCTCCGCAAAATGCCGAAATCCAAGAGAATAAACTTCTTGGATTTCTTCATTCGTACGATTTTTAGTTACTATAATGGGACATACTTCTTGTACATCTCTAGAAACTTTATCGCATGATTGTTGAATGCGAGTGACAATTTGTTCTGCATTACTTTGAATCATAGTCATTAGTTTCTGTTTCTTCTTCTGAAGAATGGTGGTGTGTCTAAAGTATCATCAGATTCATATTTTGTTTCCACTGGCGCTTCAACGAAACTCTTTTGAGCAAATGGTGAATCTGTTTCTGTTGTTGTTTCACGAACACTTGCTTCACGACGGATATCCCAATCTCCGAAAATATCTTTTTCAGGTTGTTTTTCTTCAACTACTGCTTTTTTCTTTGGTGTTACTTGTTTTTCTTGGAATGTTTGAGGGTTATTTCCAATTTCTTTTGTTGATGTTGGAGTAGTTGGTGTTAATGTTGTGCGGCTAGTACGTCCTGTTGTTTTTTTTGAAGATTTGTGCTCTTCATCAATACCAGTCGCAATCACTGTTACAATTACTTCATCTCCAAGATTTTCATTAATAGATGTACCAAAGATAATATTAACATCATTTGTTGCAGCTGCTGCTACGATATCAGAAGCATCTTGCGCTTCGAATAATGTTAAATCAGATCCACCTGTAATATTTAATAAGATTTGTTCTGCTCCATCAATTGAAACTTCTAATAATGGAGAAGAGATCGCTTTTTTCGTTGCTTCCGCAGTACGGTTTTCTCCACTCGCAACCCCGATACCCATTAATGCAGAACCTTGATCTTTCATCACTGTTTTCACGTCAGCAAAGTCTAAGTTTACATAACCAGGTGCAATAATTAAATCAGAAATACCTTGTACTCCTTGACGTAATACATTGTCTGCTTCACGGAATGCTTCTAACATTGGAGTCTTTTTATCAACGATTTCTAATAAACGGTTATTTGAAATTGTTACTAATGTATCCACATTTGCTTTCATTTGAGCAACACCTTCTGCTGCATAACGACCACGTTTTGGTCCTTCAAAGCTAAATGGACGAGTTACAACCCCAACAGTTAATGCTCCTAAATCTTTTGCAATACGAGCTACAATTGGTGCTGCACCAGTACCAGTTCCGCCACCCATACCAGCTGTAACGAAAATTAAGTCTGCTCCTGATAAAGCTTCACGAATTCGTTCTTCACTTTCTTCTGCAGCTTTCAAACCGATATCAGGTAATGAACCTGCTCCTAAACCTTTTGTTAATTTAGGTCCTAATTGAATTTTAGTTTCTGCTTTAGAATTTGCTAAAGCTTGAGTATCAGTATTGGCAACGATAAATTCAACGCCTTGTACGCCTTCCGCAATCATACGGTTTACAGCATTATTTCCTGCTCCCCCTACACCAATTACTTTAATAACAGCGCCTTGTAAATTTGTATCAAATTCGAATTCCATTCTTTTTCCTCCTTAGATTTTGACTAGTCAATGAACATTTTGAAGAAGTTTTTCACTTTATCTCCAAAACTTTCTGATTCAGTTTCTTTTGCTACTTCTACTTCAACTTTTGGTTGTTCAACTGGTTGTGGAGTTGGGTCTACAACTGGACGGCTAGAGTTTGTTAGAGGTGTTACTCTCTTTTCAGTTGTTATTTTGCCTTTTTGGGCAATACGATGCACGTCATCTAATGATGCAGCATATTGAATTAATCCCATACTTGTTGCATAAATTGGATTTCTCATTCCTATTTGTTCAGGAATATAAGTTTTCACATTTACTCCAAAAATTTCTTGAGCTAATTCAAGTACACCTGCCATTGAAGATGCTCCACCTGTTAAAACAATTCCTCCAGGTAAGCTTAATGCATCCACATGTTCAAGAGCACGTTTAATATTTTCTAAAATTTGAACTTCTCTTGCTTCAATAATTTCTGATAAATAATGTTCATCTACTTTCACAGGATCTTTCTTACCAATTGTTTCAACTGGGAAAAATTCATCTTCAGAAGTTTCAGTAGAAATGGCATAACCATATTCACGTTTGATTCGTTCTGCATTTTCAAAACTTGCATTCAAGATGACAGAAATATCTTTTGTAACGAAATCTCCGCCTTCTTGATCTACGTATGAGAATTTTAGTTGATGATCATGCATCACTGACGCACTTGTTTGTCCACCACCCATATCAATTAAGATGGTACCAAATTCGCGTTCACCAGCTGACATTGCTACTTGACTAATGGCAAGTGGTTGAATCACCATTTCTTCAATATTTAATCCCGCTTTATCAATACAACGTTTAATATTATGAACAATTGTTTTTGGTCCAGTAATCATACTTGCATATAATTCTAAACGAACCCCAATCATTCCACGAGGATCTTTAATGCCATCGAATCCATCCACGATAAATTCTTCTGGAATGACAGAAATAATTTCTCTTTCAGGTGCAACTGAGCGAACTTTTGCTGCTGAAATCACATTATGAACATCAATATCTGTAATTTCACGATTTTCACTTGATACAGCAATCATTCCATGACATGGCTCAATTGAAATTTGATTACTTGGGATTCCTACAATAACATCTTGAATTTGAATACTTGCTTTTTGTTCTGCTTGTTTTACGGCTTTTTTAATAGATTCAACTGTTTCATCGATATCTACAATTACTCCCCGGCTTAGTCCTTGAGATTTTTCATTGCCGACTCCAATAATGTTTAATTGTCCACGAATATATTCAGCAACAACAACTTTAATTGAAGTGGTTCCAATATCTAAACTCACATAAATTCCTTGATTTTTCACGTTTATTGAAACCTCCTATTATTTTTTCTTTTTATCTTTCATAAATAACTATACTGATTTATTTTAACATATTTCTTTACTGTTAAGAAAACATTTGTATATTTTCTTAATAATTTTTTTCAATTTATTGGGCATTCACGTCAGGTGTGTAAAAAATTCCAACTTCCATATCAATTGTTCCTGATTTTTTAGGTAATTGTTTTAAAATGCTTGGATAATAATTTAACTTCTCACCTATATCTTTTAACGTCCCAATCACTTTCATACCATCATTCATTTTCAAATGAAGTTTTAATGGTTTTTGTTTGGGATCTACATATTGAATTTGACGAATACTACTAATCACACTTGGGGAAGTTTTCTCCAATTGATTCGCTAATTGAGTTCTTGATTCTTCAGTGAAGTTCACTAATTCTGGATAATTGTCTTTACTCGTTAGTTCTTCTACTGAAATCGACTGAGCATCTGCTAATAACTCCTTGTATTGTCCATCTTCAACATAATAACCAATGGCAGGATTTTCTAAAATCGTTAACTGGATTGTATTCAATCCTGATAATGTTACTGATACATCTTTGATTTTAGGATTTCGAGCGGTTAATCTTTTTTGGATAATCTCATGTTCTGATAAAATTCCCCAAATACTCTTTCCTTTTTTGATGCCTGCTTGTTCTTGAATCGTTTCAACTGCCACTTGTCGATTTCCATACACATAAATCTCCTTTGGTTTTGAAAGAGGAGAAATAAAATACAATCCCCAAATCATACTTGCAATAAAAATCCACCATAAAAATCTCATCTCTAACTTAGAAAAATAAAAGATTTTTCTCAATATCAGTAATGATTCCTTATTTTGTACCTCCTCATTGAACTCTGGCGGAGGAGGTGAAGAAGTTGAATCTTTTTTAAAAAATTTCATAAAACTCCTCCTTTATCATGTTAAATGATTTCATGAATCATACTTGTTAATCTTGCACTGGCATCAGTAATTCCCATTTTCTTAGCAGAAGCAGCCATGGCTTCTTTCTTTTGAGAATCTACTAAAATTTCATCAATTTCAGCTAACATTGTTTGGGCATTTAATTCTTTTTCTAAAATCATTGAAGCTGCACCTTGATCGACTAATGAACGAGCATTGGCTTCTTGATGATTATTCGTTACATATGGACTTGGAATTAAAATACTCGCTAATCCTAATGCTGTTAATTCTGTTAAAGTGGTTGCACCACTACGACAAACCACTAAATCCACGTTTTGGAATAATTGTGGCATATCTTTAATATACGGAAAAACAGAAACATTTGGCAATGATTTTTCCAATTTTGTAATCTGATTGTTGATTTTGTCATAATGCACTTCTCCTGTAACCATTATGACATGATAATTTTTATCTGCAAATCCTTCTAAAGCCTCAACAAATACTTCATTCATTCGCTCAGACCCACGACTTCCTCCAAAAATTACAACAATTGGTAAATCTGTCTGAACTCCAATTGAAGCTAAGTATTCTGGATTTTTCTTAATTTCGACAACTTCTTGTCCTCTAGGATTTCCTGTTAATACGACCTTATCACTATAGGATGTAAAATCTTTTTTCACATCTTCAAAGCAAATCGCAATTTTATTGACCCATTTTGCTAAAAATTTATTTGTAATTCCTGCAACACTATTTTGTTCATGAATAATAGTTGGAATTTTTAATAAACTGGCGGCAAATAATACGGGTGCACAAACATAACCGCCAGTCCCAATCACAACATCTGGCTTAAATTCTTTTAAAATCTTTCTTGCTTTTATCACACTTGTTACCATATAGTAAGCTGTTTTTAAGTTTTCTAATGAAAGCGAACGTTTTAGTCCTTCGATTTTAACAGATTCAAATGTATAGCCTGCTTGTGGAACAATTTTACTCTCTAATCCACGTTTAGTCCCGATGTATAAATATTCAACATCTTCTTGTGTTTCTAAATATCTCATAAATGCAAGGGCTGGATAAATATGACCTCCTGTCCCTCCGCCAGATACGACAACTCTCATGAATATTTCCTCTTTCTTATAAATTCTCTACAACTTGAATAAATTCATCGCCACGAATTTCAAAGTTTTTGAATTGATCCCAACTTGCACAAGCTGGTGATAATAAAATAATATCGTCTTCTTTACTAATGTCATAAGCTTTTCTAGTCGCTTCTTCTAACGTATTCACAACTTCAATAACAGGAACACCTGCAACTTTCGCTGCTTCTTGTAATTTTTCTTTTGTTTCTCCATACAAAACAATACCAGATACAGCTGTCAAATCGGGAACTAATTCATCAAAACCATTTCCTCTGTCTAACCCACCTGCGATTAAAATAACCGATTGATTGGTAAAACTGCGTAATGCTGTTTGAGTTGCAACAATGTTAGTGGCTTTTGAATCATTATAGAAACGTCTCTTATTCACTTCTTTAACAAATTGTGTGCGGTGTTTTACACCATGGAAGTTTTGTACCGCTTTTTGAATGCCTTCATTCGTAGCTCCTGCTAATTTAGCAATTGCAACTGCTGCTAATACATTTTCAACATTTTGCGCTCCAGGAACTTGAATCGTTGAAACAGACATTACTTTTTGGCCATTGAAGCAAATGGCATCACCTTCAACACAAGCACCAAATTCTAAAACTGTTTTTCTACTAAATGGAACTAATGTTGCTTTTGTATGACCTTCAATCAATGTCATCAATTCTGGATAATCGGCATTATAGACTAAATAGTCGTCTTTCGTTTGATTTTTCGTCAATTGAAGTTTTGCTTTAATATATTCTTCACGAGTTCCATGATAATCTAAATGCGCACTGAAGATATTCACAATACACGCAATTTTCGGCTTGAATTGCTCGATTCCCATTAATTGGAAACTACTTAATTCAGAAACATAGATATCTTCTTTTGTCGATTGTTCTGCTAATTGAGATAATGGAATTCCAATATTTCCTGCAGCATAAACTTCACGCTCAGGGAAAGATTCTTTCAACATTAAGCTAGCTAAAGTAGTCGTTGTTGTTTTCCCATTTGAACCAGTAATCCCAATGATCAATCCTTCTAATAACTGATACGCAATTTCAACTTCTGTATATACTGGAATCCCTTTTTTGATGGCTGCTTCGACCATACAATTATGGTATGGAATTCCCGGATTTTTCACAACAAAGTCAAAATGTTCTTCTAATAAATCAACCGGATGTGAACCCGCTAAAACACGAATTCCTTCTTCAATTAAACTTTTAGCATTTGGATTTTCTTCTAATGGAATACGATCATTGACCGTCACCATCGCTCCCTGATGTAATAATAATTTGGCAACTGCTACGCCACTTTTTGCTAATCCAATGACTAATACTCTTTTATGTTCAAAAACTTTTTTATTTAGCACCTAATATGCCCCCTAGAATGATTTCAATATGTATATGGCAGTAAATACTGCCGAAAAATATGTATGAAAAGCTAAATAGCTTTTCTAAATAAATAGGAATGTCATAAGCGTACCTACTAATCCCACTAAACTGAAGACTACTACAATCTTCACTTCTTTCCATCCACACATTTCAAAGTGATGATGAATAGGACTCATCTTAAATACTCGTTTCCCGGTTAATTTGAATGAGGTTACTTGAATAATCACACTCGCTGTTTCTAAAACAAATACAATTCCAATTCCTAGTAAGCTCCATTCATGATGAAGCATTAAAGAAATAATCGCTAAACCAGCGCCTAATGCTAAAGAACCAACATCCCCCATAAAAATTTTAGCAGGTTTCCAGTTGAAAATTAAAAATCCAACTAATCCTCCAACTACACTGAAACAGAATAATGCAATTTCTGCTTGATTAGATTGAATCGCTAAAAATGCATACGTACCATAAGCGACAATGGAAGTAGATGTTGCAAGTCCATCTAAGCCATCCGTTAAATTCACCGCATTTGAAAATCCTGTAATCCAAATCATTGTGAAAATGGCAAATAATACTAAACTATGTACTTCACCAATAAATGGAATATAAATTAATGGATCACGTCCACTTAATAAGAATAAAGCTACAAAAACAGCTGATCCTAATAATTGTAAAACAAATTTTTGATGACTTTTAAGCCCTTGATTTTGCTTTCTAAACACCTTGATAAAATCATCAAAAAATCCGATTCCACCAAAAAACACAAATCCAATTACACCACTTAATAATGTGAAATTAAAATGTCCGAATAATCCTCCAAGAATGATACTAACCATTCCAATCATCATTAAGAAGACAAATCCTCCCATTGTTGGTGTACCACTCTTAGCTTGATGCCATGACGGCCCATCTTCTAAAGTAATTTGTCCAAACTGATTCCTACGCATAAATTGAATAAATTTAGGCTCAGCAAATACAGTAGCTAGTAATGTTGCTCCTAATATAAGTAATAGTTGTAATATCATTATTTTCTCCTTTTTATTTATCCATTAATAATGATTCTACGATTTCGATTTCATTATAAGGATATTCTACTTCACCAATAATTTGATAGGCTTCAACACCTTTTCCAGCAAGTAAAACAATATCGTTTTTATTGGCTAACTGAAGTGCCTTTTCAATGGCCTCTTCACGTTTATCAATACATTCATAAGAAACAGATTTCTTATTTACTGCACTTACTAATCCTTGATAAATATTATCTAATGGCTCTGTTCGTGGATTATCTGCCGTAAACACAACATGGTCCGACTTTGTTAAAGCAATTCTTCCCAATTCCGGTCTCATACTAGAATCACGATTTCCACCGCTATGTCCCACAACTGTAATGATTTTTCCATGTGGAATTTGTGCTAGTGAATCTAATACATTTTCTAGTCCATCTGGTGTGTGTGCAAAGTCTACAATCACTTGAAAATCTTGCCCTTTATCAATGGATTGCATACGACCTGCTACCCCTTGGAAAGCTTTCACTTTTTTCAAAATTTCTTCCATTGGAATTCCATAAACGTAGGCTACAGCAATCGCAGATAACATATTGTATACATTAAAGGTTCCTAATAATGGCATATCGACTAAATAACGAACATCATTCTGAATGACCAATTCAAAGATTGTATGCCTATTTTCTATACGAATATTTTCTGCTTTGAAGTCAGCTTCCTCTGTAATTCCATAGCTAATCACTTGGACAGGCGTTGAATATTCAAACATTTCAAACTGTGCATCATCCGCATTCAAAATGGCTACTTTCGGTTTAGAATTTTCTCCTACATAGTTTCCTAATTGCGAAAACAATAAACTTTTAGCGTGTGCATATTGTTCCATTGTTTTATGCAAATCTAAATGTTCATGGGTTAAATTCGTAAACACTACACAGTCATAATCCAATCCCCAAATACGACCTAATTGCAAAGCATGAGAAGAAACTTCCATCAAACAAGTTTCTCCACCAATTTCTTTTAACGCTTGAAAGGTTTCATGCAATGTTAAAATTTCTGGAGTTGTATTATGTGTTGGAATGATTTTCGAACCAATTTTACGATAAATTGTTCCAATTAATGCAGTTGGTTTATCCGGTTGTTCTAATAATGCATCAATCATATGAGTAACTGATGTTTTCCCATTAGTTCCTGTAACACCAATCATTTGCAGATTCTGAGTAGGATATCCGTAAAAATGATTTGCCAATAATGCCATCACTCTTGTCACATCTTTAACATAAATGACAGGCGTATCCCCTACTTGGTCTTGAATTGACTTACTCGCTACAAATGCAACTGCTCCTTTTTCCTTTGCAGCAGCAGCAAAACAATGTCCATCGACTGTCACTCCGTCAATACAGAAAAACAATGTATTCGGTTGAACTTTTCTTGAATCTTGCGCTAAATAATCAATTGTTACTCCAGATAAATCGCCAACTATTTTTTTCAAATAAATCAATCGAGCTAATTCTGTCGCTAACATGATTGAATTCCTCCTTCTTATTGCGTTAATCGGCTATAATCTAACGCACGTTTCATCATCGGATTAAAAATTTCCTTAATTAAAGCACTTCCTCCGGCTCCATAAGGATTATTTTGCGGTTGTTTTAAAGTGATATATAAAATATATTTTGGATCCTTCGCAGGAGCAAAGCCTACTACTGAGTAAATATAATTACTTCCATAAGAATAATATCTTCCTGTTTCTGGATTTACTAATTCTGCAGTTCCTGTTTTGGCAGCTACTTCTTCCCCTTCAATATTAAATCCAATCGCTGTCCCATCCTTCATCATTGTCGCTTGATATAAATACTCCAATGTTTTCTTAGCCGTTTCTGGTTTAATCACTTGACCTAAAGAATTTTCAGAAAAATTTATCGTTGTATTCGTTGACGGTCTAAATTCATGATCCACAATTCTTAATTTCTTCATTTCTCCTTGATTGGCAATGGCTGTAAAGGCTTGTACCATTTGGAAAGCTGTCACAGAAATTCCTTGTCCAAAACCAGTTGTTAATTGTTGTAAATAAGAATTATAGGAATTTAAGCCTGATACTTCATTTATAAAACCTGACTTTGTACTTTGACCAAATCCGAATAAATCTAAATATTGTTTCCA
Organism: Granulicatella elegans; assembly: GCF_020735385.1. Classification (NCBI taxonomy): domain Bacteria; kingdom Bacillati; phylum Bacillota; class Bacilli; order Lactobacillales; family Carnobacteriaceae; genus Granulicatella; species Granulicatella elegans. The sequence continues at coordinate 1,234,214 of NZ_CP085953.1, read as the reverse complement.
TTTTTCAACGCCAATTTTTTGAATCACATGAACAAAAGCAACGTTACTTGAATGCGCTAATCCTTCTAAATATGTAATTCTTCCCCATCCAACTTTATTATAGTCGCGTACTAAATCTTTAAAAATTTGAATTTTACCAGAATCATATTTTTCATTCGGGTCAAATACACCTTCATTAATAGCGGCTGCAAGTGCTAACACTTTCATCGTAGAACCAGGTTCATAGGCTTCATCCGTTAAGAGATTATTCCACATAGTAGAAATTCCTTCTTTAGTTGTTCCATTAAATGTAGGACGTTGTGTAGCAGCTACAATATCCCCAGTTTTTGGATTTACTAACATCGCTGTTAATTGACTTGGTAAATACTTATCATTCACTTGAGACACTAAAGATTCTAAATAGGTCTGCATTTTTTTGTCGATGGTTAAATATAAGTCATTTCCATCTTTTGGTTGTTCCGTTACTTCTTCACTTCCAGAAATAACATATCCATTCCCGTCTAATCTTGCAGTTACTTCTCCAGGTTTCCCAGTTAAAGTTGCATTATATAATGCTTCAAGACCCATCTTTCCAACTAATTGTTCAACAGATTTCCCATCTAATTCTTCTTTTTCAACATCCGTATATCCAATCAAATGAGAAGCAAAAATCCCATTTGGATAATAACGAGAAAGATTTTCCGTAAATTTAATTCCTGGAAGTGCTTCTTTTTCAATTTTTTCTTTCGTTTCAACAGAAAGATTTTTTCCCGCGTTACCAAATTCTACTTGCGAGACATTTTTCTGAGATAAGATTTTTTCAATTTCTGGAGCTTTCATATCGATATACTTCGATAAAACAGCAGCTGTTTTAGAAATATCCTGAACGTAATCATTTTTCCCCTTATCCCATTGATCTGTTAATACAGCGAATAAAGAAAAATTCGTCGCATCTACCGCAATGGGACTACCACTCGCATCATAAATATTTCCACGTTTTGCTTTTAATAATGTTGTATGTGTTAATTTTTTATCTAATTCTTTTCTTAAATCAACGCCATGACTTTGACCAAGCACCATGATTTTATAGAAATTGATAGAAAAAATGAGAAATAAGAAGAATGCGATTGCCATCAAGCAATGTATCGCAATCTTTCTATTTCCCATATATTCCTTAAAATGTTTTTTTTTCATTGTTCAACATTCCTTACGTTATTTTCGCCCATCTTTAATCCTTGTTCTTTAGCAATACGATTCACACGGTCATATTGTGATAATTCTTGTGCCGATTGTAATAACGTATCATTTTTTCTTTGCATCAATGTTGTATTTGTTTGAATGTCTTGTAATTGACGGTTTTTATTCGTTACAACCATTGAACTGATAATTGCGATGGTTGCTAAAGCAAACATAATCACTAACCCAACAATCATATTACGTACATAATTAACTTTTACTCTTTCCTGCGGAATAGCTGTGACTACTGCATCTTTATAAGTATTCGGATAGGCTTCTCTGGCTATTGTTGTTGAATTTACATCAACGATTTGTTTTGCTAATGCCATTAAAAAACGCCTCCTTTACTACTTATTTTACACGCTCAATCACACGTAATTTCGCACTTTGTGATCGTGAGTTTTCTTGCATTTCTTCTTCTGTTGGCAAAATTGGTTTTCTAGTAATCAATTTAAAATTCGCACTTTCTAACTGACCTGGTAAAATTGGTAAATTTTTAGGCCCTTGTTCAACAGTGCTTTGTTGTTTAAACATCGTCTTTACAATACGATCTTCTAGAGAATGGAATGAAATCACACTGATTCTTCCACCGACTTCTAATAAATCAAAAGCCTGTTCCAGTGAATCCTCCACTGCTGCTAATTCATCATTCACGGCAATACGCACCGCTTGGAAAATTCTTTTGGCAGGATGCCCGCCTTTTCTTCTTGCAGCAGCAGGAATACTACCACGAATAATATCCACTAATTCTCCAGTCGTTTCAATTTCATGATCTTGACGAATACGTTCAATATTTCTCGCAATTTGTTTGGAAAATTTTTCTTCTCCATAACGATAAAAAATTCGAACTAATTCATCATAACCCCATTCATTAATAATTTTTTTTGCAGTTAATGGTGCTGTTTGATCCATTCTCATATCTAAAATAGCATTTTGATGATAACTAAAACCTCTCTCAATTTGATCTAATTGTGGAGAAGATACTCCTAAATCATACAAAATTCCATCAACTTTTTTAATTCCTAATTCATTCAATATTTTCTGAATCATTCTAAAATTCGCATGAATAAACGTTACTTTACCTTCATTTATAAATTTTTCCAAACGGATTTTAGCATTATCAATCGCATTCATATCTTGATCAAAACAATATAAATGTCCTGTTGTCAATTGGCCTAATAAATATTCACTATGTCCTGCTCCACCTAATGTACAATCTACATAAATCCCATCTGGTTTTACTTCAAGATTATCCACTGTTTCATGTAGCAATACAGTTACATGTTTAAACATTTTTAATTAATATCCTTTCTAAAATCCAAAATCAGCCATTTGTTCTGCTAATTCTTCAAAATTCTCTTCGGTTTCAGCAATATATGCTTTCCAACGTTCTTCATCCCAAATTTCAATTCGGTCATTCACACCAATGACACGACAGTTCTTCACTAAACCTGCATGTTCTCTTAAAGTTGTTGTGATATTAATTCTTCCTTGTTTATCAAATTCTACTTCACTTGCAGCAGAATTGAAGAAACGAGCAAATGCACGAGCGTCTTTTTTCGATTGAGGTAATTCACTCAACTTTTGACGAAGCAATTGCCATTGATCAAGAGGATAGCCGTATAAGCAACCATCTAGTCCACGCGTTACAACAAAAGTGAATCCTAAATCTTCACGAAATTTCGCTGGAACAATCATACGTCCCTTAGCATCTATTGTGTGTTGGTATTCACCGATTAACATGCAGACTCCTCCTATCATTCATAATTAACCATATTTTACCACACTCCCCCACTTTTCACCACTTTTTTATCAAAAAAGTTAAAAAATATTTTATTTCTAACCCATTTTTATAAATTTAGGGTTAACTGCTTTGCCACTTTGAATCTTATTTTTACCCAAAAAACAAAAAGAGCCCTCCGTATAATCATACGGGGTGCTCTTTTTCTCTTTAAATTTTTATTTAAAAATCAAAAAATAAATAAATTGACATCCTAAAATAAAATGACCCATCACTAAAATTAGAAATTCAATCGAACAAAATTGATAGACAAATTGTCGAATGTAGAAGTCTAGATTTCTTTTTTTCACTAATAATAACAACATTCCTGCTAAACTGCTGAATACGATTATCCAAGGCATTAAGGATCTACCTAAAAGTAACTGACTAAAGATTTCATAACTAACAAATAAAAGAGGAAGCATGACTTCTCTTATTGTTAAGAAAAATGATTCTGAAAAATAAATTCTTGTACCAAAATAAAATTGTAAAATAAAATAAGATGAAATCGTAATGGTGATTAATAATAGGGATAATACTAACATTATTTTCTTCTCCTTTTCTTCTCACATTGTACACTAGAAAATCATTACCGTCCAATAATCGTAAGCATCCAATATCCAGGTATATTGAAAAAGAGATCACCGTATGATACGGCGATCTCTTTCTTATTTGTCGATGAGCCATAAAAAAACCTACACAAATGTGTAGGCTTGATTGTTAAAATTATGCTTCTTGAGAAACAACTTCTTTTCCATCGTATTGTCCACATGATGGGCAAACATGGTGGCTTTTTCTTAATGAACCACAGTTAGGGCATGCGTTTAACCCTGGTACTTCTAATTTGAAGTGAGTACGACGTTTAGCTTTTCTAGCTTTTGATGTTTTACGTTTTGGTACTGCCATTTTGTACACCTCCTAATCAATCTTCTTTACATAAAATGCTTTTTACTTTTCAGTCTCATCGGAATCGAAGAAAGACTGTAGAGCCGCTAACCTTGGATCAATTTGTTGCTCTTTTGCAACTGTACGTCTTAAAGACAACTCGTCTTGAGAAATCACTTCCCAATCTTGACCACTTGGCATTCGGTCTTCACTCAATTCCTCTGGCGATAAGACTTGTAAAGGAATTGAAAGTAAAATATGATCTTCCACAGCAGGTTGTAAATCTATCCAATCAGTTTCTAACGGAATAACAATTTCTGTTAATTCCTGTTCTTCAAATGAAGTTCCTTTTGGAATATATCGTTCAACAATTTCTATTGACAATGGCACAACCACTGGCTCTAGAGACCTGGATGAAGGAAGCGTGATATCGACAACACATGTAAATTGTGCAATGACTGTTTCATTTTGATAAACAAGAAATCCTTTGGCTACAGCAGGAGAAACTGCTATTATCGTATCGTCACGACTTTTTAAGTTATCTTCTACTTGCATTTCCTCTTCAAAATAAACAGGCATTCCTTGAGAATTTTCAAGTTGTTTTAATGATATTTTCACATTTTTCACCCCTAAAGCAACATAGAGAATTATACTAAGGAATCTCTTGTTTGTCAATGTTTTCTACTTGACAATTGTATATTTCTCCATCATTTTATTTTATAAGCTGATTCTACAGATTTCTGACTCAGATTGCAATCATTTTTTAGTAACAACTTTTTCTACAACCGTAAATGGACCACCTAATTCGATATCCCCTTCATCGAAACTTCTTTGATTCCATAAATCATCGATATCAAACCATCTACTATTCCCATTATTTTCAGGGTCTCTAACAAATGTTTTACCATCTTGGTATCCACTTAATACAATGGCATGAGATCCGTCTGCTACTTTAACAAAATGTCCTGGCCCAACACAAGCTAGTATCGTTTTCCCTTCAACTAAAGCTTGTTTAACATCTTCTTTTGTATTAATGACTTTATAATCAAATCCCCATGCTTTCAGTGCTGCTGCTGCACCTTTTGCTCTAGTTCCAACATAGCCATTTGTATTCATCGACTCAGTATTTTCAATAATCCAACGTGCTACTTCAATCGGTGTTGTATTCTCGCCAAACCCATTGAAAATCATTGAAAGAGAAGTTGGTACACATCCTGAAGCAGCCATTGTAATTCCTTTTAATATTTCAGAACCCCATTGAGGGTCTCTTTGGAAGTACCATGGAGTATTTAATGGTTTAACATACTCGACCCATTTTCCATTTTCATCTACATAATATTTTTCTGAATCTACCCATGCTTTTGTTGCCATTTTTCCATCAGCATATAAATAGTAATCCCCTTCCCATTGAGAACGAGCATAACTTCCACCATTATTTAAATAATACCATGATTGATAATTTGGATCATAAATCCATTCAGCATCCGCCATTTTACCGTATTGTTTTAAATAATAATCTCCAACCCATGTTGCATTAGCGTATGCACCACTGCTCGTTAAATAATACCATCCTTTATAGAATGAATCATATAACCATTGATTAGAAAGCATTTTTCCATCCTGACCTAAGTAGTAATCTCCAACCCATGCATTTTTAACGACTTCTCCAGTTTCAGAAAGATAATACCAAGCTCCTTCTTTTTCATTAAAAATCCATTCTTTTGTAATCAGAGTACTATTTTTATAATACTTTCCTTCTTTTAATTCGATATTTTTTCCAACAACTAATTTTTCTTTTTGTACTTGAGCTGTTTTTTCAACTTGTTCTTTAGCTTCTTTAGTTGTTTTAGTTTCTTTTGGTTCAGCTTTAAGTTCTTTAGTTTCTTCTTTAACTTCTTTATATTGTGGGATTTCTTTTGTTAATTTATTTTCTCCCACTTCTTTTAAGTTTGCTGGCTTTTCTTCAATTGTTGTTAACGTATTTGTTTCAACATTTTTTGCTTCTTCAGCATATACACTTGAAATTGGAAGTAAGCCTAGACCAAGTAATGCTACTACTTTTTTCTTCATTCACTTTTATCCTTTCTTTCACACTATTTCATCACAGGCATCGATTGCCGAGCAGAATGATACCCAGATGGGTTCATTATATCATATATGTTATCAAATTTCTTTTGTAATTCTAAGACAGGATTAGCATAATTTGTTATAAAGTTTGTCTCTTCTTCTCGTAAAGTTTTTAAATATTCTCTTCCTGTTTCATTAAATCCTAAAACGGTCACTTCTTTTGGTGAATGAATCGTTTCAAAATGTTGTTTTACTTGTTCTTTTGTAATTCCTAATAACACATAGATGCATAAGCGTTGTAATCTCGCCCAAGTCCATCGTTTATTTTTCAATAATTGAATGAATTCATCAAACGAATTTGCTTGAAGTAAGAATTTTTTGAACCGATATTCCATTCCTTCATCCATTTGATAAATCATTCTTAATTCTTCCACACTACTTCGTTCTAGTTGATACTTTAACAATGCCCAATACTGCTCCCAGTTATTTCGATATTCATCTGAAAAAACTTCTTCTAAATAAGGTAATTGAGAAAGCAATTGATGATTTCTATCCACTTTTAACAATTGTTTCCGTAATGCAGTCCCACTGGCGAACTGTCCTTCTTGGATTTTTTCATCTAAATGTCCATTTCCTATTCGTTCAATCGTTATAAATTCCATCGGTAGATTGTGCGACAAAATTTCTTTTACATAGGCAAATCCTAATTGTTGATTCGGTTGTTGCATTAATCGATAGAGTGGGCTATTTTCTCCAAACGTTTCCTTTGAAATCAACGAAAGTCGATTGGCATAAGTTAGAGATTTCATCTCGTCATCTGTCACATCTTCTTTGATTCGTGTTTGTAGGGTACCCCATTCTTCAAATGCTACTTGATAATCAACGGATGTATCTTCTACTCCAAAAGCAATTTCCTGGCATTTAGCAGCATGCAAAATACCAACGCCTCCAGCAGCAAACCAATCTGTGGCTTGTGTACTTGAAAGTGTTGGTAATTCTAATACCAGATCTGCTCCATTTTCTAGAGCCATTTTTGCACGATGCCATTTATTCTCAATCGCTGGTTCGCCTCTTTGAACAAAATTCCCGCTCATCGTAATAACAATGACATCTACATCTGTTTGCTTTCTAATTTGTTCGATTTGATAATGGTGACCTTTATGAAATGGATTATATTCTGCAATAATTCCACAAGCTTTCATTTAATTCCTCATTTCAATGCAATAAAAAACCAACGTGGCGAAGTCTCTTCCACTTCTGACTCACCAAACTCAGCTTTTACCCATACTTTTTTAAACCCTACCATTTCAAGAGCTTCTTGATACCATTCCATAGGGAAAGTTTGCTCCACATGCACTTCTTGAAAATGCTCAAATAATGCTTTACTCGTTTGAGATTCGTCACGGACAAACATATCGATGACATGTTCCACACTTCCAGGTTCGTCTAATTCATAACTTTGCCATAAAAACGCTAAATCTTCACTCGTATAATGATATTGGTATCCTGGAAATACTTCTTGCATTTGATAGAGAGAATGCACATCAAATAAAAACAAACCATCTTCTTCTAAATGATTGTGAACAGTTTTAAAGACTTTAATAGTATCTTCAAACTCCGTTAAATAACAAAGTGAATCAGAATATAATGTAATAGCGTCAAAAGTCTCTAATCCATCTAAATCACGCATATCTTTTTGAACCCAATTAATCGAAGGGTATTCTTGTTGATATTTTTCTTTTGCAATATCTAACATTTCGTTCGATAAATCAACTCCGGTTACTTGGTAACCAGTCTCTGTTAGGAGCGTAGAAACTTCACCCGTTCCGCAAGCTAATTCCATGACTTTTTGAATGTTTCGATCCGTATACCTGTTAAAAGCGTCTTTTGTAAGCTTCACCCATAATTGGTATTGTTCATGATCCATTACTTCATCATATACATGTGCGAAAGTTTGATAGGTCATTCTTTTTCACTCGCAATATTGACGATTGGTGCGTCATTCCATAATTTTTCTAAATTATAATATTCACGGTCTTCATAGTAGAATACATGTACAATGACATCGTTTAAGTCCATTAAAATCCAACGTGCATTGTCTTTCCCTTCGATGCTTTTTACTTCAAAACCTTCTTTATGTACTTCTTCTTCAATCGCATCTACAATTGCTTGTACTTGTTTTTCATTTTTCCCATGAGTGATGACAAAGTAATCTGCCACAGGTGTTAAGTGTCCCACTTCTAATGCAACGATTTCTTGCGCTAATTTATCATCTGCTGCTCTTAATACTACATCTAATAATTGTTTACTACGATTTTCTGTCATAAGTTTCCTCTTTCTATTACTAAATAATTATACACTTCTAATGTTCCAGGATATATATATACTTCTTTTTCAATTAAATACTGCAAAGTATGTCTTACTAAATATCGAACTGCTTCATCAATATTATATCTAGCAATTTGTCTTGCATCTTCTACTCCTGGATAATTTCTTCCATCTTCAATGGCATCTGCTACAAATAAACATTTAGACAAACGAGTCATTTTAGTCCCACCAATCGTATGTTCACGAATAGCGTCTAAAATTTCTTCATCTTGAATGTCTAATTCATCTTTTAAAATTTCTGCTCCAACAGGACCATGTAAAATTTCAGATGATTGATTTTTTAGTTGATGTGACAACTGTTTTTTGACCACTAATTCTTGTAATTCTTCTAAGGGTCTTTCTTTTGCATAATCATGAATTAACGCTGCTAAAGAAGCTTTTGTAACATCTACTCCATATAATGTCGCTAATTCCATGATTTTCTTTTCCACTCTTAAACAATGGTCAAATCTTCTTTGACTCATTTGAGAGTGCACTTGATGTAAAATTTTTTCACGACTCAAAGAAGAATAAGGAGAAAAATCTACTACTGTCATTCTTGATACAATCCTTTCTCAAAAATATATTCTTCTACACTTTCTGGAACCAAGTAACGAATACTTTGTCCCCATAACACATTTTTACGAATTTGTGTTGAACTAATTTCCATTTGAGGCGCTTCAATCCATAATACTGGATATGGAGTTTCCTTTGGGTAACCGGGACGACAAACTCCAACAAATTGAACTTCATGAACTAATTCATCAATTCGATGCCAAGTCGGTAAATAATCGACCATATCGCCACCAATAATAAAGTAATAGTCCACCTCAGGATTCTTTTCTTTTAAGAGTTGAATCGTATCGAAGCTATAACTTTTTTCAGGACGTTCTAATTCAATCGTTTCAAGTTCAAAATGATAATTATCTTGAATAGCTAATTGGGTCATTTCTACTCGATAATTGGCATCAATCGTCTTCTTTTCATCTACATGAGGTGGAATATGGCTCGGCATAAAATAGATTTTGTCCAAATTCAATTGAACTCTTGCTTGCTCTGCCATAATTAAATGTGCCATATGAGGAGGATTAAAACTTCCTCCTAAAATTCCAACACGCTTTTGTTTTCCACTAAAATCATTTTGTTTTACTTTTGGACAAAGCTTGATGGATTGCATCATATTATCGCCCTCTTTTTACAAATTCTGCAAATCGAATCGAAATATCACGATTTTTTGGATTTTTAGCTTGTTTATACAATACAATCGTATGTCCAATGACTTGAATAATCGTGCTACCTGTTTGTTCTGCTAATATTTCAGCAGCTTCCTGAGGTTCTTCCATTGTATTTTGTAATAAACTGACTTTAATTAATTCACGTTTTTCAATCGCAAATTGGATTTGTTGAATCATTTCTTCACTTAAACCGCCTTTTCCAATTTGAAAAATCGGCTTAATACTATGAGCTTCTTTTTTGAAAAACTGTCTTTCTTTTCCTTTTAATTCCAATCCAATCCCTCCTTTTTATATAATCGATGGACGTTTAATAACGTCTACTTCTTTTGGACTCCAAACTTCAATGGTTCCTGGTTTTTGAATCGTTATCCATCCTAAACCTGCAATCACAATATCTGATTTTTCTTTTACTGAAAAGACTGTCTTATGTAAAGTAGGATATTGTTTCACATGATTTCCTGTAGGAGGTGTTAAAATCGTCCCATTATGTCTTGCATAAAACTCATCCGCTTTTTCTAATTTTGTACGATGTAATTCAATCGTTTGTGGCGTATAAAATGTTAAGGAATTTCTTTCCCCTTTTGTATAATCCACTCGTACAAGTCCACCAATAAAAATCGTTTGTTCAGCATTTAATTGGAAAGTTTTTGGTTGTAATTCTTTTTGAGGTAATACCTTTTTCACTTCTTTTTCTGCTAAATAGTGAGCGATTTGATGACGGTGAATAATTCCTGGAGTATCAATTAAGCTTGATTTTTCATCAAATGGAATCTCAATTTGCCCTAATGTAGTTCCTGGAAATTGAGAAGTTGTAATAACGTCTTTTGTTCCACCAATACTTTGAATTAACTTATTAATTAAAGTAGATTTCCCTACATTCGTTACTCCTACTACATAAGCATCTTTTCCTTGACGATATTCATTCATTTTAACTAATAATTCATCAATTTGAATGCGTTTATTCGCACTCACTAAAATCGTATCTACTGGACGAATGCCATATTCTTTTGCAAAACGTTCAATCCAATTTTTCAAACGATTACGATTCACTGATTTTGGATATAAATCCACTTTATTGGCAACGAATAACACTGGATTATCTCCAATAAAACGTTTCAACCCTGAAATCATACTGCCATATAAGTCAAATAAATCGACAACATAAACAACTAGTGCATCTTCTTCTGCAATCGAAGATAACATTTTTAAGAAATCATCATCACTTAAAGAAGCAGGTTGTAATTCATTATAATTTCTAAGTCTAAAACAACGTTGACAATAAACGGGTTCTTCTTGTTCTAACATTTTCGTCAATACACTTGTAGGAGTATAGCCGATTTCTTCATGATTTTCTGTTTGAATGGTTGCGCCACATCCCATACAAAAATAGTGGTTTTCAGTCATGGATTTTCTCCTCCCATTTCTCTGAGTAATTTTTTCCATATAATATCGTTAGGATTAGATTTTCAAAAAAGCGATTCACTCTTGTTTTTTTAGCATCTGATAACTTTAAAGGCTTTACTAGTATCGTTTTAATGCCAAAAGTTCCTGCCCCTAAAATATCTGTCAATAATTGGTCTCCAATCATCACTATTTCATCTTTTGTTGCAGTTGTTTTACTCAATGCTGTTTTAAATCCTTTATGCAGTGGTTTTAGTCCTGGAAAAACGTACGGAACACCTAATTGTTCAGCCACTCTTTCAATACGATTTTTTCGATTGTTAGATACTAAAATGATTTCAATCTGGTTTTCTGTCAACTTTTGAACCCATGTTTGTAAAGCTTCATTTGTATCTAATTCGTCCCACTCCACTAATGTATTATCAATATCTGCAAAAATTGTTTTGATTGATTGTTTTTTTAAAAACTCAATGGAAATGGATGAATAATCTTTCATCAACCACGTTGGTGTTAGTTTAATGGACATATTTCTCCTCTATCTTTGTTATCTTTTTTCAACTCGAACGCCTAATGGATCGATAGTCAATACTTGAATAGTATAATTTTCTAATTCGCTTGGTAATTGCTCTTGTAAATATTGGGCAATACTTGGTGCTTTATCTTTTGAAGATAACACCATCACGGTTGAACCCACTCCACTTAAGCACGTACCAATCGCTTCTTTTTTTGCAAGCTTGCGTACCGGTGTTAAAAACGGAATTAATGTTTCACGATATGGTTCATGGAATAAATCTTTTTCTACTTTCATCGCAATTCCAAATTTTTCTTATGTATAAATATTGAAAAACCACAGCACACATGTTATAGGCGCCGTGGTTTATCACAAAGTCATTAATCTTGTAATAGTTCAAAAATTTCAATTGCGACTAAATCGATATCATCAAATTGGAATGTTTGTTTTGTCTCACACTCTTCTAACTCAAAGCTATCTGCTTCTTGATTAAATGTCACAACACATTTTTCAACACCATCTTTTTCAAAACGACGAATTTCAATATCCGTGCTTTGATCCGCCATTGTTTGTAGACGTTGCACAATTGCAACTAGTTGTGAAGGTTTCATGTTGCTTTACCCCTTTCAGCTTTCTTAATTTCTATTCTACCATAAAACTTTTTTAGATTATATGAAAATCCTTTTAAAAATCATACTTTTTTATAATTTTTATTCTGGAAGTGTCCAATATAAGTGGATTAGCGCTTGAGTTCCTAAATCGCCGTAACCATCATCACAAACTGTTTCATATAATTTTCTTGCTTGTAAAGTTGCTGGTAAAAATAATCCCATTTTTTCTGATTCATCAATCGCAATTCGTAAGTCTTTTAAGAAATGCTTTGCAAAAAATCCTGGACTATAATCTTTTTTCAAAATTCTTGGTCCGTAATTCGACAATGACCAGTTCGCTGCACTTCCTGCTCCGACTGTTTGAAGTACTTTGTCTAAATCTAATTCTGCAGCTTTTGCATACACTAACATTTCAACTAATCCTGTCATTGTACCAGCAATCATAATTTGATTCGCCATTTTAGTATGTTGACCAGCTCCATTTTTTCCTTGTAACGTGACTGTATTTGAAAAGGTCTCTAAAATTGGACGTACTTCTTCAAATACAGCTTCCTTACCTCCAACCATTGTAGATAAGGTTCCATTTTTCGCTCCTAAATCGCCGCCAGAAACTGGAGCATCTAAGGCTTCACATGAAAGTTTTTCAGCTTCTTCTGCAATTTTCTTCGCTAAAGAAGGAGTACTCGTTGTTAAATCAATCAGTACCATCCCCTCTTGTAATCCCTGAAAAATCCCTTGTTCACCAAAGTAAACTTCTTCAACATCTGTTGGATAGCCTACAATTGTTAACACGACATCAGACTGAGTTGCTACTTTTTTTGGACTATCCGCCCATGTAGCTCCGGCATCTACAACTGCTTGCGCTTTTTCTTTTGTTCGATTATATACCGTAACCGAATAACCAGCGTTTAACAAGTGCTTCACCATTGAAGAACCCATTACACCCGTTCCAATAAAACCTATTTTCTTCATTCTTCATCATCCTTATCATCATCATAGATTTTGAAAAAATTCATTTTTTCTAACCAAGTTTTCGTATTTTCTTTATCATGTTGATAATGATCAATAGCATCTTGATAAAATTCTTCAACTTTTTTAGCAAAAGTTACAGAAGAAATCTCTTCTAATAATTGATTTTGCAAGTCTTCAACTTGATGAGAAGCTTGATTGCAACATTCCAAATAAGTCAACACGCTAGAAGCAATATCTTCATCTTTTTCAAACAACATTCCTAATTCTGGTTTAGTAATAAATTGTTGTAAATAATCATTTTTCTTCGCAATAACTGGAATTTTATTGACTAAAGCTTCTAAATAAGTCAAGCCTTGACTTTCTGACTCAGAAGCATTCACGTATAGATCCGCCATTTGATAATATTGAGACACTTGATGATGCTCCACTTCACCTGCGAACTGTACATGAGATGTAATCCCTAATCTTTCCACTTGTTTTTCAAGTTGATCTTTTTCTGGCCCTCTACCAACAATACAACATTTCACTGATGAATCTTTTTCTAAAATTATAGGCATTGCATTTAATATTGCTGCAATATTTTTTTCTTTCGATAAACGGCTTAACGATAATAGTACTTTATCTTCTTTTGTATATCCTAACGTTTCACGTAACTCTTCAGCAACTTGTAGATTCATTTCAGGAATTTCAACACCTGTTGGAATGACTCGAACTTCTTGAGTCACTCCATAAGATAATAACTTATCTTTGGTCATTTGACTTGGTGCAATGACTCCACGAGTTTGATTACAAAAGTTTTTAGAAATGTATGCCACATGACTTGGTCTTAAAATTTTCCCATTCGCAATATAGTGTAAATATTTTTCATACATCGTATGATAAGTATGAATAGTCGGAATCCCCAACATTGCTCCTAAAATTTTTCCAAGCAATCCTAAACTAAATTCTGTTTGAGTATGGATAATATCTAATTCATATTCTTGAGAAACTTTATAAGCTTCAATAAAACCTTGAACGGCAATTCTTCTTTCTTTAAATGAAAATAATGGAACACTTCCTAAACGAACGATATTCCATTCTGGCATCGTAGCATTTGGATCAGTAGTTGTAAAAATAATAACCGTATGTCCAAGACGTTCTAATTCTTCTTTTAACACTCGCACAGACGTAGCAACGCCACTGACTTGAGGGAAATAAGTATCGGTAAAAATCCCTACTCGCATAACTTCCTCCTTAAATATCTCTATTTGTCTTTTAATTCGTACTAATTTATTTTACACGTATCCCTATTATATACGATAGTCCAATATCTGTCACGGAGTACAAGAAAAATCATAAATAAACGCATCTCATATGATTCTAAACAAAGTTATACCACACTAAAAAAACTCTTCAAGCATTCCCACTGGAATCTCAAAGAGTTAACAAATCAAAATTTCTTACAAATTATTTTGCTGCTTCATAACGACGAGCTACTTCATTCCAATCAACTACATTCCAAAATGCTGCAATGTAATCAGGACGACGATTTTGGTAGTTTAAGTAATAAGCATGTTCCCAAACATCTAATCCTAAAATTGGAGTTTTACCATCTGTTAATGGGTTATCTTGGTTTGGAGTAGAAACTACTTCTAATTCACCATTTGAAACAACTAACCAAGCCCAACCAGAACCGAAACGAGTTGCTGCTGCTTGAGAGAATGCTTGTTTAAACGCATCAAACCCACCGAATTTGCTATCGATTGCTGCTGCTAATTCGCCAGTAGGTTGACCTCCACCATTCGGTGAAATTACTGTCCAGAATAAGCTGTGGTTTGCATGTCCACCACCATTGTTACGAACAGCTCCACGAATATCTTCTGGTACAGATGCTAAATCTGCTACTAATTCTTCCACACTTTTTTCAAATAAAGCAGGGTGTTTTTCTACTGCTGCGTTTAAGTTTGTTACATAAGTGTTATGATGTCTGTCATGATGGATTTCCATTGTTAAAGCATCCACATGAGGTTCTAACGCAGAAAACTCATACGCTAATTTTGGTAATTCATAAGTCATCATTAATTCCTCCTAAATAGTACAGTTTTAATCACTGTTTAATATCTAAAGGATAACATTATTTGATATGTAAACGCAATTTTTTTGCTTACTTTTTCAATATTTTCCCTCTCATTATTCGTTCTCTTTTTAAAATCCTTAAAAACTATGGTATAATAACAACGCTTCAAATTAGATTATAGAAAAGAGATGAAAACATGAAATTTACAGATTATCAATTACAATCATTTTTACAGACGGCTTTAGAGAAATTATCATTCTCTACTCCAACTAAAATTCAAGAAAAAATTATTCCTTTATTATTAAAAGGAGAATCTGTTATCGGGCAATCCCAAACAGGAAGTGGAAAAAGTCACAGTTTCTTACTACCACTTATTCATAAAATAAATCCGGAAAAACAAGAGTTACAATTAGTCATTACTGTTCCAAGTCGTGAATTAGCCGAACAACTAGTTCGAGTAACTGCTCAATTAATTAAAGATGCTCCTACTCCAATTTTATTAGAAAAATGTGTCGGTGGAACTGACAAACTTCGTCAAGTTCAAAAATTACAACAAACAGCTCCTCATATTGTCATTGGAACACCTGGAAGAATTTTCGATTTAATGCGAGAAAATGCTCTACTTGTTCAAACGGCAACGATGATGGTCGTTGATGAAGCAGATATGACATTTGATTTAGGATTTTTAGAAACAGTCGATGAAATTGCTTCAAGAATGCCCAAAAATTTACAAATGTCCGTATTTTCTGCAACTATTCCAGATAAAATTAAACCATTCCTTAAAAAATATCTTGGAAATCCAAAAATTATTCATGTAGAACATAAACAATTAGTTTCACCAACGATTACAAATCAATTACTAGTGACGAAAACACAAAATCCATTAGAAGTATTATTTGAACTGATTACACTAGGACATCCATACTTAATGTTGATTTTCGTAAATACTAAGCAAAAAGCGGATGAAGTTACAGCCTTTTTACGTGAGAAAAGTTTAAAAGTGGCTACTATTCATGGAGATATTCCTGCTCGTGAACGTCGTCGTGTGATGAAGCAAATTCAACAAATGGAATATCAATATGTTGTGGCAACAGATTTAGCTGCTCGAGGCATTGATATTGAAGGTGTTTCTCATGTGATTAACTTAGAAATCCCTAGTGAATTAGAATTTTTCATTCACCGTGTTGGACGTACTGGTCGAAATGGTTTAGCTGGACAAGCAATTACTTTCTACACACCTAACCAAGAACAAGCTATCCAAACGCTTGAAGCAAAAGGAATCTCTTTTGAAACAATGGAATTAAAAAATGGAGAATTAGTGGAAAGTTATGACCGTTCTCGCCGTGAAAAAAGAAAAAATACCCAAAGTTCTGACTTAGATCCTCGCTTAAAAGGTATGATTAAAAAAGCGAAAAAACATGTTAAACCTGGATACAAGAAAAAACTAACTCATGAAATTAAACAAAAACAAAGAATTGAACGAAAAAAACAAAATCGTCAATCTTCAAGAAAGAAAAATAGTAAATAAAGAAAAGAGGCTGGGCAAAAAGTCTCAAAAATAGAAGAAAGCACGTCCCGATTTTGACTGAAATCAAAATTAGGACGTGCTTTTTAATAAATTCAGTAAAATCAAGGGGGATAAACCACCCTTGATTCATATTATTTAAGATATATTTCCTTAATCTCTGCAAATTCATCCCTAAAAAGAGCAGACCAATGTCATTATGAACTGCATTTTTACCTCTAACATGAGTTCTGCGCATGCCAAAATTGCGCTTCATTTGACCGAAAACTGGCTCAACTTCAATTTTTCGTTGAGCATATATACTACTTCCACGGTCACTATGTAACGCTTCTTTAATCGTTTCTTTATAAGATTCCCAAACTTGGTTTACACGGATTTGACGTTGTTGTCCAGTAGGAGTTTTCGCTAATTCATCCAATGCTTCTGTTTCTTGAATTGAATCTGTCTCATACACTTTAAATCTACGAGTAAATCCATTCTTATCGTTTCTTGTTGAATAATATTTAAAACTAAATTTTACACCTAAATGATCAATATAATAATCTTCCTCTTCATTGTAATACCAATTTTGTCTATTAGATGGATCATTTTTAAATTTCTTCGTTTGTTCTTTTTCGTACATTGTGTAAGGAATCAAAGGTGTCTTTTCATACTCTTCAAGAATCAATTGATAGTTTTCTTCACTACCGTATCCAGCATCCGCAATAATAATAGAAAATTTGTCTAATAGTTTAAATGAATTTAAAAATGGTTTAAGAGTACGCATATCTGTAGGATTAGGAAATACATCAAAACCTAAAACATATTGATGATTCGTTGCGATTTGAAGATTATAGCCAGGTTTTAATTCTCGATTTTTCATGGCATCTTCTTTCATACACATAAAAGTAGCATCGTTATCTGTTTTAGAATAACTATTCCGGTTATCAAATGTTTCCTTAGCTATCGTATATTTTTCTTTACGAGGCAGAAAATCTTTTTCAAGTTGACGTTTAAAAGAATTTAACAAGCGTTTTTTCTGTTTGTTTTTAGAACCACCAACAATATGTTTAGGTTCTTCTTCAATGAGTTCTTCTAACTGTTCTAGAGAGTTATTAGTAGCTTCAATCATGGCATGAACACCATATTCAGTAATTTTTTCTTCTTCTGATAAAGCAATATTCACTTGATTTTGAATTAATTGATCATATAATGTACTAATTTTTTCATTTAAAGCTTCATCATATCTTTCAATAGCTTTACGCCATACAAATGAATAACGATTGGCATCTGCTTGAACTTTTGTACCATCAATAAATAAACTATCTGAATCAATAATATGATAGTGTTGGAGTAATAAAGTAAAGTATACGAAAATGTTTTTAATGATAGAGGAAAACTGTTCATTACTTCTAAAATTATTAATAACATGGTAACAGACATAAGTTTGTTGAGAAAGCCACTGCATCGGAATATTTTCTTCATTTAATTGAACAATTTTTCTACCACTATACGTAGAACGAGTATAAGCGAAGAGAATCATTTTTAATAACATACGAGGATGATGAGCAGGTCTACCCATTTTTGATGTTGTATTAGGAAAGATAATAGAATCTGGAATAGAATCTACAAACTGATTAATAAATTGAGCAATGTGGTTTTTAGGGACGGTTAATGTAAAATTTAGTTCTAAAGTATCTGTTGGTGTGGTATAATTTTTGTACATAGGAGTCACCCTTTCTTATTTTATTTCATTCAAACTTATTATAACAGAGGTAGACTCCTATGTTTAATTTATAAGACTAAAAAGCACTATAAAATCCTGTTTCAGAATTTTATAGTGCTTTCTTCTATTTTTGAGACTTTTTGCCCAGCCTCTTTTTTATGATGGTCGATTATTTTTTAAAAATTCTCGAATTCCTAAAGCCCAATTAAAGGAAGTTGCCAAAAAGAGGAACTCTCCTGGCCCAATAAATCGAATTCCTAGTAAATCAATCATCGTATAAATTAATACAGGTAAAACAGCGGCTCCTAGAACTACTTGCCAACCAATCGGTTTAGGAAATCGAATATATACTTTCATAAATAAAACAGCTATCACTTTTACGATAAAAGAAACAATCCATAAAATAATAAACAAATACACCGTATTAAAAAGAAAATACAGCACAAAAACAATGAGTAAACTTAACCAAATAGTTTGTTGGAAAGTACCAGCAATATCTTTAAAAAATGATTTATTCATGTTTTCTAACTGGCTTAACTCAATTTTTTGATGATTAATAGTTGTTTCTAAATAAAAACCATCTTTTAATAAGGCGAATACAGGAGTATTTGAAGATGTTTCATTTAATAAATCTTCACTGGTTGTCTTTCCGCTTTCATCAAAAACAAATATTACACTATCTGTTTTATAAACAAAGCCTTTATTTTTTTCTTGAGTGATTAATTGCTGATTTTTCACTTCAAATTCTGGTAATTGTTGACTAATTTCTACTAAATCCTGTCCTAAAGAATGAAATAATGCAGTCATTTGAATCATTCCTGGCAACATTAATAATAAAGTTAATAAGAAAAATACACGTTTTGAGGACTTCATTGGTTTAGCAATAATTTTCCATAATTGTGTCGGTTTGAAAATTGCTATCCTCAAAAATTCTTTTATGGTCATTTGATACACTCCTACGAATTGAACTATTGTGTTTAATCTAACACATTTTACTTCCTACTTGCAAGAAATGCCCTTTATTTCAACCCGATCTTTCATTTACAAAAATAAATTTCATTTTCAGTTCAATTATTAGACATTTTTCCCTTAATATTTTACACTGGAAAAGAAATCTGAACTAGGGGGCATTCAATATGCAAGAACAAAAAGTATTGATTACTTTTTTTGGTGCTACAGGTGATTTAGCAAGTCGTAAATTATACCCAGCACTATTTCGTTTATTTCAAAAAGGATTTATCCGCAACCATTTTGCGGTCATTGGTACAGCTCGTCGTGAATGGACGGATGAACATTTTCGTGAAGTTGTTATAAAATCTATCCAAAGTTTAACAGAAGATGTCACTCAAGCAGAAGAGTTCGCTAGTCACTTTTACTATCAAGCACATAATGTAATGGATACTCATCATTATGTTGTATTAAAAGAATTATCTGAAAAATTAGACCAACAATATGGCATCGAAGGAAACAGAATTTTCTACTTAGCAATGGCTCCTTCATTTTTCGGAACCATTACTCAACATTTAAAAGACGAAGCTTTATTAACAGAGAACGGCTATAATCGTTTAATTATTGAAAAACCATTCGGGAAAGATTATGAATCTGCTCAAACTTTAAATGAACAATTACGTCATTCTTTTGATGAAAATCAAATTTATCGTATCGACCACTATTTAGGAAAAGAAATGATTCAAAACATTACTGCTGTTCGTTTTGCAAACCGTGTTTTCGAAACAATGTGGAATCGTAATCATATTGATAATGTTCAAATTACACTGGCTGAACAAGTGGGTGTTGAAGAACGTGGTGGATACTATGAAACAAGTGGTGCTTTAAGAGATATGGTTCAAAACCATATTTTACAAATTTTAGCATTAGTCGCTATGGAACCACCTCAATCATTTGAAGCAGTTCGTCAAAATAAAATTAATGTATTAGAACAATTACGTCACTACTCAGCTGAAGAAGTTGCTAAAAATTTTGTTCGTGGTCAATATGGATCTTCATTAGATGGTTCCTCACCTGGTTACCGTCAAGATCAAAATGTTTCGAATGATTCTAATATGGAAACTTATGTAGCTGGTAAAGTCTTTATCGATAATGACCGTTGGAAAGATGTTCCATTTTATGTTCGTACAGGTAAGAGCTTAGATTCTAAAACAACTGTGATTGACGTTGTGTTTAAAGAAGCAGATTCTCCACTATTCGAAAACGAAACAAAAGGAAAATGCCCTTCAAATCGAATTTCTATTCATATTACTCCTAAAGAAGGCTTCTGCTTTGTTATCAATTCAAAAGCGGTAGGAAATTCATACGGATTACGAACAAGTCATTTAGAAAAAATCTTTGATAAGAATTTTGGTTTAAGCAGTCCGGAAGCTTATGAACGTTTAATTTTAGACTGTATGGAAGGCGATATGACGAACTTCACTCATTGGGAAGAAGTTGCTGCATCATGGAAATTTGTAGATCGTATTCGCCAAGCATGGGATAATGATTCATCTGTACAATTCCCTAATTATCCTGCCGGTTCATCTGGACCACAAGAAAGTTTTGACTTATTAGCTCAAGACGGACGTTGTTGGGTACAAAAATAGATATGAAAAAAGAGTTAGAGGACTTCCCCTAACTCTTTTTTTGAACGAATGCAATATAGTAATAGATCAAAAACTCATCTTAACGCTCTATCATGTAGTCACGTAAGTAACGAAAGACTTTTAGGCATGAGACCGCAGGGCTGCTAGCGTCCTAGTACTACCTCAGTCAAGTCTATTCGTTAACGCTCTCTCATGCATCCACGTAAAAACGAAAGACTTGACACCGTAGTACGAGCAATAGAATCTGCTTCACAGATTCTATTGCAGGAAAAGTTGAGACCTTAGGCTCAACTTTTAGGCATGAGACCGCAGGGCTGCTGCCGTCCTAATACTACCTCAGTCAAGTCTATTCGTTAATCTAATCAATTCTTTTACATATTCCCCAATTGTCTCAATTGTATTTCTCAACGGCTCATCTGTAGAAACATCTACCCCTGCAGCCTTAGCAAGCTCCTCTGCAGATTTAGAACCACCCATTTTAAGAACTTCTACCCAATTAGCAGCTCTATCAGGATTCTCTTGAATCATTTTAGCAACTTCAGTTCCAATTGTTAATCCAGCAGAATAAGTATAAGAATATAATCCCATATAATAATGCGGCTGTCTCATCCAAGTTAATTCTGCTCCCTCTGTTAGCACAACAGAATCTCCCCAGAATTGTTCCAATGTTTGACGATAAATTTGGTTCAATGCTTCCGCATCTAAATTTTTACCCTCATCAACTAATCGATACACTTCTCTTTGATAGTGCGCTTCTAATAAATGCGTCACAAAATTATGGTAATAAGTTTTACCAATCATTTGCGAAATAATCCAACGTTTCATTCTATCATCTGTTGCATGTTGCAATAAATAATTTTCCACTAGTAACTCATTAGCAGTAGATGGCGCTTCAACAAAGTACATTGATGGTCTTGATAATTGAATATTTTGATGTTGATGCGCTAATTGAAAATGTCCAGCGTGACCTAATTCGTGTGCTAATGTCATCACATCATTCATACTTTCCGTAAAGAACATTAAAATAAATGAGTTCGCTCCATAAGGGGACGCACAAAATGCTCCTGTACGTTTTCCAATCGTTTCCGCATAATCAATCCATCTCTCGTCAAAAGCTCTCTTCATAATGGCTAGATAAGATTCTCCTAGTGGTTTTAACCCATCTAAAATATATGCTTTTGCTTCTTCATAGCTCACTTTTGGTGAAAAATGAGGATCTACTTCTAACTTTAAATCTTCATAACGCACTTCATCTAACTGATAAATTTTTCCAATTAGTTGAGCATAACTTCTCATAATCGGTGCTAAATGTTCCATAATTAAATCAATTTGACGATGATATAATTCTCTAGAAACTTTTTGGCAATCTAGTAAATAATCAATGACTGAATCAAATCCTCTTAAAGTAGCCATCGTTTTTTCTTTTTGAACTTGAGCATTATAAGCAGAAGCTGTACTATGTTCATATTTACGTAATGTATTTGAAAACACTTCGAAAGCTTTTCTTCTTACACTTGTATCTTCATCTGACTCTAACCGTTTTTCAAAACTATTGTATGTCATTTCAAATTCTTTTCCATCTACTATAAAATTAGGGAATTGAATATCTTTGAATTTAATATCATTGTAGTTTTGATAAGGAAAATCTAATGTATTTCCTAGTGCCGCTAATACAGATTCTACCTCTTTCGATAATAAATGTTGTTTATCTTCTAATAATCTTTCCAAATAAATGTTATTTTCTGGATTTTTTGAAGCTTCTGCTAACAACTCTTCCTCTAATTGGCTTAATTCTGGAGAGAAGAAACTTAATGTTGCATCACATTCTGCGACTAATTTTCTCGTTTGTGCTAAACGATTTTGTGCTTCTCTGTCCTTTGTATTCGCATTTACTGCTAAACTTGCATATTGAACAATTTTTCCACGTAATTCTAAAATTTCACGATAATCTGCTAAACTTTGATGAATCGCTTCTACAGTGTTGATTTGATTTTCAAATGTTTTACAGAATTTTTCAACCAATTGTTTATAGAATTCAATAGACTTTTTATAAGCCTCTTCTGTTTTGAATAATAATGATAAATCCCATGTTTGTTCTACTGGAACTACTGTTCTTTCTTTCATGTTATCACCTCTTTATAGAATAGACCCATTGTAGAACGAATTAGAAATACTGTCAAAATTATTTTCCAAATCACTTTTCAAAAAAAATAGAGGCTAGGAAATTCCTAACCTCTTTCTTAATTGATAAAATTATAGTTTTACTACGTTAGCAGCTTGAGGACCACGTGCGCCTTCTTCAACTTCGAATTCAACAGCTTGGCCTTCGTCTAATGATTTGTATCCTTCTGATTGGATAGCTGAGAAGTGTACGAATACGTCACTTCCGTCTTCGCGTTCAATAAATCCAAAACCTTTTTCCGCGTTAAACCATTTTACTTTACCTTGTTCCATGAACATTTTCCTCCTTGTGCCAAAAGCACGGTTATTCATATTTCTGCTTGTGGTTCAAAAAGGAGTTCTTAAATATCCATTTCTTTCCCTAACAAAAACACTATAGTCAGTATAACACAATTGAAAGCCTTTTACAAGTCGATTTCCGAACAAATTTAGAAAAGCTCTCAAATGATTCCTTAATAAAATAATGAAAAAAGTAAAAAAATAAGAAAAACTTTCACTCTTTTTATTTAAAATGTTATGGTTTTTCTGATAATTGTTTAATTTGTTGCTCTAATTGCTCAATTTTCAACTCTTGCTGTTGAATTTGCCCTTTTAATTGAATAAACTCTTCTCGATAAGACTCAATTGGTGTTTTTGTACGTTTAGAAACCGTATTAAATAAATAAACGACACCAAATAATACAACGATGATGAATAATAAATAAAGCCAACTAGTATTTTTACGTGAAAATTTTGCAAATGAATCTCCGAATTCTTTTAAGTCATCATTTTGTGGACTTAGGTTATGTTCAGTCATTTCCTTCTATCCCCCTTCATTTCCATTTATCATAGGAAGTATACCATAAAGTTTAAGAAAACGGTAATTCCTTGGATAATAGTGTCATTGTTTCAAATCTTTCACCAAGTAATCCTTCATCACAAACAACAATAAGGATATCTCCAGGTCGCATAATTGTGTCACCACGAGTAATTTCTTCTTTTGCTCCCCTTCTCACAGTCGCAATAACGATATCTTTTGGCCACGGAATATCTCGAATCATTTTTCCTACTAAAGGACTTTCTACCATTACCGG
This sequence comes from Granulicatella elegans, assembly GCF_020735385.1. Taxonomy (NCBI): domain Bacteria; kingdom Bacillati; phylum Bacillota; class Bacilli; order Lactobacillales; family Carnobacteriaceae; genus Granulicatella; species Granulicatella elegans. Next base: position 1,210,033 of record NZ_CP085953.1, on the reverse strand, counting down.
TACTTCAAAAGTTGTTCGTTTACCTTTTGTTTCATGCGGATATTCTGAATCTAAACGTTCCGCTAAAATTTCATAGATTGGACCCATCTTCAAATAGTCAGCTACAATATAAGCTGTCAACGTACAAATTCCCAGTGGCATTAATTGGTTTAATCCTCCAACCATTTCTGTTACAAGTAATAAAGCAGTTAAAGGAGCTTTCCCAATTGCAGCAAAGTATCCCGCCATTGCAAAGAAAACAAAACTCACTCGCAAATTTGGATCTACTCCAAAAAACTGAATCAATACTTCTGCATAAACTAAACCTAGTAGCGCACCAAGTGAAAGAATCGGAAGGAAAATACCCCCTGGTAGTCCTGTTCCATAAGAAAGCATGGAATAAAATAGACGAAGAATAAATAAGAATGCTAAAAATTGAACCGTATGATTTTCTTGAAGCAATTCTAAAATCATTTCCCCGCCACCACCTAATACGTGTGGATTCCATAATCCTAATGGGATAATCGCAATAAAAGCAACGATACAATAATAGTAATTAGGGATAAACGGGAATAAATTTCCATAAATGGCTGGTAATTTTAAAGTATAATGATGATATATCCATCCAAATAATCCTAAAACAATTCCTAATACAATCACATACCCATAATGCGTCATTGGAAATAATTGATCATTTCCTAAATTTAAAGAAGGGCGTGCTCCAAAAATATTTAATGATACGAAATTTGAAACGATAGCAGCCGTTAGAGTAGTTAAAGCCACTAATGGACTAAATGTATGATGAACTTCTTCTAATACAAACATTAAACCAGCAATTGGTGCATTAAAAGCTGCCGCTAATCCAGCGCCCGCACCACTTGAAATCAATATACTTTTTTGAACTCGATTACTCTTCAATCCTTCCGCTACTCCTTGTGCTACAGAAGCTCCTAATTGGATAGACGGCCCTTCTCTTCCAAGTAATAATCCTGACCCAATCGAAATAGATCCCGCCACAAATTTTTTCCAACAAACAGACCACCAATTCATGTCCAATTTGCCTTGTAATTGTAGTTCTACTTGTGGTATCCCACTCCCTTTAATATCTGGATCACTTTTTACAATTTGACCTAAAATCACAGCCATTACCATAGAAAATATGAACCATACCGGTATCCATTCTGGAGATTCTTGTAAATATGAATAAACGGTAACAACTCCTTCTAATATTTTTCCAAGAAATAAGCGGAATAAACTTACCGTTGTTCCAACTAGTATTCCTATAACAGCACCTATTGCAATATAACTGCTCTTTCCAAATTGTTTACTATTAAACAATCCCACTTTAAAACATCCTTTCAATTTCTAATTATTTCTATTATACCAAATTCCATTAGAATAAAAACTGTAATTCTAAATAAATGATAAATTCTATACAAAAAAGCAGACACTCATTACAAATGTCTGCCTGTCCATTATTAAGCTTCTTGATTGAAATCTGCTTCGTCTAATTCTGCCATTAATTGGTATAATTTTTCTTCTGTTAGTACATCTTTTTCATCTTTTTCGAACACTCGAATAATTTTTCCACGATGCATCATCATTAAACGATTTCCATATCTTAAGGCATCTGATAAATTATGCGTAATCATTAAAGCAGTTAATTGTTTTTCTTCAATAATTTCCTTTGTTAATTGCATAATTTTTCGTTGTGTTTTTGGATCTAGTGCAGCAGTGTGTTCATCTAATAATAATAATTCAGGAGTTCGTAATGTTGCCATTAATAACGAAACTGCTTGTCTTTGCCCACCCGATAATAATCCAATTTCTGCATCTAGTCGTTCTTCTAACCCCAATTGCAAGGGTGTTAATAATGCTTTAAATTGTTCTAATTCTTCCGCTGTATATCCTTTTCTTAAGCCACGTTTTAGTCCTCTTCTTAAAGCTAAAGAAAGATTTTCAGCGACTGTCATACGAGGTGCTGTTCCTTGCATTGGATTTTGATAAACACGACTAATATATTTTGCCCTTTCGCATTCAGCTGTTTGTTCAACTGCTGCTTCTCCCATATAAATATGTCCTTTATCTAATGGAAAACTTCCTGAAATGGCATTTAAAAAAGTTGATTTTCCTGCACCATTTCCCCCAACAATTGTAATAAAATCCCCTTTATGGATTGTTAAGTTAACATCAATTAATGCATCATGACTTCTATTTGTATTTGGGTAAAATGTTTTATGAACATTTTCAATTCTAATATCCATCTTCTACCTCCTATTGTACACTTTTACGGTGACTAATTTTATAAATCGCTTGTTTAATTTGCGGAATCGTTAAGCAAATGGCGATTAATGCTGCAGATAATAATTTGAAATCATTTGGATCAAAAATATTTAATCGTAAAATAGACGCTTGTAGTAAACGATAAATAATTGAACCAAAAATAATACATACTAATCTTCCTACAAATGATTCATCTGCAAAAATCACTTCTCCAATAATAATTGCTGCTAGCGCAATAACAATTGTTCCTAAACCAGAGTTTACATCTGCATAACCGTTATTTTGAGCTAACACAGCTCCCGCCATTGCAATTAATGCATTCGATAACATTAAAGCAAATACTGTCATTTGATTCGTGTTAATTCCAAGAGAAATAGCCATTTTTTCATTATCCCCCGTAGCAATTAATGCTTGACCAATTTCAGTTGTAAAAAAGACATACATCACTACGATTAGAATTCCGACAAATATAATTCCGATTAAAATAATATCAAAATATTTCGGTAATTCCATTCCCTCTAAAAAACTAAAAATCGTTTTATAATTTAATAAGGATAAATTTGGACGACCCATAATTCTTAAATTCACAGATAATAACCCTGTCATTGTTAAAATTCCGGCTAACAAGCTAGGTAATTTACATGCCGTAATTAAAAATCCTGTAACATATCCTGCTAAGGCGCCTACAAACATCGCAATAAATGTCGCCAAAAGAGGATGTACACCATGTTGAATACACATGACACAAGTTGCTGCTCCTAATGGGAAGCTTCCTTCTGTTGTCATATCTGCAATATTTAAAATTCTAAAACTAATAAATAAACCTAATGATAAAATTCCCCAAAGTATTCCTTGAGAAATCGCTGAAATAACTAAATCCATATTTTCCTTCCTTTTCTATTAAATCTATGTGTATGAAACTCAATGACTACTATAGCGTATTCCATCCATATCAGCTATCATTATGAGTATTCTTTTTAATAAACCATTGAGAGCAGACAACTTTCTTGTCTAATCCCTCAATGATATATGTTTCTTCTCTAGACTACGCTTTACGATTCGTTATTTTTTAGCAGTAACTTTTTGTGCTTTTTGAGCAATATCTGCTGGAATTGTAATTCCTAATTCTTTTGCTTTTTCTTCATTTAAGTAGATAACACCTTTATTTGCTAATTTAATTGGTGTATCTTCTGGTTTAGCACCTTTTAATACTTCCACGACCATTTTAGCTGTTTCTACACCGATTTGGTATTGGTCAACCCCTAAACCTAACACTCCACCGTCAGCAACCATTGTATCTGCTGAAGGGAATACTGGGATTTTTTTAGCATCTGTTGCTTTAACAACTGTAGACATTGCACTTGCAATTGTATTGTCGATTGGAACAAAGATTGCTTCTACTTGGCTTGCTAAACTTTCTGTTACTTGTTGAATATCATTTGTATTTACAATTGTTGCAACTTTTACTTCTAGTCCTAAAGCTTTTGCATCTTCTTCAGCTTGTTTAGCTTGTTTTACCGAGTTATCTTCACTTGATGTATATAAAATACCAACTGTTTTTAATGTTGGAACAACTTGTTTCATCATTTCTAATTGTTGTTTAATTGGTGTACGGTCACTAACCCCTGTAATATTGTTTCCTGGTTTTTTCTCATCTTTAATTAGTCCTGCTTCTACTGGATAAGTAATCCCACCCATTACGATTGGAATATCTTTTGTTACATTTGCTAATGATAATGTTACAGGTGTTGTAATTCCAACAATCACGTCATTTTTGTTAGAAACTAATTTTTCACTCATTGATGCTAAGTTACTTTGATCCCCTTGTGCATTTTGGAAATCAATTTCTAAGTTTTTACCTGCTTCATAACCTTCTTTAGCTAATTCATCTTGAATCCCTTGGTAAATTGCATCTAATGCTGGATGGCTTAATAATTGTAATACTCCTAATTTCACTTTTTTATCTTGAGTTGTTTGTGCTACTTGTTGTGTATTTATTGTCTTTTGTGATGATTTTTGTACTGTATTGTAAATCAATGATCCTAATAATACGACTAATAATACTAATGAAAATCCTAAAATTCGTTTATTTTTTTTCATAATAAATTCCTCCAATATAACTAAATCAGTTTGAGTGAACTCGATAAATACAAAAAGACCACGTAGGTTCATTTTGATAAGAATCTACGTGGTCGAGTTCGTTCATAGTTATAGTTTGCCACATAGATACAATTTCACGTCAATGAAGGTTGTATCTATATGTACAAAATGTACGTTAAGAACAACCTGTATCTAGTGGCTTTGCCAACGAGTATTTAATTGTAATACGAATACTTGGTTCATGTTCCTAACTCCTTTTCGTTTGATGTCGTTATTATGCGCTGATTCAAATCAATTGTCAACAACTTTTTTATATTTTTCTCATCACTATTTTGTAACAATTTTGTAACATATTGAAAATTAATGAAATTTATGTTAGGATATTTAAGGCAAAAAAAATTATTCACAAAAAAGGAGAATAGAGATGAAGAAAAGTCTTATGGCTAGTTTAGCCTTCGCCTCAGTGCTATTATTATCTGCTTGCGGAAATAGTAGTACTACAAAAACAACAAAGGAGACAACTAAAACAGAAGCTGTTGCAAGTGCATCTGCTCAAAAATATGCAGATCCTTCAACATTAAAAGACAGCTATGATGTTGTAATCGTTGGTTCTGGTGGTGCTGGTTTATCAGCAGCTATCCAAGCTAAAGAAGCTGGTAAAAACCCAGTTATTTTAGAAAAAATGGCAACAGCAGGAGGAAACACAACTAAATCTTCTGCAGGGATGAATGCCTCTCAAACTAAATTCCAAGAAGCAAATGGAATTAAAGATTCAAACGATAAATTCTATGCAGAGTCTTTAAAAGGTGGACACGGAACAAACAATCCTGAATTATTACACTTCTTAGTAGATAACTCTGCTTCTGCTATTGATTGGTTAGATTCTATGGGAATTACATTAAGTAACTTAACAACAACTGGTGGTATGAGTGAAAAACGTACTCACCGTCCTGCAGACGGTTCAGCTGTTGGTGAATATTTAGTAGCTGGATTATTACGTAATGCATCAGAACGTGAAATTCCAGTATTTGTAAACGCAGTTGTAAACAAAGTAAATGAAAAAGATGGTAAAGTAACTGGCGTTACAGTAACGATCGACGGAAATGAAAAAACAATTGCTTCAAACGCTGTTGTTTTAACAACTGGTGGTTTCGGCGCAAATATGGAAATGGTTACTGAATACAAACCTGAATTAAACGGATTTGTAACAACAAACCAAAAAGGTTCAACTGGTGACGGTGTTGTATTAGCCAAAGAAATCGGTGCTGCAACTGTAGATATGGGAGAAATCCAAATCCACCCTACTGTTGAACAAACAACTTCAACATTAATTTCTGAATCAGTTCGTGGTGAAGGTGCAATCCTTGTTAACCAAGATGGTAAACGTTTCTTCAATGAAATGGAAACTCGTGATAAAGTATCTCAAGCAATTATCGGATTACCAGAAAAATATGCATACTTAATTTTAGATAATGCATTAACAGATCGTGCTAAAGCTGTTAAATTCTATCAAAAACGTGGGTTAGTAAAAACTGCTGATACATTAGAAGGCTTAGCAAAAGAAATTGGTGTACCTGCTGAAAACTTAAAAGCAACTTTAGAAGCTTGGAACAAAGCTGTTGCTGATAAAAAAGATGGCGAATTTGGTCGTTCAACTGCTATGGATCACGACTTAACAACTGGTCCATTCCACGCAATCAAAATCGCACCTGGTATTCACCACACAATGGGTGGTTTGAAAATTAATACAAACGCTCAAGTATTAAAAGAAGACGGTTCAGTTATCAATGGATTATACGCTGCTGGTGAAGTAACTGGTGGAGTTCACGGTGCTAACCGTATCGGTGGTAACGCTGTAGCTGACATCATCATCTTTGGACGTCAAGCTGGAGCACAAGCTGCTGCTTACTTAAAATAATGAATACATCAAAAAAGGTTGCCTGTCTTGGCAACCTTTTTTTAATCCTCATCCTTAATATCAATATCTTCTGGAATCGGTTCATCTAAGTATTTTTGGTATTCTTCAATCATTTTTTGACGTTGCTTCATAAAAAAATCAAATTGAGATCGATTAATGAGGACTTCATCATCCACTGTAATCGTAGAAATTTGCTTTTCACGAATTAAATATAATACATACGCAATATCTACTTCTAAATATTCCGCAATCCCTTCAATTGTTTGATACATCTTTTTTCTCCATAAATAAAAGTAACAGTTTATTTCCAAACTGTTACCTTCTCTTCTATCCTAATTTTTCTACTAAACTTTTCGCAAAAGCTTCGATATTTTTCACATCTTCTTCTTCTGCATTTAAATCAACTAATACATTTTCTGCACCTTTTGTCGCACCAGTTTTAGCAAATTGTTCATCAAAATCTAATACTGATTGACAGAATTTATCATAGAAAGTATCTCCAGAACCTAATGCTCCATATATTTTTCCTGATAAATCTTCTTCTTCTAATTCTTCATAAAAATCAACGATTTCATCTGGTAAATCACCATCTGTACCATAAGTGTAAGTTGCGACTACACAAATATCATAGTCATGAAATTCATCAGCTGTAGCAGAAGTACATTCTTTAATATCTACTTCTACTCCTTGTTCTTCTAATGATTCTGCTAAAATATCTGCAATTTCTTCTGTGTTTCCTGTTAAACTAGCATATACAATTAATGCTGTTGCCATTTACTTCACTCTCTTTCGTTTCAATTGTTTTTATTATACCAAAAGAATTCCTCAAGAGATAGTCAAAAAAAGAGATTTATTATGTCATTTTCATACATATTTTCAAATAAAATTACCTTCATAGCATTTTCTTTTTATTTTCAGTCTTTTTTTGTTATAATTTTATAATAAATTTTACAGAATCGAGGAAATGAAATGAACGCTACTCAACGTTTAAAACAAGCTGAAAAAGGTGCAATTCTAAGTATTATCACTTACATCATTCTTTCAAGTAGCAAATTACTATTTGGAAAATTATTTTTCTCTCAAGCACTCTTTGCAGATGGCTTAAATAATTTAACAGATGTTTTATCTTCCATTTTAGTATTTATAGGTTTAAAAATTTCACAAAAACCTGCCGATAAAAATCACCCCTATGGACATTGGAAATTTGAAACTCTTGCAAGCCTCATTACTTCTTTTATTATGTGTATCATTGGAATAGAAGTTATTAGAAACTCTTGGACTACTATTATGAATCCAACTCCAGAACTCCCATCACTCATTACTGCTTTAGTAGGATTTATTTCTGGTATAATGATGTACGGAGTTTATCGTTTTAACGATTCACTAGCTAAAAAAATAAATTCTATCGGGCTAAAAGCAGCAGCAAAGGATAATTATAGTGATGCCTTAACAAGTATTTCTACTTCTATTGCCATTTTCACAGCAATTTTAGGACTCTCATGGTTAGATGGAGTGATGGCTTTTATTGTCGGAATGATGATTTTAAAAACTGCTTATGATGTTTTCAGTGAAAGTACCTTCCAATTAACGGACGGATTTGAAACAGAAGAAATGAAAGAATATAAACCTCTCATACTCTCTCACCCAGAAGTTAAAAGTATTGAAGAAATGAAAGCTAGACGATATGGTTCTAATATTTATTTAGATTTAACTGTTTGTATGGATCCTAATTTAACCGTTTGGAGAAGTCATGAAATAACAGAAGAAATCGAAACAGAGCTCGCTGAACACTTCGGAATCAATTTCATAGATATTCATGTTGAACCTTATAAAAAAGCTAGAAATTAGGTGTTTTCCTAATTTCTAGCTTTTTTTGTACTTTCTCCTAGTTTTACATGAACTGGAATCGTCGTTTTTATCTCGCAAGGAATGTTTCGAATTAATTTTTCTAAAACTTTCATGGAGACTCTTCCAGCTTCTTTAAACTGATATTCAACCGTTGTTAATGTTGGATTCATAAATTGACCAATTTCATATCCACCAAATCCCGCAATCGCAACTTCCTCAGGTATTTTTCTACCACACTGTTGAGCGGCTTTCATTAAAGCTACTGCAATCTTATCGGTTGCTGCAATGACTAAAGAATGTGTTTGATCTTTAAATAAATCCATCCCGATGGTCAATGCTTTTTGAGATGAGAAATCTCCTTCTAACTGTTCAATTTTTTCAAATTGATGAGCTTTTGCTCCTGAAAAAATCCCTTCTTTTCGAACAACTCCAACTGCATAATCTCGTTTCGAAACTCCTACATAAGTTAATTCATGATAACCTAATTCTGCAAGATTTTTAACTAACTCAAACCCTGCTGCATAGTCATCGTGAACTACGCTATGAATTTCATCATATTCTTGTCCAACTATTACAACGGGGACTGGACAATTTTTAATTGCTGTAATATGTGCTGAAGTTATCTCTGTTGCAATCAAGATAATACCGGCAACTTTATTTCGAGCAAAAGTTTCAATAGCTTTAATTTCTCTTTTACTATCTTGTCTGGCATTATTCATAATAAATTCATAGTTTAATTCTTCAACAACTTCATCAATCCCCATTAATGTCTGAGCAGTAGCAGCTGAATCTACTCTTGGTACAATCACACCAATCATGGAACTTAATTTCGCTTTTAAGCTTCGAGCAAATGGGCTTGGCGTATAATTTTCTTCTTTAATAACTTTTTCAATTTTTTGCGCTGTTTCTAAACTAATCGATCCACCATTTAAATATCTTGAAACGGTACTTTTCGTTACACCAGCTTTTTTCGCAATATCTTGAATAGTTGCCAATTACTCCACCTGCCTTTATAACGTTGTAAAATCAATATTAAATGCTTGTTTTACATCTTCAGTGACATCACTAATTGGTGTTTTTGAAACGAATTTTCCTTTAAAGCTGTAACGACGAGAAGCTTGTAAATCATCACATGTAATTAAAGTAATCTCTGTTTTTCCTGGTACATCATAAATCACTTCAACTTGATAAGCTTCCACTAAATCGATACTTGTAGTTTCGTATTCATAGACATATTCCATATCTGTTAAATAGATTTTATCGCCAACTTTTAATTTAATTAATGGTGAAAATAATAATTTTTCATCTGAAAAATAGTGATGACTCGCTAATGCATAATTTCCTTCCCCCATTTTTTGAGTTGGTTTCATTGTTCCAGCTCCCGCTAATAACACTGGATTAGAAATTCCTTTATAAATTGGTAAATTTAATTTCACACTTGGAACAGCAATTGCTCCTAAAGTTAAAAACTTAGACGTATCCATCTTCGCTTTAAGCACTGATTGTAAATCTAAAGGCTCAACCGTTGAAAAATCAAACTCTGCATCTTGAGTTTCATTTTCTTTTACTTCGGCTGCGGTAACCTTACTTAATTGTTGCGTATGCTCTTGTTGGAATTGTGCTAGCATATAAGAACGAATCGGTCCAGCAGCAAATAGCAATCCTGCAATAATGAATAATAGTCCGGCCACCCATATTCTCCAATTAAAGCCTTTCTTTCTTTTTTTCTTTTTCATCTTTTCTCTTCTTGTCATAATATTCTCCTTTAAACTTTTGTACTTACTAAAATCCAATATCCTTTATCCCATTGAATTCTTTCACAGTTACCAAATACTTCTTCCATTTTCTTTTGAGCACTTGGAGCTCCTTGTTTCTTTTGAATCACAATGACTAATTGCCCATTTT